>NZ_CP017006.1:1344158-2016237 GCF_001719125.1 Sulfolobus sp. A20
AATCATTATTGATATACCTAATTTTCTTTGTATTTCCTTGATATCCTTTAACATGTTGTATTGGACTATTACATCTAATCCAGTGGTCGGCTCATCCAGTATTACCAGTTTAGGATCCAGCAATAGAGACGTTGCTATCACAGCTCTTTGCCTCATTCCTCCGGATAATTCATGAGGGTACATGTTAAGTACACTGCTTGGTAATCTAACCAATTCTAATTTCTCCTTAATAACCTTATCAGCCTCACTTCCGATTATACCATGTTCTTCCAATGCCCTCCTCATAAAATCGCCTATTTTCATAACGGGATTTAAAGCGTCCATAGCATATTGGGGAACCAATGAGATCTCCTTCATTCTTACTTCTCTAATATCGTCATAACTTAGTTTCAATATATCTCTACCGTTAAATATTACTTCACCGAAAAACACCTTTCCTGGAAACTTTAAAACACCATAAATTGCTGATGCTAGTGTGCTTTTCCCGGATCCCGACTCTCCTACTATCGCAAATATCTCGTTTTCGTAAACGTCAAAGGACGCACCAGTAACTGCTAGGACTACTCCAAAAGGTGCGTAATATCCTACTACAAGGTTCTTTACAGACAATACTGAATTCATCACTTTTCGACCTCCTCTCTAGTAACAACTATATTAACTACCTTCTCATCTGTTGGTATAGGAACTTCAATTTTCTCAGTAGTGAATTTCATCTTTCTCAGCCTAGGATCAGAAATTTCATCAAGACCTACTATTAGAAATCCTATACCTATTGCCATTACAACTATTGGTAGTATTGCTCCTAAGATCCACCACCAATCTCCTATTAAATAAGCAGATCCAGACGCTATCAGAGATAGCATAGTACCTAAGTTTTCCGTGGTCACGGGAATGACTCCCCAAAACTCTGCTGTAGTCAGTGACAGAACTCCGTACAACGTCCCAAACAAGAATTGCCCCATAGTTAATGGTACAATTGGAGGTAGAATTTGTTGGAACATAATCCTCCATGACTTCTCCCCTATCAATTTAGAAGCTATAATATACTCCCTATTCGATAACGACAAAACTTGGGCTCTCATTACTTTTGCTCCCCAAGCCCAACCGGTTATTGCTAATGCGAACACAACCACGTCATAACCAATCACTGAACTAGCTGATTGAAAATAGGCTCCTAATAATATTAAGATTAATACACCGGGTATTGCCAAGGCTAATATCGTAGCAACGTCAATTATTACACCCGTCCTCCTAGCTCCATAATATCCTCCTAAGATTCCTATTGCTGTTGATATCAGCGTTGTTAATGCGCCAATGCCTAATCCAACTAATAATGTGGGCAAAGTTGAAACTAGCATAACAGAAAAAACATCATGTCCAAATGTATCTGTACCCAATAAATGTTGTGAAGAAGGTGGTAAATTTGGTGTAAATGTAGCGGTAGGGGGATATGGTGTCCAAAAATGCCCAATAATGCCTAAGATTAAATCAGCTATTAAAATCGAGAATCCTACCGTAGTAAATGCATTTGTAAATATATATTTTTTAATTTTTGAACTCATCCTTGACCACCTCTCACTCTCGGATCAAGTAAACCATAAACTATCTCTATAATAGCTAAGGATATTATTAGCATAACAACAATGATCAAGAATATACCTTGTAGTAATGGTAAATCTCTATCGAGAAGGGCATTCCCTAGATAATACCCAGTTCCCGGTACTGCTAATAAACCTTCTATAGTTAGGGCACTGCTTATTCCAAAACCTACAGTTATGCTAAAGTTCGTAATATTGGGTAACATAGAGTTCCTTGATACAAACTTCCTTATTGTTGACCTCTTAAAGCCCAATATTTCCGCATAATTGACGTAATTATCCCTCAATGTATGAACCATGGTGTTTCTCATTCCGAAATAAAATCCAGGCATCAAAGAGACAATGAAACCTATCATTGGTATAATATAAAAGTTAATCAAATTCAAAATGCCTTTGGGCGTAAGTGAAACGCCAGGAAAAGATATCATGACCAGCTTCAAGTTTACTGAAAACGCTAGCTCTAGATACATAATTATAACGAAAGCCGGAATAGTAATTAAGATAGCTGAAATCACGTCAGCGAGAGTTCCAGACTTAGTTCCTCTTCTTATAGCGAATATCGAACCTAACCATGAGCCTAAGAAATAAGCAGATATAGAGGCTATAAGAGCTTCACCTAAAGTAATTCCTATAGACGAAGATATGATATGAATTACACTTAGCGGATAATATGTTATTGAGACTCCTAAATTTCCAGTAAAAATTCCTTTAAGATAATGAAAATACTCAACGTACCAAGGTTGAGGTAGAAGACCAAACTCTGCTTCTAATTGATGAATTTCTTGTGAAAGTTGGGCAACTGACGCCCCTCCTGCAGCAGTGCTTGAAGATAATCCAGCTTCAGCTCCGGAGAGTGCAGCTATAAGTGTTGAAAGTGCATTACCCGGAATAAGCCTGGTAAGGAAGAAATTTATAGTAATTGCAATGAAAAATACTATAAAATATGTTATAATCTTATAGATTAAAAATTTTATAGTTCTTAAGTTCAAATCATTCACCCTACTAAATTTGTAAATAGATAAAAAATGATATTAACTTAAAATCTGTTATCTTTATTGTCATCTTTTTATCTCCTTCTTAAAGCCAATACTACTCCTATAATTATTATTATTATCACTACCACGGCTATAGCTACGTAAAGCCCAGTATTGCTACTACTGGTAACTGTGGAAGTCGTAGTTACGGTAGTTGGGCTAGTTGTCGTGACCGTGCTCGTTGTGGTACTCACTGAGGTCGTGGTAACAGTGCTTGTCGAAGACGATACACTAGTAACAGTACTGGTTGTAGTGACAGTGCTAACTCCTAACATTGCCAATAAGGAAGGCGGTGTTGCCGTAGATGCCTTACCATATAGAAATGCTAGTACATCGCTCCAAGCTTGTTGAGTAAAGTTCAATGCTTGTTGATTCGTCATTCCCGGAGGTCTAGGGGCTATATTCCATATTATGGGTTCAGCTGGATTGGCGGCATTCCCAACATATACGTTTAGCCAGTACATATATTGAGGAGTAGAGAATCCTATATAATATTGATCTTCCCACTCCTCAAACGGCCATTCAGTTGTCGTAAAGGGTATCACTGGAGTGTTGTTCATTATTATTTGAGCCATCTGATCGTATATTTGTCTAAGTTGTGTGACATTATTAGTCTCACCAGCTTGTATGTATAAGTTGATTAATTGCTGTGGTGGAATCCATCTTTCCCAATCAGAGAGAAGAGTTGTACTCTTCAAAATCGCTGTTATGTTTGCTACGTATACTATAGTACTGTTATTTAATAATGAACTATTTTCTGCCCTTAGCTGAGGTAAGTTTAATAAATATTCTTGTGCTGCAGTTAAATTGGCTATCAGTGTTCCATTAGGCAGTCTTATCTCTGTGTTATTGAGGGCAGTTATATTCGCTGCATATTTACCATTCGATAATTGCACTATAGAAACTAGCGGTGGTATAACTAAGAACCCCCATACAGTATAAGGAGATAGCCAACTATCGTCTCCATACCAATAAGCTAGCTCATAATTTCCTGCCTCCATATAAGATGGTAGTGTAGAAGGACTAACTGAAACTACTTGTACTTGCAAACCTAATTCTGTTTGCATTTCTTGAGCGAAAGCATACGCTTGAGCATATACATCAGACCAGTCTACGAAATTATACAAGGTTACTGGGGGTAATGGCGTACCATTTGGAAAAGATAGTTTACCATTAATAATCTTTAATCCATGTTGTTGCAATATCTGTAAAGCTTCAGAAACATTAGGATGGATGAAGCCTTGTTGATAAATTTGAGGGGATAGCCAATTCTGTGCCATAATTGGCGGCAAATACCACGATGTTGGATAGGGAACCGCTCCATTAGGTAAATAACCTGTTGCAACGTCAGATAACTGGGTCATATTAAGGGCTAATGCTATAGCCATTCTGAACCATGTTTGATTCCAAGGCCAATAGTTTAGTTTTTGATTGTTAATATACAAATACCAGTTATTTCCACCAGTACCATTTGGAAATCCCATCATTGCGTGATAATATTGAGGATTTTTATCTATAAATAATGATTCAAGAGGTGTCGGTCCATTGCTACCTGAAGAGGCCCATTGTAATTGTCCCTCAGCTAACATTGAGTAAACTTGTGGATTATAGATTCCATAAACCTTTATTTCTGGTAAGAATGGTCTGCCAGGGATCCAATACACTGGATTTCTATAATATATCAGTAAGTTGGTACTTTGGCTAGCTAAATAATATGGTCCCGTTCCTATGGGGACTGGTATTACTGCATTAGCCGGATTTGAAGAGTTTAGCAAAGGAGCGTATTGTTCCCATGGTACTATGTATTGCCCAGATAAAATAGTATATAATGCATAGGGAATATTGGGAGTAGTGAAATTAAATATTACTTCGTAAGGGTTAGGTGAACTCATAGTAATTTGGAAGGGGTTTCCAAACACCTTAAAGTACAGCTCGAAGGTTACTATTACGTCTTTAGCAGTGAAAGGCCACTCAATTACTTGCTGTGTCCCATTATATGTCCCATTATAATAGAAGTACACTCCTTGTCTTAAATACACTATTAATTCATGATAATTATCTGCGAATGTCCAATTAGTGGCTAATATTGGAAGTAATTGTCCCGTATATTGTTCAGCATCAGCTAATTGCTCTAACACGAATGCCATCATGTGATAATTATCTCCATACCTAACTGAGGGTGAAAAAACATTCCAGTTTCCTTGAACGAAAGGACCGTCACCATTAGCTATACTAAACACTGGATAGTTAGAAGCATACGAAAATGTTGGTTGAGGATTAGGAGTTGGCTGCGCAATACTTACTATTCCTCCTAGGGCTATCATTAATGTCAAAAGTAGTATAGGTATCGTTTCTAAAAACCTACTTTTATGCATAGGCACTTTTTATAAAAGATAGTAAATAACTCATTACGTTAACTTGTTAACCAGATTGATGAAATAAGCAAAATTATGCAACCAATCAAAAATCTAAAACTAATTATATAAAATTTTACATCAGTATTTGTTTCTACTTAATCTTTGTTGTCTTCAAATGCATGTATGAATTACATTTCATGCGGTTAACTTAACCTTAAACAGTGGGAAGGATAGAAAGATTTTCATGTTATTATAAGAATTTATATCGTTCATTTTCCTTGATCTATAATACAGGAAAAATCTACTAATTGAACACTAGTTGAAATCCCATTTAAATTCATCATTGTTCACCTTGTAAGTATTAATAGGCTTTCCTAGTCATAGAGCACATAGAAGCTTCACATTGACATTAAAAACTCTAATGACTTTTTAATTCCGTTCACGGGATCATCTAGCTCGTATTCTATCATAATTGGTATATCCAGCTCTTTGGCTTTCTTCATTACGTCTTTAATGTTAAGAACTCCCTTACCAATAATAACATCACTACCATTCTCATTCACGTCTTTAAGATGAATTTCTAATATTCTTTTACCTAACTTCTCAATAGCCTCTAATGGATTTTCTCCGTATCTTGCTAAGTGGGCTAGATCTAGACACATGCCTATTCTTGAGTCTAGATTCTCCACTTTCTCATAAATCTTCTTATACGATCCCCATCTGTGATTAGGACCATGATTGTGTATTGCTACCTTTATATTATATTCCTTAACTAAATCATTTATTTTAGGTAAGGTCTCTTCATCTGGGTCAGCTGTTAAGATTTCAATTTCTACACTATTTGCAAAATCAAATAATTCTTTCAATCCCTTTTCACTCATTCGATTAACTCCATGTGAGATTAACTTTATCCCAAATTTTTTATGTATATTGAGGGCTATTCCTACATTTTCCGCTTTTGGTTCCAAATGTCTAGGATATGCCTCTACATACTTAAATCCTAAATTAGAAATAACTTCTAATGCTTTTTCATAACTTAGGTTTCTTAATGAGTAACTTTGAACTCCTAATATCATCGACCAAAACTATCAGGAAAACAATTTAAAGTTTTTCTGTCCTATTCGTTTATGTGTTAAAAATTAAATAATCCATATTTTCATAATATAGTGATAATAATGTAACTCAAAATAGTTTTATTTAAAAAGTTACCCTTTACTTGTTAACCTTTCTATAAAAATAGTGTAAGCGTATACTTCCTTAAACCAAGATGTCATATAATGTAAGCTCAGCACTTGTATAGTTTCGCTTTAAATTAAAATAGATATTTTATTTTTCAGATAGCCCTATATGGATAAGTTATACGTGAATCTCGAAGAATTTAATTCTGTTATTTTCAATTAAGTTATGGTGAATTCCTAATTGTATAATACCATTTTACAAGTCCCAATTAATGTACTAAAAATATTTCAAATTTTAATCCTAATAATATCGTAAGAAAAACCATTAAATTACTATATCAAAGTTTAACGGTAACCTAACAACCTCTCTTTTTGCTGAAGAGAGATAAATTGCCTTAATTAATTCTAGGCTTTTTATTCCATCCTCTCCATTTATAGGGAAATCATCATTTTCCTCATATCTCTTAAGGAAATCTCTAAATAATTCCTTATGTAAGTCTATATTTTGACTTAGTGTATCAGAAGATTTACCGATTAGCTCTTCTTTTGTTATTCCCTCAATTTTAATTGAGCTAATTTTCCTATCCGTAATTTCTATGAAACCACTAGTCCCGTTTATCCTGATCTTTCTATATTGGCTATCCTTAGGGATAAAGGAGACCGTTTGAGCCATAACTCCTAATGCCTTACTCTTAAACTTAAATATAGATACCGCGTTATCCTCAACCTCTATAGATGGATGAGTTAAAGTATCAACGAATCCAGAAACCTCCTCTATTTCCCCTCCAAACCATAACAAGAGGTCAATAGTATGAATGCCTTGATTAGTTAATACTCCACCACCCTCCGTGTTCCACATGCCACGCCAACTTCTGGCAATCTCATCTTTTTTATAATACTCCTTTTCATCACGATACCACTTCAACTCAGCTTCTAACAGATATACCTTACCCAATTTTTCGATTAATTCATACCTCACTCTTTTGATGTCTGGGGAATATCTCTCTTGAAATATTACACCCAATCTTACTCCATTTCTATTAGCTCTCTTAATCATTTCTTTAGCTCCAGCTAAAGTAGTAGCCATCGGCTTCTCTGTTATTACGCTCTTTCCATACTCAAACGCTTGTATTGCTTGGGGTGAGTGAAGATAAGAGGGAGTAGCAAGAGTAATTATATCAACTTGTGGATTCCTTAAAGCTGAGTCGAGAGAAGAGAATGCTATAACATCATATTGTTTAGCTATCTCCTCTGCTAAGGTGCTTATTTGATCCACTACACCTATCAGCTTAACGTTACTATTTTCCTTCTCTAATTCTTTTAGCGCCCTAATGTGGACTTTACCTATATTTCCCAATCCTACAACTACAACTCCGATCATGTTCGTAGATTAGAGATTATGGAATTTAAGGCTTATCTTTAACACTTTAATAAGCCAATCTAGTACAAGTCTTAAGCCTTTCCTAATAGGGCATAATTAAATTCCTCCCCATTGACAAGTCTTTCATTATTTAGTATAGTTTAGACATGAAATTTTACACCTTATTTCTATAAAATAAGGAGAAAAATACTTATCTATATACTATCTAACCTAATTGTAATTATAGGCAATAGTACTCCTAGCATCTTTAATAACGTTCTTAACTCTTTATCATCATTAGCCCTATAGGCTTTTAGACTACCTATTGTAGCCCAAGTGTTATCATATTCATTATCACTTACTTTCTCTAACCACTCTATATTTTTACCATCTTTCTTCTCTTGAATTGCTATGTGAGTCATTGATAATGTTGGTGATGCTCCATGCCAGTGTCTTTGTCCGGGAGGGGTCCAAATCACGTCACCCTCTTTAATCTCTACAGCCTCTTCTCCTTCTGCCTTTATTATACCCTTACCATTTGTTACTATCAATAATTGACCTAGGGGATGGTAATGCCATGCTGTTCTTGCTCTCGGCTCAAATGTGACTAATGACGCGGAGATCATGGCAGGTGGTTCGGCATCATATAGCATTTCTATTTTTACATTACCGCTGAAGTGTTGCTCTTCTCCTCTTCTCACTTGTCTAGACCTTATTACCCGCATGCTTACCTAATTTAGAAGTTTTCGAAACTCTGTTATAAAGTTTTGTAAATAAGGCTCAGAATTTATATTAAGGAACTTAGTCAACATTCTGTTTTATCTAAGAGATTTGATTTATATATTTCAGCATATATTTAAAATCTACTATAACAGTTTATACTTACTATGTTTAAGTATGATATTGATTTCCATTAATTCGTTACTCTAAAAATTTTTGCAATACTTAAGTCTTATATATTTCTTGATTTAACGCACTATCATGGAACCTAAAGTAGAATACTATGATTCAAATATAGCGAGAATAACTTATGGGAATAGGAAAGATTCTAGCTTAATAATTAGAAGCAAGCAGATAAAAAACGAAATTCAAGAAGTTAAAGTGACTTATGATGGGGTATCCAAAAAATTGCTCTTTACTGATCCTAATGGTAAAACTCTCTTAAAGGAGGTCAATAGGGCTATAATACCAGTAAATATATTAGGTGAACCTACAAATCACATAGAACAAGAATTTGAATTATCGAAAGATGAGGCAATATATGGGTTTGGACAACACGCAGGAGGAAACGGACTAGGTCAATCATTCGGGTTATTCAATTATAGGGGTTCTACAATAATCTTATCTCAGAGAAATACGGACATAGGAATACCCTTCATGGTCTCAAGTAAAGGTTATGGAATTTTATGGGATAATTATTCAATGATGCTTATAAATAATAGAGACGATAAGTTAAGGATCTGGTTTGAAGCTGGAGATGCCTTAGACTACTATTTCATCTACGGACCAGAATTGGATAGAGTAATTGCTAGCTATAGAAGACTAACTGGAGACGCGCCTTTACTTCCAAAATGGGCTTATGGATATTGGCAATCGAAGGAAAGATATGCCTCACAAAATGAGTTATTAAATACTTTAGAGGAATTTAAAAAAAGAAACATACCTATAGACGTTATAGTTCTAGACTGGAGATATTGGGGCAGGTATGGATGGAATGCATTTAAATTCGATGAAAACGATTTCCCTGATCCTGAAGGGATGATAAATCAAGTACATGAGAAGAAATGTAGGTTAGTTATTTCCATTTGGCCTACGTTTGGAAAGGAAACTGAAATCTACAAGGAATTTGAGAGTAAGGGTTGCATAATACAAAACACTACTGCATTTAATCCTTTCAAAGATGAGTGTAGAAAGCTGTTTTGGGAGCATATAAAGAAGAGTTTTTTCGACATTGGTGTAGATGGTTATTGGTTAGACGCGTCAGAACCGGAAACAGGCTATGGTCTCTTGTTCTATTCTCCTTTACATGACGCTAAAGTTAATGAAAACTATGGTTTCAAGTACTTAAATGCTTTTCCGTTAATGGAAACTAGGGCAGTTTATGAAGGACAGAGAGCGGTCAGCAATAAAAGAGTTGTCATTTTGACTAGATCTTCTTTTGCGGGTCAGCAAGCTAGTTCAGCAATCAGTTGGTCTGGAGACATTTTATCTGATTGGGCTACATTAAGGGGACAAATACCAGCCGGGCTGAACTTTTGCCTCTCCGGTATTCCATACTGGACGACTGATATTGGAGGCTTTTTCAGTGGTAATCCAGAGAGTCAAGCTTATAAGGAAATATTCGTTAGATGGTTTCAGTGGGGAGTTTTCTGTCCTATATTTAGAGTTCACGGGACTATATTCCCTAAAGAACCTTGGAGATTTGGAGACTTTGAGAAAATTATAGTAAAATATATTAATTTACGCTATAGATTATTACCCTATATATATTCTCTAGCATGGAAGGTTACTAGTGAAGGATATACAATGATGAGAGCTTTAGTGATGGACTTCAGAGATGATTCGAACGTTTATAATATAGACGATCAGTTCATGTTCGGTCCATACATGTTGATTAGCCCAGTTACGTTACCAGAAGTTACAGAAAGAGAAATCTATTTGCCTAAAGGGAGATGGTATGACTTTTGGACTGGTAGAAAAGTCGAAGGAGGAAGGTGGTTAAAGGTAGATTCGCCTATTGATATAATACCGATTCACGTTAAGGAAGGAGCCATAATACCATTAGCCTCACGAGATAATAGTATAGAGATTAGGGTTTATCCGGGAGGGAAGACAAATTTCTTACTTTACGATGATGACGGTATTACATATAATTATGAAAAAGGTGATTACTCATTAATACCTCTTAATCTGAATAACGATTATCTTACAATTGGGAAGAGAATAGGAGAGTATTCTGTTAATAAAGTTTTTAAAATAGTTTCCGTAAGGGAGGGAATTGGAATTAAGGAAGATAAAGGTGATAAAATTGTAGAATATAATGGCGATGAAATAAAAGTAAAAATTAATTGAATTCAGCTAATATTTTTTGAATGATCTTTAAAGCTTGTTTTCTCTGTTCATCGCTTAATTGTGGTAGAGGCGGTCTCACCACTGAAGATGAGATCAATCCCTTTAATTCAGCTCCTAATTTTGCGAGGTGAGCCATAGTTATCGGAGGTTTGATTATCGACCTATATTCTAATAATAGGTCATATAGTTTAAAAGCCCTCTCGTACTCTCCTCTTACGTAACTCTCGTATATTTTTATAGGTAATGAAGAGAAAGAACCCATAGACGTGGTGAAACCCTTAGCGCCCAATATCATTCCAAGTAATGCTCTCTCCTCTAATCCATCTATCACGTCTATTTTAGAACCCACTAACCTAACAACTTCTTTAAATTCTACTACGTTATATCTAGCTTCTTTTAATGCTTTTATGGAAGGCACTTCTCTAACTAATTCATATATAAGATTAGGCGATAGATCAAAGTTAATCACAGATGGATTATTATAAATCACTATATCCATTTCACATAAAGAACTTACTAATTTAAAATATTCAATAATCCCCTCATGGTTTCCTTTAAGATAATAAGGTGGTGTAAGCATTACTCTCTTCACACCTAAATCACGATATTTTTTGCACAAATTTCCCGTTTCTACGTATGACGTTGATGAGGCACCAGCTATAACTTCTGACTTGTTAACGCTTTTTACAACGTTCTCTACTACTTTTACTCTTTCTTCGATTGATAGAGAAGAAAACTCTCCTGCAGTACCTAAAGGGACTATATATCTCATGTTAACGTTTTCAGCATAACTTATAATATTTCTTAAACCTTGTATGTCTAATTCAAGGTTCTTATTAAATGGGGTTATATTAGTTAGGAAAACTCCTTCCACTCTATAACACCCCTCTCTTCTCTAATGGCAATCACATTTCATGAAGTCCGTCTTAGGAATAGTTGGTATACTTTTACTATCCTTACTCAAGTGATAAACGTATTCTCCACTTTCTTTATATAACGTCTCAAATCTATCTACCTTATTCTCATCGACTTCAATTCCTAATCCTGGATCGTTAGGTACTTTAATTTTTCCATTTTCAATTTTTAACGGTCTCTTTATTATATCACCAGCTAGATGAATGTAGTGAGTATCTATTGCATAGCTTAGGTTAAAAGTGGAGCTAGCAACTTGAACCATAGCTGACAGAGATATTCCAGTTTCACTAGGGCTATGCATACCTAATTCTAAACCAAGTGCCCATAAAGTAGCTGACAATTCCAAATATCCATAAACACCAAACCACCAATGCGGATCCCCTAAAACTATATCTACGCACCTCTTCGTATAAACGTTTTGAATGTCTTCAAATCTAGTCGCAACAGTATTAGTTGCCACGGGGAACTTCGATGCTTCCTTAAACGCTCTTAAGCCTTCACATGTCCACACTGGATCCTCAAAGTATTCTATATTAGCTCCTTCTAAGCTTCTGGAAACGCTTAAGGCCTCAGATAAGTTCCATCCCCCATTAGGATCAACCCTAAACTTAACTTTAGGAATTTCAGTTGCCATCGTCTTTATGGCGTCAATTTCATGCTCAGGCTTGAATACTCCAGCTTTTAGCTTAATAACTCTAAATCCATACTCTTTTACGATATTTTTTACCATTTTCACTAAATCATCAACGCTTATTGTCTCCGGTGTTGCAAATATGTAGCCAGAAGTCTCCACCTCGTCCCTTACCTTACCTCCAAGCAAATCATGTAAGGGTAAGCCTAAAGCTTTCCCTTTAATGTCTAGCAATGCAGTCTCTATAGGGAACCATATCTGAGGTAAGAGTTGATTATAATAAGTTGTCGTTATGGGGGCAGCTACCTTATATCTCAATCTTCTAATATTAAAAGGGTCTTCTCCTATTAATAAATCTTTAAGTTTATCTATTAGGGGAACTAGAGAATAACCACCTCCACCCGTCTCCCCATATCCTACTATTCCCTCATCAGTACTTATCTTAACCAGCGTGAAAACCGTAGTACCAGGATGTTCACCAGCCACTCGTAGCAATCTTCTTTTAAGAGGTAAAGAGATACTTTTCGCTTCTACTTTAGTTATTTTCATAATTATCTATTTTTATACTTCGCAAATAAATGTAAGTGTTAACAAGTTAATAAAGAAACTTTTAGTAGACTGATGATAAAAATAGCAGAGTGATCTATATGAATAATCTAAATTTACGAAAATTTATAACATATGATGAAGTAGGAATGGGACAAAACCAATTCAGATGTTTCTATATGACTTTCCACCCTTCTAATGGGAAGTTAATAATTCATGAAGGACATTCGGGTAAAGTCTATGCTGAAGAAAAGCTAATATACTCTTATGAAGTCTTAGGGAAACTTCCTAAAGCTGGAGGGGATACGCATGGAGCAATTACTAACTCCAAAGACCTAGTATTTTTCGGAGGTTGGCTAAAAGCTCCTCCTGGACTATTGGTTTCGAGTGACAGAACTTTGGTTAAGCAGGACATGAGGGAAAAATACAGCCATATACACGCCATAGATGATAAGGATAGAGTAGAATTATTGTGGAGTAGAAAGTGGGATGATAAGATACCACCTAATCATTGGTATGGAGAAGTAACCGACTTAGTTTATGACGGTCATGAGAATACCTTATATTTCTCTAGGGCTGATGGTCATGCTGAACTAGGACTATGGAAACTAAGCTTAGGCGATAGAAAGGCTGAGTGGATAATTAGAGATAGGACTGTTTATAAATTGGAGATTAAGGATGACAAGATTTTTGGTACTGTGTTCAACCCAGCTCACTTTGAAAATTCATCTATAGTAGTTTATGATATGATAGAAAATAAGTCTAAAATAGTTGAGGAGTTTGAATTTGGAATAAACCTTGATGATAAGATCAAAATTAAACGTGACGGAGGACAAATCGTTCAGCTTCAGAATAAGTTAATATCGTTTTACGGTGGAGCTCTCGTAGTATCTGATCCTTATAAGGATAAACACACTTTATATCCCTTCTTAGAGGTAATTAACAATGAGTCGGAAAGACCTTCTTATATACCCGGATTGAGAACCCAAAAAGTTTACTTGATGGGAATTCCTATCATAGGGGTTAATCCTTCGGAAGGGCTTACAGAACCTACACTTAGGACTACGGTAAGTATGATTTTAAGAGTTGACCCAGTCGTTCCTCAAATAATCTCCATCAGCGGATTTATATCTGGAATAGTGAGCGATGGTTATAACGTATATTTCGGCACATCTTATGCTAATCATTCCCCGGCTTACACTTATAGGAGTGGTGAGGGAAAAATTTACGCCATAAGAACAAGGGAATTAATGTCAAACGCATGGAATGCTATTAGAATATGGATCTTTGATGGAAGTTACGTGAAGGGAAATACTGGCATTAAAGGTTGGTTTGGGGGTATACCACTGAAAGGTTTCACAAATAAGAAGTTGAGAGTTTTTACTGATGAAAGCACTAACCTAAACATCTGTGAATATAACTTATTATCAAAGGTTGTTGAAGATCACATTCACTTAAGAGAGGGATGGAATACAGTAGATCTATCCTCATACTATGATCTTCTAGCCTTCTCTTTTGATGAAAATATCAAAAGAATTAAGATGGAAATAATTTTAGATCCTTGAGAAGTCACAAATATCCAAACTCTAAAGCAAATTATAAGATCATGTAATTATCTCGTTAGATAATTATGGTATTATGCATCGTTTCTATAAAAATTATATAATTGTATCTAATTCTTAAGATTTTTAACTTGTTAGTTATAACGCTTAAAATCTAAAACCTAAAAGAATATAGTTTGATGAGGGCTATCATTGTCAGACCGCCTAAGGCTGGAGTAGAAATAAAAGATGTGAAAGAAGGGGAAGTCGATAATTATGGCAAGGTTAAAATAAGGACGTTATATAATGGAATATGCGGAACTGACAGAGAAATAGTGAATGGTAGACTTTCGCATGCTATATTACCTGAAAATAGAGATTATTTGGTTTTAGGTCATGAGGCTATTGGTGTTGTTGAGGAGTCTTGTTGTGGTTTTTCTCAAGGTGAGTTGGTTATGCCTGTTAATAGGAGGGGTTGTGGTGTTTGCAGGAATTGTTTAGCGGGTAGACCAGATTTCTGCGAAACTGGACGAGCTACAGACTTGGGAACTAAAGGTAAGGATGGTTTTATGCGTGAGTTTTGGTTTGATGATGTTAGGTATCTTGTTAGGGTTCCTAGGGCTTTGGAGGATGTTGGTATTTTGGCTCAGCCTTTGGCTGATGTTGTGAAGAGTGTTGAGGAGATGTTGAGTGTTCAGAGGAGGGTTCCTTTGTGGAGTTGTGATGATGGTACTTTGAATTGTAGGAGGGCTTTGGTTGTTGGTACTGGTCCTATTGGTATTTTGTTTAGTTTAGCCTTGAGGACTGTCGGTTTAGAAGTATGGATGAGCAATATAAGGGAACCATTAATAATAGAGCAAACGTTAATGGAAGAAGCTAAGATCAATTACTACAACTCCTATAAGGGTTATGATGAACTGTTAAAAACACAAGGTAAGTTTGACGTTATAATTGACGCTACTGGAGCTGATGCGTCCTTGCTTGATTCTCTTTTACCGTTGCTGAATAGGAACGGTATTTTAGGCTTATTTGGCTACCCAATTTCCGGCACTTTTTCACTAAATAATAAAGATATTCAAGACATAGTTCATGCTAATAAATTGATAATAGGCATGGTAAATGGTCAAAAGCCTCACTTTGAACAAGCATTGGTTTATTTGGCTTCGTGGAAGACGTTGTACCCAAAATCATCAAAATTGTTAATTACTAAGACAATAAGTATTAACGACGAGAAAGAGGTTTTAAAGGCTTTAAGGGAAAAAGCCGATGGAGAAATAAAAGTAAGAATATCTTGGCTATAGTGGTTTACAATTTTATTATTGTTTGTTGCTTTCGCTAACATTTTTCAGTACCCAGGATTCCCCTAAATCGTTTTTCCTCCATTTATATACTATATAACCAAGCGATCCTATGATTACAGCAGTTGCTAAGATTAGTGCCCCAAAATATGGTTCCGCCAGATCTCCTATTATACCCTCATAGAACGTATATGCGAAAAATACTATGCCTATTACTGGAATTATTAATCCCACTATCCATAGTCTAATCTTAGAATAAGAAATTTCCTTATGCTTCCTAATAAAATTGAATAATCCTACTTCTGGTATGAAGTGATGGAAATACCATATTATCGTACCTATAGTAGCGTCTGTATACCATGTAACAGCTACAGTAGAGGCATTATAGCCATATATAGTAGTCAATACTAGACCTATTACCAAGAATATAATTGACGAAAAAATAACGTATAACATCGTTGCATTCTTAGGGGTTTTTTGTTTAGGATCTAATTTCTTAATCCAGTTATTTTTAATGAAATTATCCCTAGCAAGGCTCCACATTAACCTTCCAGTATATCCTATATCCGCAGACATAGCTATGGTTGATGCTATAAATATAAACATATTAAGAATTAGTAAAGAAAAGAGAGGGAGGTACTTACTCCAGGATACTATCTGAGGAAGTGATGATGAACCTACTGTAGACAGTTGTGAAAGAGGAACAGCCACGGTTTCTGAATATGCTATGAAAGCTATAACAATTGTAGAAATAATAACTGAAACGTATATTGCCTTATATACAGATGTTCTAGAATCTTTAGCCTCCTCACTGAAAAATAAGCTGGTTCCATATCCAACGTATGTATAAAAGCCGACCGTAGCCGTAGCTAAAGCTACTCCGCTGAATCCAGTAGGGCTATTAAGAGGATTAAGATAGTAAAGAGAATTGTATGGAGATCTTATAGTTACGTATATACTAAATATTAACACTACCAACATGCCTAATAATATAGTATAAAAAATAATCTTACTGAGCAAATTTGAATTTAATGTAGCTACAAAATATTCAGCGATTAGAACCATAATTCCTACTACCATCCATACCCAGATAGGAATTAGATAACCTAAGACGTAATAAATGGTATCAGTAATTATCCATCCCATTGCGAAAGCATTGGAGGCTAGCCAGAAGAAACCATAAATCATGTTTAAAAGACCAGTAAATTTGCCCGCAGCTTTTCCAAATCCTAATTCCGCTAATCCATAATAGCCCCCTGCGAATGGTACAATTCTTGTATATTCTATAATAGGCAGTGAGATTATAAGGAACAATATTGCTCCCAAGATTACTGGCCACATTGAGGCTGGTCCCGCATCGTTAATAAACGCCGAAACTTCTATAGGACCGAAAATAGGTAGAATACCTGCTAAACCTATTGCGACTAACCCCCAGAATCCTATTGTATTTTCTTTTAACTTATGATGATCATCATTCATACAACATATTTTGCATACTAACTTGTATTTAAACCTTAGTCTTATGTATTTTTATTAAAACTAAATAAATTATTGTTTAAAATGAAATCATTAAGGAACAATCTATAATAAAAATATGTAAAAAAGCCTGCATCGTATAGTTGAAAATATAATTGCCTTATGATGTTAAAGTTTTTCATTATCAAACGGTATTCTTACAAAATTCTAAATCCATGTAATAGGTTTAGCATTAATTTATGGGAAAAGTCAGAATAATCCAGAAGTCGAAATAAATCAACACAGTATTGAGGCATAAATTATCTTAAACGCTCAGATTGATACATTAGGAACTATATATCTAAAGTAGGCATACGCGATGACATTGTATTACGTATTCCTTAGATTTTAATATATTTTAGAAAAAGATATTAATTGTGAATGATTAAAAATGAAATTAAAGTATTTATAGCAAACTCTTATTTTAAGAAAGCTTTTTAATTGGCCTAAAAATTATACGTGCATGAAAAGCATAAAAAAGAGGATGAACCCAGCTTCCTTCTTCTTGATAGCAATCATACTAAATGTGTTATTAGTTTCATTAGCATCCATGGTAGTATCAAGCCAAACTACTATCACTATAGCTCCATCTAATACTTCACAACTAATAGACGTATCCCAAACTATTCCTCCAGATGCATTAGATCCAGCTACAGGGTTTGCAGTGGAAGATGGTCCTTTCTTCACAGCTGTATTCCAAGAACTTGTGGAATTTAACGGGTCAGACTATCTCCATGTAGTTCCGGTAATAGCTCAGAATTGGAGTACATCCAATTACGAGAACTGGACGTTCTTCATAAGACAAGGAGTTTACTTCCCAGACGGAGTACAAGTCAACGCGTCAACAGTATGGTTCTCGTTATATAGGACAATACTAATGGGACAAGGAGCAGGCATCTCTAATTATGTTGGTTTATTGTTTAATGGAACAGTGTTTAGTACATTTGGATACGCTATACCTTGGGGTGTAAACAATGCAATTCAAAACGTTACTGGATTACAAACTGGAGGAAACTTTACTTTAACAGCTAAGGTTTTAGCATCTATCCTATCACACTTCAACGCAAACAATCAAACAATTCAGAAGATAATGGAATACCCATACCAAGCAGTAGTTGTTAAAGGACCATATGAGGTAGAAATAAACACACTAGAACCCTACAGAGACTTCCTACTAGACTTGGCAAACTGGTGGGGAGCAATAGTAAACCCAGTATACGTAGACCAACACGGAGGAGTACAACCAAACAGTGCAAATTCATATATAAATGAAAATGGGATGAACGGAACTGGTCCATATGTGATCAAAAAAGTAGGGGCAGGGATGTCAACGATCACTCTTGAAAAGAATCCTCACTATTGGGCAGAGAACCTAACTAATATTCCAGCGGTAGCTGAACCAGCACATATACCTATCATAATAGTAGATTACGGTTTATCTCATACTGATAGAGTTGAAGATTTCGCAACGAATCAAGCACAAATATCTTACGTTTCACAACCTTTTTTGGAACAGATGTACTCCGCTTACCAATACAATAAATATGTTAATTTTAGCCAAGTTTTCCTTAACTTAGGCTATGAGGCTGCTGCATACTTCATCTCCATGAATACTGAAACTTTTCCTACTAACATAACAGCCTTACGATTAACTTTAGTATATGGAATCAACTATACTGAACTCCTACAATTATTTAAACTTCCAAATGGACAAATAGGAGCTACAGAGTACTTCGGACCTATGTCACCAGTCTTTCCCTTATATAACGAGGTTATGCAACTTGATAATTTACATCCTTACGTATATAACTTTTCATTAGCCTTACATTACTTAAACGAGGCTGGATATGAAGGGCATTTTTACGTAATATTACCTAATGGGACTGTAGTAGGAGATTCTAAGGGAAGTCAATTACCAACCTTGGAGATTTACTCTATAACTCCAGTAACTGAGCTGGAACAAGAGGAATTGGATATTGTTCAGCAAAACTTAGGCCAACTAGGCATATCAGTTGCCTTTAAGTATGTGTTACCAGCGGTAATAGACAACTGGCTCTCTCCTAATGATACGCCAGCTATGGCTGACTTAGGTTGGTTCCCCGATTGGCCAGATCCAGTATTCCAAGAGCTTATAGCACAAACTGACGTTGAATTTGGAGGGATTAGTGGTAATTTTGCTTGGGTTAATAACTCAGCCTTACAACAAATATATAGTAACTTGCCTTTCATAACTAATACTACACTTCAAACTAATGAAGTAGCACAAGCTTATAAGATACTTTACAACGAAGCCCCTTACATCTGGTTACCTAACTATATAGTATACTTCTTCGTCCAACCATATGTTAAGGGATTTGTATGGAATCAATTCGATGGCTATTTCTATAACATGATGTACTATCAACCCTATACGATTAATCTGGCATCTAGTAATACCGTAAGCTCTTCAAGTAATATAATAGCGACTACTACTTCCTCTAACTCCTTAACTACAGAGACATTGAAGAATTCATCCAACTATACGTTATATTATATTGCTTTAGTCATAATATTTATCGTAATAATAATTGTAGGTGCACTTGTTCTATCGAGGAGAAGAAAGTAATTTTTTAAATATTTCCTAGTTAGTCGCGTATAAATGAAGAAGCTCAAATTATGGAAAATTTTTGGAAAACGTATCGCGGATTATATAGAGACCTACATCTTAAACCTATATTAGCTATCGTTAGTATATCCTCTATGGAAGGATTTACCTTCGCAACGGCGCTATATTCACATACTAAGTCCCATTGCTAATAGATCCAAGGGATTATGCCAAGTGAGCAGTTCTACTTATGCCTAACTAAAATGCAGGAGAGGCTCAATATTTTAAGGTGAGAGAACCATGATTATATAATACATTGAATAACTTTTCTACCTCGCTGTAAAATAGAGCTATTGTAGTTAATATGTAACATTTAAAATACTGTATGAAACATGCTATTTAGTAATTTTTTAATAGAATTTCTTATGAGCATCGTTACTTCGGTTTTACTTATCCCTATTTCTTTACATAGTTCATCTAAAGATATTTTTCTGGGAATTTCAAAATAACCACCATTTAATGCTTTTAATACTATATCCCTTTCTCTTCTTGTAAATAGTAAGACAGGAACAAGACGTAAAGGCATTAATGAGAATAAATTGTCAACAGTGAGACTAGTTCTTCTAATATCTAATACTCTTAAATTATCATCTGCAGTTAATACTGTAATTAAGTTTTTAACCACTATATCATTTGAGATAAAATAAAATATTTCATGATTGTTAATAACTAATTGAGAGAAATCATTTATCCCACTCCTATAAAGCTTGACTATAGATGAGTACTCATAAGGAACTATCATGTGAAGAAGATATAGATTCTTATTAAGCTTTCTTATCGTAACGGTTTTTATCCCAAACTTTTCTCTGAAACTTTTACTCATAAATGACCCATCTATTATATTATTTCGTTCAACTTTAGCTATTCTAAATGCCTCAAGATGTTCACCATAACTATAAAATCCAATTAACGAATCAATGTACTCGCCATTAATGTGATAGCTCCAGCAATCATCATGACTTAATTCTAATCTATACAAATAGTATTCTTGATCTCTCAAATCATTTTTACTTTTCATAACTATTAGATATCTTGTAGTGATAAAATAAATCTTCTTCGTATCTTGCTATCTCTAGCTTTCTAAAGATAAAATGAGAATCTATTGGGTTTTAGCATAAGATCTAACTATAACGCTCATGGACTTTCTTAAGCACAGACGTATATCTAACTAACTAGAGGACTCCTAGTATTGTAATCGAGATATTATAATCGAGCGATATATTAACATAATTATAGTTATGAAGGTATTATTTATTGACCAATTCTATATTTGTTATGGGTAAGGATGGAGCTTTATAGGGATACAACTTATACAAAGTGTGATAGTTATCGCCTTGTTAAGGGGTAAACTAGAGTATGAACATACCGAGTTTATTAACGATGTCTAAGTATAGATAAAGCAAAATTCCTTGAACGTATTAATAGTATGAGGTAACTGTTTTAAATAAGGGGTATACTATTTTCACTTAGATATGGAAAGCAGAAGTATTTATAATATATTGAACTGTGGAATAAGGCTTGAGTCCAAGGCAATATCAAAATTCGTCTACTGGACATACTTCAAGAGGAATGTTAAAGGGTTATATAAGTGGATATTCACAATAATAAGCTACACGGATAAGGCTATGTACCTAGTATTCTAAGTAAAGATGAAAAGACTTCAAGGAAGCTAAAATACATTGCCCAGAGCAAGATAGAACGATATTATATTATTCTTCATAATACCGTTATACACACATAAATTATAGTGTAGTTTATTAGCTGTTATGGCTTAAATGATTAAAAACCGTTCTAAAAATTATACCTAGATAATGATAATAGTATTATATTCCTTTACTACATTTGATTGATGGTTGAGTAATATTAATGAAATTTTTTACCTAGACGCTAGATATAATTCCGCTTCACCTTCTCTAACTATTATCAATTTTTCGCTTTTACGTAAGTAGTTGAGTATAGCCTCTGCCGTAATTAATGCTTGCGGATATACTTTTCTTTTTATCCCATATTCTGCTAATAAATTATCCGTAAATTCTCCTAGTGTTTTAGGTTTATCCAGAATTGATTCAGCTATGTCTATGAGCTCGAGTGCAGAATATAATGATGAGTATAAAAACTTATCTACGTCCGTACCCTCAATAATTCTTGAGTTATTGGGCAAGTAATTATGGGCTGGAACTATAATATCTGGCCTCATTTTTATAAGCTTGTACACTGTCATCAAATATTCTTCTATTGACGAGATTTGTGGTATAGAGTTAGTTTCCTCTCTACCCCTGATCCCGCTACCCTGAATTTCATCACCAGTAAAAAATACACTACCTACTTTACATATTATTGCTCCCGCTACGTGACCAAAAGCTTCAAAACATTTGAATTCTGAATCGTTAGGCAACTCAGTGCTAGAAACTTTAGGCGATCCTAATTCCGTCTTTATAAGGTTAACGAATGATTTACCATTTTCTTCTCCGATCCATTTTATAAATCTATTTGGAAAGAAACTATAAATAGCACTGTAATTGTCTGACAGTAACGACGCTGTTATTTTATGTGAAATAACGTTGACGCCTTTACTTGATAAGTATCCAGATCCACCGGCATGATCCAGATGCGCATGAGATATGATTGCACTATCTGGCAATTCTCCTATCTTATTTATTATTGACTCTATCTGTATAGAAGTTGAGGTATCGAGTAAATATCTTCTATCCATTCTATTCACATGTAATAGATTAAGATCAACGTCATGATATTCGGTAGCTATTAATGTAATTCCTTTATCTATCTCCTTAAGCTCTATCATAATATCACTTATATTCATAATTAGTTCCTAAACTTTCTATTGCCGCTCTAAAAAGTCCTTGAAGATACCCAATAGCATGTATCCTCCCCAAGATTGAATACCCTGGCATTGATAACTGTGTAGTATCCCCCAAAAGTGTGGGAGTGTGGTCTACTCTAAATGGACCGTAAAATCCATGTTTTACGTACTCCCTAATCTCCATAAATTGCCTAGTTAATCCTTCATCGATGAAAACCTCAACAAACTTTCTCTTATTTCCTATGACCTCTCTAAAATGCACAAAGAATACTCTACCTTTTTCTAGGAAACGACTAACTACAGCAACCTCATCATCTGCTATCAATGAAAAAATTGAATGATCAAAAGTAATTCCATTATACTCGCTAGGAAATTCTGTTATTAGCCTTTCAAAAGCTTCTACACTATTCATAATTCTCGCTGTTCCTCTCACTTCATCAATTGGGGGATCATCTGGATGAATAGCTAATTTAACATTTGCGTCTTCAGCTACTGGGAGTATCTCTTTGAGAAAGCTCTCTAAATTTCTCCATAGAGTAGGTTTATCTATTTTTCCATACTTGGGCGGTGGAGTATTTTTTAAATCCTCCTCATCAAAGCCAGAAACTACCGCATCACCTCTTCCTTTTAAAGCAGTCCTTGTTCTGAGCCAATTTGTAGGCATCCAGTTGTAGCACCATATTGGTATTTTTAGCTTCCCCATATTCTCAATAAGTTTAAAAACGTACTCCTTTTGCTCTTCTTTCCCCGGTAAACCATAAATCAGTTTATCCATTGGTGGATTATCCTCTATTACGGTTAACTTAAAACCGGCATCCTCAACCATTCTCTTATAGTTAGCTAAGGAAGCATAATCCCAAGGCTCATCAATTCTCCACTGTCTTTGGTCTTGATACCATCTAGGTAAAATACCTGTGGCTTCTTCGACACCGATTTGTTTTAAAATTTGCCAAAAAGGGGTAGGAGAACTTTCAAGAAGTATTTCTGCAAGCCTAATCCTAGGAAGCTTCTGCATTACATATAAATATCTTTTCTTTATAAAAATAAGTCTAACCTCTTATCTGTAAGAAGCTTGTTTAGGTTTTATGAGTATATTATTTACGTAAGTTTCATAACCGGCTGATTTTTATTTAGTAGACCATATGTTTATGCCGAATTTATATATTTTTTATTTGAATATTTTTATTGAATTTTTCCTAACATATATTAAAACTTCTTCATCACTCCTCAAAGGATGATCAACATAAGTAACAATCTCATCACTACCCTCAATAGGCATAACAGTAATCCTAAACATACCACCTTGATAACCAACAACCTTAACCCTACCCTTACCAACCAAAACCCAATCATCCAAACTCAAAACATCCTTAGCCAACTTAACATCCTCTGGCCTAACACCAACAACAACCCTATCCCCACTATAACCACCAACAAAAGGAAACTTCAAACTACCAACAACAACACCCTCATCAGTAACCTTACCCTCCAACTCATTAATCTCACCAATCAAACTAGCAACCTCAACAGAGACAGGATTATTATAAACATCCTCAGGCTTACCAACTTGAACAAGCCTACCCTTAACCAAAACACCAACACTATCAGCAATAGAAAAAATATCAGCAGGATCATGACTAACAATAAGCAAAGTAACCCCCAACCTCCCTTGAACATCCTTAACCAAAGCCCTAGCACTATCCCTCATCCTAGCATCCAAATTACTAAAAGGCTCATCCAACAAAAGCAAAGAAGGATTCTTAACCAAAGCCCTAGCCAAAGCAACCCTCTGCTGCTGACCACCAGACAACTCCCTAGGATAATGACCCAAAACATGAGAAATATCCAAAATCTCAGCAACCTCCTCAACCCTCCTCCTAATCTCACCCCTACTAAGCCTCATATTAGTCAAAGGAAAAGCAATATTCTCAAAAGCAGTAAGATTAGGATACAAAGCCCAAGTCTGAAAAACCATACCAATCCTCCTATCCTCAGGGGGAACAACAAGCCTACCATTAGAAGCAACAACCCTATCATCAAACAAAAGCTCACCACTAGAAGGAACATCCAAACCAGCAACAATCCTCATAAAAGTAGTCTTACCAGCACCACTAGGACCCAAAACACCAAACCTAGAACCACTCTCAACAACCAAACTAACATTATCCAAAGCAACAACAGAACCCCTCTTAAAAACCTTACTAATACTCCTAGCAACAATCCTAACCAAACATCACACCCTCCCATTATACATGACGTATTTTTAGTTTAAAGATCTATATCATCCCAATATTTTTTAGCTGCGTCAGTATCTAAGTCAATACCTAAACCTGGTTCATCATTTAACTTAATAAAACCATGATCAATTATTCTTTTTTTAGGCCTTACTATTTCATTCCAAAAAGGAAGATCATGAGCATGAAATTCCATTGCTCCAAGAGTATTCGATAATGATGATAAATGTGCTGTTGCCATAGTAGCTATGGGAGAACCTATATTATGAGGGGAAAATTCAATATCGTACATGGACGCTAACTCAATTATTCTTCTTCCTTCAATAATTCCCGTTTTCGCTATATCAGGTGTCCAAACTAGAATCTTTGATGGAATAAGATCTTTAAATTGCTGATAAGAGTAAAGGGTTTCTCCTATAGCTATAGGAGTATTACATCGCTCTGCAATAATTCTTAATTCATCAAAATTACTTAAGCCTATGCTAGCAGGAGTAGGGTCTTCTATCCATCTAAGCCTATATGGGCTAAGAGCCTTACATAACCTTAATACAGTATTCAAGTTATATCTCCAATGCAAATCTACCATTAAATCTATTTCGTTACCTATACTATCTCTTATAGCCTTAATTATTTCAATCATAAAATCAATATCCTTAAGTGATAGATCGCCAACTCTAATTCTCCCTAAATTTAAGTAAGGAGTAGGTATGTCTAAATCAAATTTTATCGCGGTATATCCTTCATTAACTAGATCTTTAGCTCTTTTTACGAAGGCTTCGACTGAATACTCCTTCTCCCACTTATCCTCTGTAAGTCTTCCGCTAATTGGGATATTAGATCTTATTTCTGCATGTTTATTATCACATAATGATACTGGTAATAAGAGTGAATTAATCGCTTCTAATCCGTTACCAGCATGAGCATCAGCATATACCCTAATTTCATCCCTATCTCCTCCTAAAAACTTATATAACGGGATATTCAAGTATTTCGTAATCAAGTCATAAATTGCTATTATAGTTCCTGCTACTAAATGATGTGTTGTGCTCCCTGAGTATAATGTAGCGTATCTTAGTTTCTGTTCAATCCTATTAATCTTAAAGGCGTCTTCTCCAAGTAATAATTGTTTGAACTCACTCTCCATTCCCTTTAATCCGGGTGCTGGACCAGCCTCACCAACACCATAAAGGTCTTTAGAATACACTTTAACAAAAGTCCACTCAAAATTAGCTTGAGCCGTAAAAACCTTAAAATCAGTTATCTTAAGCTCCATATAATTAAGTTTTATACATTAAACATAAAAAATATGGCTTATCACGTGTAAAAAAACTGAGAAATATAAATAAGCATTCTAGCAAATAATTCGAATTGAGAATCAAAGATTAATAAGTTATTAAAGGAAAAGGAAGAAGGTCCAAGCAAGAAAATGAAAAATTAAAACTAAATTAACATTTTTTAATAAAGGTAAAGTTTACATTTAAGTATTCCCTCTTTATTACTTCGTTTAATAATATTACAGATCCTCCTAATAACGATATTATCAGTATTCCGGCATTAACATTTACGCTTTTACTACTCTTTAACCCATATGCCATTGGGTTCATTACCCATGGTGGATAATAGTTTGCGAATGGATGGTTTGGAAATCCTAAGTATCCTAAGCCTAGTTTTGCTGCTGCTAGCCATTCACTCTCCTCTTCATGCATCGCTGAGACTAGTGTTGAGTTCCAAGCTGACAAACCTGCATTACCGACTTGTTGTAGTGTTAGTAATCCAGAGTCTATTTGTGCGAAAACATCATCAAATACTCCACCATCAGATAATTGATATACGAAGTCTTGAGGATTCTTAGAATCATTTATCAACTGTTGATAATCATACCATTGAGCAGGAGTATTGTAAAAGTCTGTGGAATTTTTATAGAAAGATACACCGACCCATTTTGCCCATGCTATTTGTCCTTGGTATGATGACCAGAAGTGGGCTAGTTGTAGAGCTTGTTGTTCTTGAGGACCTACTGGTATACCCATTGAATTAATTACTAGTGCATAGTAGTTTTGTGTTCCTGGGAATGGGGATTCTATTAGTGTTATGCTTGTGTTGTTTATGTATTGTGGTAGTGGTGGGTATGCTGATGTGTTTAGGAAGTCATATGCGTAGCCTGTTAGCCAGTTTCCATTTGCTTGGAATGCTACTTTTCCTTGTACGAGTAGTGTTAGTCCTTGTGTCCAAGTCATTGATTGCCATCCTGGGTAATCGTAGGATGTGAAGTTTAGGAACCAGTAGTTGGTCTCGTTTATTAGTTTTTGGACTGTAGCGTTGTTTAAGTTTATGGTTCCATATATCATTTCGTCATATAATTGTGGTCCAGCTAGGGATAGGAATATGTCTTCCCATAGGTTGAATTGGTCCCATCCCCCATCTCCACCGGGTATTATCCATGGGTGAATTCCGTGGTTTGCCAACTGTACTGTATCATAAATTAGTGTACTCAAATTGTAGGGGAATGGTAAATTATACTCCCTTAATAACTGAGCATTAACATATATAAGAGATCCTCTACTTACACTTAAGGGGACTGACAACAGCGTACCGTTATATGTTCCTGCTTGTAATACTTCGTATACTGCATTGTTGAATAGTCCCCATTGTTGGGCATAGGGTGTAACGTTAACAAATGAATTTACACCATTAGGCGCAGCCTCAACATAACTAATCATTTCCGGACCAAAATGTGTCTGAAAACCCGCTGGTGGTTTTCCAGCCTCTATTAGAGCTACTATTGCGTATTTAGCGTTTGTCCCACCAGCTCCAGGAACAATATAGGGTTGCATTTGTAATCCAGTAGTATTTTGAAATGCTTTCACTAGGTGTTCCAATCCAACCTTTCCTTCTGTTGCCCACCATGTGTAGAATACTATTGGTCCTGTTGTGCTTGTTGTCACTACTGGTGTTGTCGTGCTTGTTGTTATTGTGCTTGTTACTGTTGTTGTTACTACTGTTGTTGTTGGTTTTCTTGTTAGTAGTACTCCTGCTACTGCCCCAATAACTACAATTATTACTACTACAGCAACAATTATGGCTATTTGTGTTGATGATAAACCCTTAACTAAACTATATTTCATAAGTAAACGGCAACCTAATGAAATAATAAAGTATAGCTCTTATCAGTAAAAAGGATAACATATTAAAATATGAAAAACATAAAAATAACCAATAACAAACAAAATCTAATAATATAATACTATTTCTTTGGGCTACTTAATGGGATTAGTGCTGTTAATCCACCATCAATTGTTACACAAACCCCGTTTATAAATGAGGCAAGATCAGAAATTAAGAATGCTGTAAGATATCCAATTTCCTCAGGTTCTCCAACCCTTCTCATAGGATATGCTTCGCCCCACTCTCTTATTTTTTCCTCTATATGTTCTTTGCCTACTTCTTCTTCCGCTGCCCACTCTAACAATGGTGTTCTTATGGATCCCGGACATATTGCGACAGCTCTAATTATAGGGGCGTAATCAACTGCAATACTTCTAGTTAAGCCTAATAATGCATGTTTGCTAGTAGTATAAGCGGCAACTCTGCGTTGAGTTGCAAAAGCTTGTATTGATGCTACGTTAACTATTACACCTTTACCTTGCTTTAACATATACGGTATAGAATACTTAGACATTAAGAAGGGGCCTTTCACATTGACATTAATTATTTTATCCCAATCCTCTTCACTTGTTTCATGAACTGAACCATAAATTTCTATACCAGCGTTATTGACTATTGCGTCAATCCTGCCATATTTTGTGATAATATAATCTATTCCCTTAATAACTTCTTCCTTTTTTGAAACATCAGTGCTAATATACTCGACATTCATGGAAGGCTCTTTTTTATCAAAAATTATTACATTTACACCTTCGTTCATAAGAACATTAACAATTCCCTTACCTATACCCTGGGATCCTCCAGTTACGATTACAACTTTATTTTTAATATTTAGGTCCATATTTCTAAATGAGAATTTAGGCTATATAAAGTATGACTCTAACAACTGATAATCAGATACCAATGTAATATAAAATTATTGATAATATTTGAGCTAATGTATTTTATATAATTAAAATTTGTCATTATATGAATAATTTTTATCTTGATCTTTCTTATCCACTAATCGAATTATTTCTAGAATTAATTGTTTCAATATGATACATTATATAAAACTAAAAGTGATATAAAAATTGTATTTGTATATTTATAATACTCTATATTTTTTCCACATTTCTGATAACGAACTTCCCTTAAGAATTTCGGTTCTTACTATATCTTCCTTTTTGGCTTTTTCTAAAGCCTTAGATATAACGATATCCTCTATATTTTTAGGAATAACAACTACCCCATCAAGATCTGCAAATATTAGGTCACCAGGTTCTATAATAGCTTCACCAGAGTATACCCTACAGTTATAACAAATTGCTTCTGCTCTGCCTTTTGAATCTAAGGGAAGCGCGCCACAAGAGAACACTGGAAAATTGATGGAAAGTATCTTATGTGTATCCCTATTATAGCCATCTATTATAGCTCCCCTACTTCCTCTGATCTTTGCAGCATTAGAAAATAATTCCCCCCATAACGCAGTATTCTTAGATTCTGAAACTATAACCACAACATCATTAGGCTTAATATTACTTATTGCCTCTAGCATAATTTTATATGGTTCAATAGGCTCCTCTTTAACTTCTTTAACAAGTATAGGTAAAGCTCTACCAATAATCCTCATATCATTTCTTAAAGGCTTAATACATGCGCTCATAACATGTTTTCTATATCCTAAATCATCTAGAATATCTGAAATAACTGCAGAATATAATTTTCTCTCTACTTCTTCAAAATCTTGTATCATGTTAATAAGTTCTTAATAAATGGCTTATATTCATTTCGCTATGTGTGAGAAAGTGTGGATATAATGCCGTAATAAAGGTAAAATTTATTAACCCCTTTTACATGTGTGGAGAACAATTTCATTCATCCCCATAAAATTTTATTCCAACTTATGCTAATAGATTTAGAGTAAATTGTATTATTTTGTATTATTGTGGAAGAATATTTTTAGCCATCTCGTTATTGTGTTTCTTGTTGAGTCCCATGTGAAGTGTGAGTCCATTCTTGCCAGTTTTAAACTTTGAATAATAGTTCTACTAAGCTTCTCTTGCCAAACGTTTCAACCTCGTGTTTAAACCAAGAGAATGCCTTATAGGCTTATCGTGTAACCTTATCCCTCCAATTCTCAAGCTTAATTTAATATTACGTAAACGTGGAAACCACTCCTAAGGCATGAAGAATTAGCCCAGACTCGTAATACCTAACAACCCATCTCACCATTAACCCTCAAAACCTTATCAACGAGTAAATGATCCCCATCCTTAATATCAATCTTAAGCTCATAATTAACATTAGCCAACTTGCGAAGAGCAAGGTAGCGTGAGGTAGTAAAGTCCTTTAGCCTAGCAAGTAAGAGGTAAAAAGCAAAGGTAATCCAAGGAGTGAAACCTAGGCTTAAAAGGGTAGAGATAATTTGGGAAATCAAACCTATTCATATTCTCGTCCCAATAAATGACTCGCCCTTACCCTAAAAATACTTTTTCCACAATAAAGAAAATTCAATTTATATCAAAACAACCAAATTGTTTTCCACGCACTCACTTGAGTATGGCAAGTTTTGTTGAGCCGTGGGACAAGGCTTGAGTCCAAGGCAACATCAAAATTCGTAGACTTCGACATACTTCAAAAAGGACTATAAAATATATTGCCCAGAGGATGGATAAGCGATTATTACAACGTGCACTTCACCTTAAGAAACCACACTGTAATACACCCAGTAAATGAGGGCATATCGATGAGGGACAGACTAGTTAAAAGAGCAACAAAGGCAGTAAGTCTAGAAACACTCAAATACACACTAGCAATATACACGTTTGAATCGGGACTATAACCAGAAATCTATGACTTAATGACGATACTGTACAAAAAGGCGTCAAACTATCTAATAGCGTTTATACAACATTTTAAGTAAGTTTTAAATAAATTGTAGGTATAATCTTTATTTATCCATTTAACAAGTAGTATTTATACTATCGTAGAATTTGACTTAAGAGATTTTTATTTTGTTTGTTATTGGTTATTTTTATGTTTTTCATATTTTAATATGTTATCCTTTTTACTGATAAGAGCTATACTTTATTATTTCATTAGGTTGCCGTTTACTTATGAAATATAGTTTAGTTAAGGGTTTATCATCAACACAAATAGCCATAATTGTTGCTGTAGTAGTAATAATTGTAGTTATTGGGGCAGTAGCAGGAGTACTACTAACAAGAAAACCAACAACAACAGTAGTAACAACAACAGTAACAAGCACAATAACAACAAGCACAACAACACCAGTAGTGACAACAACAAGTATAACACAAGCTAAAGTAAATATAGTATTCTATAATTGGCTGGGTTCTGTAAATCAAGATGCATTTAATAGTTTTATCCCATATTTCGAGAAGTTGTATCCTAATTATATGTTTCAATCCTATTTAGTTCCAGGTGCTGGAGGAGTAAACGCAAAATATGCTATATTGGCATTAATAGAGGCTGGCAAACCTCCTACTACTTTTCAAACTCATTATGGTCCAGAAATGATTAGTTATGTTGAAGCTGCACCTAATGGATCATATAATTTTGTAAATATGACTCCTATAGCGCAAAACATGGGCTTATTTAAGTACGTAGTTCCTTCAGTGCTTGAGGCTGGAGCATATAATGGCACTTTATTTTCATTACCTATAGATGCAGGTGAAGGTGGACTTCTCTATGTCAATATTAAATTATTAAGGGAATATAACTTGCCATTACCTACCAACTTATCCGCTTTAACCTACGATACTATTCAATTATACAATCACGGAATTCACCCGTGGATAATACCTGGTGGGGACGGGGGATGGGACCAACTTAATCTGTGGGAGAATATATTTTTAGCATTAGGTGGACCTAGACTATATAACGAAATGACTTATGGTACTATAAATTTCAATAATATTACTGTACAAAAAATAATCAATCAGACCAACTACCTCTTCTTAAATTACAGTTCGTATAACTATCCTGGATGGCAGCCTATGCAATGGACTCAAGGCATTGCCTTATTAATCCAAGGACAAACAGCTTTTCAGACCAACGGTGACTGGGTAACAGATTATGCTTACGATTTTCTTAATACTACAATTTATCCTGCTACTGAGCCTTATATAAGTTGGCCTAATGTTTCTGTAGTAGTAGAACCTTTCCCAAGTACACAAAACTACTTCGCATTAGTAGTAGACTCTGTAGCGGTTCCTAAATCTCCTTATCAAAATGCCGGAATAACTTTAGCAGAGACTTGGGCATCATATCAAGGACAAGAATTATGGACTAAATGGAAAATGATAGGGTATTACACCAATGACACTGATTTTTATGTTACTCCTGCGCAATGGTACAATTATGAGAGGCTTCTAAACACTTCACCCCAAGACTTCGTATATCAATTATCTGATGGTGGAGTATTTGATGACGTCTTTGCTGAATTAGATAGTGGAATTTTAACTCTAGCTCAAGTTGGTAATGCAGGTTTATCAGCTTGGAACTCAACACTAGTCTCAGCAATGCATGAAGAGGAGAGTGAATGGCTAGCGGCAGCAAAACTAGGCTTAGGATACTTAGGATTTCCAAACCATCCATTTGCAAACTATTATCCACCATGGGTTAAAGATCCAGCAGCATATGGGTTAAAGAGTAGTAAAAGCGTAAATAGTGATACATCAAGCTTATCATTAATACTAATACTATTAGGCTCAACAATATTGGCAACTGAAGTATTAATAAACAAAAAATTCATAAGCAAGGAAATGATCACCAAACTAATTAAAAGATAAATTTTTTTAATATTCAAAAATTCATATATAAAAGAAATCTTATATAAGTCTTTTCTACAACTTCGCAAAATAAATTTTCATACTCAAAAACAATTATATTATATCATCATCTGAAAAGGCATTTTTCAAGATTTTCTTTATTCCATTCCGAATATGGAAATTAGCAGTAGTTTTGCTAAGTTTAAAGTTTTTAGCTATGTGATCTAGGTCTATCTTCCGAGGGGTATCGAAAAAACCATTTTTGTAAGCGAATTCCAGCAACAATTTTTCATTTGGTGTTAAATAATCATTTTCACTTAATGTTTTTAATTTATTTTTATCATTTTTATTTATGTTAAACCTCAGTATTCTTCCCTTATCTCTAAGAATATCATATATATTTTCTACTTGAGTTTTATTATATCTTATAAAATATACGTCAAATATTTTTAATCCATCTTTAACAACAGACTTCCTTAATATCCCGTTTCTCTCAAGAAATACATACTTTACCATTTCCTCGTAATCTCCTAAGAATATTATATCATATTGAATATTATTTATTTTAATTATATTTATTACTTTCTTTATATTACTAGATTTATTTAATTTTTTGATAAAATCTCTAATTTCGTCTTTTTTGCCTTCAACTCTAATCACTTCTAAGCTATATCCCTTTTCTTTATACGGATAAAAGTATCTCGAAGTTACTATAACATCAAAGCTTCTAGTGAGTAAACTCCAATCTCCATAGTGCTCAAGAGCTACATTTAATCTAGCTATCATTATTTAATAATCTAAATTATAGAGTATTAATTCTTTCTCACTGAGAAAGGAAAAGATTTATGCGAGCCGAGAGAGAAAATGTAACTTGCTAGTAGATTTCTGTAGTGTGATTTTATTTTAAAAACGTTAATCTAACTTTTAGTTATGCTACCAAACTATTCATTAAGATGTATCTTTAGCTCACCTTGATGAGCCCTATAAAGGTTTCTCGATAATGGTTTTAAAATAAAGTATCTTCTATAAGATGTCTTATCAAGAATTTAAGATAAATCTGATCAAAGCTATAATACTATTATCCTCTAGATGTATAGTTAAATTATAGTTGTAGCGTTACTATTGATGTATGTCTATTAATTCCTTAATTAATATTACTCATAGACTGTAGATTAGATTGTTAGGATTGATAAGAACGGTGGAGATAACAAGAATACAACTGCAAGAATTGTGATATGTATTTTATAGAGAATTCCAAGAACAACCGTCCTGATGAGGCCATTAAGGAACCTTGAGGATGTATTCAAATTGTATGAATGCTAGGGCAATAACCAAGACTTTAAACTACGAGGAATACTGTATTCACTTGGATTAAGAAATGGTAAGAATAATTAGGACTAATTGGATTATAAGACAAGACTGTGAAGGAGCGTACAGTTATCTCTAAATTCATTGATGATACTTAAACGTGTTTAAGGAGAAATAATAAAACCTTCTGTAAGTGCATCTCATGATAAAAAGCTTATACAACTAGTGGACAGTACTTAGTATTGTCAATGAGAGATAGAGATGAAAGATCACTTAAGGAAAAATACACTGTCTAGAGGGAATGAATAGGCGATGATTACATCTTTTCATTAAAGAATCACACCGTACCCAGTTTTACTAAACGAGGAACTGTATTTCCTGATAAGGTAATGTGCTTACTCATCAGATTAAAAAGTTCGATAAAGGCTAAAGCATGTAACTTGAGAAACTTAAACATGTGCTAATTCTTTGTCTTCCCAAAGATAACCATAATTTGTACATCAATAAAACACCGCATCTGTAACCTATCTTACAGATAAGAATGTATGTTTTTAAGCAAAACAAAAGAGCTTTTTACAGAATAGCAATGTCAGACGGTAATTATGATAGTAAATATGAGGCTTTGCTCTTAATAGCGGTATTCTTCGGCTGGGCCGTTTCCGCCACCGATATAGTACTTAACGCCTTCTTAATAGACCAGATAACTAAGGCTTTCCACATTTCTGTAGCGCTTTTTGGACTTATAGGCATAATGTTTGGTGTAGGTGATGGAATAGGAGGATTTATTTTCGGTAAAATTGATGATACCACTTGGGGTAGAAAGCTTACATTTTTGACTACGTTAGTAGGTGTAATGATATTTACAGCGATGAGTGGACTAGCAATAAATTACCCAATGTTTCTGATATCTAGACTGGGGGCTGGAATATTTTCTGGTGGGGAAATGACTGCTGGTTGGGTTATATTAGCAGAGCAAGTTAGAACAGGTAAGAGGAGTTGGTACATATCTTTTTCACAAGGGGGTGTAGCTGTTGGATATTTTCTGGCTGACACGTTCGCAGGTACCTTTGCTGCAGCGTCTGCGTTAGGTTGGAGGGCTGGATTTTTAGCTAATGCTGCATTTGGTTTTGCAGCTTATCTAATACGAATAGCTATTAAAGAATCTCCGAGCTGGGAAAAAATAATGAGTGTTAAAAAAACTAAGGGAGAAGGAGCTACGATAAAACAAGGAGTTAGAGAGATCTTTAGTGGCCAGTATAGAAATATAACATTACTAGCATTTATAGGATTGGCTGCAGCATTTTTCGGTACTGCATTTCATGATTACTATTATGAGGATTGGTACCTAATAGGAGGAATAACTAGATCACCACTTCCGGCTTTTACTTTTACGATAGTTTTCTACGGATTTGTATTGGGTCATTTTGTCGCGAATGCTACTGAAGGTTGGTTTATGGATCATATAGGAACAAGAAAAGCATCTATGATAACTTTAGCTACGGTACCAGCGCTTATAGCATTTTGGTTCGTACCCATTAAGATTAGCCCAGTAATAGATTTCATAATATTGTTCTTTGTAGGATATTCAGTGCAGACTATATGGGGTTTCGCTCCAGCTTATATGCCACAAATATACCCTACAAGAATTAGACATTCAGGTGAAGGATTCTTATGGGCGTTAACTTATGGACTATTTTATTCTATTGCAGCATATATAGGAGGTATATGGATTGCACTGAACGAGTGGAACCTAGTATTTATCTCTTCTATAATTTGCTTCATTATTTATGTAGTCACAATGTCTACTACGGCATTAGAGTTGAAGGATAAACCGTTAGATTTTACCGAGCAATTAGCAAGTACTGAATCTAAGAGGAAGAATGTAAGCTAGATCATTTTTCTACAAAATATTTTTTATAATTTTTGGAGACAATAATAGGAAAATCTTTTTCATGCAAAATTGATAATGTTAATTTAACTTTAATATCCAAATATATATAAAATAAATAAAAGTAAATCATAAATATAAAATTTTTTATATTTATGGCTTATGCAATCGAGGTAATCCTAACTTATGCCTTTGAGGTAATGCTATAAACATGTCTTCATATAGATGTTGAAATAGTTTTTATAGTGAAAATGTTTACTTATATAGTCATTATTGATTATATAGAAAATTCGATATTATCTTCCTTATTGCATTCCTTAAGTGGAAATTAAGTGTAGTTTTGGTAATACCAAATTCTTCAGCTAACTTATCAAGAGTTATGTTTCTTGGATGTTCAAAGAACCCTCTATTGTAAGCTTCTATGATTATTCGGGACTCTAAAGGAGTAAGTAGCTGTATAGCGTCAACTATATCATATTTACGTCTCTGATTTTTAATTAAGTTAACATTTTTCATTTTAGCTAAAGAATTTGTAACCGTCTCTAAGTTATTATCATTTAAAGAAAATATGGAAAATTTTTCTACTCCATCCTCTACCACTAGAGAGCTTGCTATAACATTATTTTGAAATAATACTCTTCTTATTGAGTCATTATAATTCCCCATAAAACTTATTTCAAATAAATTTCTTCTTATTTTTTTAGTATTTATAACCTTATATATGTTATTATGTTTTTTTAAATTACTTATGAACTTAGATGGATCATTACCATAAAATAACATAATCTCCAGATTAATATGATTAATTGGATTTATTAGATAATATAAGCTTATTAGCTTAACCTCTAAACCTTTAGTAAGTTCAGTCCAATCTCCACTATGGATTAATTCAAGATTAGCCTTTATCATTATCTAAAGATTTTTTAGACTAAGGTTAATAAGCCTTACATACAATTACATCTCATTCTTTGAAATGAAGAGATTTGTTATTAATATATTGTGTGGATATAGTTCCGTTATGAAGTTAAAAGTTTACTAATCCCTTTTTCCATCTATGCGTGAGGGAGGTAGGAAGAAGGTTTATATGGATATTCCTCGTTCGTTGTCATGACGTTGTTAATGTTAGGGGTAAGCAGGAGTATAAGCGGTAGGAAGATTCTTGAGGATACTAAGCATAAAGTAAGCACGTTAAGGAATTGTCCTTGAATATATTAATGGCTAGGGCTATAGCTAGGGTTTTTAAATAAGAGGGTATACGTTTTCGCTTGGATTAAAAGGCAAGCAAAAGTATTTACAACTTGTTGAGCTGTGGGATAAGGTTGAGTCTAAGGCGATCCCAAAATTCATTGGTTTACATCAAGAGTTCAAAGGAGTATACAAGTGAATGTTCACAATTAATACACAAGCAAGCGATGTAACTTTTCAAGGGGTAAAAAAGGAGTTTAAGTAAAAATTTTTAGTTTATACTTCATAAACTTATGAATTTTTACACGCTCATTTAATTTCCTAGTAAACTTAGATACAGATCGTTCAATTCTCTATAAACCTCGTTCTCAGAGGTTTCTCCCCTTAAATATTCATGTAATATGATAGATCCTTCTAATTGGAATCTTGGAAAATTATGATGTCTAGGTCGTATATATGAATTCTCGACAGTCAGTAGAGTATCTAAAAAGAAATTATTCGCCTTATTATTTACTTCATCATCAAGCCACACATATAAGTTTCCAGGTTGTCCACCATTTTCGAAGTACAAACTCTTCTGGATATCCTTTCTCATTAGCCATACTGAAAATTTTATAGCTTCTTCTTTATATCTAGAGTAATTTGATATCGCTATTCCAGCTCCTCCTAAGACGCTTCCTATTGGACCTGACGAGGTTGAGGGAATATTAGTAAATTTTATTACATTTTTTCTAAATCCCCTTATTGAATAGTTTACGTATCCAAAAATTAAAGGAACATAGCCTATTTCGTCAGTCTCGCTCATTTTCTCTAGGACTAAAATTGGATTCATTTTTAAAGAATCTTGGTGTAAGTATTTCAGTAAATTTGACATAAATTTCAAAACTTTTATTGATATACTTTTGTTTGCGAAATATCTTTTATGATATAGTGGAAAGTCTCCATAATTCGAGAGTAAAGTTAGAAAGCTGCATAATGCATGAACTGGGCTTAATGGGAGAGCTATTTTAAAATTTTTAGATTGTAAAGCTAAGTCTACTACTTCATCCCACGTTTTAGGAACTTTTTTAACAATGTCTTCCCTATATGCTGAAAATATACTTGAAACGTCTATAGGTAACGCCCATATATGATTATCATATATATAACTTACTAGAGACCTCTTTATAGAGTTTCTATAGATCTCTTGTAGATCTCTCTCATTTACTATTAAATCTATAGGAGTAAATGCATTTATGCTTACTGAATATCCTATAGTAGGATGATCGATAACAAGAAGATCATAATTATTAACGTATTTTTCAAAGAAAGGTCCCTCGAATTCCTCTAAAGATATGGTATTCCATTCAATTTTAATCTGATTATTAACGTTTTCTGTATAATATTTAGAGGAAGCAATAAGGCCACTATAACCTCGTATATGATTCCAAGTTAAACCTTTCAGCGTTATCATAATTAATCATCTTTTAACCTTAAATTGATTTTTCCTGCTTTAGTCTCTTGATTTCGTCATCAGTTAAGCCTAGTAGCGACTTAAATATTTCAAAATTATGATATCCTCTTGGCATCGGCACAGTATTTACTTCAGCCTGAATTTTTTCTAGCTTAAACACCGAATTAGGAAGGATGATCCTCTTATTTTCAGACGGTATTTCTATTTCTTTATATAGCTCTCTAGCTCTAACATGAGGATCAGTTAGTTGAGATGATAAAGGCCTAAATCTTCCTGCAACTCCTCCAGCTTGGCTCACTATCCTAAAAGCTTCTTCAGTAGATAAGTCTTCGAACCACTTTGAAACTATTTTATGTAATTCCTCTTTATGTCTTAGCCTACCCTCATTAGTCCTATAGTTAGGATTATTTGCTAAATCTTCCCTTCCAAAGTATTCCGCTAATCTTTTCCATGCGTCATCCGTATGAATAATAACATAAATATAACCATCTTTAGTCTTGTATAAATACTCTGGATAGAACATACTGCTAGATGGTCCTACTCTGTATGGCAAGTTCCCTAAGTAATATACCATACTTTGCTGCGACGCAATCACAGCCATATCAAACATTGCCATATCAATTCTTTGCCCTTCTCCGGTTTTGTCTCTATACCTTAATGCTGCTAGAATTGCTCCTACTGCGGCATATGGTGTCATGATGTCTAGTATACCCATACCTACTCTGGTGGGCATTTCCGGAAAACCATTAGTATCCATAAATCCGCTTTCTGCTTCTACTGTAGGATCAAAACCTGGTAATTCTTTATACGGTCCATGATACCCATAGCCTGTAATACTGCAATAGATAAGCCTTGGATTAACTACCTTTAAGGTATCGTATCCTAATCCCATCCTTTCTAGAGAACCGGGCTTTAAATTTTCAATAAATATATCTGTCTTCTTAATAAGTTCCAAAAATAAACTTCTACCTTTCTCAGTTTTCAGATTTAAGGTTATAAATTTCTTATTAGCATTATAAAATATGAAATGTAATGACATTTTTTCATCTACAATGTTAACATATGGCGGGACATATCTTTGCGGATCTCCCCAAGGAGGTTCAATTTTTATTACTTCTGCACCTAATTCTGCTAGAAGTCTTCCAGTATAAGGTCCACTCCAGAATACAGTTAATTCTAGAACTCTTATATCTGACAATGGTTTGAATTGGTTCATCTCAACCATAAGCGCTTGGCGAAAACTTTTAAATTATTACCTTTACATATTAAGGTCATAAATTATTAGCAAAATATATTAAACATTGTTTGTTATGGAATTAAAGAAAGGTGAAAGAATAGTAACTAATGCTAGAACTATAACTGATGCCGATATTGTTCTATTTTCTGGTTTAACTGGTGACTATCATCCAGCACATACTAATGAGATATACGCTAAAAAAGACCCATTATTAGGAAGGAGAATAGCCCACGGACTTTTGGTATTAAGTATATCTCAAGGGCTGTTTGTTAGATCTAACGTTTTTGATTGGGAAAGAGATAGAATAGTATTACTAGGATTTAATAACATTAAGTTTCTTTTACCCGTGTATCCGGGAGACACTATCTTTTCCGTTTTCGAAGTAACTGAGGTAAGAGAAAGTAAAAGTAGACCCGGTGCAAAAATAGTAACACTTAAGTGTGAATGTAAAAAACATACTGGTGAAACTGCATGTACATACGATTATATCTTTATGTTATATAAGTCAGAAGATGGAAAGGAAAAAAGGGAGTAAAAATTTTTAGTTTTCTTTTTAAACTTTATTGACTTATTTCTTCTAATGGTGTACCGGGTTTAACTCGTTTAGCGAAAAGAATCGTAACAGTCCATAGGATTCCAGGGATTGAGCCTAGATATATCCATGTTAATGCTCCTCCCACTGCGGTATAAAGTATTCCAAATAAGAAAGTACCTAGCATGGCTCCTAACATACCCGATGCATAAACCATGCCTATGAATGTAGATCTTACACGCGTAGGGGCTACCTCAGCCCAATATCCAAATCCTGCTCCTGCCATGCATGCCCCATTTCCATAGAACGCTAATATCCATGCTATAGTCATTGGCCAGAAGGAGTTAGAAACTGTCATAAGATATACTCCCAAAGCTGAGATTATCCCTCCAATTGCTATTACCTCTCTTCTACCTATAATGTCTCCAAGAAAACCTGCTGATACATAGCCAAAATATATAACTGCACTTCCTATCAAGGTTAGTTTTATTGCCTCGCTTTCTGGCCATCCTTTAAAGTTTACAAGCCAATAAGTAACGAAGCCATCTATCACAGGCCAATTAATTGAATTAATAAAATAGGCAATCATAGAAGCTAATGCTGTACGTCTAAACCTTATATCTGATATTATTTGATGCCATGTAACCTTCTTCAATTCTTCTGCATTAATTTTGTATTTTTCTTGAAGTTGCTGAGCATATTGAATCTGCCCTTGTCGAAGAGCTTTTCTTATTTGCCTAACTCTCTCAAACCTTTCAGGCTCTGATATCCATCTCCTTGCAATAATCACCAATATCATAGGAATAATACCAGCTATAAAGACTCCTCGCCATCCTACTATTGGTAATAGTATCCCAGAAACCGCTGACGCTAAAAATGCCCCTAAAGGAAAACCTCCTTGAACCCATCCATACCATCTTCCTCTGGTTTTGGCAGGATATTCTTCAATTGTAATGGCGGGCCCTACGGTCTGCTCTACCTCTCCCATACCAGTTGCTAACATTCTAATCACCGCAAATGAGGCGAAAGAATTTGCTAAACCTGTCATTCCGGTAGTTAACGCTGTTATTATAAGTGACCATTGAAATAGCCTTTTTCTGCCTAAATAATCACTTAATGGAGAAACTAAAAATGTCATAATAGCTTGTGATGCATATATCAAAAATCCATATAACCCTATCTCAAACACTGCGAAATTTAAGGAACTAGCTACTACTGGCAAGACTATCGAGGATAATTGAATATCATAGGCCAGTAATGCCCAACCTGCTAATGCTATTACAGTAAGGAAAATCCTATACCTTAGAGATCTTAATATTACATAGTCTCTAATTTCTTTATTAGAATTTTTAGACGGCATCACTCTTTTCCCTCAGTTTACTGCATGACTAATTTTGATTTTAAAATGTTCCTCTTAATATGTTAAGTTAATTTATTAAGTAAAAAGTAGTACCTTTTTCCAAAAAGTAATGCTTATGGGTAAGAGAGGTAGGAAGGAGGTTTATAGAGATGTGTGTGGACAACAATTTGGTTGTTTTGGTATAAATTGAATTTTCTTTAGATAGAAAAGTATTTTTAGAGTTATTTATTGGGGCGAGAATAGGTTTGATTTTCTCGCCCTCACCCAAATTATCTCTACCCTTTTAAGCCTAGGTTTCATTCCTTGGATGAGATTGCATTAGCCTTGCCGTCTTACTTGCTAGGCTTGTCAAGTTGGAGGACTTCATTGCCTCACACTACCTTGCTCTACTATTTTCATAAGTTGGCTAATGTTAATTACGAGGTCAAGGTTGATGTTAAAGAGGGGGATCATTTGCTCGTTGATGAGGGTTAATGGTGAGATGAGTTGTTAAGCATTACCAGTCTGGTTGTATTCTTCATGTTCTTAAGAGTGGTTTCGACGTCTACGTAAGCTTGAGAATTTGAGGGATAAAGTTATCTTCATACACGGTTAAGTCTACAAGACATTCTCTTGGTTTAATACAGAGGTTGAAACTTTTGGCAAGAGAAGCTTAGCAAATATTCAGAAGCCTAAAACATAGGCTAGCGAGCATGGACTTCACATGGAACTCAACAGGGAACACAATAACGAGATGGCTAAAAATATTCTTCAATACAGTTTACTCGAAATCTATTGGCATAAGTTGGAATAAAATTGAATTTTATGGGGTGGATGAAATTATTGTCCACACACTTTTTGTATACAAAAAATTGAAGAATATATAACAAAATTGTTATTCACATATTCCAAGGTTGCAATTTAAAATAAGTATTTATAACTTTTTCTTAAATAAATTTTTAATCTCATATTTGCACAAAATAATTTTCTGAGTTTTTATTTGTTTTTTATGATTAAATTAGCTAACTCATTGACACTTATATCTGATTTTAAATATTCGCCTATTTTCTTTCCTCTAGCCATAATCACTATTCTATCAGATGCCTCGTGTATATGGAATAGATTATGGGTTACAAATATTACGGATATGCCTTTTTCCTTTAATGCCCTTATGAAATTTATAACACTTTCTGTCTGCTTTACTGATAAATTATTTGTAGGCTCATCAAGTATAAGTAGTTTTCTTTTGTGATAGTAAGCTGAAGCGAAAGCTAATCCTTGCCTTTGTCCCCCAGACAACTCATTTACTCTTAACTCTAAATTACGGACTCTTAACCCTACTTCTTCTATTGCCCTCCTTGCTTCTTCTTTCATTTTTCTTAAATTTAAAAATCCGAATTTACCAGTAATTTCTCTCCCTAGGAAGAAATTTCGTGTAATATCTAACACGTTGATCAAGCTTAAATCTTGATACATCATTTCAATACCGTACTCTCTAGCCTCCCTAGGCGAATTAAAAGAAACTCGATTGCCTTCGAAATACATTTCTCCCTCATCTGGTCTATAATATCCTGCTAATATTTTCATTAATGTCGATTTGCCTGCTCCATTGTCCCCAGCTAGACCAAGAATTTCTCCCTTATAAATCTCGAGATCCACTCCCCTTACAGCGTGTAATCCACCAAATCTTTTATGAATGTTTACCATTCTAACTAATAGTTCACTCCTCTGACTCATTTAGCTCACCTAATCTTATATTTCTACTCATTTTCTTACTATATCTATATACCAATACTACAATTATAGTTATAGCTCCTATTAAAGTTTCATAAAGATAAGAGGTAACGCCTATTAATATTAGGCCATTTTCCATACTCCAAATGATTATCGTACCTATTACTCCCCCAACTACACTACCTTCTCCACCAAAAAGTGATGTTCCACCTATGACTGCTGCGGCAATAGCATCAAGTTCTAAATTTCCTCCTTGATTAGCTATTACTTGTCCGTATAAGGCGCTTTGCATCAAGCCGGCGAAACCGGCTAAGAGCGAACATAAAATAAATAGACTAATTTTTACAAGATCCACGTTAATTCCTTTAGCCCTTGCTGCGTCCTTATTTCCACCTACGGCGTAAATCCAATTACCCCATTTATGCCTTTCTAGTAATATAGTAGATATAAACGAGATTAAAACGAACCATAACAATTGTGAGTTAATTATCCCATCTAAATATATATTTCCTACCAATACCTTTTCAAGCGATATAGGGACCGGAAACGCATGAGGCTCGCCACCTGACAACTGTAAGGTTATACCTAACCACAATAATAGTGTGCCTAATGTTACTATAAATGAGGGTATACCTCCCTTAGTAGTAATTAGACCATTTAAAAATCCAATTGTTGCACTTACTAATAACGATAAAAATAGAGCTAAATACCCATTAAACCCTTCAGCTATAAGCAACGCAGAGATCATAGGACTTAAAGCAAAGACAGCAGCTACTGATAGGTCAAATTCACCAGCTATCATAAGTAATGTAACACCTACTGTTACCAATCCATATATTGGTATAACTGAAAATAATATGCCTAAATTATTTAAGCTCAAAAAAGAATTATTTAGTATATAAAAGAATAACCATAATAGTATTAATGTGAATATAGCTGCAAATTCCTTATTACTTATAAGCTTAGATAAAAATGTTCTCCTTTTACTATCAGCCAACTTGATCGCCTAATAGATTTAATAGAATATACCTTCATTGACTAGATTTTGCACTTCTTCTGCTATATCTTTGGTTATTACTAAACTCCCTGTATTCACATTCCATCCGCCGAACATATATTTCTTTATAAATATACCTTGAATTACAGGTAAAAAGCCTTGTAAATATGGTTGCTGATCTATTGTAAGTTGCACGTAACCTGCTAATATTGCATTTAAAACTTGTGGAGTGATATCAAAAGTAGCCACGGGTATTTGACCAGGAGCAATATTGAGTTTAGGGAATACTTGTTGAGCTACTGCCCCCCCATATCCATTGCTCAATATTGCTTTAGTATTTGGGTTAGCTTCAAGATAAGCAGAAATCTGTGAGGAAACTTGAGATAAGTCAAAGCTTGATTCTATTACATCCCAGGTGCAGCCATAGCTTTTTAGAAATTCTTCTATTCCTTGATTTCTTTGTTCTGCCCATACTTGACCCGGTCCCTCATCTATTATAACGACGTGACTACCTTGGGGAAAATACTTACTTAATGCTTGAGCTTGAACGTAACCAGCCTCGACTAAATCTTGTCCTATGAAGCTAACTGCTCCAGTATATTCAAAGTCTTGCTGAGTAGGAGCATTAACATTTACAAGAATTACTATAATCCCTTGTTGTGAAGCTTGGTGAAGATAAGGCTGCACGCTAGTATAAATGTCAGTAGCTATAAGTACATCAGGGTTTTGGTTTATTGCTGTTTGTAAATTAGATATAATTTCAGATACATCAGAAGAACCATTCTGTGGTCTGTACATCTTGCAATCAGCCCCGGTTAATTCACATGCCGCATCAAAGCCGTTTTCTACTACGTTACCGAATACATTCTCTGGACCCCAATGGCCATTAAAAATCATTTTAATTCCTTTACCAAAGCTTGAAGTAGCTTGAGTGACCTTTGGAGGTTTAATCATTTCATAGCCTGCAACTCCCCAACCTGCGGCAGCTAATACACTAGCTACACCTATCCCCACTAATAAATTCCGTCTAGTTTTATCCAGAGGCATCTAATATCTCCTCGCGCATCCTTTCTTGGGCTAAATTTAAAAAGGTTCACCTTTATATGTTAAGGTGATTCTTTATTTTATAGCTAAGTATCGAATATGAGGGGAACAAAGATAATGAATAAATTTAAGGTAGTTCTAGATGAATACGAGATGTATGATTTGTCTTTTCCTCTTTCACATGATGTCGTGTCATGGCCCACTCATCAACCAATAATGGTCAAGAAGGTTAAGAGGGTCGATAGAGATCTCTATGAAATGCATGAAATTAGCATGACCACACAAGATTATACACATTATGATGCTCCTTCACATATGATAGCTGATGGTAAAAGTATAGATAAGTACGAAATAAATAGATTTATACTAGACGCTGTAATTCTGAACTTACAAAATAGAAATGGATTTCCAATATCTCAAGAAGATTTGAAAAAATTTCAAAAATATTTAAATAGTTATTCTGGAATAATTCTTTATACTGGTTTCAATAAAGACTTACATAAATATGAATACGATTGGTCTTATCTAGATGTGTCTGGTGCTGAATATTTAAGTAGATTTAATAATGTGAGGCTAGTAGCTATAGATTCTCCTAGTATTGCAGGCTGGTCAGGAGAGGTTCCGTATAAATCACACGAAATAACTGTGGATGAGGCTATAAAAATACATTTAAAGTTATTGGAAAAAGATATACTAATTCTAGAAGGACTATATGGTTTAAATAAAGTTTTTGTAAAGAATGAACCAACTATTGAGGGTATATTAATAGCGTTACCGCTTAATATAGTAGGAGTAGATGGAGGAATAGCTAGGGCTGTATTCCTTAAGCCCAAAACAAGTTAAGCGTATCATATTTATATCCTAAACTTCGTATACTCATAAAGGTGATACGAGGCATGTTAAACTTAAATAATAAAGTGGCAGTTGTAACAGGATCATCATCAGGGATAGGAAGAGCTACAGCCCAATTATTTGTAAGCTTGGGGGCTAATGTAATAGGATTAGACATTAATGAGGAAGAAGGGAAAAAATTGGAGCAAGAAATAAATAACAATAAGGGAAATTGGTTCGTGCATAAAACAATAGATTTAACTAATACTAAACAATTTAAAGAGTTAGCAGAGTTTATAGAAAAAAAGTTTAACAAGGTAGATATATTGGTAAATAATGCTGGAACAGCAGAATATAAAATCTTAGAAGAACTCTCAGAGGAAGAATGCGATAAAGTAATTAATGTTAATCTAAAACCATATATTTTCTTGACTAAGTATTTTTTGCAACTACTTAGAAAAAGCGGAAACGCATCAATAATTAATGTTTCGTCAGTTACAGCGTTTAGAGGAGAAGAAGACTTAGTGTGTTACGGAGCTACAAAAGGAGGTATAATTTCATTAACCATCACGTTAGCAAGAACGCTTGTAAAGGATAATATAAGAGTTAATGCTATCTTACCGGGGCCATTAGATACGCCATTAACTTTTAGACGAACCAAAGGTATAGACAAAGAAAAATGGCAGAAATTAATTAAGGAAATGGTACCTATGGGGAGATGGGGTAAACCTGAGGAAGTAGCTTACTTGATAGCGTTTCTAGCATCAGATCTCTCAACTTTTATGACCGGTTCATTAATACCTATTGATGGGGGGTATCTAATAAGATAATTTTTAATATTTTTGATAATATATTTCTGTTTTTTATATTTGAAGATGATTAAGAGATGCTAAATATGAAGAAAAAGCCTAAAATATATTATTTTTGCACGCAAAGATTCTCAAAAGAGAAACATTCCATTAAAATTTCTAACCTTGCTATCTATTTTCAAAACTTCAAGCTTAAATCTGTGATCATTTCGATGCTAAAACATTTTCCCTCTCCTTAATGATATCATGAGCGATTAACCCATTATAAACTTATTCATCTTTTTCAAACTTCTTATCATTAATCTAAAAAATATGTGTGGATATAGGTACCGTTATTAAGCTACAAAATGTGGTTATAGTCTTATTTCAAACGTGGATAGTGTGTATTTGAGTGTTTTTATTTACTGCCTTTGTTCCCCTCTTAACTAGTTTCATTGAGGAGTTAATTCCATCGTTTACTGGATGTATTATGGTTTCTTTAGGTAACACATTATAGTGATCACTCTTCGTAATGTATTTTAGCTTCCTTGAAGATTTTCTCGTTCCAATTTAGAATACTAAGTAATTCCGTTGTCTACGTATTATTATGAATATCCACTTATATAGTCCTTTTCATGCGAGTTAGAAAATTTTGAAATTGTCCTTGAATATACTAATGGCTAGGGCTATAGCTAGGGTTTTTAAGTAAGGGGGTACTGCATTAAGAGGTAGGGAGAAGTAACTTGTAGGATAAGACAGAGACAATTCCTTAACGTGCTTACTTTATGCTTAGTATCCTCAAGAATCTTCCTACCGCTTATACTCCTGCTTACCCCTAACATTAACAACGTCATGACAACGAACGAGGAATATCCATATAAACCTTCTTCCTACCTCCCTCACGCATAGATGGAAAAAGGGATTAGTAAACTTTTAACTTCATAACGGCACTATATCCACATATCTTCTTGGAGAATTCGAAGAATTTTATAAAATGCATTAAGATATTGTCAATAGATTTTAGGGATGAGTTATACTTAATGCAACATCATTGCATACAACATTGGAATAAGTTTTAAGCCGAGAACCGTGGTATGAAATTTGTTTATCCTCACTGTTGTTCTACTTATTATTCTAAGTGATGTAAGGGTGTGAAAGAAGTTATTTATAAGTATTTCCGTTATATTGATTCATGATGTAGGAATGATAGGTTCTGACTTCCTCCTTGCCTTGAAAGGCGAGGGTTCCTCTCATCGATTGTTATATGAGGAGCAGTCGAGAGGCTCAGAGAATCATACAAGTTCATTATTGCAACATCATTTCTATCATTTCATCGAAATTCAAGCGTAGGAACTTAGTCCTCAGCCATCTGCTTAGGATAGGTGACTCATGGTATTCCTTCGAACTAAACAGCACAGAGCTCATATCCCCATTAGCCTCTTACCCACCCTTAGAGCATCAAGTGAGCAATCATCATATGGAAAAAGACTGTAAATAGGTTGGTCTGTCAGTAAAAAAGTTCTCAGATTAGAATCGATGAAAGTAACTCTCTAAAGGTAGGAAGTATAGGATAAGGGGTATAGCTTATCGATATACTAATAATGTTACAATCTTCAATATTGTAACGTATCTTAAACTTATGGACTTTTTTTGAGTGAAAGTTAAAAAGTGAAAAAGAGTTCTCAGCAAATAGCTAAAGCATTATTGAAATCCTCTATTAAATCTTCTATATCCTCTATACCTACTGACACTCTAACAAGTCCCTCGGGTATTTCCATTCTCTTTAACTCCTCTTTAGATAGTGAAGCGTGACTTGTCTCTCTAGGTAATGTAACTAACGTCTCCACTCCTCCTAAGCTTGACGCAGATATCGCTATTTTTAACGATCTAATTATCTTTTTAGCGCAATCGTATCCTCCTTTAGGTTCAAAGGATAGCATTCCTCCAAAGCCCTTTAAAACTTTTTTCGCAACACCATAATACTCAAAGTCTGGTAAGCCCGGATAATATACTTTTTTAACCTTACTATTTTCAGATAAGGACTTAGCTAATTCCATCGCGTTCTTATTATGCTTTTCCATTCTCAAACCTAAGGTCTTAATTCCTCGTAAAGTTAAGTAAGCACTAAAAGGGTCTGGTATGCCTCCATAAGTTCTCCTAACATTAATTATTCTATTAAACATTTCTTCATCGTTTGTAGCTGAAAGTCCTATTACCACATCGCTGTGTCCAGAAATATATTTAGTACCACTATGAACAACGATTTTAGCTTTTAAGTCTAAAGGTTGCTGATTATAGGGCGAGGCAAAAGTTGCATCTACTATTAATTTAGAACCAGTCTCATAGCTATACTTACCTAGTTCAACCATGTCTACTACTTGAACAGTAGGGTTAGTTATAGATTCAACGTAGATTATATCATATTTCTTATTATTTATATCTAATGAGTTGATTGCTCTAACTGAAACGAAATCTACTTCTATATCTTCTTTTGATTTTAGCTCATTAAGTAAAGTATACGTTCTTCCATAAAGCTGATTAATTGCAAGAATCTTAGTACCTTTCCTTATTAAGCTTAGTAACACTGATGAAATAGAAGCCATACCAGAAGAAAAAGATATTCCATATTTAGCATTCTCGAGTGAAGCATACTTTAACTCTAGTGATGTTAAGGTAGGATTACTCTCTCTAGTATATAAGTATGTATTCCCAGTAAATGGATCTCTATACGCTTCCACATATTCGTTAGGGTAAAGGAAAGTTGAGGTCTGGAATATTGGCGTTACCACGTTGCCAAATCTCTTATCTATCAATTCTCCTTCATGTACTGCCTTAGTATTAAAGCCCTTCATCAGTAGAAAAGTAGAGTTCTAGGAATAAAAGATTATATAAGCAGAATCATCAAGAAACTATCTGACTTCCTCTCCTCCTCTATAAATGGCGAAGGCTCATTTTTTAAATTTTAACGTTTTGTCTAAGGAGGTGGGAAAACTTGACGTGAATCTTAGCCAAAACAACTGATCTTCTCCCTCCCTAAAAGACGAGGCTATTCCTCTTTTTAAAGTGTTCTTAAATAGAGGGTTAAAATACTTGAGACTAATTGTATAAAGTAAGTAAGCTTTTCCTTCCCCAGAAGCTTTTTTATATGTATTATCAAAACTTCTATATGCCTCAGAAAAAGGTTATAGACGTACCAAGCTTAAGTAAAGGAGGACCCTACTCTCATGCAGTAATCTATGACAATCTAGTCTTCATTTCGGGCATGACTGGACAAGACCCAGAAAAAGATCTTAGTTTTGAGGAGCAGTTTAAGAACGCCATAGAAAAGATTGCTAAGGTACTAGAGCAAGCTTCTTCGTCATTAGATAAAGTTTTAAAAGTGACAGTTTATCTCTCTGATCCTCAATACTTTAATAAGATGAACGAACTCTTCAAATATTATTTTCCTAACAATCCACCGGCGAGAACAACTATAGTGTGTAGATTCGTTAACGATAAAATAAAAGTTGAAATTGACGTGGTTGCAGGTATATGAAAATGAATATTGAAACCCCAGCCTTAGTGATAGACTATGGAAAGACAATCAGAAACATAAAAGAAATGCAGGCGTTAGCTAATAAGAGTGGAAAGAGATTAAGACCCCATGCCAAAACACATAAGATACCGTACCTAGCCCATTTGCAGATAAATGAGGGAGCAGTAGGAATATGTGCGCAAAAAGTAAGTGAAGCTGAAGTGTTCGCTAAATCTGGTATTAATGATATTCTGATTAGCAATGAGGTATTAGGAGAGAAGAAAATAAGAAAAATATTTGAACTAATAAACTTAGGTAACAAAATAAGTGTAGCCGTAGACTCCCATATTGGTATAAGAGAATTAGAGACCATAGGTAAGGAGTATTCTAATTACGTTGAGGTCTTAGTTGATGTAGACGTAGGAATGAACAGATGTGGAGTAAACGTCAATGACAATAATAGTTTAGAAAAGATAGTCGATAGCTTGAAGAACTCTCCCCACGTGTTATTTAAGGGCTTTATGGGATACGATGGGCATACAGCGAACATAAAAGATTTAAAACTTAGGGCTGAGGCTGTGGAGAAGGGATATCAAGACATTTTAAAGATTAAACGTTTATTTGAGAAGAAGGGTTTACATGCTGATATAGTATCAGTGGGAGGTACACCATCAGCCAGTTTGTGGGCTTTAAAGGAGGAAATAAATGAACTCCAGCCTGGGACATATGTTTTCTACGATATCCATCAAGTAGAATTGGGTGTAACTGATATAGATCACATATCAGCTTACGTTTTAAGCCAAGTTATAAGTAGGGCTGAAGATAGAGTGGTTTTAGATGTGGGCTATAAGGGTATTACCATAGAACAAGGCATATACCCGACTGTGGTATCGCATAAATGGTTAGCCGTGAAGTCGATGTCTGAAGAACACACTGTATTGAAAGGATCACCTTTACCTGACTATGAGGAGAAAGTTCAATTAATACCATATCACGTATGCCCTACTATTGACTTATGGGATGAGGCTATATTGGTAAATAATGATAAAGTTATAACGAGTTTAAAAATAGAAGCGAGGGGGAAGAAACTATAACATTAATCTGACAATACGATCTGTTCATATAATGACGTTAGTAGATCTAAGCAGAAATTCCTTCTTACAAAGTACGATCTGTTTATATGAAGACAATAATTGTAAAAAGAGTATTCATTAAAAAGTCAGCTATATTGCAAAGGTTTAATTACCTCACCTTTGACTTGAACCTTAGGTATAATAAATCTTGTAGAGTGTTCCACTTTTCCCTCAGAGTCATATAGTGGAACTCTTTTTCCTTCTACTACCTCGATGCCTATGAAATTAGCCTTCCCATCTAATTGCCTATTTATAGCCTTAGCTGGATTTATCGTCACACTCCTTAATATATCTTGTAAATCCATGCCTAGATGTAAGAATTTTGACATAGTAGTGTATAAGTCAACTACTGGCAACGGTATGCTATATTTATGTATATCAGTACTTATAGTATCCGGTAGAAGGTTTTCTTCTAGTGCCTTTTTAGCAGTTGTAAATGAAAAACTTCCCCGACCATGACCAACGTCAATTATAACCCCTTTATTCTTCAATCCCTTTACTTTATTTAACCTATTTAAGATGGAATTTGGTTCAGGTCTAAAGGTATGAGTTAAAATATCCCCCTTCTCAAGGTAAGGAATAATCTCATCTAAGTCTGGAGGGGGTATGCCAAAATGGACCATTACAGGTAAATTGAATGGTTTAGCACACTCTTTAGCCCTCTTTAATGGTTCGATTCCTAATTCTCCATTAGCGTCTCCACTTAATCTAACCTTCACGCCTACTATTACATCTAAGTTATTTTGAATAGTTGACTTACACAAGTTAACATCAGCTATTTCAATATTAGGAATGTCTGAGTATTGTCCTTTTTTAGAAACTCCGAAGAAAGGTATTCCAGCGAAGGCAATATTGATGAATGCAAAAATTTTAGTTTCAGATTGTTCTATTACGAATTTCCTAAGACCCATGAAATTTCCAGCTCCAGAACTTCCGGCATCAACTAGAGTCATTAACCCACTTTTGCTAACTATATCGTTTGGATTTACTCCTAAACTTGTTGCATAATAATAAACGTGAGTGTGCAAGTCTATTGGAGGAGGGATTAGTATCAATTCTCTCAAATTATATGTCTTATCTACTGATGAATCTGAAATTTCCCCTATCTTATCGACTTTTTCATTATTTATCCTAACGTCACACTTAATTAACTCTTCTCCAGTGAAAAGTTTGACATTGGCTAATTTTATCAAGACTGGATCTCCTCCTCATTAACTTTTAACAACAATATCATATGAAAATATTTCGAATGAATACATTACTTCACCATTTGGATTGGGTCTAAACTCTGAACCCAGATCAATTGTCTGCAAATGCAGATTATATATGTATTCAGAATTCCAATTAAAGTAATGAGATAAAATGTATATAGTTTCATTGATGAAATTTGATAAGTTTACCATTACATCGCCTCCTCTTATATCTATTGAAAAAGTAATTATAGTCCATGGATTAGAACTTCCATTATCCACGTATACTTCCCAATTCGCATATACTGTCTTACCATTTACTATCACTGGTATTCTTATCGTCGTAACATAGGTCCCGGCTGGCACAGTGCCTGCTGTATGATAAAGCCATATCATTAGCTCTATATCTCCATGTGTTGCTCCCAACGTGGTGACGTTCCTAGTCATCCAGATGTCATACGCGAAATCTATAGGAGTATTTGATATGTCTTTAATAGAGTAATTAACTTCCAAGTATACTCCCTTACTAACGTTATATAGCACTATAGGTAGTGGGAGAATCCCACTAGGAGACGGTATGCCTCCACCCCATACATTAACGCCATAAAGTATTTCCGGATAACCCAATACTGTGGGATTGTCTTCATATAACGCTCTAATGAAACTTAGGTTTACTATCATCTTATTATTAAACAACGTCATAGTAACATTGCCAACTGATGAGTTAGCCATGTTCCATAGATTCGTATTTATGCTTATGTGATTTATTGAAAAGGAATTATAGGGATTAGTAGGAGTTCCAATTATCTCTATTGATTCCCCACCTTGGAGTAAACTCTCCTTAATGATACGTTGTGGATTACCTTGGTGTTGTAAAAATATTAATGAAATCAATAATAAGACAGTTATTAGAACAGCTAAAGAGACCAATAATATTCTTCGCATAATTTGTTTTTAACCCCCTTAATAATAAGCTATTTATATTACAAGTTAAGTATAAAAGCCTCGCTCTTTACAAAATGAGAAAAGCTTCGCCCTTCAAGACGGGGAGAAAGTCAGCTATCTATCAGATCCCTAGAAGATTACCTTTAGTATAACGTAACTGACTTCCTCCCCTTAAGGGGTTTCTCTCATCGATTCGTGTTTACATCTCTCATTTAAGGAACAGTTGAGATGCTCAGAGAACCATACAAAATAGCAATAACGTCATGATCATTCTCATTACCACACTTTATAAAATGAAAATACCTATAAGAAACCTCTTTCATTTCTTTACCACACTTAGGACAGTGAGTAGATGAGAAACTAGGGTCAACATAAACAACCTTAACACCATATTTCTTAGCTTGCCATTCTATCCAGTATTGAATGCGACCATACTGGATCGAATACAACTTATCCCTAAACTCTACTGGTAGCCTTTTAATCATATTATTCAAATCCTCTAAGAAGATAGCTGAAACGTTTAGTGATTTAGCTGTATCAACAACCCACTTACCGATTTTCCTAGCCTTTTTATGGAAATCCCTAATCCTATAATATTTTCTCACTATCTTTAATATTTTCTCACTATCTTCCTCTTATCATATTTCCTTTGCAAATCCTCAGCTAAAGCCTTAAAAATGATAAGTATCCTCTAAACGTGTTAGAATCTTAACGTAACATATATCATCCTTGCTAACAACAATTTCATTCATATTCAACAGCAACACCATCCTTAGCTAGGGGTTGATCATAAGAAGAGAGATCTTCAAATAAGCGTCCCATTCCTTAAAACTAGCTTCTCTTATCTCCCAATCCTTGTAAAATGATAAACTCCTTAGATAACCTAGAATTGGCAACTCATTAACACCCCTAAAAACGTTCATTCCCTCAAGATCTAACGAGATGCTCGGAGTTAACCAAATATACTTTGCGTACCCTAGAGTACTTACCCTTCTTAGGGTTCCTAAGTCAACTTTTATATATTGCTGTAGCATCCCTATAACAATCTTGAGCAAGTTTAGGGTGAAGGTTAAACCTCTCCTTCAAAACTTGATAATTTGCCTTATGAACTTCTCTAATTAGGTTCTTCTCAAGCTTACTTTCCCTCAACCAATTAAGGACATATTTTAAACCTATCTCATATCTTTGAATAAGGCTGAATAGGAGAGGGAAATCAGAAAGCTTAGCGTAGCCCTGATTCCTAACCCACCCTTACTAATAGCTCCCCTACCCACAGATACATGTAGGAAAAAGGGAGTTTATATACTTTACAATCCCCTCCCTTAAGGGCGAGGACTTCCTCACCTTGTAACTTCATTAGGAGTTAATTATAAAAATACACGTTAAAAAACACTAACTCTTCTTTAAAATTAAGAGATCAATTTAAGTATTTACAAGCAATCAAGTACAAAATTTTTAGATTATTTCCATCACGCTTTTAACTATTTATAGACTAAGTTATTTAACGTCAATTACATATATTTAATTATGCAGAAGGTTCAATCGCTTAGAGTTATAAGTATAACAGACTTCCGGGTACCCTACTTGATTCTTCATGTTTCAGTTATAGTAATAGCTGTATTCATTTCAGCATATTTAATCGTAACTATGAATATGCCTATGCTTATCACATTGGACTTCTTCATTTACTTTATCTCGTTTATAATAATATTAGTCATAGTCCTCTCATTAACTTATGAGATAAGTTTTAAGGAAAGCGAAATGTTCGTTAAAAATTTGATATTTCGACCCTCTCTGACTGAGTTCAAAATAAAAGACGTTAACTTGTTAATAGGATTGAAGAGGAGTAGCTTCTTGGGAGGGCTAGTAATAACCTATAATAACAAGTTAATCTTCAAGTTTGTGATCTTAAATAGAAATATAAGCAAGATTAGAAAAATTCTTATGAGTAAAGGTTATAGAGATGGTGGGCAATACAAGATATGCAAGATATGCGGTAGCATAAATTATTTATATGATAGAAAGTGTAGCGTTTGTGGATCAAGAGACTTATCTATATATACTCTATTATGGCTAGACTTAAATGTATCTAGATGACGATGTATATCTCTTTCCCAATTATATACTAAAAATATATTATATTTTTTTAAAATTTCGTGCTAAACACCTTTATTCGTTGTCTAAAAATTATATATTACCGTGTTTTAATGAAAAATTATCATCATAAAAGATAGTTATATTAAAACTGTTTATCGATTTAATTATGTTGTTCATATAATGGTTCTAACCTTTAAGAGATTTCTAATTTTACTATGACTTTCTGAGGACGTAAAAAGGTAATATAGTTGACAAAGGAATAGTAAACCTCGCCTTTAGGGCGGGAAGTATCAGATAATAGTTAATTCCATTTACAAAGTGAGGTAAAGCCTCGCCTTTTATGGCGGGGAGGAAGCCAGTTAACTTAATACTACGTTTTAGCAATCTTATTTATGATAAAAAGTACGATATCATATCGATAAACACGCCGTAATATATAAAATCCTAGAAGCCTAATGTAATAGGAGGAAAATGTTAAAGGCTTATAAAATGAGGCTTCAAGTCGAGCATCCTACGTGCTGGACGTTTAACACGTTAAATTATGACGTAAAAGCTCACGTTAAGTACTTATTTCCCATAGTTTCCAAGAACTTGATTTTCGAGATAGCTGAGATCACTTCTGAAAGCAGAAGTGATGTAAGTGATTTCATAAACTTAATGAATAGTAAGAAATATAGACGTAACCTAAGTCTAATTGACGTCGAACGTTCAAGATTGTCAAAAACTGCATTAATGTATTACTTCAAACTTTACGACGGATCCATAACGAGAACTTTACTTAGTAATGGTGTAATAATAGGTAATGTATTAGCCTATAATGGAGTAGAGGAATGGGATCTGTATTATTTAGGAAATGATATAGACTCTGTAATGGGTAATATTTCAAAGGAATTAAGTAAAGTGGAAGTTAAGATAGAGGATTTAACTTATGACAGATTTGAAATGGAGGATATGAAAAAGGAAATGTTCTTGATAAATGGTTTAACTTTTACGGAAAAGAAGGTATTATATGCTGCATATAAGATGGGTTACTTTGACTATCCTAAAAACATAAAGCTGGATGATTTAGCTAAATCTTTTGGTGTTACTAAAGTAGCCTTAGATAGGACGATAAGAAATGGGTTAAGAAAGATATTATCACAGATATTCGATAATGCTAAATAAATTATTTTTGGTCAATATCTTGTCATCTTAGATATTTATATTGTATGCATATTATATCGTAGTGATCAATTCTTTGTTAATTTTTCGGATAGGTTCATAAAAAATAAAGAATATTAGAGAGTCATAGTCTATAAAAGCAAAATAAAATGTTAAACTAACAAGTTAAGTATAATATTAATTATAATGATGAGTGACAATATGATCTGAAGAAGCATGATAAATAAGAAAAATAGAGCTATATCAAGGACGATAGTAGCAATTATAGTAGTGATAATAGTCATAGCAGTTGTCGGAGGAGTAAGTGGTTATTATTTAACTAGGCACCCTTCAACAACTACCACATCTATTTCCACTCCTACCTCATCCGTTTCTGTCACTACAACTACTTCTTCTACTTCTTCTATTACATCATCACAAGTGGTAGATTTCATAAACCCATGGGGTGCTGAAGATCCTGTAGGTCTGAAATGGATACAAGGTAATTTCTCCATATACTATCCTGGCTTTTCTGTTCAGTATACTTCCTTACCTGGAGCTAGTGGCGTAGAAGAGAGATATGTGGTAATTAATGATATAGAAGCTGGAAAGTTACAAGGAGCTTTTTGGGCTCATGGAGGTCCAGAAGTGTTATCTTACGTGGAGTTATTACCTAATCCTCATGACTTATACAATATGACGCCGTTATTGCAACAAGAAGGTGCATTCCAAAAGGGCTCTTTAGCTACTATGTTAGCTATTTCGTACAACGGTACGATTTTCGGATCACCAACTAATGTTCACAGGGCTGAAGAATTGTACTTTAATCCTCAAATATTAAGAAAATACAACTTACCTATTCCTACTAATCTAAGTTTACTAATTTACGATACTCAACAGCTGGAGGCTCACGGAATAACTCCATGGGCTGTGTCAGGTGCGGAAGGCGGATATGAGCAATTACACTTATGGTTTGCAATATTCCTTTCAGTTGCAGCCCAATATTATGGTCCAGCTGGTGCTGCCAAGTTATCTAATGAACTAATGTATGGTGTGTTAAACTTAGATAATACCACAGTACAAAAGATTATTAATCAAACTGACAATATATTCGTACAATTTGTTAGTCCAGGTGCTGTTATTCCAAGTTGGCAGAGTCAATCCATATGGTCAGCTCTGGCATTAGTCATAAAAGGACAAGCAGTATTTGAAGCTGGTGGAAATTGGTTAGCTGAGTATGCCGCGATTTGGTATAATACTACTACATATCCAGCCACTGAACCTTACTTGAATTGGACGAACATTACATTAATGGCATTACCATTCCCCGGCACACAAGGAGTTTATGTAATAGATGTAGACTCTGTAGCTATACCTACTGTGAATAATCCACAAGAACAAGCTGCAATCAATTTTGTTAAATTCTGGTCCTCTTATGAAGGGCAAAAAATATGGACCTATTATAAGGGAGTGACGTTCTGGGATAACGCAACTGACTATTACGCTACGCCTATGCAGTGGTATGATTATCAAGCATTGTTTAACACTCCGATTCAGAACTTTACTTGGGCATTTGCTGATGGTACATTGTTTGATGATGTATTTTACTTCCTAATAAGTCAAGAACTTAACTTACAAGAACAAGGTTCTTCGTACATTCCAACATTTAACGCAGCTTTACTAAAAGCTGAGAATATGACCTTCCACGAATGGCAAATAGCAGCTAAGGATGGTTTTGGATTTGTAGGCAGACCCGGGCAACCATTTGGCAACTATTTACCACCATGGGTTAATCCTCAAACTTATACTTATAACTCAAGCTATACTCCGTCATTCTTACTATCACCTCCAAAGTATATGTTGCCTTATCTTAAGATGTTAACCTCACCTAAGAGTAGCTCAAATCATGGTATAGCAGTTCTAACAAACGAAATTAATTTCATCGCGTTTACTGTAATATATCTGTTACTGCTAGCTGACAAAAAATATTATATTTTTCTGAAAGATTTTGTAAGTCAAATCAAGGTATCTCTTTTTTTGAAACTTTTTATATTTAAGAACGATTATTAACTATATATAAAGGTGATATAAATTTGGGTAAACAAGGATTATTGATGGCCATTCCCGGATTTATATTTGGAGCGATATTGATATATTTATTAGTGTTAAATGTATATTTCTCTTTCTTGAATTGGTCCCTTTTTAATCTTCACCCTAGCTTTGCGGGAATATCTACTTATCAGTCGTTAGTCTCTCAATATTTCTTTAAGCTGGCTTTGACTCACACTGTTGTTTACGTCTTATCTGCTGTGATAATAGGTGATGTATTAGGAATTCTAGTGGCGGGAATATTATACTTTATTAAAAGCAACATAAGAAGAGCCATATATCTATCAATATTCTTATATCCGTTAGCTGTACCATCATCTAGTTACGCTATTACTTGGCAATGGTTATTTAATCCTCAAACTGGTATAAACCTTGTTCTAAGGGTATTTCATTTTCCGAACATAATTTGGTTAACTACTGAGCCCACTGTATATGCTGGTATGATAATCATAGAGACTTGGGCATATACCGGATTAGCTGTACTATTTTTCTTAGCCTCATATATGAGTGTAGATCGATCAATTATAGAGGCTGCTAAAATAGACGGAGCTAATAATTTATACATATTATTTAGAGTAATATTGCCAAATTCAATGAACGGAATGATAGTCTCTACAGCCTTACTATTCTTATTTTCTTTCAGAATATTCACAGTACCATTTACTATAGGTGGCCCTACGAATCCTAATATGATGAGTCTTGTGGAATATATTTATATTTTATTCAGCACTGAGTATTTCTCTCTTTCGTCAGCGCTATCGGTATTAGTAGCAATCATTGCTGCGATAGTGATCATACCTTATGCTATACTCGGATTGAAGAGATGGGTGTTCAGAAGGTGAGTAAAATGGGGCAAAGAAGCGTGAACAGGTCAAACTATACGTTAAATGTTATTAAGTACGCTTTACTCGAATTAGTTGCAGCTATTCTTATAATTTTATGGTTAGTCCCCTTATATGCCATGATCTTGGGAGGTTTAAAGTCTAACCTCGAGGCAGCTAGTACCTCAATTCTTCTCCCTCCTAACAAACCGTCGTTAGAAGCATATGCTTTTGCGTGGTTTGGTTATGCAACAATACCTGGTCTAGAACCAACTATGTTAAGATATTTAATAGTAGTGATACCTTCAGTACTATTATCCACAGTATTAGGTACGATGACTGCCTATTTCTTCTTTATATTAAGCGAAAAGCACAATATTCTAAGTAATACCTTATTTTCGATTTTGGCATTAGCAACTTTCTTGCCTATAGAGACTGTAACATTTCCCTTAATTGAGATGGAAACTTCGTTAAACCTATATGATACATATCAAGGATTAATATTTGCACTACTCATATTTTATGTGCCAACGTCAGCTTTACTAATGTCCATATTTATCCCTGTTGTACCTAAGTATCTACTGGAATCGGCAAGAATTGACGGTGCTGGTGATTGGACCATATTATGGAGAGTTGTATTTCCATTGATTTTTCCCGGATTTCTCTCAACGTTAATATTTGTCTTCCTACAAGTGTGGAACCAGTTCTTTATACCTTTAATATTAACTAACACTCCAAACATGTTGATGTTACCGGTTGCAGCCAGATTCTATACCGCAGCTTACGCCCTAATATATAATAGGTCATTCGCTGCGGGAGTAATATCTTCTTTAATTCCTCTCGTAATATTTATATTTCTTGGAAGATACTTCATTCGTGGGTTAGCAGCATTAGGAGGAGGAGCTAAAGGGGTGTGAAAATGGTGGATATAAAAGTTGAAAAATTAAGTAAAATTTTTAAGAAAGGTAAAACTGAGGTAAGGGCAGTTGACAATATTAGCATAACACTAGAAAGCGGAACTGCTTTTGGAGTTTTAGGACCTAGTGGTCACGGTAAAACTACGTTCTTGCGATTAATTGCTGGTCTTGAAGAGCCTACTGATGGGTACATTTATTTTGGTAATGAGGTGGTATCTGAACCGAAAAGAGTTGTTTTAGGACCGGAAAAAAGAGGGATTGCAATGGTGTTTCAAAATTGGGCCTTATATCCTAACATGACAGTATTTGACAACATTGCTTTTCCGTTAAAATTAGCAAAAGTGCCTAAGGATAAAATAGAACCGAAAGTAAAGGAAGTGGCAGATGAACTAGGATTAGGTGGCGTATTAAATAGATATCCTAAAGAATTGTCCGGAGGACAAATGCAAAGGACGGCTCTAGCTAGGGCATTAGTCAAAGATCCAAAGGTTCTCTTATTGGATGAGCCGTTTAGTAATTTAGATGCTCAAGTTAGGGAGAGTGCTAGGGCATTAGTTAGAAAAATTCAGAGGGAGAGAAAATTAACTACTCTTATAGTGTCTCACGACCCAGCTGATATTTTTGCAATAGCAAATAGAGCTGGAGTTATTGTACAAGGGAAATTCGCTCAAATAGGAAACCCAATAGAGATTTATGAGTCCCCTGCAAGTGAAATAATAGCAAGGTTAACCGGTGAAATAAATCTAATAAATGCTAAAATTATAAAGAATTACGCTATAGTAGGAAATTTAAACATACCTTTAGACTATAAGTTAGACGATATAGATGAGGCTATAATAGGAATTAGACCAGATGATATAACACTATCTGATGAAAGGAAAGATAAGTACATGGACGTAGGTATGGTTAAAGTAAAGTTAGTTAGTTATAGTTCTGGAATTTTTAAGATAATCGTAAATCCTATATCAAATGAGGATATAGAGATCATAGTAGACTCAGATGAACCATTAGAGATAGGTTCAGAGAAGCATCTACTAATAAGGGCTGGAAAGGTAAAAGTTTTCAGTAAAGATGGCAAAAATATTTTATACAGAGAAAAAATGATAACATAATTTTTTTCCACAAAATATTTTTATAGTTTAAAGGTTGTTTATGTTAATCCTAGTTTTTCATCTACCCATTGCCCAAAGTGTGGTTGTAAGATGGAGGAAGCTGCTTATAGATACTTTCGTTGTGTTAATTGTGGTTATGAGAATGATAGGAATGTTATTGGAATAATGAATTTGTATGGGAGGGGGTCTCTGACCCTCTCGACATATGAGAGATGTAATTACTAATCGACGAGGGCAACTCTCGCTATTTATGGCTAGGAGTAAGTCAGAATTGTTATTATCATCTAAAGTTATTTAGGCTTAAGTGGAAAATTGATATTGTGATAAAAAGTTATAATATAGTACTATCCCATGAAGATTGGTCCTTATTCACTGAGAGATATCCCAAGACTGAACTAAGAGTTTTAATGAAAAATAGGGTCTCTTCTTTAGGTCAAGAAAATATCATTGCTGAGGTTTACACGTCTGATCTGCTTACGTTAAATAATTTGATAAATTGGATAAAAGAGAATAAAAGAATATGCAAAGTGAAGATTCTTGAGAGAATTAATACAAAAAATGAAGTGAGGGCTCTTTTATTGGTTACCGCAAAATTGGAAGGCGGTATATCTGAGATACTTATAAACAACGGAGCTTTCTATGTTTCTGAGAATATATATGAAGGGCTTGAAAATTGGTTCATAGTGATAGACGATAAGACATTTAAGGAAGCTTTAGCTAAACTCAAAGAGGTAACTTATACCCTAAAGTACAGAGAACTCGAAAATAACTTGTTAAGCGCAAGGAATTCCTTAACATCTAAGGAGAAGGAGATTATTTACAAGGCATACAAATTAGGTTACTTCAATTGGCCTAAGGAGATAGATCTAGAAGATTTAGCAAATCAGTTAGGAATTAGCAAAACAGCAACGTTACAAACTTTAAGGAGGGCGATGAATAAACTTGTTAAAACGTATGTGAAAGAAAATAATCTTTAATTTGAAATCAGACTCATGTTGACTAGACCATGCTTTTTACCCTCCCACTCAATCCACTATTGTATCCTATGATATTGTATCAAATATAGCCTATCCCTAAAATCTACTGGCAACCTCTTAACTTTCTTAATCATATTATCTAAATCCTCTAGGAAAACAGCTGAAACGTTAAATAGTTTAGCTGTATCGACAATCCACTTACCAACTTTCTTAACAGAATCCTCCAGTATATTTTTAGCCTTCTTATGAAAATCCCTACTTAATATTTTCTCGTTCTCCCTTCCATTCCTTATCATATTTCTCCTGAAGGGGCAGCAAACTCTTATAATGATGTGCATCATCTAGACGTGTTGGTATTCTAACGTAATTAAAATCATCTTTGCCAACAACGATTTCACTCATATTAATATCAACACTATCCTTAGCTAAGGACTCATCACTCTTTAAAAGAGAGACTTTCAAAAATGCATTACCATCCCTCAAGACTAACCTCTCTCACTTCCCAATCCTTGTAAAACGATAAATTCCTTGGATAACCCAGTATTGGTAACTCATAAACTTGCCTAACCCAAACCCTTATCCCCTCAAGATCTAACTTATGGGAGTCAACAAACTGATACTTTACGTTTTCTAGGATACCTACCACGTTTGGGATTTTTTAACTAACTCTTGTATATTGCTATAGCATCCTTATAGTAGTCTTGGGCAAGCTTAGGGTGTAGGCTAAATCTCTCTTTTAAAAATTCATAAGTCTACCTATGGACTTTTTTAAACAAGTTCTTCTCAAGCTTACTTTCCCTCAACCAATTAAGGACATATTTTAAACCTATCTCATATCTTTGAATAAGGCTGAATAGGAGAGGGAAATCAGAAAGCTTAGAGTAGCCAAGATTCCTAACCCACCTCGTTCTTAGCCCTTAAATATAGAATGGGAAAACATTTATATACTTTTCATCCTCACCTAAAGGGCGAGGCTTTCCTTAACTTTGTAATGTAGTTATGAATTAAGTTTTTCACGTATAGGGCAGGCTTTGATAAAAAAGAGGATAAACATCATCCTTTAGGGTGGGAACGAGGTCAGAAGTCGGCACAACAATAGCATTTTCTAACTTATCTATAACGTTTAACTAGAATATTTTCCTAATATTTGTAAATTTATTTTAAATTCTAAATATAAAATCTTAATAGTTGATAAAATAATGAATCAATCTTAACTTGTTAACGTAAATCTATTTAAACCCCTATGTAGAGAAAACTCTTGTGGCATCACAACCCAGTAGACAAGAAATAGAAAACGGAATAAAAGAGGTATATAATTTCGTCTTATCTAAAAAGAATGTTACAGCAAAGTATATAGTTATAATAGCCTTAGCCTCATTGTGGTTGGATGCATATGATTTTGCAGCAATAACTTTTGCTGTAAAATCGATACAAAATACGTTTCTTCACGTTCCCTCAATATTAATTTCTTTTAGTATAGGTGTAATACAATTAGGGGCAGTAATAGGAGCTATAGCTGGGGGTTGGCTAAACGATAGAATAGGAAGGAGGAATATGTTCATATTGAATATGATACTCTTCGTATTAATGGCTATATTAGCGGGGATATCGGCAAACATTTATGAACTAACTGTCTTCAGAGGTCTTTTAGGTTTTGCATTAGGAGCTGATACTGCTACTGGTTTCGCATATATTTTTGAATATTTAGAAAAAAATCAGAGGTTATTTTGGAGTAATTTATGGCAATTACAGTGGTATATAATGTATCTTGTAACTATATTTCTTATACTATTTCCATTCTATTTCATAGAACATAGCTTGACTACTCCTATATTATGGAGAGTAATTATGATAATTGGGGGAGTTTTAGCTGCTATTATATTAGGGCTGAGAAGTAAAATACCGGAGTCAGTATTATGGTTAGCATATCAAGGTAAGTTAGCTACTGCTAAAAGGATAATAAAACAAACTTATGGAGTTGATTTACCAATACCAGACGTGGATGTGAGCTTGAGACCAGTAGCTAAGGGGGTTAAAAGTGCATTTAGTATATTTAAAGCCGATAAATGGCGGGAGTTAGTGTATTCATTTAATGGTAACTTTGAGCAGAGCTTCATCTTTTACACATTTGGTTTTTATATACCATATATTTTATTAGCCTTAAAATTAGTTGGTCCTTTAGCTACTCTGATAGCTTCAGCAATACTTTATTTAGGAGGGGTAATAGGAGGGTATTTAACTGCATGGCTGACTCCTAGGATAGGTACGAAGTCACAGTATGTAATTGGTGCTGTCGGAGAAGGTATTTCCGTGGGATTAATAGCACTAACATACATTCTACACTTACCATTACCCTTCTTCGTGTTCTTTTCATTCCTATTCTACTTTTTCCACGTTATAGGTCCTGCTAGTCAAGGAATGACATCGATAAATGCGTTTTTTGGGACAGCTGAAAGAGGTACAGCCGCTGGTTGGGGATACGCTTTTGTGAAGGCTGCTGCTGTAATCGGAATAATCATAGGATTCGCTGGAGTCACACTAAATCCAGTAACTACTACTTTAGGGCTATCAGCATATGGCATTATTACCGGCATAATAGGTTTGATAATAGGTTATGATACTAGAACATATAAGTTAGTAGATGTGGAAGAAGTAGTTAAAGCTACATAATTTTTTTAAAGCTACATTTTTTATATTCTTCGAAACTTTACATGAAAAATTATTCTATTAGTTTAAATATGGACGTGATTCTATTCTAACTTACTTCCTCCTCACTATAGATAACGGGTTTCCCTTTTCCCTTGTAAATAGTATATTTAATATATGTCCTTTCTCTATATTAATCTCGATGCCAGAAGATGAAAAAGAATTAGAAGAGAAAATCAAAGCTGCATCAGAGGGAATACCAGAGATTGGAAAAGTAGGTAGAGAGATGGAGACAATAGGAATTCTTCCAATCCCAAACAAGATGAGAAACATGAGCTATGCTTCACTATTTATTTTCTGGGCAATGGCTAGTGCATCTGCTGCAACTCCCTTAGCAGGCTTACTCGTATATGGTGTTGGTATACCATATTTTATTGTCATAATATTGCTCTCAACTATCATAGGAATAATTCCAGCAGGACTGTTCTCTGAAATAGGTAGACAGAAACCAATTGTGTCATTAGTCCAAGCTAGAGGAACGTTTGGATACTATCCTGCTAACGCTCTCTCAATGTTATATACGATAGTTAACATGGGTTGGTTTGGACTTAACTTAGCTGTAGGTGCACAGATATTATCTGCTACAAGTGGGTTATCCTTCGTATTATGGGCTATCATTCTTGGCATATTACAAATAATTCTAGTAATGTTTGGAGCAAAATGGTTAAACTATTTCTACAAATATACTGCTCCCTTACTCGTGATAAGTTATGCAATATTAACTTATTACCTATTCTCTGCCTTCCATCCAGACTTAAATAAATTGTTACAGCCTTCTTCTCCCATAAATTGGGGTCTAGATATGGATTTGATACTATCCTTCTCCATACTGTCATGGTCATATAAGATAACTACTGTAACCAGATTTGCAAAGCCCTATAACGGGAGGTCAGTAGCCTATTTTCTTTCCCCAGGTTTAGGAATAATGTTACCAGTACTATTGATGGGAATATTAGGATACATATCTCAAGCTACTACCGGAAATTGGAACCTAGCAGCCATCTATAGACCGGGAGATCCAGTTTGGGTAATATTTGCAGCTATAGGTGCGTCAATAGCTATAATCCACACTAATGCAATGAACTTGTACCCAGCTGTAGCTGACTTATTAGTAGCTGTTGAGGTTTTCTTCAAGAGGATAAAGTCCTATAAGATTTCTCAACCCATATCTACCTTAAGTTTAGGTGTTATCTCTACGATATTAGCAATTTTAGGAATACTTAATTATGTAGAGAACTTCTTATTACTAGTAGGTGATGTGATATTTCCATTTACGTTTATCTTAATAGTGGACTATTATTTTTCATTAAGAAATGCACCAATTACTGTATTCTATAAAGCAACCAAATCAATTGGTTGGAATGGTATAATAGCATTGGCAATAGGAGTAGCCTTAAACTATTATGACGTCTTTGGAGCTGTGTCTAACTATTTCCCATATCAAGTTTTAGGTAGCTTAATATCAGCCCTTATTTACTATTTGTTATTGAGGATAAGAGGTCATGATATACTAAAAATTAAGGTGAGACAATGAGTAGAGTTTTCATAATTGATTGTGATACGGCCGAAGATGATATTATGAGTTTATACATGTTGCTAAGAAATAACGTAAAAGTTGAGGGAGTAACAATTGTTGAGGGAAATATATCTTATGAACAAGAAATAAACAACGCATTATGGGCTTTAGAGTTCATTGGAAGGGAAGACATTAAAGTGTATCCAGGTAGTGATAGACCGTTAATAAAAAGTTTTAGAACTGTTGAAGAGGTTCATGGAAAAGGAGGAATAGGGGATAAGGTAACATTACCGAAAAAGTTGGTTGCTGATAAGAAAAAGGCTATGGATGCAATAGTTGAAATAGCAGATAGATATGCTGGTGAGCTAGAGTTTTTAGCCATTTCCCCTTTAACTAATCTCGCATTAGCTTACTTGAAAGATAAGTCTATAGTAAATAAGATTAAGAAAGTCTGGGTCATGGGTGGTACAGCATGGGGAAGAGGAAATATCACGCCAGTATCTGAGTATAACATATGGGTTGACCCTGATGCAGCTAAGATAGTATTTAATGCTGGCTTTAATATAACTATGGTTCCTTGGGATGTGATAGTTAATTATGCTATAGATGAACAAAATTGGAAGAAGATAATGAGTATTAATACAAGGATGGCTAATTTTTATGTTGATATTTACACCTACTATCGAAACTATGCCATGACTAGACAGAAGATGAGAGGAAATCCTCATCCAGATTTGATTACTACAGCTGTAGCTATAGATCATGATAGTGTAGTAAAGAGTTCGGAGAAACACTATATTGATATAGAGAATTGCGATTGTTTAACTAGAGGTATGACTGTGGTTGACTATTTATCTATATGGAAGAAAGAACCTAATGTCGAATTAGTATATCAGATAAATGAGGGAAAATTCTTAGAGATGTTATATGACTTACTTAACTGGTTTTAAATTTAAGGGAATTTTTTAAATACTGTAGTGTATTATTGTCTTTTGTTAATTTAATACTTAGGATGACTTCTTTGAATGATTAATGCATATTTTTTCCTCTCAAGAATCTCAACACTAATTAGACATAAGTTTTATAATGTATAAACATTATAAATTCAATCAATGAGAGATACTTCTTATGTAAGTCTCACAATAAAGCATAACGGGTGTTGGTCTGAGCTAACAAATTTCACTTATGCTGATTCCCTTATTAACGTAGAGTATTCTAGTTTTGGAATTCTTAAAGCGAACAGAATTACAATGATTAGGGGTAGGAGTGATGAGGGTAAATCGAAGCTAAGGTATGCTTTAGATAGGGATAGTAGCATAATAAATTATGACTTGTGGAACGTTTTAACTACGAATAGATACTCAGTATTCATTATATCAATGCTTCAAGATGCTGATAAAGCAGTAATAAGTAGACTTAACTCTAAGGGAGTATTACTGATAAACGCTACTATTAAGGATGGCTTAGAGTATTATGATGTTTTACTTAACATACCTCCTAAAACCTTTGTTAACAGTTTGCAAAAAAGTGATAGTAGAATTGAAATTATAAACTTCACTGAAAGAGATTTAAATGAGAAAAACTTATTTAAAGCGATATCTAGGAATGTAGGAGAGATGCTATTAACTGATAACGAAAGAAAAGTTATTACTAGAGCTAGAGAGCTAGGTTATTTAAATTCTCCTAGGAAGATGAGACTAGATGATGTGGCAAAAGAGCTCGGTAAAAGTAAGATGTATGTATCCCTATCTATGAGAAGCATTTTTAGGAAATTATCTAACTTAGTTTGATAAAAGAACGGCAAACCTCGCCTTTTAGGGCGGGCAGAAGGTTAGTATTATATAGAATAGCCTTTATCAATTTCTAGATATACTTGTAAAGTATATGGTATTTAAATTGTCTTCCACAAGTATAACTCTGACATCTTTCATCATAAAAATTTTTAGCTTCCTATAAGAGGTGGAAAATTCATGATTAAGGGAGAAGAGGCAAAAGAATTGTACATTCCAATTATACAACCAAAAATTTTAGAGGAAAGTAGTCACAAATATAAGGATCGTGTTGTCTTATCATACTTTAAGAGGAATATATACTATGATGATTTATTAAGAATGATTAACTCTGTTTCCCAGCAATTATCAGAAAAAGTAAACAAGGGAGACGTGGTAATATTAGCTACACAAAATATACCTCAGTTCATAATAGTTGAGTACGCAGTCTGGAGTTTAGGGGGGATTGTATTACCAGTTAATCCAGCTTACTCTGCTAGAGAATTAGAATTTCTCGTTAATGACTCTGGAGCGAAGTTAATGATAGCCTCATGTGAGGCTACTAAGGCTAACATAGAGACGATAACTACAAATCCTAACACTTTTGCAGAAATTCCCAGTGAGTATAAGGAGAAATGGAAGATAAATGATGAATGTGAGGAAATGTTAGATCTAAAAAGCAATAAGAAGGGGATAAGAAGAGATGTAAAGCCATCAGATATAGCTTTACTAGTTTACACCTCCGGGACTACGGGAAAACCCAAGGGAGTGCCTATAACTCATGCCAATATTTATGCTTCAACATGGATATATAATAAGTGGTTTAAATTTAATGAAAATGATAAAGTATTAGGTATAGCCCCATTTTTTCACATAACCGGGCAAATATTTCACATAACTACCTCAATTTACTCTGGCTCATCAATATCAACGTTCTTCCGCTTTGATCCCAATTTATCTTTACAAACGGTCGAAGAAGAGAAGACTACAATTACTATGGCTGTCGCTACTACCTATAGGGCAATGTTAAACGTGTACGATAAACAAGATCTATCTAGTATGAGAGTATGGTCGTCTGGAGGAATGGCTATGCCTAAAGCTTTAGAAGAGGAATGGAAAGTTAAAGTTGGAACTTACATTTACATGGCTTGGGGATTAACAGAAACTACTTCTCCAGCTACCTTATGGCCTTATCCCTATGAAGGAAAGTTACCGATTGATCCAGAAACGGATATTGTTAGTTCCGGAGTACCAGTTTACGAAACTGAAATTGAAATAGCTCAAGATGGCGAGGTACTTGTTAGAGGACCTCAAGTGGTTAAAGGTTATTGGAAGTTAGGAGAATTTAAAGATGGGTGGCTTCCAACTGGGGATTTAGGTAAAATAGTTGACGGATGGATTTACATTTTGGACAGAAAGAAAGATATAATTAATACCTCTGGATTTAAGGTAATGCCCAGAGAGGTTGAAGAGGTTATCTATAAGCATCCTGCAGTTGATGAAGTAGCAGTAGTCGGCTTACCAGATGCTTACAGAGGAGAGGCTGTAGTAGCTTTCGTTAAGTTAAGACAAGGTTTTATTCCATCAGAAGAATTAGCAAAGGATATCATTAATCACTGTAGGAAGAATCTAGCGCCTTATAAGGTTCCTAGAGAGGTCAGATTTACGAATGAGATCCCTAAAACTCCTTCTGGGAAAATTATGAGAAGGGTTTTCAAAGGTGATTCCTTAGGCTAGTTAGTTTGGTGAAGCTATTGAACTAACGTATAGATAGAGCGCCTTCCTCTTTTTCCTCACTTTGTAAGCCTTCCTAATGAATCGATAGAGTATTAACTTCATCTATAATAGGCTTTCGTTAAAAAGGGGAGATAAATCTAGGCGCTTTAAGGTGTTGGAAGAGGTTGGAGCTCTAATTTTAGAAGAGAAAGCTCCAGACGCTAGGACTACCTATGTAATGGTCTAAATAGTTTACAATAGGCTCAGGTTTACCATTACGAGCGTTAATCTTAGAAGGCTGATCCCAAGTTAATCCATTCTCGACTAGATTTTTCCACTCCTTCTCAGCTAACTTCAAGAAGTCTGTAATACCATACTTATACCCCAGCCAAGAAATGGCAAAGACCATTCTGGGCCATGAGGAGTAAGTCTGTTGGCTGTAATTCATTATTTCGCCCTTATCACTAACTAAGTTTGGAGTACAGTACTTTGATGCATTACCGTTTAAATTTAAGATACAATTTAACGCACTAACTATTTTTTCCTCTTCCATAATTTTTTCTAATCCCAGTAAAGAAGTCCACCATTCTCCGAAAATCTGGGCTATGAAACAGCCATCCAAATTATCTGAGGGTTTGAAATACTTTCCATTGAACATCTTTCTATACACTTCTCTTGCTATTTTTAGCTTCTCCTCTACATTACTTAGCGTCTTATTATCTTTCATCAACTTAGCGATTTGCTCCATGGCGATTAGAGAGGCTATATACAGAGAAGAAGTGTAACTATCATGACCTTTAATTATAGTAGCGTCAAACGCGTTGTCCATTTCTCCCTCCAGGTAGGGTAATCCATCCTTACATACGTCAAACTCCCACTCCATTGCTTTGACTAAGCTAGGGTATATCTCCCTTAAGAACTCTAAATCATTAGTAAACTTGAAGTATCTATATACTAATAAAATAAATGTTGGATTCATATCTTTCCACCTTGGTGGAGAAGTTGTGCCATCTATTGGAGAATCTAAGGAATTGTATCCTAAGTCATGTGGAACATAGCCGTCTTCTCTAATCTGACTTGAAAGGGTTTTAAGAAACGATTTTTCTAATTCCGGAAACATTAATAAAACTGGTAATGAACCAAATTCATAACAAGTCCCAATCGTACCTAGATAGGGGCAGTTCTCTGGTGCTTCATAGATTGCAAACCTCCCCTTTTCGTCAAGCCAAGTGCTTGTAGAAAGTATGTACGCACTATTTATTATTGCATCTTTAAGCCAATCTGGAAAATAGTTTGGCAAATTTTTATGCCATTCTTCACTTTTTCTCCTTAACTCTTCATAGTTCTCCATGAAGTACTTGGCAATTTCGTAAGAGTTCTTGAAGAAGTTGTGGTAATAATGTCCATAAGGGTAAAATACATATTTTCCTGTTATATACCAAGAGTAAGCAAATCTTACCTCTTCATTCTCCTCATATTCCGATATTATTATACTGGCAGGTTCATCTCTATGACCTTGAACTTCGTGGATATCATCAACTGGTATTTTATCTTTGTCCAAATTTTGCCAAGGCTCTTCGTTTTCGTACTGATTTAACCAATAATTCAAACTTTCACTTGGTTTCTTCTTTAAGTTATATTGGGTGATGATATGTTTAGCTTTATTTACTATTAATGTTGCATCACCTTTAGCTGGATCGTATTCATTTGCTTTAAGATTTTTATGTATAACTGCATTATCACTAATTCTTTCGTTAATCCTTCCTATACTAGTAGTTCCAATTATGTTAGGCATAGATATAGATATTATACCATTTTTGCTTCCAATTATAGTTATAGTAATGCCTACTACGGGTAAAGTAGAATTCTTTAAATCTCGGGGGATTATAGGTGAGAAAGCTTCTAGCTTGATTGAAATGTTATCAATTTTACCTAATACCTTAACAAAAGGATATCTTCCTTCGTAAGTAATTTCTCCTTGATATTCCCTAATTGTTGATAAACCGCTATTCTTCTGAAAGAGGAATCCTTGAGATTTCTCTCTAGGCTTTATAAAAACGTGAAAACCCCTAAGCAGTCTTATGGGATTATTCCAATTATTTAATATCGAAACATTTACCATCCTCACTTTATTATCTAATTCTATCTTACCAGCCCCTATTCCTCCTAAAGGAACGCCAGACGAGAGTTTACTGTCACTGCTATAAATAACCATTTTTTAAATTTTAATGATGTTAGTTATAAAGTCATATGTGAATTTAGCGCCGTTATTAAACCACGAATTAAGATGGAGAATTTTATTAAAGCAGACCCCACTTTGAAGGGTGAGTCTTTCCTTTCGTTTGTAAAGAAGACTCTATCACATAAGTGCTGACTTCCTCCCCGCCCTAAAGGGCGAGGCTTGTCCTTCCTTTGTCAGACTCCATTAAATATCTACCGTTTAAAATCAATAAAATGAATTTTTACTTTAAGATTGTTTAAGAAAAATCTGACCTCCTCTCTGCCCTAAGGGCGAGGTCTGCCGTTCTTTTTATCACTATCAGAATTAGTATCACTCATTTAATAAAATGGAAGACTTATGGTATTAGTACAGCTCTTCCTAATATCTGTCCTCTCTTCAATTCCTCTAAAGCTTGATTAGCTTCTGTAAGTGAGAAAGTCTTAACATTTACCCTCACCTTACCCTGGACATATAGTTCAACTAGTTCAGCTAACTCATTATACGTGCCTACTAAATTTCCAACTACGCTTATCTCTCTGCTGATGAAATCCACCGTTAGATCTCTGAACTCTCCACCATAACCTACTATAGAATACAACCCTCCCTTCCTTATCATTTGAAGCGAATCTCTAGGAGTGTTATGCTCACCTACGAAATCAATTACCACGTCAACGCCTACATTATCAGTTATCTTCTTAATCTCATCTATTGCGTCCTTAGCTAATATCGTATAATCTGCTCCTAACTCCTTTGCGAACTTTAATTTTCGTTCATCAATATCAATTGCTATGATTTTAGCTGATGTTAATGCTTTAGCTACTTGTAAACCTATATGACCTAAACCTCCTACGCCAATTATTGCTAAAAACGTGCCGGGATAAAGTTCTTTAGAAACTTTCTTTACTGCATGATATGCAGTTAATCCTGCATCAGCTAATGGAGCCATCGAAACTAAATCAACACCCTTAGGTACCTTTACAGCTGAAAAAGCTGACGTCTTCAGATATTCTGCATATCCTCCATCAGTACCATCTAAACCTGGAAACTTTCCATTAACACAATGCATGTCATTTCCAGCTCTACAAGCCTTACATCTCCTACAAGTTATAAATGGGTGTAATATTACTTGATCCCCTCTCTGTAGCCAATCAACATTATCACTAACTTCTTCAACTATTCCTACGTTCTCATGTCCTATTGCAAAAGGTAGTTTTGGATTAAAGATATCCTTCCATACTCCTTCTTGGATATGCAAATCAGTTCTACAAACCCCAGCCCCTCTTATCTTAACAATTATGTCATAAGGCGAGGTAATTTTAGGCTCTGGGACTTCATCTACACTTAATGGTTTATTATACTCGTGAATCCTTACAGCCTTCATTTCTCTTTCGCCTCAGCTATTAGTTTGCAGAACTCCCCGTTTATACTTAACGAAAGTTTAGTTAATCTATCTTCTTTACCTCTTTTCTCTACCATAAACTTATTCCTAACCTCTTCATAATGATTTCCTATTGCCTCATCTTGATAACATTCTTTAAATGTTAACCCTCTATTGATACATTCACTTAATCTCTTAGCATCGTGATGGTCAATAACGTTTATTATTACATTAGGTAATTTTCTCTTAATATCTTCCATTATCATATAAAGAAATATTGGCGGCCAGAAGAAGGTTGGAGGAGAAATAGTAATTGTCAACTTACCATTTTTATCGATATTATAACCCTTCAAGAACTTCAAATCAATAATGGAATTGTTAGTTTCTGGATCTATTACCTCCTTGATTATATCCTCTATATTCATGTTCAATCACTTATAATTTAACTTGTAACACGTTCCTTCTTTTAGAAATCTCATCTTCTCTTTTTACCACTTCTTCTATCGGAATTCCCCATAACTTAGCAGAGTTCTCATATAATATCTTCTTCTTCACGTCTAACGTCAATTCAACACCATATTCTCTCTCAATATCTTTAGGTAGTTCGAACTTTATGAAGTCCTCTATTATCCACTTTGGATTCCATATTGCATAATCTGAACCATAAAGTATTCTATCCGGTCCTAGCCAGAAGAGCAGTTCAGCCATGATTTGGGCAAAATATCTAGGCCTTTTCCTTATGAAAGCTGTCGCAACAGCTAAACCAGCGTAAACGTTCTTATCCTGAACCCCTATCCAGCAGAAGTCGTCTAATCTAGGTAAGCCTACATGAGTTACAACAAATTTCATCTCTGGAAAAGATGATGCTGCAGAGTCAACGTCTTTAACGTCAAATGCGTCCTTATCTAAAGGCCAAACCGTTGGACCCTTGTGTGGGACTAATATCTCTATTCCCAATGATTTGCTGAACTCTATGAACTCGAAAGCCTCTTTAGAGTCTAATCTCCAGCCTCTGGATAAACTGCCATTAATCTCCTTCCATTCAGCGGTGTATAACTTTACGTGCTTCATTTGCCATGGTTTAACCCTATACTTTCTAACGTCTTCTTCTAGTTGCCTTTTACCCTCTTCACCATCTCTAGGATCCCATCTAGTACCTATAACAAACTTGTAGGGATTTTCTAATGCTAACTTTCCAAACTCCTCAGTATTGCCAAAAGGTCTTCTATAAAAGTAAAGTAAATACTGGGGCTGAGTTATGGCAACATCTACATAACCCTTAATCATTACATCTTCTATCATTCTATTATGCCCATAGTACTTGAACGTGTTAAAATCCATGATATAATCTTCTGGGCTAAGACTCTTATGGTAGTCATAAAAACAATTTATCCATCCTTTACCTAATTCTGGTCTTAGCCAATTATCTTCATCAGCTCTCCAAACGTGGACGTGATAATCTATTACCGGTATTTCATGCCTTTTTCCTTCTTGGGTTTCAACTATTATCATATTAATCAATTTAATATTATCTCTTTAGCATATAAGGATTATCGTGATAATAAGCATAATAAGGATTAAGATAGTTCGAATTTGATGTAGTGGATGATAAATATAAGGTGGTAAAACTAACTCCCCCTTTAGAGGGGTTCCCCTCATCGATTCTGAATTGTATCTCTTATCTTTAAGGGGCAGTTAAGACACTCGGATTACCATAAGTATTATTATTATAACAACACCACGATCTTTCTCATAACCACAATTTACACAACGATAGTACTTATGAGTAAAAGGCATATCGCATAGGAAAATCTATAACGCCAATAAGCTATATATAAGCATGCATTCCTAGACTTTTTAGAAAGTGAGTTTCGTCATTTATGGCAGGGAGGAAGTCAGTTATACACTAGATTACTTCCGGTTTATTATCCGAAAATATAATAAAGGAAGATATTAGAATAAGATAGAATGTTAGCATATGTGTTTTGGCATCAAAGAGGAAGTGAGTTTACTGAAAAGGAATATGATGATGCATTGATAAGTTTTCATAAGTATTATAATAATAACGTCAAGGTCAAAGGTTACCTAGGCTCTATAGTAGTAAAAGTCGATTATGTCCCTTGGTCTAATGAATCTGCATACGAGGACTGGTATTTTATAGAAAGTTCTAAAACTTTGGATATACTTAACGATTCTATAGTAAACGATCCCAGTACTAAACGGGTGCACGATATAATCGCCAAAATGGCTAGAAATGGAAAAGGCGGGTTATATAAACTATTAAGAGGTGAGTTTAAGACTCCATCGTTAAAGTACGCTTATTGGATTTCGAAACCGTTAGGCTTAAAGTATGAGGATTTTTACACTGAAATATATGCTTTTGCAAAAAATTTATGGAGAAAGCAGTTAGCTATGTCTCCATTAACTGAGTTCGTGGTATTTTCCAATGAGGAGATTGATATTAATCAGAAGTTCTCGCCCATAAAACAAAGGAGAGAATTGATTTACTCGTATTTTAATTAGAACGTCATTACTGAAGTTTTTATGAATAAAATATTATGAGAGTATAAGAAATCACTAAATAAGAGCCTAATAATATTGTCAGCCTTAAGATTTTTAGGAATAGTTTCTTTTAAGTTTCTTGTAGTGTTACTATATATACTAGGATAGAGTTACTTTAGTACCATAATCTTTTTTTAGGTTTTTAAATAATAATTAATTGAAAGTTAAATACGCCTTATGATACACACATTAATTCATATTAAAATAGTTAGGAACTTTCCTATTAGCTGCATAAAATTTTTAAGTATTACGAAAGAAAATTTAGGACAAAGTGAACAATAATCGTATTCCAATCGAAATACTTTTAATCACTTTTTAATGTTCATGATATTACGCAAAGTAAAGCTTTTAAATTACAAAGGAGTAGTTCTATAAAAATGCTGTCGATTGTTATACCAGCGTACAACGAAGAGAAAAGAATCAACAAGACGTTGGGTTCTTTAAAAGATTGGTTACCTAACTCAGAAATCATCGTACTATTCGATGGTAACGATAACACTGCAGAAGTAGCTAAAATGTATGGAGTGAAAGTTATAGAGTATAAAACCAGAGTGGGTAAGGGTGCAGCCCTCAGAGATGGAATCATTAGATCAATGAATAAAAAGATACTTCTGTTAGATGCTGACTTGCCGGTAATGAAGAATGACATTGAAAAGATATTATTAACTGATGCTGATCTAGTGTTACCCAAGAGAAAAATTATAGGCATGCCATTGAGAAGAAGATTTTTGCATAAAGCGTTTATATTACTGGTAAAAATATTCTTTCCTAGTTTAGCAGAATTTTCCGATTTTCAATCGGGCGTTAAATTAATTGATAAGGAAAAAGTCAGTAATTTAATAGACGAATTAATTATAAATGACTTACTATTTGATGTAAACTTGATTTACGCCTTTAAGAGAAGGGGGTATAAAATAAAGGAAGTTGAAATTAGCTATATTCATGATGAAAGCAACAGTAAAATATCTAAGAAATTGGTTAAAGTAATAATACTAATGTTCTTATCCCTAGTCAAGTTGAGGGTTTACTACTCCCCACTTAGAAAGATTCTCCACACTAATACATTCAATAAGGTTCAAAGCTACATACTCAATAAGCTAAGGTAGCATTTTTCCACCTAATTCCTTGCCAATAATTTGAGAATATTCTTAAAGTTTCTATATTGTAGTATTGATATTTGAGAGCTATATTTTACCTAAGAGAATAAGAAATAAACGTTAAGAGTGTTATAGCTTGCAGATAGTAGTTTTAGTGGAGAAGCTTGATACAAACCAAAAATATTTACGTATAATATTTGGATTTAATTGAATTTTAAAAAAATTAATTTTTCTCTTCTGTTACTTGATATTTTCCGATTGAGTAATAATAGATTACGCCAACTATCATCCATACTAAGAACGTTATCACACCTATTAATACTGGAATGTTTACAGATGTAGTGATTATATTTGCGAATATTACAAACGATATTATAGCGTTTATTATGATTGTTAACAATATATTCCATATACTTAGGGCGTTATTCCTCCTTAATATTAGCAATAGACTTATGTTGGCGAAGAATAGCGCAATGAGGAATCCGAAAGTCGATGTTATACCTACAGCCAGAAACACATTAGCTGGACCTATAACTAATGAGAAAATTATAGTGTATATTAATGAGAAGGCTAATGAGAAAAATATCGCTATGTAAGGGGTTTTTCTAAATTTATGTACTTCGTGCAACTTTCTTGACAGCACTCCATCCCTTCCCATCGCGAACAACACTCTGGAAACCGTGTTAAAGAATGTTACGGAGTCAGTTAATCCACTATTAATTAATAAGATTGTTAAGATTAATCCTAAGATGAGTCCTCCGTATCTTACACCTAACACTATTCCAGGGACTAAATTATTGAAGAAACTAGGCATATTGTTTACTCCCCATCCAGTAACGAAGGCAGTACTCGCCAAAATGTAAGTAATCCCAACAAGTAACGCGCTAGTGAAAACTCCTTTAGCTATAGTATTCTTAGGGTCTACTGATTCTTCTCCGAGGACTGATGTAGTCTCATAACCAGCAAAGGCTAAAAAAGCGAAAGCCATGCCTACACCTATATTGAAAACAGAGGGAGCATAAGCGGGGGTAAATGTCTTAGGATCCGGTGGAACTTTTGACATTATTAGCAGAGAGGTTCCAATTATGAAAGCTATTTCTAGCATGCTCATTATTAGGGAAAATCTTAGGGATGGTCTTATACCTAAGTATGATAAAACTCCACCAAACAGTGACACTATTATAACTATTGGTAACCAAAGCCAATCTGGCGTATTAAGACCAATGACGCTAAAAGCTGCAGGTAAGAATACACCTACTGATAAGTAGATGAAGACTAGAGCAGTTAACGTATAAAGTACGTAAGCCCAACCTATTAAGTAACCTACAAATTTTCCAAATCCATAGGAAATGAAGGCATAGATACCTCCTGCACTCTGAACATATCTAGCGGTTATTGAAAGCCTGGTGGCGTCCAATAATACTGCAAATAGGGCTAATACCATAGCTAACGGGAGTGATGCGTACGTATATGCCGCTGCCCCTGTCAGTGTAACTAAACTTGCCATAGCAGGAGCTGCTCCACCTATACCTTGAGCTAATACTTCCTTATATGTTATTGAATTTTTGGCTAGGTATTTGTCATCCTTATTCGGCATAACTCGTAAATAACATATTCGGATTTAAGCATTTTTTATGAAGTTGAAAGAATCTTCTATAAAAATATAAACCTTAAATCTAAAGTTTATTTAATATATACGATTTTAATCTATCTAAAAAGTTACGAAACGAGTAAAGCTATTTATGAATGGGAGGAAATATCTACACATATAAATAATGTAAACTATCTGTTAATAGTTAACGGTAGTTCAAAGTCTATAAGCACTCTACGGCATTTAATGTGTGAAGAATTACCTTTTCTAAAGCTAGGCTACTCAGCTTTATATAATTAAAAACTATATAATTATATTGTGTCAAATATAACTACAATATCCATTAGTGAGAAAACGAAAAAGTTGTTAGAGCTAAAGAAAAAAGAAATTGAGGAAAAGATTAATAGACCTTTATCTTGGGACGAGTTCTTTAATGAGCTATTAAAAGAAGAAGTCCCAAAGTTGTCACCGGAGAAGGCAGAATTGCTAAAAAAGATTATTAAGGAGGATAGGACAAGATGGAAAAGAAGATTTGCCTAGATACTGACGTCTTGTGTGTGGACAACAATTTAATTTACCCCATATTCTAACTTATGCCAATAGATTTCGAGTAAATTGTATTGAAGAATATTTTTAGCCATCTCTTTATTGTGTTTCTTGTTGAGTTCCATGTGAAGTTCATGCCTGCTAGTTTTAGGCTTCTGAACAAGAGAATGTCTTGTAGACTGATGCCTTATCGTGTAGGAAGATAACTTTATCCTTCCAATTCTCAAGCTTAATACCATTTACGTAAACGTAGAAGCTATCACTCCTAAGAACATGAAGAATACACAGACTCGTAATGCCTAACAACCCATCTCACCATTAACCCTCATCAACGTAGTGTGAGGCAATGAAGTCCTCCAATTTGGCAAGCGAGTAAGACGTCAAGGCTAATCTCGTCCAAGGAATGAAAGTAAGTTTAAAAGGATAAGAGATAATTTGGGTAAGCGAGGAAATCAAACCTATTCTCATCCTAATAAATAACTCTAAAAATACTTTTCCACAATAAGGAAAATTCAATTTATATCAAAACAACCAAATTGTTGTTCACACACAAATGAGGAAAGCCATTTATGGATGGGGAGAAGTAAGTATAGATGGATTAGCCCTTTAACTTCACTACTGGTGTTATCAAGGTTCCTAAATTGCTTATACTTATTTCTACTATATCACCATCTCTTAATCCCTTATCCCTTCCCGGAACTATGGCTGTACCAGTAGTTAATATAGTGCCGTCAGGTATAGGATTATTTCTAATCAAGTATTGTATTTGTTCTTCAATTTTCCTTCTCATCTTGCTTGTGCTTACACTACCCTCATAGAACACCTTATTCTCCCTAATTATTCTCAATCTTATTTCTAAGTTATATGGATCCCCTATTTCGTCTGGAGTTACTATGAAAGGACCAAAAGCGCAACAACCACTATATATTTTAGATTGAGGTAAGTATAATGGATTTTCAGCTTCTAGGTCCCTAGCTGACACGTCGTCCATAATTGTATATCCCAATATTTTTCCCTTAGAGTCTAAAACAACGGCAAGTTCTGGCTCTGGCAATGTCCATTCAGAGTCTGACCTAACACCAATTGCCTCGCCGTGACCTACACATCTATCAGCTGTAGCCTTAAAGAATATTTCTGGTCTTACTGCATCATAAACCCTTTCATAAATCGTCATACCTAAAATTTTAGCCACGTTTTCCTCTGAGTACCTCTGCCTAGCCATTTCGTACGAAATTCCAGAACCCCATACTTCTAAGGGATCAAACGGTTTAGTGATCCTTGCTTCATTTACCTCAAACTTATTCAGCAACACGTTATAATCTAAGTCTACTACCTTATCTCCTAGGACTTCCTTATTTTCTGAGTACCTTATTAAAGTTTTCACAGGATCTTCATCTAATCTGATCACATTATTATTTATTATTGCATATGATATGTAACAATTACTTTTCCTTCTCAAGACCCTAAATAGTTTCATAATTATAAATATTTATTCGAGAAGTAATAAGCTTGATACTAAACATGTTAACACTATAAAATTTAAAGCATGATTACAAAATGTTCATATGTCTTATCAAGAGTTAGCTGACAAGTGGATTAAGGGGAGTGGAGAAGAATATCTAGATGTTAATCCCGCTGATAAAGATCAAGTATTAGCTAAGATAAAATTATTTACTAAAGACGATGTTAGGGAGGCTATTAATAAGGCTATCAGTAAATTTGACGAATGGGCTAGGACCCCTTCCCCAAAGAGGGGGAGTATACTATTGAAGGCAGGGGAGCTCATGGAAGAGGAAGCTAAAGATTTTGCATTACTTATGACGCTAGAAGAAGGGAAAACGCTAAAAGATAGCATGGCAGAAGTGACTAGAAGTTACAATCTATTAAAATTCTATGGAGCTTTAGCCTTTAAATTGGGAGGAAAAACCTTACCATCAGCTGATCAAAACACTAGAATATTTACTATTAAGGAGCCTTTAGGAGTTGTTGCTGCAATAACGCCTTGGAACTTCCCTCTATCAATACCAGTATGGAAAGTAGCTCCGGCATTAGCAGCAGGAAACGCTGTAATAATAAAGCCTGCATCCAAGACACCTTTAATAGTAGCTAAGTTCGTAGATATATTACATAAAGCCGGATTACCGGAGGGCGTAATAAACCTTGTAGTAGGTAAAGGAAATGAAGTAGGAGACGTTATAGTTACAGATAATAACATAGCTGCAGTATCGTTTACTGGTTCTACGGAAACAGGTAAAAGGATATATAAACTAGTTGGCTCCAAAGACAGAATGACTAGGATACAATTGGAATTGGGAGGAAAAAATGCTTTATACATTGATAAAAGTGCTGACTTAACATTAGCATCAGAGTTAGCTGTTAGGGGTGCCTTTGGACTCACTGGACAGTCTTGTACTGCGACAAGTAGAGTGATTGTTCATAAAGAGGTTTATAGTCAATTTAAGCAAAAATTGTTAGAAAGGGTAAAGAGGTGGAAAGTGGGACCAGGTACCGAAGATGTTGATATGGGACCAGTAGTAGACGAATCACAATATAAGAAAGATTTACAGTACATTGAGGTTGGTAAAAATGAGGGAGCTAAATTAATTTATGGCGGGAATACATTGGGAGGTAAAGGGTATTTCCTAGAGCCAACTATATTTGAAGGAGTTTCTAAGGAGATGAGGCTATTTAAAGAAGAAATATTCGGACCAATCCTAAGCGTAACAGAGGTGAAGAGTTTAGATGAGGCTATAGATCTCGTGAATGCTGTTGATTATGGACATACCGCGGGAATTGTAGCAACTGACATAAGGGCAATAAATGAATTTGTTACAAAGGTTGAAGCAGGTGTTATAAAGGTTAACAAGCCTACAGTGGGTTTAGAGTTGCAAGCTCCGTTTGGTGGGTTTAAGAATTCTGGAGCTACCACGTGGAAAGAAATGGGAGAAGAGGCATTAGAGTTTTACACCAGAGAGAAGACAATATATGAGGGCTGGTGAGGTAGATTTTGTAATGAAAAGCATTTAAAGGCTATTGCTTTCTTCCCTCCTTCCTCATTTTATAAATTCGTTACAAAATTCGTGATAAGCCAAAAGTTTTTCATGATCGATTATAATAAAAAGTTTTTAGTATAACTGTTTTAGTTATACTGGCGATAAATTCTTGATGTAGAGATATTTTAAGTTTTATGGGATCATTATTATCGTTTTATCCTTTCTTATTTAAATAATATTTAACTGCCTTCTTTAATGCTCTTCTTAACGTTTCTTCTAACGTTGGTGGGCTTATTCCTAGCTTTTCAGCCAATTCTCTTAACGAAATTCTCCTATCCACATCGAAATAACCTAACTTATAAGCTAACTTCAATATCTCCATTTGCCTCTCAGTCAGTTCTTCACTGTCTATCTCAGAAATGTTAATAACGGTTACTTTAACTCCTATATTGTTCAGTTCTTCTAAAAATTTTTTTAGGGAATGCACGTTGGGTAACATTAGGGAATACATGACACTTTTGTTACCGATGACTTTCACTTTTTCCACAATCACATCATTGTGGTATAATAATTTACAAACACTACAACCATTAGTCCTTATCCAAACCTTATCCTCGCTTATTCTTAAAACTTTAAGCGAGGCTTTCTTAAGCTCTTCAACAACCTTACCATTATTTGACTTCAACTCAGCAACGTGATCAGTAACGTCATCACGCAGTTTTATATTCTCCACATTGGCATTGATACCCAATTTCTGGAAAGTTGCCATTACTTCACAAGGATGATTCTCTATTAGGATTGTAGCCTCAACGGGTTGTTTCATCTATTCTAACTCTCATTGACCTTTAATAAGTTTTCCAAATATTCCTTAAGTGCTATGGCATTATTATGAGGTGATCTAGCAGAATATAACAAGGTAATGTTATTAGATTTCTTTACTAGCTCTAAGAGAACCTTTACTTTTGGATTATTATTCAATTCATTAAAATATCTTGCTTTGAATTCCTCCCATTTACTAGGATCATGATTAAACCACTTCCTTAATTCCTCTGATGGAGCTATATCTTTAAGCCAAACATCAATCTGATTTTTCTTAATTCCCCTAGGCCATAGTCTGTCAACTAGTATCCTAATTCCATCATCTTTTTCTTGCTTCTCGTACACTCTTTTTACTTTTATCATTTTCACTATAATTACCTCACTTAGTGTATAAAAGCTATAACCTAAACCTTTAGGGTATCTGACCTCTTTCCCGCCTTAAAAGGTGAGGTTTGCTGTTCTCTTAATAGTGAAGTACAAGGTAATTATTATTAACTTTTTTCATACACCCGTAATATTAAATATATCTAACTATAAAATAGTACGTCTTTGTTGAATCTTTTTATCCATCTTTAACCTATGCTATCTTATGTGGATCAAAAGTCCTATAGACTTACTATATTTCGAGCACTCGATATTAAGGGTTAGATTTTCAATTGCCCTTTCTCTTCTCGACAAGTCTGAAAACGAGGCGATAGAAATCCTTGAGAAGACGCACGACTTCATTGTTAATTGGCATGCAAAAATTGAGGATAAGTATGTTTTCCCGCTATTCGGAGATAAGGCTAAACCATTTAGCAATGATCATTTATTAATAGAGAAATATGGGGGATCTGCGATAAAGGAGAGAAGAAAGGATTGGATAAAAAGATATGTCAAAATAGTTTTAGACCACAATTTAAACGAGGAGGTGATGCTCTTCAGTGATAGTATTGTGATAAAAGAAGACGTGATGAAGTATATATTGGACGATGCTAAGAAGTACCCCTTATATTCAGAGCTTACTGGACTGAGGCTGCAATAAGGCTGAGAAGAGAGAAGAACTAGCTTGATAAAGGCTAGTGTGAAAAATTATAATGGTGGAAAAAGTGGAAAAGGGAGAAAAACTAGAAACAGTAAAGATTAAAGCTGGAACAAAAAAGAAATTAATAAAGTTAATAGGAAAATTGGAAATGAAGTATGGAAGAAAATTCACTATTGATGATGCAATAAACTATTTGTTAGAAAAGAGGAGAGGAAAAAGACCTGAACTCTTAGATCAAGTATTTGGAGTAGCTAAAGGCGTTGAGCTGTACGAAATGTTGAGGGCTGAGAGGAGAGAAGATAGGGCTGTCAGAAAGTTTAGTTCTTGATAGCGGTATATTGCTATCCTTTATTGAAGGGAAGTACAAGGAAATTTTTGATAAGATAAGGAGTGGTAAAATAAGACCTATAGTTAATTCGTTAAGCTTAGTTGAAACCTATTACATTATTTGTAGGACTTTGGTGCAGAGAAGGCTGAGGAGATAATTGATAACTTAATAAGTTCAGGGTTATTTAGAGTAGTTGGAGTTAATAGGAAAGTAATAAGGGAAGCTGGGAAGTGTAAGTGTAAATACCCTATCTCATTAGCTGACTGTATAACAATAGCTACTGCGAGGGTGGAAAATACTAAAGCCTTATTTAGAGAGGAGAGGGAGCTTAAAGAACTAAATATTCCAGAGGTTATTTTAATAGGTGAATAAGGGCTTTAGTATTAGGAGGAACTTTCCTATTCAACTCGAATAGCTAGAAAAACATATAAGCCTTGCTGACAAAGGAAGGACAAGCCTCGCCATTTATCGCGGTGAGGAAGTCAGAGTTAAGAAAGCTTTCTACTGATCTCCTCCCCGCCTTAAAAGGTGAGACTTGCCTTTTCTTGGTCACGGCCAGAGTCCATTAAAGAAATAGGGTCCATGAGGTATGCTGAGCTAATGAGATGAAAGGACTGAAGTAAGTGGAGTGAAATAAAGAGACGCAAGGAAGAGTTAGTATTTATTGAAATGGATATATTTACAAAGTGAGGAAAGCCTCTATGGCGGGGAGGAAGTTAGAACTAATATAGTGAGTGCTATAACAAAAAAGTTAACGTCCCAGTCAATATCAGCAAAATTACGAAGAATATATCCCTCTTAATTCCTCTCCTACCTAATTTTCCAATTTCCTTAGCGGAGCTCAGCTTAGCCCCCGGTAGTAAATACCTCGTTGAAGGCTCTAAAAGTGTAATTAGCATTAATGGAGTTTTAACGCTTAGTATTATGAGGATTATTACCGAGATTACCCAAGAAACTTCTACTACCTTTTTATCTAATTTTCTATACGGTATCTTGTATTCCACATATAAAGCACCGGTAAAAATATATAATATCCAATAAATGGAAGGTAAAATAAAGTTATTATCAACAAAGATACTCCAAACGATTGATAAGGATGCTAGGAATGTAGTGCCTAATACGTTTCCCCACATTGCGTTCTTGACATAAAATAACCAAAGCGTTATAAAGATTAGAAGTAATGGGATAAAGATGAAAATGGACGGCTTAATAAACAAGTAAGGAATGCCAGCTAATATAATCAATAAGAAGTCCTTGTAACTCAATCTAATTATTGATATCTTAGGCTGTAGATATTCTAAAATGGGTAAGGTATATACTAGTATAGGGATAAGGATTAACGATCTGATGGCGTTTATGCTGTAAAACGGTATTAGGGACACTAAGTATGACAAAACGCCGACAAAGTATAAGGCATGATTTCTAGCTTTAACTTTCACCATAAGACACCATGACTAGCTTTCCGTGATTAAAAAAAATCTGTACCCTAAACCTTTTGGGTGTAAAACCTAATCTTTTAGGGTCTACCATTATTTACTTTTAGTCTAGAGACTAACCTATGTGGAAAGAAGAAATTAAAGAGGAACACCTTGTTATTCTCAAGGCGACTAAATCATTACTATATTCTTATGCTATAAAAACCCTCTTAGGGGATTCCAATTATTTCAATGATATACTATCTTTTTATAAAGACTTCTATTATACCTTCGTAATCAGTTGCCACAATAAAAAAGAAGAGAGAATAGCTTCAATAAGCGGGTTTGATGAAGTGGTTAAAGATCATCCATCTATGAAAAGCTTGGCGGAAAAAGCTCTCAATTCACAAGAAGGGATAGGAGAATTCGTGAGTACAATGCTAGATCATATTACTGAGGAGGAGAATAGATGGTTAAACAATTTAGATGGGGATTACTCTGAGGTATTAGAGGAGGTTGAGAGGGAAATAGGAGAAGATGTACATAGAAATTATGTAATTAAGGCAAATGAGATTTTCAGTAAAATAATGGATAACTACTCAATTATAGATACTATACAGCATAAGGTTAAAAGAGATAAGGTAATTCTTGTAACTGGGTTAGATCCAGAGAGATTACATAAGGTTAAACGTAAGGTGAAAGTGGGGGAAGATTTGTGGATAGCTGAGGTGTGATTTTTGAGCTTAGTTCAGAGATTAATAAAAGAACATTTGGAAGAGGATAGGTTAATTGAAGAAATAAGGGAATTGGGTAGTAACGAAAAATTTTATGAATTTTCAGAAAATTTGAAGAAACATATTTTCATTGAGGAAGAGATATTATTCCCTAAGCTTGGACTTGATCCTATAATTATAGAACTAATGCACCAACACGTTGCCATGTGGAATTTGATGAGTAGAATTGAGGAATCAGTAAAGGATGATGAGTATCTTAACTCATTAAGCCTATTATCCTCACTATTAAAAGTACATAATGCTATAGAGGAGAGTAACGTATATCCAGAACTCGAAAAACTAAATTTAAAGGACATAAATGAAAAAATGCCGAAGGAATGGGTTCCTAAGTTTATGAGAGAAAATTCCCTAACTTTTTAGGGTATATACTTTAGAATTTATTTTATGAATAGGGAATTATGGAGCAAAAAATCTTGGATGTAAGAAAATACTCACCGTCTGTTAGACACTCAATAATTCTTCAAGAGTTTGAGAAGTTAAAATCTGGAGAGGCAATGTACATTATAAATGATCATGAACCAGTCCATCTACTGCACTTCCTATCTCATAGAGAGGATTTTGATATGGATGCATATTATGCTAAAGAAATTGAAGGAGGTAAATGGATTGCCTTCTTAAAGAAGAAACAAGTCGAGGTCAGAAAAACGATTTTCACTAATTTCGATAAGAATAGAAAATTTTCGGAAAACTCATTCACACCAGTACAAGTCTATAGAACCAATAACTATGCTGTGATTTTAGCGTACTTTAAAGCTGGTCAATTTATACCTGTTCACAAACCTAACATAGATGTTATTCTGTTTATAAAGAAAGGTAAAGGAAAAGTTGTAGCAGGAGATGAGGAGTATGATGTTAAAGAAGGGGATTTGATAATAGTCCCTAAAGGCGAAAAAAGAGGGGTATTGGCTGAGACAGAAATGGAAATACTTCATATAGTTTCACCACCCCCTACTGAAAAAGATCATGAGGAAGTAGAAGATGGATTAAGGAAGGGCAAGTTTGAGGGTTAGGAGAGATGGTAAATATTGATGAGTGGAAAAGGAAAATAATGGAGGGGCTTAAAGAAGTATATGACCCAGAAATACCTATAGATATTGTAAATTTAGGTCTAATATATGAATTAAAAATAAGTGGGGATGGAGATGTTTATATTAGGGTTGGAGCTACAACACCAGCTTGCCCGGTTACGGAAGATCTAGTTTATACTGTAGAACAAGTGATTAAGGAAACTGTTAGCGCTAAAAGCATAAAGGTAGATCTAGATTTAGATACGAGATGGACTCCTTTAATGATGACTGAGGAAGGTAGAGAGCAGTTTAAACAGAAGTATGGTTACGATATAGTTCAGATGTGGAAATTACAATATGGGGAAGATCAATGAAAGTAGGAATGCTATTACTTATTGAAGGCTTTATTATTCTTTTATTTGGTGGAATACCCGCAGTTTTTAACTTCATGAATTTGCAAGGATTTCCTTACCCTTTACCTACAACATTTTTTGAATCTCATTGGTTTATTATGATTTATGGCTTCTTCTTAACAATAATAGGCAACGAAATACTTGTCGCGTTGAGCGTTGAATGGAGTGGTAAGCCTGCCCCTAATTATTACGTAATAGTATTCGCAATAACTGTGCTAATTTCCTTACTACTTTCAGTTCTATTACCTTCATCCCCTTATGCGCTATACGTGGTATTAATCTCCTTAGCTATGCTAATCTACCACTCTAAAATTTACTTTAATTCATCACAACTAGGATTAAAGCCAACAACGTATAATTACTTATTATTTGCAACTCTCATGATAACGATTTTCATCACCGCATTTCAAACTAACTTCGATTTACCTTGGTTATCCCTAATTTTCCCTACACTTACTATCTTCTCCGTGATGAGTAGGGACATTGGACTAGTATTCGGAGGAAGATTAATTAGAGATAAGGAAATAGCCGCAGCTTATATTTTCCTACTTTTAGGACTTTTGATTTATCCTTTAACCTTAGCATCAGTTTTTATATTTTTAGGATGGCTACTCTCCTTCCATGGATCTGGGTTATTAAAGGCTAAAGGAAGACTATATCCAAGGATTAGTCTGAGTATAGCTTGGACTTGGCTTTTAGCTTCAGCAATCTTGTCGTTGAAGAGTTATGATGCCTTCATACACTCAATTGCTGTAGGTTTTTTATTTAATACGGTATTTGGAGTAGATGCAGTATTAATAGACATGTTAATTGCCTCCACAGGCTTTCACATTAAGATTAAACCTTCATACATACCCATTATAATTCTTAATATCGGATTATTGCTGAGAACAATATACGATTTAGGTTTCAGCTCACCATTATTGATATTATCCGCACCTCTGCAGGGGATTGGAATTTTATCATTCTATTTAAACACATTTAGACAAGTATTTAAACAGATAAGAAAAGGATATAAAGTAGAAAAATGAGCTCACCAAATTCGAAAAAAGAATATACAGTATAGAGTTTTTTCTGACCTCCTTCCCGCCCTAAAAGGGTAAGGCTTATCGTTCCTTTATCATTATAACTATACAGTTTATCAAATATGTACCAAAATCCTCCTAAGAAATGAATTAGAAGGAAAACAATTGTTATAGAAATGAATTGATATGAGAAGTTTAGAAAGGTTATGAGCAGAAAAGAGTAGTATATCATCTCGAATATAGCTAATGGAACTCCTATCTTTCGATTTACGGTCCTATGTTTTATTAATGCTAGTGTACCTATCAAAGCATGCTCTAATACCATTATTTACGATAAAATTGTAACGACTAAGTCCATAAAAGGATTGACAAAATGTTGATTAATAGTTTATACCCTAAAAGTTAAGGGTAATAATGTATATGCATGTTTTTCAAACAATATATTATGGTAAAATATATAAGTTACGTCAGTAATGATACGAGAAGAGAAATTTATAGTCTCGTATTAAAGTATCTAACTTCTAAACAAGTTAAAGAGATTGTAGGGGAACATAAGAAAAGTTTCTTCTGGGCTAGTAGAGCTAAGGTATCTGATGAGGCTATTGAAAGATTATTACAATATTTGCCAAATGAAGCTAAAATACAAGTTCTTGAGCTTATTGAAAGAGATCTTAAAGATGCTTTGAGCATTGTAGAAAAGGAGATTCAGTATCTAAAAAAACGAGCTGACTAAAAAGTTTTCTGGACCTCTTCATGCCTTATAGGGCTATGTCTTCTTCATTTTCCTTTCAAGAGTTCTGCTGAAGTCTTTATAGCATTGATAATGTTTATATATCCCGTACATCTACAAATATTCTTTATCGCATAATACATTACGTCTTTATCTGCATCTGGATCCACATTATTTAAGTAATCATGTGTAACCATCATAAACCCGTGAGTACAATACCCACACTGCATTGCATAATTCTCGAGGAAAGCTTTTTGTAAGTAGTTTAATTCATAACTGTTATTGCCTAATCCTTTAATAGTCCTTATATCCTTATTTATTGCTTGAATAGCAAGCATATTACAAGACTTAACCGACTTACCATCTATTAATACGGTGCAGGCTCCGCATTTACCTTCATCACATCCCCTTTTAACCTCCACAAATCCTTTATCCCTTAAGAAATCTAAGAGAAGTTTTCTCGCCTCAGTGTATCCCTCAATCTCTTCTCCATTTACCCTTAATTTTATGGCATATACTTCCCTAACGTCCAAACTTACGCCGGTATGCCAATCATTTATAATCTCTTTTTTTGGTAATTTTATGTTATTATATCCTAAGATAGTGGAGACTAATAAATTCCTAGCTAATCTAATCCTATATTCTTTACTGCCATGTGAATCAGAGATCACATTAAGGTTCACATCTCTAAGTAAACTGTCAGCTAAGGCATACAAGTCCATTTTCTTTAATTCGCTTAATTTGACTCCTAATAATGGATTTTCCTTAAATAGTACTGGCTTCTCAAACACTCCACCTATAGAAATTCTAGAAGAGATAATCTCCTCTTTATCCACTTCAAACGTTACTGCAACTAAGGCTGTCGGATATGATGCTCCTCCTCTCTTGATAAGATTAAAGTTGCTTATTATGTTTGATCTTAAAGGTATTTCAACGCTTTCAATTAACTCTCCTTCCCTTAAATCATTAGTATAAGGACCTTTAACGAAGTCCTCTAATTTGATCTTTCTCTTACCTCCATTTTCTTCTACGATCACTACGTTAGCGTCTAATGTTAATAAGATTGGGAAGTAATTACCAGATGGATCAGTGTGGGCTATCGATCCCCCTATAGTCCCTCTATTTCTGACTTGTAAATCTGCTATGGTCCAAGCTGATTTAGCTAAAGCTTCAAATTTTTCTCTGATAATCTTGCTAGTAGCTATTTCGTTGTGAGTAGTTAAAGAACCTATCTTTATCGCTCCTTCCCTCTCTTCTATTCCTTTTAGCTCCTTTAACTCGTTAATATCCACTAGCTTCTCGACGTTAATGACCCTCAACTTAAGCATTGGGATTAAACTTTGGCCTCCTGCTAATGCCTTAGTGTTAGAGTCCTTTAGAATTTTGAGTGCCTCTGACAGATTCAAAGGTCTCTCATACTTGAACTTTTTAGGAAAACCTAGAGCGAACATTATTTCATCACTTCCATTAACTTTTCTGGAGTTATGGGAACTTCACTTTTTATTCTCCTTCCTAATGCATTAGAAATCGCATTAATTATGGTTGCTAAAACTCCCATCATAGGACCTTCTCCACCTCCTAAAGCACCTGAAGGTATGTAGTCAATTTGGCTTTCGAAGTGCTTCATAATCACCTCGATATCTAATGCTTCTGAAAGTGTTGGAGTCTCATAAGCATCAAAGGTTGTTACTAAAGGATTTCCTTCTTCATCGTAAGTTAATCTTTCATATAGTGTCTCTGCTATGCCATGAAATAGACTTCCAATAGTCTGTCCCTCTAATAATTCCTTCTTTAATATTTTCCCCACATCATGTATTATTACATATTTTAGTATTTTAACGTCATAAGTAATAGGATCGACCTTAACTATTCCTAGATGCGCTTGAATTGCATATCCTAGAGATGAGTTTATCTTATCTCCTTCTGCTGGTTTCAAGAAAGGATATGAATAAAACGTTACTACTGATAAATTACCTTGGTTAGAGTATGGATCCCAGTGGAAGGAAGAGGCTAAAGTCTTTATATCTACACTTTTGTTGGGATTCTCCTTATCATAAAACTTGCCGTCAGAGAATCCTACCTCCTTTGCCTCTAAGTATCTCTTAGCTAATTCGCTCATTTTTTCTTTAAGCTCTTGACAAGCCTTAATTACTCCACTCATCACGATAGGAGAGAATCTACTCGAGTAACTTCCACTAGCTAAGGTCCATGGCATGGATGTATTTATCCTCGTCTCGACTTTCACTCTAGAGGGGTCAATACCGAATTCCTTAGCGACTATTTCAGTTATTACTGTTTCGTGACCCAAGCCCTCATTTGTATCATTGACGAAAACGCTTATTGAACCGTCATAATTTACGCTCATTATTACGTAATCTCCATGGGCTGAATGCTTATGTCTTCTCTTAGAGCCCTCAATTGCTAGATCAACGTAACCTAAATTAGTACCACTTGGCTCAACGAATATACTAATTCCTACGCCTATATAAGGTTCCTCCTTCTTAAACTTTCTATACTCCTCCTCTAATTCCTTAACTACTCTTTCATAGTCTTGTTTTGGGTAAAGCCCTCCAGAGGCAGTTTCGTAGAAATAATATCCATTAATTTGTCTATCAAAACTCCTTATCAGATTTCTTTTCCTTAATTCTAATGGATCTATCTTTAACTCTTCTGCTAATTTATCTATACTAGTTTCTAATGCGAGGTAAAATTGGGGAGCACCATAACCTCTATTTAAGCCCGTCGGGGATTTATTAGTTAAAACTACAGTGTAATCTGCTTCAATGTTTCTCACATCGTACGCACCATTTAAGTTACCTTGAACTCTAAACAATGCTCCAGGTTCTGGAGGTCTAGGATAAGCCCCAACGTCTTCATAAAATACGTATCTTATCCCCCTTATTCTTCCATCTCTATTAGAAGCTATTTCTACATAGCCTTCTCTATCTGCATTAGATGAGGAAGCTATAAAACTCTCAGTTCTGGTTTCATTCCACCTAACAGGGTGATGAGAGAGTATCGAGGCAACTGAGGCTAACGTAACGTATGGATACAAAGAGTACTTAATACCAAAACTTCCTCCAATATCCCTCGGAGTAGTTATTCTGATTTGTGTTTCTGGAATGCCTAATGCTCTACTTATAAAATAAGCTTGTAACAAAGGTCCTTGAATGTTTGCAATAATGTTTAAGTTATCGTTCATATAAGCTAATACTCCATAAGTCTCCAATGGTAATGCGGAATGTCTAGCTACTTTGAATTCATTTTTAATTATGACATCAGCTTCTCTAAATGCCTCTTCCACATTTCCAAATGTCATTCTCCTATGAGCTACTACGTTAGTACCTAACTCTTCATGAACTAATACCTTCCCTTCTAACGCTTCTCTAATCGTAATAACTGGCTTTAATGGCTCAATATCTACATTAACGTAATCCAGTAAGTCTATTGCCTTGTACGGATCATCAGCTAATACTACTGCTATAGGTTCTCCAATGTATCTGACCTTATCCTTAGCTACTGGATAATAAGATATATTTGCTGAAACACCAAGAGGGAAAGGGTTCTTAATTACCTTGAGTATATCTTGGTTAGTGTAAGCAATACCGCCATGCTTATATACGTCACTTACGTCCACCTTTTTTATTTTCCCGTGGGGGGAATAACTCCTATAAATTGCCATGAATAGAGTGCCTTGAGGACTAGGAATGTCAGAAATGTACTCTCCAGCGCCCCTTACTGATCTAAAACCCTCGATATAATGAGTTGGCATCAGTTAAATATCTGTGTATAAACATTAAAAAAGTAGCTTAAATTATGTTAGAAGTGTATTTATGCCTTCGTAAAAGCAAAATATATTGAAACTAATGTCAATGCACCGCCTATGATTTGTTGAAACGACGGTACTTGATTGAAGATTAAGTAAGCTAAAATCGTAGCTACTACTGGTTCTATTAACTCAGCTGAGGTAACCAAGCTTATAGGTAGTTTGTTAGCAGTATAGATAACTGAACCATGACCTATAAGGGTAGGAATGAGGACTAGCCCTAGAATTGCTAATATGGAAACTAAATTTACTTCACCTATACTGAAGAATGGAATTATGGGAATCATGAATGAGGAACTTAAGATATAAATGAAAGGTGCAGTTGAAAGGAAACTGTACTCTACTTTTGAGAGGAAGTACGTATAGAGAGCGAAACAAATCGCTGAGAGCAGTGCTAGCATATTCCCTAATAAACTTCCAAAAGACGTTGTGTAATTCATTATAATAATACCAATAATAGCTGTGATAATAAACACGTCAAACCTTTTCCTAAGCAACATTGCGAAGATAGGACTAGTAGAGACCAGTATCGTAGAAGCAGCTATTGTAGTCAGAAATACACTAGACACGAAAAACAGCATGTGGAGAGCTAAAAATAGTGATGGGATAATGAGAAGTTTTATTGACGTGTTAGTATTGTTTTTCACCTTTTTTCTTATAGGTAGTAATATTAGACCAGCTAAAATGAATCTAAAAAAGGTAATGTAAGGAGGAGATAGACTAGTTAACTTCACAAATATAGCTGCAGTTCCAAACGCTACTCCTCCTAAGAATAAAATAACTTTTTCTTTCATCTTCTTATCTTCCTATTACGTTATTGATTAAACTAATATCACTCTATCTTTAATCATTTCCTTTATATCATTTTCGTTATATCCTAGCTCTTTTAGAATAGAAATAGTATGTTCTCCCAACTTTGGAGCTTTTGATTTCAAACTTCCAGGTAAGGGAAGTTTGGGTATTTTTAAACCATCTACTTCTTCCCATTCCACTAGATTTTCGTTAATTAGATCTGGAATATCCAACAATGGTGACGCAGGTATATCAAAACGTGACAAGTCATCTAATAACTCGTCTAACGTATAACCCTTAATCTTATCTTGTATTAACTCATGTAATACCTTCCTATTATTTACTCTCTTCTCATTACTCTCGAATCTAGAATCGTTTATTAGATTCTCTAAGCCGAGCACTTTACATAAAGATGACCACTTTTCATTGTTGTTTATAGCAATGTATATCAGCTTTTCGTCCTTAGTTTTAAACAACTCATATGGAGCCCAGAACGGTAGCTCATCCCTACCTCCATAAAAGAGCTTTCCCAAAGTTTGATAAGCTATAATATAATAGCCTAACCACGTTACTTCATTTTGAAGTATATCAATTCTATAATAACCGGGCTTGTTCATTAGCAAAGCCCACAACACAGTTATTACACAAGAATATGACGTACCCATATCAGTAATAGAAGCTGGTAATCTAGCGTTACCATTAGCTTTCATAATTCCACTCATAGCTTCTATTATCGTTCCAAAAGCAGGTTTTCTCTCGTATTTACCTTTAGGAAATCCTTTAATTGAGCAGTATACTAATGATGGATTTTCTCTCATTAATACCTCCTTTGTTAAGCCTAATTTCTCCATAGTATCCTCTGAGTAGTTCTCTATGAGTACGTTTGAACTTTTAATTAGCTTAAGAAAAATCTCCCTTCCCTTTTCACTTTTTAAATTTAAAGCAACTGATTTTTTCCCTCTATTGTTAAAGAGGAACATCGAATCTTTCAATACATCATCTCGTCTACTTGGGTCTCCATTAAGAGGTTCTACCTTTATCACCTCAAATCCTAGATTTGCAAGGATTAATCCAGCAAAAGGCGCCGCAATTACGTGTCCTAGCTCAATTACTCTCATGATAAATTATCATTTAGCATTCTAGATTATATAAATAACGCAAGTATGTTAATATAGGAAACGTTTTCCTATTGCGAGCGTTTAGAGTTCTTACAAAGTGATGAAAGCCGCGCCCTTTAGAGTGAGGATGAGTCAGTTATTTGTATACTATATATAAAATATTCATAGATCAAGTTTTAGTAAATATTTATATATATCTTACTAAGATATAAAATCATGGCAAATAATGATAAAAAATTATCAGAAGCGATAAAGGTAGCAATTTCAGCTAATTTAGGTTGGGGTTTTGAATTATTTGATTTAGTAGTTTATTTATATGTTGCTACAACTATTGCCCCACTTTTCTTTCCATCAACCAGTAGAATCGCTAGCTTACTTGAGTTCTTATTAACAATAGTTATAGGATATTTTGCAAGACCTTTAGGAGGGATATTTTTTGGACATTATGGAGATAAGCTCGGTAGAAAAAGAATGTGGTTTATATCACTACTAGGAATGGGTATTGCAACTATTTTAATAGGATTTTTACCTACTTATTACCAGATTGGGGTACTAGCTACTGTACTCTTAATCATTTTAAGAATATTACAAGGGTTCTTTTTAGCAGGAGAATGGGGAGGAGGAATGACGTTAGTAACAGAGGTAGCTCCATCAAACTATAGAGGAGCATTAGGCGGATTACAACAAGGTGGAGCAGCTCTAGGGTTAATATTTGCCGTTATCGCAAACGAATTAGCTCTAGCAATTGCTCCAGGTAATGAATTCTCGGTAATAGGATGGCGTATAATGTTTTGGTTTGGCATAGTCCCTTTAGTAATCGCCTTAGCGGTGAGATGGAAAATAGGAGAGAGTTTAGAATGGCTAATAAAAGCTAAACCGAGTCCGGAGAAGATTCCAATTATAACTATTTTTAAAAGATATTGGAAATTGGTTATAATAGCTACTATAGTATTGTTTTCGAGTGGGTCTATTTACTATGGAATTATAGCTTACATGCCAACATTTCTAAGCTTATATACTAAATTGTCACCTTATCAAATAGATAACGTAGTACTAGCTACAAACTTAATATGGCTATTCATTTCGCCTCTCACTGGATTAATTAGTGATATCTTGAAGTATAGAAAGCTTTTAATAGCATTAACTGGCTTCGTAGCAGGAGTGCTTATCTATCCCATTATTTTGCTATTATATACTGGATCATACATACTCTCAATATTTTCCGGTCTTCTACTAGGCTTCATATTCGCCTTTCAATATTCTATATTTCCTTCATGGCTTTCTGAAAACATATCTACTAAGGTTAGATATAGTTATATAGCTTTTTCTATAAATCTTGGAGTTGCCCTATCTTCATTTGCTCCTTATATAGTGACTGCTTTATCAATAGTTTTTAAAAACCCGGTTATAGGTACTACAGCCTTTGACGCAATAGCTGCAATATTGGGTGGGATAATAGTTCTGTTCTCACCTAAAGATAGAGTTGGGCTTACGCTAGAGTAATTAATATTTTAATGTATTTTTCTAAATAAATGTTTTAAGAGGAGAATTTTTCATTTAAACCAAAAATCCAGCTAAGTATATGCAGAAGAAAAGTTTTTATAAAATCTAAATTATCATCATCCTACCTCATCATCATCCAAAGTTTTAGTAAAAATTTTGAATAATATTATGTTACAAAATTTTTTATATCTTAACTTTTCATATCTTTGATTAAAATGAGCAGAAATATCACTAAGATATTTATATTTCCACATAAGATTTATAACATTACTATCAATATATACTATATGAATAATTATGAAATAGACATACGCGCGCTAAACTTCAAAAATTATGATGAATTAATTCGAAGTTTCTCACTCAACGTACCTTCAAAGTTTAACATAGGCTATTCAATATTAGATAAGAACGTTCCTAAAAACGGTGAGAAAATAGCAGTATATTACTCTGATGAAAGCAGTAAAAAGGATAGTGTAACCTTTTCCAAACTAAAGAACCTATCAGATTCATTAGGAAATGCGCTAGTTAAGGACTTAGGAATAAAGAGAGGAGATAGAGTAGCAATATATTTACAGCCTAGAATAGAGACTATAATAACACTTCTAACCATCTATAGGGTAGGTGCTATAGCATTATCAATCTCTCCGTTAATGGGTACTGAAGCTGTAGAATATAGACTAAAGCATAGTGAAGCTAAAGTCATATTTATGGAGGGTAATAGAACTGATGTTAGAAATAAAATAAAGAATATAGAATCACTTAATCATATAATCGTAGTTGAAGGGGAAGCTAATGCTACTAAGGAAATTGAATTTTGGGATTTAATAAAATCTTCATCTAAAGGTTTTGAGGTAGCTGAAACCAATAGTGAGGAACCAGCTCAACTATTTTACACCTCAGGGACTACTGGTCCTCCTAAAGGAGTATTACATGCACATAGATTTGTCCTAGGGCATATACCTACTTTTCAATTATACTTTGAACTAGCACCAAAAGAAGAGGATGTCTTTTGGACTCCTGCTGATTGGGGATGGATTGGAGCAATAGGAGACGTTATACTTCCATCCCTATACTTTGGGAAACCATTAGTAGCCTACAAGAGGGAAGGTAAGTTTTCCCCTGAGGAGGCAATGAGAATCATGGAAGACTACCGAGTTACTTGTGCCTTCATACCTCCTACTGCATTAAGAATAATAAAAAATAAAATTTCTCCCAAGGAGTATGATCTCAAACTGAGAGCTATCAGTTCCGCTGGAGAAGCTGTGGGAGAAGATCTGATAAAGTGGGGTATGAGCGAATTTAATGTACCCATAAATGAATTTTACGGTTGCACTGAAGCGAACTTAGTTACAACTAATAATTCCTTATGGCTTAGGATAGGTTCTTTAGGCAAGTCATCTCCGGGACATCTTGTTGATGTGATAGACGAGGAAGGTAATTCTCTTCCACCTCATAAAGTAGGAGAAATTGCTGTAAGGATAGGTGATCCCTCATTATTTCTGGGATATTGGGAAAATGAGGAAGCTACCAGAAAGAAATTTAGAGGAATCTGGTTTTTAATAGGAGACTTAGGATATAAGGATGAGAATGGATATTTATGGTTCAAGGGAAGGGCAGATGACGTAATAAAAGTATCTGGATATAGGATAGGTCCAGAGGAGATAGAAAGTGTAATTTTGCAACATCCTGCAGTAAAAGAGGTAGCAGTAATAGGAAAACCTGATCCTGTCAGAGGACACATAATAAAAGCCTTTATCGTCTTAAAGGAGAACGTTGATGAGAAAAATATAGATAAAGATATACAAGAATTTGTTAAGAGAAGGCTAGCGTCTTATGCATACCCCAGAGAGATAGAGTTCGTAAAGGAATTACCTAGGACTGAGACTGGTAAGATTAAGAGACATGTATTAAGGGAGAGGGAAAGCAAAAGATAAATTGCTATCACTAAAAATTTTAATGAAATGAACTTTGGCAAATTGCTTGGAATAGCAATATTTCTCATAGTTATAATTCTTCAGTTATTTCTTATTACTGACCATAATCTAGCTGAAGTTCCCTCACTAGTAAAGGATAGCGTAATCCAACTCTTCTCTTTTAACTTACCTCAACCTATTATAAAATTTTACATTTACAATAGTAGTATAATATTGTCTTTTAATAATACTGATAACTTCCCATATACTTTACTAAATGTTAGTGGAAAATATACATACATCAAACATCCCGTAACATTTATTCCTCATACTGCCACTAACGCTACAATAATTATCACAAACTGGCAAAGTTTTATACAAGAAGCAAAAAATAATGACTATAATATTACCTTAACCTTTGAAATATATAATACCACTTTCTCTCAAAGTGAGACGTTATGAGTAAGTCAGGGAAAAGAAAATATTATCTATTAATGTCGGCCATGTTAGGTAACATCATAGTAGCGTTATTACCGGGATATTGGTGGTATTACTCAGTAGGAGGTATAGTTACCATAAAGGATAGTCTATTTGATATTTATTTACAGTTTTTAGGAAGAGAATATGAAATCATCAACTTAATAAACGTTTTTCTTTTTGCCTTTAGGTCTTATGTTATTACTGTTTCAGCTTACTATTTATATAAAGCCTATTTAGGAGAAAGATATAACTACATGCTCATCATGTGGGCAAGCTACTTATACATATTGGATCCCATCATAGCTTACTTAATATCAAATTATCTCTTAGGATTATTCATAAAGGTGAATTATCCTTTCTTCATCATAGGAAGTGAATCGATAAATGTTAAGGATAAGGGAGTTGAAGTATCCATGTTAATCCAAAGTTATCCATACATCTATTACTGGATAGCCTTAGCAGTTGGAACGCTAAACTTGATAACTAGATTTGTAAAGAAATAAACCTTAATTAGTTATCAAATAATATGAAACTTATTTAAATTATAACAAAATATTATAACAACATAAAATACTCAACATAGTATAAATAGCTAAAAGAGGGATTTCTAATTGTTTTACAATAAAATGTCAAACCTCTCCCTTGAGGGCGGGTAAAGTTTTTATTTACTATCTTCAGTAAGAGAGAATTCCAATTGTGGACTCTTTAACTTTTGAATAGCAAGCTGACCTACTCATTTCCTAAAGGGAAAGGTTTGCCCTCATTTCATCACTAAACCTAAAATTCAGTTGTAGTTGAACTGACCTCTTCCCCGCCCTAAAGGGCGAGGGTTCCACCGAGGTCTAAGGTGTTACTCCCCTTTACGAGAGTTACTCCGTTAGAAGAGACGAGGAAGGAAAGAGGTTTTTTCAATACGTTAACAATCTTCCTTATCCCCAGTTTCATTATGTTTAAAGCTCCATTAACGTCACTGTGGAGCTTATGACCTAAAGGGCAATTAATAACTCCCCTAGACTTCCTACTCACTTCAACATCATGAAAAGCACATAGTCGTGAAGTGTTATATTCAACAACTAGGAACACCTTTATACCGTACTCGTAAAGCTTATACACTATTGCCTCAATTAACTTACGATAGGACCAAATGTTAGAAGTGAACTTATTACCCTTATCTTGAGAGATGAAGTAAGGGTAACCAAGGTAGACTGTTGATACACCTAACTCCCACAATGACTTAGCAAGATGGGAAGCTAAAGTCCTATAGTAGTGTATTAATCTACGATAAAGCTTCTTAAATAATCGCTCCCTTTCTCTCAACACTTCCTCCCTAGCTTCAGTCTCGTGAATTTTCTCATCCTCAGCCTTTAACCTATCTAACTCTCCTATCTTCTTCTGAAAATAGAAGTAATCACTCTTAACGAGGGAACCACGGTAAAAGAGAACAGTACCGTCATCTACTGTAACAGTTGTTAACATGTTTATGCCCAAGTCTATTGAAGCTACCTTGTTACCTTTAGGTAAAGCTATTTGTATTTTATCCCTCTCACCGTGAATGATTAAGGATCCCTTGATTGGCCTTTTGCTCTTCTTTGCCGTAACCCTACCTACGTCAACTGGTATTTGAGCGTAGAACTTGTTTCCGTCTATGTATATCTCCAGCCTACCTTGAGTGCCAAACCACCTTAACCTACCAGCAAAGGGTATTTCCATCTTCCAGTCCTTCAGCAAATGCCTTTCCTCATCGACTTCATAGCGGTCTTGCCTAATGACTAGGATTAGCTTCCTCTTCCCCTTGTCTTTCCAATACCCCGGTGGTGAGATATGATTAACGAATTGCGGTAGACTATCTTTATTCTTCAGTGATGAGAAAAAGGAAGACCATGCTTCATTGTTCTTCTGTAAAACGGCTTTGTGCATTAACCACAAGTACCTCCTTATACTTTTCATAATACTTGTCCTAAGTACCTTTTAGGTCTACTTTATTCTATTGGAAGAACTGTTGTCTTCTCTCGTAGTTTTCCTCGTTCCATAGTTTTGCTGAAGCATCTGCTAACTTTCTCATTTTTCTTTGCTGATATCCGTTTGGAAATAGTCTAACTACGATTGTACGAACACTCCCCTCTGGTATTGCGGGAGTAATGGTCGGCTCCCGCTCCTCATCTTTATAAAGTTGACCAGAAGGGAGTGTTACAGAAGAAAGAGAGAAAAGTAATTTAAAAACCTTACCCCGCCTTAAAAGGCAAGGTTTGCCGTTCTTTTATCAGACTACTGGTAAGTCTCACGTCTTAAATCTACGCTTTAAATGTGATTATAGCTTAATCTAAATGCTATAATCGTCTTGAATTAAAAGAAACTCTACAATAGTCTTAAATTACTTGCCGCATGTGATCAAATATTCCTCAGCGACTTGTATTACAAAATCTTTAAAGTCTGTATAATTTAGTAATTCACACAAATAATCTTTATAAGTTTTTATCTCGCTTTCATCAATTAATCTCATATCAAGTATCATCCTCAAAGTTACAAACCAGGTGAGAAACCTAACTGTCATGTTATTATCCTTTAACATATCTTTAAAGTATGATATATGAGATAGCACTTCGTCTCTTGTTAATACACCCTTTTGTACTAGGTCAGGTATTGCATTCCAAACCCTATACCTAGTTCCGGTATCGGGAAATGATAGGAGTAAATAAATTTCCTCCTTTTTTAACTTATCAATATTTTTTAAAACGTAATTCCATGCTTCATGTTTAATATCCTTATCAGAGCTGGAGAGAAGAGAGGTAAGTAAATCAAAGGATAACTCATTACTGACTAATCCCCTTAATCTCTTAAGGGTTTCTTCCTTATTCATACTATCTTCTTAATTTTGCTTGAAGTATAAAACTATTTTACGTTAAATCTTTAGAGAGTTATAGAAGAATTTAAAGAGATATTAAGATATTCATAATGACTATCAACATTAATTAATAGTAAATTTTTTTACACATTCATCACCTATATTATTAATGAAACTTAGAGTAGGATTTATAGGGATTAAAGGTGGCGTTGGAAAAACAACTATAGCGTTATCAACAGCCTTTTATTTATCACAAAAATTTAAAGTTCTTTACATCGATAAGGATTTGTTATCTGTAGGTTCCTCAATTCTAGGTTTTAACGGTAAAGGTTTTCGTAGGGCAATAGTTGAGAATTTAGGAAGAGAGGAGTATGAATATAAGGTTAGTGAGAATCTAACATTATTTAAACTATTTAGTAGCCCTGTAAGGGAAATTGAATTGCATAGGCTAAGTGTTCAAAAAGAAGGTTTCGTTAAATCTTATTTAGATGTGGTTTCTAAGGGATACGATGCAATAATAATAGACTACGGTATGATTTTTGATCCATATAATCCATTAGTATATGACGAATACAAATTATTTATCGAAAATTTCCCAGAATATGTTATAGGAGCTGTTATTGTTACGGATCCAATTAAAGAGGATGTTTTAAATAGTGTTGAATATTTCAGATATGTTATAAACAAAATAGCTGCTAAACCTATAGCGCTTGTTGTAAACATGGTACCTGAATCTTGGGAGGCAAAAGAAGAAGTTGAAAATCTAATTAATGATATAAGTCATGATTTTTCCCCCGATATCATTTTAATACCTTATAAGAATGAATTCTTACATTACTCTAAGATAAAAGAAGAGTCCGAGTTATCAATAGTAGGGAAAAAATTAGAAAAGTTACTTAAATCTTGAAAAAACTAGATACATAGCTTATCTGACCTCTGCCCTAGGGGTTACGCTTATCCTCATTTTCTCATACTAATTGAAAATATTAAGATGCTTCAGACATACTATTCTGACCTACCTCCCGTCCTAGAAGACAGTTTGCTGTTCTTTTATCAGGATGCGTTTGACTACGAATAATACTTAATGTTATAAGCATGAAAGTAGAAAATAATTACCTATGAAATTAGTTTTAGTGGGTAAAATTTTTGATGGAGAGAAAATAATCGATAAGGGGACAATTATAGTGGAAGATGATAAGATAACTAAGGTCTTAGAAGGTATAGAAAAAGTTGATAATGCAAAGATAATTGAAGGAGATTTCATAATGCCTGGGTTAGTTGACGCACACATGCATTTCTTCGGTGTAGAGGAAGATAACGTAATGGCGTGGAACTTAGTTAATGAAATAGACGTAGCAATTAGGAGTACAAGAGATATGGAGGTTTTATTAAGATCTGGTTTCACAGCCGTCAGAGACTTAGGCAGTAAAGTAGCAGTAAGGTTAGATAAATTGCAGAGGAGAGGAGAAATAATTGGACCTACTGTTATATCATCAGGTTTCTCCCTAGCAATAACTGGCGGAAATGATGATCCTAAGGAATTACCAATAGATTTTGCTCAGAGGATTTCCTATTCTTTCTATTGTGATTCCCCCTATGAATGTAGGAAAGCAGTAAGAATGGCTATAAGACAAGGCGCCACTGTCATAAAAGTTTATGCTTCCGGAGCATTCTCTCAAGGAGGCATAATATTACCCGGTTTCACGTTAGATGAGTTAAAGGCAATTGTTGATGAATCGCATAGAGCGGGTTTAAAAGTGGCATCACATGCTTACGGTAGAGAGGCGATAATGACGTCAATACTAGCTGGTGTAGATACGATAGAACACGGCTTAGGCTTGGATGAGGAAACTGCACAGATGATAAAGGAAAGAGGAATATGTTACATTCCAACGTTAGCAACTTATCAAATACCTTTTGAATCCGTCAATCCAGAAGCTAAAGTTTATAGGGAAGAGATGATAAAAAGGCATTTCACTGATGATATGAGGATAGCAATGGAACATAAATTGAAGATTGCTACGGGCACAGATTATGTTGGATCTAAGAAAAGACCACATGGACAAAATTATATTGAGGCGGTAATACTGTCGAGATATATGAGTAATTTAGAAGTACTTAAGGCTTCTACTAGTGTAGCCTCGGAATGCATTGGATTACGAAGTAGAGGATATGTTAGGGAGGGATATAAGGCTGATTTAATAGTTGTTAAAGGTAATCCATTAAGTAATGTAGAAGACCTGTCTCCTAGTCACATTCTTTATGTAGTTAAGGATGGCAAGGTATTTAAGGGTTATGGGCTATATAAGGAGTTAGACTAGTCTTTTGACATAACGAGTATTTATAAATCTTCTTCCTAGTTTTATAGACTAAACTCCTTGCTAAATAAGGTATTTTAGTTTCTTAACATGTAATACTAGCACCTTTTAACTGCGATAAAATTTTAACAGAAAGTCTAAACTTCAAAGTAATGATATAAAATTTAGACATGGAAAAAATTTTCCAGTAAAGCTTATAAATTCGATATAGTACTCTATAAGTATGGAGTATAAACAAAGGAAAAGAAGTTCATTAGAGATAATACTAGACATACTGAAGAGTTGTGAAGAGGGCTGTGGCGTAACCAAGATCATTTATGGAGCTGGAATAAACTATTCTGTAGCACAAAAATATATCGATGAGTTAACAAAAATGGATGTTTTAAAGGTTAAAATAAATGAGAACAAAAAGTATTATGAACTCACAGAAAAGGGTAGACTATTAAAAAATCATCTTGATGAATTCATTAAACTTAAGGAACACCTCGAGGAAAAGAAAACAAAGTTAAGGGAACTTCTAGATATAGAGGATTAAAGATTTTTTAATCACCTATTATTTCTACAGTTATATTTCGTTCTCTCCTAGGTCCATCTAACTCTACCAAGAAGATGTTTTGCCACGTTCCTCTAACAAGCTTCCCATCTCTAACTGGGAATACTCTATCAGCCCCAAGTATGGTTGATCCTAAATGTGCGTGAGCATTATCATCAATTAGATTATGCTTCCATTTCCTCTCTGGTTCTACTAATTCCTTTATCTTAGCGAGAATATCCTCCATTAAGCCTCTTTCATGCTCATTAGCTATAATGGCTGCAGTGGAATGGGCAACGAATATTAAACAAATACCATTTATTACTCCACTTTTCCTCACAGCGTCCTCCACTTGATCCGTTATATCTACTAACTCAAACTGTTTATTAGTTGAAACTGAAATATCATGAAAGTAAACTTTCATCTTATATCACATTTTCTTATATATTGTTTAACCTAAAAAACTAGACCTTTCTCTTAACGTGAAATTTAGTTAGAGCTGTGAGCACATATGCCCAGAGGAGAGATATGATTAATTTTACAAAAGTCTCACCCTTTAGAGCGGGAACTATTTCTAAGCTAAATATAGAAAGGTTTTCTGAGCCTCTCGACATATGAGAGATGTAATTCAAAGTCTATGAGGAGAAAAGATGAGAAGCCTAAGAGTAATCCAAATGAGGAGATGATGGGGAAATTCTAGTCCAAGGTTTAGGTTCTGACCTCCTCCTACCTGCAAGGTTTTCTTTTCTTTTATCATACCAAATAATTTTCAAGACTAAAAATCCTTAACACGGTATTGCTGAATTATACGCTCCTTTAACACATTCTCGTTATTCGTCTCCACGGGAATACCACATATCCACTTAGTATATTCTTGCCAAGCTGAGTGAGTTCAAAGTATTCTACATTACCCTCTAATGTTCTATTTATGAGTCCAAAGGTAAGTAATTCACTTATAATAAAATCGAACAAAGAACCATAAATTGGTAAAGTTCTCTTTAACTCCTCCGCACTCTTTCTACCTTTTGATAATTCGTTCAATACTTGATATTCCCAGATTCTAAATATTCTTCCCCACATGCCAATATCGATTTCGATATCATAATATTTAAACTTTTTGGGGCTAAAGTACTATTATGTAATTAATGAAATTTCACGTTTCCACGGAAGTGAACTTTTACGTTAATAAGGGGACTAAGATATGGGGAGAACTCTATATTTTGCCTTATAACCACGAGGACCAAAGGGTAAGTAATTTGGAAATTTCTCTGCCGACATTTTGTAATAAAAGTGTAAATGAAGATAGATTCAAAAATAATTATCTATCCTTCAAGTGTAATTCCACTGATGATTTCCAGATATATGTAGAGTATAATCTTAATATGGAAGGCTTACCAACTTATAATCGAAATCTTGATCTGTTTCTCAACTCCAGTAAGTATGTTGATATAGAAAAGTTTAAAATTGAAATAAAATATTCTACAATAGATGAATTAATTGATTCAGTATTTAAAATAATTAACGAAAGAATAAAATATTCTAAGGAAGTTGACATTAAGTCTGCCTCAGCAATTTTTTATAACTTGGGTTATGGTAAGTGTGTCAATTATAGTCACGTTGCTTTGGGATTTTTTAGAGCACACAAAGTTCCAGCAAGATATGTGGTAGGTATAACGCCGTTCTCTAACACTGAAGCTCATGCATGGATTGAGATATGGAACGGGGAGAAGTGGATTGGAATAGATCCCACTGCAGGAGTTAAAAACGTTAGATACGTTAAATGGGCTATTGGTAGAGACGATCATGACGTGAAAAGTAAAATATTTCATACGGAAAAAATTAATATAACTAATTATTTTCACATTAAAAAAATATAGGTTTTATGGAACTAAAACTTGCCTTCCCACTGCTCTGAAATTCTCCAAATTATCTATAGCCTCATTAGCTTCCTCTAATTTCATCGTTCTCGTAACTATAGGCTTAACCTTACCTGCCTCTGCTAATTTCATTATCCCTAAGAAGTCAGCTTGATTACCCACTAGACTACCTACGAACTGAAATTCACTTAAAGTTATTAATGGAGCGTGATAGTGCAAATCAGCTCCAAATAAGCCTACCATTATGTATTTACCTTGTTTAGCTAAAGCTCTGGGATATACTGAGAGAGTTTTCTCAGAGTTATTCAAGTCTATTATTGCGTCAACTCCTTTTCCTTCAGTTATTCTCCTTATCTCAGCTAAAGGATCTTGACTAGACGCATTTATTACGTAGTCAGCACCAGCTCTCCTAGCTGCTTCTACAGCCTCATCTCTCACATCTATTCCTATCACCACGGCACCGCTAACGGCTTTAGCTATTTGAACAGCCATGGTTCCTAATCCTCCTCCAGCTCCAATAATAGCTATTACCTTACTAGGATCTAATGACGCCTTTCTTACTGCCCTATAAGTGGTTATTCCAGAGCAAGTTAGGGGTGTTGCCTCTATTGAATTTAACCTTTTTAGTTTAAAGAGGTACTTATAATGAGGTACTAAAACGTATTCTGCATAGGCACCATCATAGTTTATTCCTAACCATCTAGGAGTATCACACAAATGCTCTTCTCCAATTCTACAATAATAGCAACTTCCTTCTCCTTCCCATGGATTTGCGACTACAGTATCTCCTTTGGAATAGCCCACTACTTCATCTCCTACCTCTTCAACTTTCCCAGCTATTTCATGACCTAATGTTACGGGCAATTTAACTCCTAAATCTTCAACTATTCTTAAATTACCAAATCGTCCTTGTCTCATATGAACATCTGAATGACATACCCCTGCAGCTTCCACTTTAATTAGAACTTGTGGTCCTTTAGGTTTTGGAACCTCTATATCTTGTAATTTAAGAGGCTTTCCTACTTCGACTAATCTCATTGCACGCATAGTCTCGTATAATAATAATCGATAATTATATTGATAAACTTTTTTATGATTTTTTAGCTTAGAACTAAGGTATCAAAGGATAATTTATATACGGTTAGTTATTTGAAGAGTTAATAGTAATATAAACTATAATACAGAAGAAAAAAGTAACAATTAATAAAAAATAATGTTATATTCTTTGATCCGGTGGTAATTCCTCATATTTCTTGAAAACTAAATACCACGCTTTAGCATTTGGTAATTTCATCCTAAGCTCTGCCTCGTCTATGGTAGTAGCTGTTGGAACTATCACATCTTGACCAGGTTCCCAATCTACCGGTAATGAGACTTTTGCCTTATAATTAACTATTGCCGCCTTAGTAATTCTCAACAACTCATCAATCTTCCTTCCATACTCTATGGGATAGTAAGCCATAAATCTAATTATACCTTCTGGGTTCACTAAGAACACTGCCCTTATGGTAACTCCACTAGTTTCGTCCACAATATCTAATAGTCTTGCTAATTTCTTATCTGGATCAGCTATCACTGGGAATGGAATTTTAATGCCATACCTTTGTTCTATATCACTAAGCCATGCTATGTGAGAATAAATACTATCTACACTCATGCCTACTAGTTCAACGTTCAACTTCTTGAACTCTTCATAAGCCTTAGCAAAACCTACGAACTCTGTGGTACAAACAGGAGTAAAGTCTGCTGGATGAGCAAATAGGAATAACCACTTTCCCTTACCGAAAATATCCTTATAGAAATCAATAGGTCCTTTAGTTGTTAGGACTTGAACATCCGGAAACTTTTGATACAACTTCATTTCTGCTCATAAAATATTATGTCCCAGACATAAAAAAGGTTGCTTATGAATGCAATTATAAAAAGAAACCCTCTTGGGTAAGGTAGTTCAAAACCTTATTCCGCAATCAATGTATAAGCATTATTTAAAAAATCGAAATATCATTTTAGAAAAGTTTTAAAAAACTGTTTGGCATATACTGACATATAGTTAAAAAGTATTCAGATTTTATTTCCTTCTTACCTTAAAATACTCTTCTTATTTGTAGAAAAGTTAAACGATTGTATTTAGATTTAAGATATCAAGTATTCATAATCTTTTTTATAAAAGATTACTTTACATTTATATTTCAAAAAATTGGACTAATAACGCTAAAATTCGAGAGTCCACAATAACATCAAATTTTAGAGCGAATAATTGTAAATCGATTTATGGAATCTATGAGGTGAATAGGTTACGTATTCAGTTAACCAACCTTATTGCCCTATATAATCCAAATCTCATTGCTAATTCTGCTAATCTTCCCTTAACAAATTTGCCCATGAAGTCACCAAAATATTCTTCCCCTATTTTTGCAATTATTGCTATTTGTTTATAGGAGAATTTTTCTTCCTGACCCAAAGCGTTAAGCATTGCCCTAGTTCCAGCCTGGACTGCAACTTGAGCAGACATAGGTATGAATTTCTTATTATTAGTAGCACAGTCCCCTGCACCATAAACCTCATCATAGTCGATAGATTTCAAATACTCATCTACTATCATCCTGTCATTAACGTTGGATAATTTCAAATCTGAGATCAATGATGGTCCCTTAAAGCCTATTGAGGAGATTATCAAGTCAGCCTTTATCGTATCCTTATTGGTTTTTACTACATTCCCATCTATTGAGTCTACCTTAGTATTGAGTAGGATATTAACTCCCATATCTTCTAACTTCATTTTAGCGTATTCTGAGGAATCTTTACTCATGAATCCTAACAGCTTACTTTGACCTTCAATTAAATACGTCTCCTTATTCATTTCCCTCGCTAGACTAGCCAATTCCACTCCTAACAGTCCTCCTCCTAAAATGACCACTCTTCTAGCCTTCAGCATTTTTTCTCTTATTCTCAAGGCATCTTCAACAGTCTCCAATTTTTCGGTATTAGGTAAGAGTCTTTGAGAGTAGCCTAAAGCTATAATCAACTTGTCATAACTGATCTCTCCCCTATCTGTTATAACCCTTTTATTCTTAAAATCGATATTTCTTACAGTGGCTCTAAAGACTTTCTTATATGGAATGATTGCCAGATCTGGATTCCCAGTTTTGACTACGTCAACTAATCTATGGGTTAAGACAAAATAGTCTTTGTTATCTATCATTATAGCATCATTATTAGCCTTTAATGCAGATAAGCCTGCAAAACCTCCTCCTAAGATTACAATCCTCATATGAATCATCTACGCTTAAAAGCTTTAAAAACTACGTGCTATATTTCTTATAATATGGTATAATTTCTATAATACCGTTTCTTTTACCATCAGGTAAGTATAGATTATAATAAAATCCGACTTCGATGCCATCGCTCAGTGTTAAATAGAATCTTCTCCTCTCTAAATGTTTTTTATCGTCAAAGGAGAGAAGTATGTCGTTTGCTTCTACAACTTCCTTATTTACGGCTTTAGCTAACGTTAATACGTTCTCCACGAATTCATCTTTTAAATCTTGAAACATGTATAACTCAGAATCCCAATAAGATAAGCCATTAATATATAATACTCCATTCATTTCACTTACGTATACCATTGGATTGTCTGGAATCTCAAAGTAAAATATGTTACCTCCTACTGGAACTTCGAGGGTCTTCTTTATTACGTTTTTTCTGTTATTTTCACTTGTCCAAGGTGGAAGTATATAGACTTGTGCCAACATTTTCTATCACATGTTACAGTGCGGTTCTAAAATAAATAAAGAGATAACCTAATCAGTAAGTCTAATTAATTGAGTAAATTTCTCTTGCCCTAAAAACAATCTGACGTTCTCCCTAAAGGCAAGGTTTGTCGTTCTTTTATCATTTTCAAATTTTTGGAGAATTTTAAGTAGTCAATAAGTTCTGAGAATACGTTAACTTACTTTAGAGATCCTTTTTGAGAAAGTTTATAGCCATGTATTGCGAGAAAAGTGTTAATAATGAAGGATAGACTAAGATCGTTGTTTCTGATACTTATCGTTGTTTTAACCTTAACTTTACCTTTAATTTCTAATTCTACAGTTATATTTCCTAAAACGTCAGGATTTTATGAATATATTTCAGTTTTAGACTTTTCTTCTCAACCTATTTTAGAAATCTTAACGTCTTATAAAGACACGCTGAATTTAACACTATTAAACCTTAATGATTATAGTAACTTTAGCCTCATCATTAAAGGTCCTTTTATAACCTCTACCAAGTTAGAATCAATAAACATTTCTGTCACTACAATCGATAATAGTTACATACTCGTTGTAGTAAAGAATATCACCTATTTTAATCCTTATGTATTATTTTATCCTGTTACATTAAATAATTCTAATGCATATTTTAAGGTTAATTACCAGATTTATATTCTCAACCCTAACCTAGTGTTAGAAGGAGAGCAAAATATAGAAAATGTATCCATCAATTCGGATATTTCAAATAGCCCTATTATAACGGGGTGCTACGTAGTATTCATGAACTATAGGATTATAAGAAATATCTCATGGACATATATAGATGGAAATATTACGCTTAGGGCTGCCATACCTATAGTAAATGTAACAATATCAGCTAAAAATATATTAACTGGCAAGAAATTAAATATGACTTTAGATAATATAACGCTCTTTCCACGCCAAATAGATATGCTTTATCGTAATTATACCATCAATTATGACCTTTTTCAGAGTAATTTATTAGTTCTTCACTACAATAATGAGATTTTTCTTATATCACTGGATTATAATCAAATAAGAGTAGAAAAATATATTGTATACATAATAGATTTAAGTAATTCAACACATAAGGTTAATTATATTAATTTTAGAGGTTATTTAGACAACAACATAATATATGATCAAAATGGAGAGCCTTTCCTCACGTTCTACAATGCATCTAATGTTTCTATATATAGTCTAAATGGAGAAAATATAATTACACTGCCATCTAGACAATTTGAAGAGCTAGAATCATCATACTTTTCATATATATTATTGCCTCCTCTAACCTTAAATTCAACCCAATTGTCGATCTTAAATCAACTGCAAAAAGCTAATGTCTCACTATTTAGTAAATTTATTATTTTAGGATATAATATAAGTATAGAAAACATTTCTTTTACTCAACCAACATATGTTTTTCTTTATCACGATAAATACTTGATAATTTTAACCCCTTCTCTTTTCTCATTGAAAACGTCGGTTTCACCCATTTTCGCTTCTCCTATACTTCCTGCGACAATTTACAACCCTGAGGTAATAATCACATCTAGAAATAATAGCTACACTACGTTAAATGTCTCAACAGTTTTATTCAACTCCAGAAACTATCCTTTGGTATATGTGAGTAACTCAACTGCATATGCGTTAATTAATAATGGAATCTTTAAAATACCTAGTTCAATAGATATTTCTAATGGTATTCAGATTATAAATCGAAGTATAAACTATCTTTATTCTGACAGAAATGTGTATAACTTTTTATATTCTCCATTGATAGGTTACCCTATCTCAACTATTTCACTTTATAGTCAAAATAGTCACGTAATCTTAACTGGAGACAACAACGTAATTAATCCTTATAACTTATCCCAGATATTTCACATTCCTAAAGGTTATTACGTAATTGGAATATGGGAAAATGAGATAATTTTATATAACAAGGGAAAATTTTACACGTCAACTATTCTTCCACTATCTTCCCTTCCAGAAAATCTAAACAATACAACATTCTCTCATGAAGACTTCCCATTATATTATTATATTATTCCTATAACTCTGCTCATTATTACAGCAATTATAATATATAAAATCAAAGATAGAATTTCATAACAATAATATGGTAGTCTTGCAATTTATGGTAGGGCTGAGTCTTCATTTAATAACTGACTTTCCTCCGCGCCCTAAAGGAAGAGAGCTCCTACAAGGCGTCTCATTGGATGGGTGAAGTGGCTGAAGACCTAACTTTTAGTCTACCACTAGATTGATGAAGTATTAAATGCCCATTATTTACGAAGATGATAGACCTATGAATCACTCTAAGGGGAACGTAGTCTTCATAGCAAAGAGGAAATCAGAACAAAAAAGTGTTTTACCCTAACTTAGAAAGTATCATATTAAGTTTATTTAGAAGATCTAGGACTTCATTATCTCTTATTTCTTTCATTATCTCTTCAACAAGCTCACGATACAATTTTAGACCTTCCTCATAAATCTCTTTACCCTTTTCGGTTATTTCTATGAGAATCACACGCCTATCCTCTGAACTTCTTACCCTCCTTACTAGTCCCATGTTCTCTAGCTTATCTACTGAAGAAGTGATAGTAGCTTGCGTGACATAATATCTATTAGCTATATATACCATAGGCTTTGGTCCCTCGATAGTTGATCTCAATACTAGAAAATCTAGGTAAGATAGATTTAAGTCCTTTAGCCTTCTGTTTAACTCCCTTTGGATAGCCCTATGAATTTTGGCTATAGTACTTATAACTTGTAACTTCTCATTTATTGTTACTTGCATTTACCTCACCATCAATAATTTTTACTTTGCCTCTTAAGGCTGAAGCTATAGCAGCCATGAACGTTAAAATTGAACTTATGTAGAAAGCTTCTCTCAAAGCTAACATGAATGAAGGAGCAATTGCTGTAGGGAACCAAGTGTGTTGTTCCATAACTGCAATCGCTTGGGCGGGTATTGAAGACGATATTTGAGATGGTAACGAAGATATAATCGTTTTCACTGGATCATAACCTAAGAATGCAGCAAATAACGCACCGGTTACTGGTATTCTCTGCATATAACTTGCCAACTGAGGGGCTCCCGCTTGTGTTACCGCATTAGCCAACGCTAAGGGCAAAGTTGAACTTAGAGAGATGATAACTATTGTGAAGAATATCGCTATACTCATAGTTTGTCCAGTGTTTTGTATAGTAGCCCTCATACCAGAGGCTGACCCTCTATACTTTGGTGGAACACTATTCATTATTGATGCAGTATTTGGGGAGGCAAACATCCCATTTCCTAATCCCATAAAGAATATTATTAGGGCGAATTCAAAGTAATTGAAGTCGTATGGCAGAGTAGTTAGTAAAAGAAATCCAACAGCAACAATTATCATGCCTAGTGTTGCTAAAACCCTAGCGCCATACTTATCAGAAAGCCAACCGCTTATAGGTCCCATTGTAACGAAGCCAATCATCAATGGTATCATGTATATTCCAGCCCAGAAGGGAGTTTCTGCATAGCTATAACCATGTAATGGTAACCATATACCTTGAAGGAATATTATTAACATTATTTGCAAACCTCCATAAGCAACTGATCTTAAGAAGCTGGCAAAATTACCAGCTGCAAACATTCTTACCTTAAATAACTCTAATCTAAACATCGGGAATTTTACCTTAGTCTCAACGTAGATGAAAGAGCCTATTAATGCTAATCCTGCTATTAAAGAGCCTATCACAAATGGATTACCCCAACCTAGCTGAGAGCTACCGTATGGTAACAAACCATAAGTTATAGCTACAAGTACTAATATTAGCCCTAATCCAAAAGTAGTATTCCCTAGCCAATCTAATCCTTCATTCCTACTAGGCTTGTTTAGCTCTTTCAATTTAGTATAACTCCAAATAGTTCCAGCAATTCCAACTGGTACACTAACTAGAAAGACTAGCCTCCAATTTATAACTGAAAGAATTCCACCTAAAATTAGGCCTATTAATGACCCAGCTAAGGCCGCTATTTGATTTATACCTAATGCCTTTCCTCTCTCGTTAAAGGGAAAAGCATCTGTTATTATAGCTGCACTGTTGGAGAAAAGGAAAGCACCACCTATTCCTTGAATTATTCTAAAAATTATTAATTCTAGTGCACCTAGGCTGCCAGTGTTGGGAGTGATGGAGAGTAATATGGAACCTACGGTGAATATTAGGAAGCCTAAGTTGTATAGCCTAACCCTGCCAAAAATGTCTGATAATCTACCAAATGTAACTAGAAGAGTTGCCGTTACTACGTTATATCCCATTAAAATCCATAGTAAGTATTGAAAAGAGGCGAACGGATTTATGTTAATACCTCTGAAAATTGCAGGAAGTGAGATTAACGTTATGGTACCATTTATTGAAGCCATTAGAACTCCTATTGTCGTATTACTTAACGCAATCCACTTGTACTGCATAATTAAAGACTAAAAGTTTAAGTATTTAACTTTTTTGTTTTAACTGTATTGAGACTTGATTTTTAATGCATTAACTAATTTGTTAAGGAAATAGTATTACTAATTAGGATTCCTTGATTGACTGGAAAATAATGCACATTTTACTTTTTTAAACCATCTCCATAATACGATCCTTGTTTGTAAAATATTAAAGCTTAAACTCGAAGTAGGTTCGATTTGGAAAAATTAGTAAGATTAATAAATTATTATTGAAGGGATAGATTTTCCAACATGTATTTGGGCTTTCTTGTTAAAGGTGGAGTATTGATCAACGTTATAAAATCACTTTAAAAAATAGTTACCTTTTGCCGTAAGTTAACTTCTCTTTGCTTGATCTAATAGTACTTTCAATACGCTCTTACCTATCTTATCTCCCGTAAATTTTGCTTCAAAATTGTTCATTTCTATCCAACTCTTCAAATCATTATAACCCAGTTTCTTTATTGCTTCCTTTATCTCTTGAGAGTATTGTCTAATTTCTATCATCTCTTCATCAAGAAATGTAGCTATCCATAAGTCCAATAGTCTTTCGATCTCTTTTAAAGGGTCAGGATTATCGTCAACTCTCAGATCTAAATATTTCCCCACAACTAATGGATCAAACTCGTTTTCACTCCCCCTAGGTTTCTTCACAACAATTATGGAAGCACTCTGTTTACCTCTTCTGTCGCCACCCTTGCTCTCTCCTGCCTTTAACGCCCTTAGTATTTTCTCATAGATTTTTCCCTTACCTTCCGCTTCTCTTGCCATAGCCTCTAATACTTCTTCACCAGCTAAGATATTTCCCTGAACCGTGAAGTTATCTCCTATTATGTGAGATGCATAAGGGTAACACTCCTTACCAGTAAAGGCGAAAGAATTACCTTTAGAGTCAACTACACCAACTTGTCTCTTCTCTCTTAAGGGATCAGACGAGATTAAAATGTTAATTACTTCCTTAGCTGACTTACCTTCCTCAAGAAGCCTTAGCCCCTTACTTCCATACTCTAAATTAGCTAAAGCTTGCGTAGCTATTGCTCCTACATTAGGCTTTAACCAAGGCACGAAAGCTCCAACTGCTAAGAACTTACTTGCTACTCCAATTCCCCATGCCTCTTCATTAGGGTCGTAAATGACTATTGAGAACGTCACAGTCATATTTCCTCATAATAGGTTATAAGGGTTACTTGTTGATAGTCAGAAATATTTCGGATTAAGCATATAAGTGCGAATTACTCCTTACAAATTATGAAAAGTAAAATAATAGATTATTTGATATCTTATGCAAAGGAAAACGATACGAGTATAAAAGAGGTGACCATTGGCGTAGGATGGACTTATGTTTTATCTAAAAATCTAGGCTTAGCTTTAACATACATTTCTGGAGGAAGAGGTGAAATTAGAGAAGTCGGCAAGTTAGAGGAGAAGAGTGTTGGAGAACTTGCAGAGTTATTGAAATCGTGGAACTTATTAGAGGCTAGCGTAGGCTTAGCATCAATAAATTCTATAATAGACCCGAAAGGTGATAGAGAGGGTAGTGGTTTAGATTTAGCTTTGGAAGTAGGTAAGGGGAAGAGGATTGTGATGATAGGAAAGTTCCCTAGAATAGAGGAGTTTAAGAAGGTAGCAAGGGAGTTTGTAGTATTAGAGATAAACCCTTACCTCGTTGACCCATCAAACGAAGTGTATTTATCAACTGCATCAGAATACTTTATTCCTAATGCTGATGTAGTAATAATTACTGCAAGTGCTATAATAAACAAGTCCATAGACAGGCTATTAGAACTATCTAGAAACGCTTATACAATACTAGTTGGTCCAAGTACTCCAATGTTAGATACACTGTTTGAGTTTGGGGTTGATGCGTTAGCTGGAATTAAGGTGAATAACGCACAAAGGCTAATGAAGAAGATAAGGCAAGGATTAGGAATGATTGATCCAAAAAAATTGGAAGGAGATCTTTCTTTCATTATAAAATTCAGGTAATACGTTAGAGTTAAAGGTTAAGAGTCTAAGGGCTGACTTCCTCTTTACTAGCGAAGTTTTACGTGTTTTATACACGAAAAAAGAAAACCTCGCCCTTTAGAGAGAAGGTCAGAAGTTTATTCCAAAAAACTAATTTAAATGAGTTTTAGCGAATTTCTAACGAAATAATTTATCACCCTAAACATTTTTCACGTAAGATATAACTCGCTTAGAGATGAGAAAATAAGGAGGCGTCGCTATTTAGAGCAGGAAATCAAATCTTAAGGTAACGTCTGAATTTTAAATATTTGATTCAAGCATTGACGAGAATCCATTAAAACTGCTTATGATTCTCTAATTTTATCCTAAATTACTATTTAGGTTAAGTGAAAATTATTATACTGACTTTAAATTTATTAACGTATCCTTATGAAAAAATATTATATTTCAACTTTAGGTACCCAATTATTATAAGTAATGAAGTTAGTAAAACATAGGCATAGTTAACATAGTACGTTAATCCAATAATATATATACCTAAAGTCACTGAAGAGTAAATCATATTTTTAGATCCAAATGGAGATAAACCAAAAGTTCCTAAATAAAATGCTAAGCTATCAATTAAGTATTTGACGAGTATTGACATCTCTAGAATCCCACTTATTTCAAGAAAAGTGATAAATGATATAGTTGAAAGTATTAACGTTAGGATTAATCCAGCCAGTAACTTACTAAAATATATCCTTTCAATTCCAACAAATCTAATTATGCCCTTTAATTCTCCTCTAGGAAATACTGATAGTTCAAAGTAATTAAAAACGTCAATTAAGGCAAAGATTGTGACTAAGAGCACAGTGAGGTGAGGAGAGAGAGATTGCAAAATTAAAGAATTACCATAATAGATCAAGGGAGCTTCGTAAGGTAATGAAACGTTATCTGAGTTGACTTCAAGAAGGTAATAGTTTAAACTTACATATTTTCCATTAGACACTAGATATTGATACAAATTAGGATCAGCCGCAATGAACGTTTTTCCCTTAACACTTATCATGGATAATGTCTGTGTATTAATTCCTTCAATAGCGGAGGAGACATGAGAAAAGGTGATAAAGTGATTTGGGACTAGTGTAAATTGATAGGAGAAGATAGGTGAAAATATTATCGGCTCTATATTTAACTTTATTGTGCTCCCATCTATATACGTCACATTAAGAAAGATATTAAATGATCCGTTAAAAGTAGTAAAAGTATACTCATGTTTATAGTATTGTATTATTATTTTAGAAGGTAAACCTTCCCCGTGAGAATTAAATACATAACCAACAACTCTTATTCCGTAAACTGAGGCTTCGGAAACTCCAACAATGTTTGCGGAGAATGTAGGGAGTTGTACGAGAAGAATTGAGGAACTTAGTCCTATAAGTAATATAAATGAAAAGGTTATCAAGATACGTCTAACTTCTAGCGTAAAAATGTAGGAAAACCTCATCTGGCGTCACATTTATCTCTTGAAATTTTATACCCCTTTCTATTAATACTTTTTTTAAACTATCATCTTTTAATTTCACCCAAGCTTCCTCGTCTTTCTCGTTCTCATCCTTATATTTTATTATCTTATACTCAAAGTCTTCCTTAAGGGATGAAAAGACAATTTTACCGTCAGACATTACTGCAATTTTATCAACTAAATCCCAAACATCTCTTAGGTTATGATGAGCTATAATTACTCCTCCTTTGAACCTACTTACTATCTCCCTAGTCGAACGTGAAATAAATGAGATGTCGTCTATTAATAAATATTTTGGAGAGAAAGGTAACGATAAAGCGTAATAGAGCCTCCTTTTTTCATCAAATGACATGTCCTTTACCTTCTTCTCCTTATCGATTTCGACTTCATCAAGCAAACTGAGAAAATCTTTGCCTATATAACTCATTATCTCTTTAGCCTTCAGAACTAAAGGAAACTTTGGAAACTGAGGAATATAGCATATCTTTCGCTTATCAATTTTCTCTCCATCCAATAATACTTTTCCTTTAGAAGGTTTCATATCCCCAGCTAATACTTCCATCAATAAGGTTTTACCAGCGTGATGTAAACCAACAATTCCTATCCTCTCGTTTTTACTAACGTTCAGATTGACGTTCTTTATAACTGATTTTCTATCTATTATCAAATTAACATTAATCGCTTGTAGCACATGAGTATTATCTTCATTCAGAGCTATTAAAAGATAATTGGGAAGTAAAGGAGGCTTGTTTTAAGAGGTAACAAAGCCTTCCTTAAGGTCTCCCTTCTGAAGGGTTATCATGAGCTTAAAGCTAAAGATGGTGTTGTTGAATATGAGTGAGGTTCTAGTTGGTAAGGATGATAAAAAATACGTTAGGATACCAACTCGTCTAGATGACGCTTACCATCTCAAGAGTTTAGCTGAGGGACTGCAAAAGAGGTGGGAGGAAAACGAAAAGATAACTAACAAGGTTAAACATTTTCACAGAAGGGCTAAGGAAAATACTCTGCCAGAAAAGTGAGTTGTTGATACGGCTAAGTCGCTAAGCCATCTTCTTAGAGGATTTGATTAGAAGAGTGAAAAAGCTAGCAATAAGTTTTAGGGATAGGCTTTATCTGATGCAATATCGTCGTATTCAGTATTGGATTGAATAGGAGGCTGAGAAGTATGGTCTTAAAGTTGCTTATGTTGACCCTAGTTTCTCCTCTATAAATTGTCCTAAGTGTGGGAAAGGCTGGAAGAGGTTAGTTATAGGTACTATCGTTGTGCAAAGTGTGGTTATGAGAACGGTCGTGATGTCATTGCTATCATGAACTTATATGGTTCTCTGAGCCTCTCAACTGTTTTTCAAGTGAGAATCGATAAGGGGATCTAAGGGGAGGAACTCAAATATTTTTAAGCCTGTTATTATCTTGTGGTAAAAGCTGAAGATGGATATTACCGTTTGGGTTTATAAACTTTGTATCTCCATATTATCTTGTGGTAGAAGCTGAAGAGATAAAGAAGGTATTACTACAAAACCCATCGATTCTAGTTGATGTCCTCACTGCGAAGCCTGAAATAATTTATGAGGCATTAGCGAAGTTAACACCATGGCAGAATTTGGCTACTAAGAGCGATTTAGAGAACCTCAGGAGAGAGTTGGAGAGGAGAATGTCTACTAAAGAAGATCTGGAAAACCTTAGGAAAGAAATAGAGAGTAGAACAGGAAATATTGAGAATAGAATGTCTACTAAGGAAGACATAAAGAAGGTTAGAGAGAATTTCGAGACACAATTAAAGAACATAGAGAAAAAGTTTGAGACCTTTGTGAACGGTATTGGAGGTAGGTGGGGAGTAAAAACGGAAGAGGTCTTCAGAAAAGGTGTTCTAGAACTGCTAAGTGATGCAGGATTTACCATAAAGAGAGAACTACTTTATGATAGTTCTGGCTTTGTATATGATGAACCCTCAGATGTAGAGATAGACATTGTTGTAAAAGACGGGAGGACAATAATGGTAGAAATTACTTCTGGTCTAAAGAGAGGTGATATACATACTTTCCTTAAGAAGAAGGAATTTTATGAAAAGGTAAAGAATGTAAAAATTGACGAAATTTTAGTTATAACGTCTATAGTTGATGATAAATACCCAGATAGGATTATTGCCAGAGCACAGAGTTTAGGAATAAGAATTATTACACCAGGGGATATCGACTGAGTGTTCACTGGATTGTTATGTTTCCTCAGCAGAGTTACTGTTTGGGGATTATTTTGCTGCTTCCCTTAGTGAGATTACCCTCGTTCGCTTCTATCTGAGGGACAGTCGAGAGGGTAACACGAATTCATAACGGTCACTTCTTAGCTAACTTACGTATTATCAATCTTTAACTTTTTCACGCTTGGTAATACTTTAGAATAAACCTCAATTGACCTTAGTAAATCCTCTTTCTTTTGCGTTAGAGCGTGATTGTAAATGCCTATTATCCTCTCCATCACTTCTTGAGTGTAGTACTTTGAAAGTGATGATATAATTAGAGCTGAACCTTTTGGATCCTCTTTAATTATCCTTATCCCCTCTTTGTAAGCTTTCAGAACATCTTCCGCATCAATTTTAGAGTATATCATACAAGATGGGACCCAAGAGTTAAGTCTTGCCATCTCTTCCTCAAAACTATCTCCAACCTCAACCTCAATTCCAACTAACGCTAAATTTTCCCTTCTAGCTTCCCTTATAGCCTCGTCTGGTGTAGTATTAATCACTTCATCCTTGCCAGTGAGTAGTGCGTAAAGTCTAGCATTATAATCAGCCAGAGTACCTTTCCTTATTGTGAATATCTTTTTTGAGCTTTTGTTCCCAACTAAAGAGTACATCTTCACATATACTCCTGCTACTATCTTATAGTCTACACTATAACCTGGTAAGTTAGTTATCGAATCTAGTATAACATCCCCCGGTTTGTTAGTTTCAGATATGTCTTTTAGTGTGAAGTCTAACTTTCCATACACTTTAGCTACTAGTAAAGGAAATGATACCGGACCTGCAAAAGGTGCCGTTATAAGCATAATGAAATTATTACTTAACGCGTTAATATGTATTCTTGAGTAAAACTTTAATAGCCTTGTCAATCTCTACCTTGAACAAATGACTTCGATTGACCTTATCGTCAGTGGATCCGAAGTCTTTAATTGATGAGAATATTGAGGATAATGTTGACGCAATCTCCTTCTCACCCTTCTGTAATACAATAACGCCTAAAGGTTCACATAGGTATGATAAGTAATCAACGTGCCAGTGTAACTTCTTTTTCTCTATCGTCAGATGCCTAGAAATCCTTTTATCACAATATCTTCCACATGAACCTACATAAGCGTAAATCCCTTTATCTATTTCAAACTCCCTTCCACTCTTTACTTTAATCTTTCCGTCTTCACACTCGAAAAATACTACATAACTTCTCTTCATAACTTAGACAATTTAGGAGATAAATCATTTCATCGTCTTTAAACTCTTTCGACACCTCATTTGCAAGTTGGGCAATAGATTTCCAACCTCTTTTATATACCTCTAATCCTTTATTTCAACCAAAACTACCCTTCTATCTTCAAGAGTCCTTACTCTTCTTATTACTAATCCCATCCTCTCAAGCTTATCTACTGTTATAGATGCTTGTGCAACATGATAGGAGCATGTTTGGACAAGCTAAGGATAATTACTATAGCTAAAATTCAAGCGAGTTTTAGCCTTTCTCGTCATTGCCGTGGTAAGCAGTTTCAGTGAGAGAATTAAGTTTATACAACTCCATACTAATATTTTTACAAAACGCCAGATGTGGGCATGTATCCCGAAAGGCTTGCATAGCCCGAGATGTTTCCCCACTGTGGGTTGGGGTTATCCCGCTAATGGGGCATAGGAGGATGAGGGTGGAGAATTCGCTTGACTCCCGTGAAGCCCAAGGGTCGATATATATGAGATCCGATGAAACCCAAACCCCTCTAGAACTTACTCTTAGGTAGTATGTCAAAGTGAAGTTGTTCCCTAAAATGTGAGATGTACTCTTTTCCAGTAAAGGTAGCTGAATTCCCTTTAAAGTTTACCAATTAGAGGATCAGAAGGTGTTGAGATGTTTACAATCTAGTTTACGTTATGCACCTCCTTAAGTATTTTTAACCCTCTGTTAGCTAAGTCTCGTGTAGCTATTGCACCAACATTAGGCTTCAACCAGGGTACAAACTCACCATCTCGCCACTCTCTAAGCTTCTTCATTAGGGGTCGTAAATGGCTATTGAGAACGCCATAGTCCCGTTGGTCCGTATTAGGCTATTTGGTCTATTGTTATTACCTCTCGAAGCCCCCTATGAAGTCCTCTAGTCAATGAGAAAATTGCTCAAGCTCACGTGAGAGCTCTTCAAATTTGGAGACAGATAAACTTGTCTTAAAAAACTTAAACGTATTTCTCCTCTAAATACTGTATAAGCCTAGCAGGATTATATGCCTCGTTAAACGCTTTAAGCTGAAGTTCCTTAGGCGGGTAAATTGCACCGTATTTGTGTATTTTATTCCTTAACCACTCCTTAATACCGTCTATGTCATTTACGTTAAACCCAATTTCCCTTTTTAAATGATAGTAAGTCATTCCAGCTATAATGTTTCCTAGAGTGTAAGTTGGAAAGTATCCAAACGATCCTTGACTCCAGTGAACGTCTTGTAAAACTCCTTCTCCTACATTTCTAGGTCTTATTCCCAAATATTTTTCCATTAGATCATCAAATAGTGAAGGAAAGTCGCTTGCGTTAATACTCCCTTCAATAGCCTTCTTCTCTATCTCATACCTTATAGCTATGTGGAAATTATATGTAACTTCGTCAGCGTCAACTCTTATTGGTTGCCTTTTCACATTATTGAAATAATAATACACATCCTCGACTGGGTCCTTTACGTTTAAGTATGGGTAGATTAACCTGGTAAACTCTAAACTCCTTCCTATTACATTTTCCCAAAATCTAGACTGTGACTCATGTAAGCCCATTGAGGGAGATCTAGCTAATGGAGTGTATTCCAGTTCACGGTCAATTTGTAGTTCATATATGGCATGTCCACTTTCATGTATTAATGAAAATATTACCCTCTTGAAGTCGTATCCCTCATATCTAACAGTGATTCTTACGTCATCTCTACTCATTGAAGTTGTAAAAGGATGAGGTGAAATATCTATCCTAAACCTATCCCTAGGCATCTTCAAAATCTCAAAAGCTATTTTCTCGATTATTCTGCTCATTACACTAATGTCGTACTTGTCATCCTCGAAGTGATATTTTCTAGTAAATTTGTCATCTAACTTATTTAAAATTCTAGATAAATTCGGCAAAAGTTCATTGAAAACCCTATCAGCTTCATTTGTAGTAAACCCCTCTTCATATAAGTCTAACAATGCTGAGTAAATGTGATCATTATATCCTAATCTTTGGGCTATTTCCCTATTGAGTTCAATTATTTGCTCTAAGTAGGGTTTAAATAATTTAAAATCGTTCTTAGTCCTAGCTTCTCTCCAAACTACAGTAGCTTCTGAAGTTATCTTATTCAATTTCATATCTAACTCTTCCGGTACACTATCAATGTACTTATATTCCCTTTCTAACACTCTCTTTAATCCCTCTTCCCTCTCATTTTTTGGTTCTAATTTCTCTACGTCTTTCCTAATACTTAACAATAATTTCCTCCTAATATTACTCAATCTCGCTAAAGCTTCTCCCCTAGCATTAGCTCCAGAAGGTGGCATGTAGGTTTGTATATCCCACCCAAGTAGACTTATTGCGTGCTCGATCGACCAAATATCTTCGTACATATATAAAAAAGTACATAATAGTTTAAAAAACTGGTTTAGTTACAGCTCCCATTGATGCTTGACTAACTAATGAGGCGTACTTCGCTAATAAACCAGACTTATATCTAGGCTCTGGTGGAGACCACTTCTTTAACCTATTCTTTATTTCCTCTTCTGGTAACTTTAAATCGAGTCTCTCATTCTCCACATCTATTACTATAGTATCTCCATCTTGAACTACAGCTATAGGTCCTCCGACCATAGCTTCCGGGGCTACATGACCTACCATAGGTCCTCTCGTTGCCCCAGAAAACCTCCCATCAGTTACCATTGCTACGTTATTCAATCCAGCTCCCATTATTGCAGCAGTAACTCTTAACATCTCTGGCATACCAGGGGCGCCTTTAGGACCTTCATATCTTATTACTACCACTTCTCCCTCCTTAACCTCATTATTTTGTATTCCTTTGAATGCATCATCCTCTGAGTTATATACCTTTGCTTTTCCCTCAAACTTAGTCACATTAGTTGCGGCAACCTTTATGACAGCACCTTCTGGGGCTAATGATCCCTTTAATATTACAATACCTCCCCTAGGTTTAAACGGATTACTGGGATCTCTAACTATATGAGAGTGCGAGACATTAGGTAATTTGTACTCTTCTAGGTTTTGTTTCATAGTCTTCCCAGTAACGGTGAGCACGTCACCGTGCAATAAACCATGCTCTAGTAGCTTCTTTAAAACTAAAGGAACACCTCCAACTTCATCTAGATCAGCCATTACATATTCTCCACCGGGCTTCATACTAGCAATATAAGGTGTTTTTCTAGAAATTCTATTAAAATCGTCTAGAGTTAATTTTACTCCTGCTTCATAAGCTATTGCTAATAAATGTAATACTGCGTTTGTTGAACCTCCCATAGCCATTAAGGTAGTAATTGCGTTTTCAAAGGCTTCATATGTAAGTATATCCCTTGATTTTATTCCGTTTTCCAAGAGTATGCCTATACTCTTTCCAGTCTCTCTGACATACATCACTCTTCTCGACGAAGTAGCTGTTGGAGAAGCACTACCCGGTAACGCCATTCCCAAGGCTTCAGACATACTAGCCATTGTATTTGCCGTAAATAAACCAGCACAAGTGCCCAAAGTTGGATGAGCCCTTTTCTCTATTTCATACAATTCATACTCGCCTATCTTTTTCCCTATGTAAGCACCAATAGCTTCATGAACATCTTCTATGGTTAATCTCCTTCCTAAGAAAAACCCTGGCTCAGCTGAGCCTCCATAGACGTAGATTGATGGAACATTTAACCTAGCCATAGCCATTAAAATGCCTGGAGTTGTCTTATCACACCCACCAATCCCTACTAATGCGTCAAATGCATGGGCGTTAAATTGAGCCTCAACCATATCAGCTATCAAGTCTCTACTAACTAAACTATACCTCATCCCCTCGCTTCCCATACCTATGTTATCGTTAACTACCATCGTGGGAAAAGCTAATGGAGTTAAACCAGCTTCTTTAACACCTTCTTTTGCAACTCTGGCTAAGGTTAATGTATGAAAATTACATGGTCCAGCTTCACTCCATGCTGTAGCTAATGCAACTAATGGTTTTTGTATTTCGACGTCAGTTAAACCTATAGATCTGAGGAACGCTCTATGAGGTGCATTATATATTCCATGATATCTTGAAGGACTATTTAACTTAGGCATATGTTAAATAATTTTCTGGAGTAAATAAGCAAATATGTTAAAAAGTTTAGACTAAACTAGTTAATTAACGTGAAAGTGAAGAAAGCTTTGAAGGAAAAGGTTTTCATTTCATAATGGTTCTCATTCAGCGTATACCATAGAAGAATTATGAAGCGAAGAAAGCCTCGCTATTTATGACGAAAATGAAGTCAGCTGAATGCACAGATTAATATAACAGAACTAGTCTAATACTTTTTCCGTGGTATATGGATTATTCAATTGGTCTTTTTAACTCGTAAGGCTTCCATCCTAATTTCTCCCTAAACTCATTAATCAATTTGACTGATTTCTCTTTCTCGTTTTTAGGCATCTGTTTACTTCTCAAGACTCCCATAAATAATGCGTATAGTCTAGCATTAATTGTTGCTCTACTTAAACCGTAATCTAAGTCTTCTTGTAACTCATCTAATATCTCCTTTACTTGATCAGAATTTATGAGTCCTTTACCGCCAAAGTCTGAGACCTTCCTTCCTAGATATAAATGTCCCTTTTCCACAACTATTGCTTTTCCATCATCAAAAGTTATTCTCCCTTTCATTATTCTATCGTAAAACTTCCAAGCTTCTAGTGCGTTAGGGTCTAATTCCTTAAGCTTAATCATGACTATCCTCCTTATCTCATCTGTAGACATACCTTCCTTTAACTTCTTTTTAACCTCCTCTACGATATCGTGAGCCACTTCTGGAGACGCTCCGGTTGCAATAATTGAGTTATATAGTTTAGTCTCGTTAAACTCTTCATATTCTCCATTTCTTTTCTTTATCCTTACCATAATTTATATGTAAAGTAGTAGAATAAAAATTATAGACCTAACTTTCTAACTTGATCCATGGCCCACATCATTGGACAATAACCTCCACACATTGTACACGCCCTTACGTTAGGCTTCCCAAACTGAGTATAAACTTCCATAGCTTTTTCAGGATATATCAGCTTACTTATCATCTTATCCCATTCCAATTTTCCTCTATAGTAACTTACCTCATCGTCCCACTTCCTTCTCTTCAGTTTTACAACGTCTCCAGCGTGGGCAGCTATTCTATAAGCTACTGCCCCTTCCTCTACCTGGTTAACGTTAGGTAAACTTAAGTGTTCAGCTGGGGTTAAGTAGCATAACAAGTCTGCTCCAGAGGCTGAAGCTATTGCTGCACCTATTGCGGATGCGATATGATCATAAGGTGCTCCTACATCTATTGGCAAGGGACCGAGAACATAATACGGGACACTGTTGCTTAACTTTTTCATCAGCTTAACGTCCCAGGCTATTTCATTCAAGGGGACATGACCTGGCCCCTCAATCATAACTTGAACACCTTTGTTTATAGCGTCTTTAGCTAATCTAGCGGTCTCTATCAACTCTCCTATCTGGAACTCATCATGTGCATCACCAATAGCCCCAGGTCTTAGAGCATCTCCTAACGATATTACGGCATCGTACTCCTTAAACATTTCTAACACATAGGACCAGTTCTTTCTATAAGGATTCTCAGAGTTGTTGTGTATCATCCACCCTAATATCATATCACCTCCCCTAGACACTATTGGAATTATCCTATTACTCTTCAACGCTTTAATACCCATTTCCTTAGTTATTCCTGCATGGATAGTCATGAACGCAACTCCGTCCTTCAAGTGTTTCTCTATGGTATTTAGCAAATCATCTTCTGAGAAATATGCCCCACCACTCTTCTTCTTAAATGACTCTATGAACACTTGATAGACTGGTACTGTTCCCACAGGTAAATCACTAGCTTCTATAATTCTTCTCCTTATGTAGTCTAAATCTCCGCCAGTCGATAAGTCCATTAACGTATCTCCCCATCTATTGGAAATCTTAACTTTCTCTAATTCCATGTCTAAGTTTACAACTTCGCTCGAAGTTCCAATATTCACGTTAACCTTTGTTGTCAATCCCTTACCAATGGCAATTATTCTCTTACTGGGTCTCCTAATGTTTCTAATAACAATGACCTTTCCTTCAGCTACTCTCCTTCTTATCTTATCTGGACTTACTTTTTCTATTTTACTTATCTTTTTTATCTCATCCGTTATGATTCCGTTTCTCGCTTCATCTATTATACTCATTATAAGTAATTTGATAAAAAGTAACTTATAAACATTATTATAACCTAAAATACTCCCACTTCTCTTATTATATTAATTAGGTTAAAAATTTTAAAATATTATAGTTCACTAAAATATAATGGTAAGTTTTTAATTAGAAACTTAGTTTAAAAATCATTTTATTATCAATCCTAGACCTCCTGCTTCATCTGACAATCTATACAAATTGATACCCATGTTTCTTGAAAACACCCGGGGCGCTTCAGTGAAATCTAAGTTATCAATGAGTATTATCCCTCCTTTTTCCAACTTTTCCCAAACCGTAGTTAACTCAAACATTACGTTTTCAAACGTATGCTCACTATCGTGTAGGAAAATATCGACTTTCTTTACTTCGTTTAATATCTTAGGTAACATTATTCTACTCTCCCCAATGTAAACCTTCCATTTATGGCGAAGTTCCTCTGGTACTAAGAAACCGATTGGTTTACCGTTTTCTAATTTATCTCTAACATCTATTGAGTAAAGAGTTCCATTAGTAAGGGCTGAAAGTATTATAGTTGAGGACACACCTGGACCTATTCCAGTCTCAATGACTATACTTGGATTAACATGCTTTACTATCGCATAAAGTATTCCCCTCTTACTTTTACTTAAAGCATAAGGGAAAGAGTTACGTAAAATTTTTTCTATCCTATCATTTACCTCATCAGCCTCTTTTAAGTATTCACGTAGGCTCCTCTTAAATATATTTTCTAATATTTCCATAACAATAATTAACTTTCATAATATTTTTAATCTTATTGCTTGGCATAGATGTCAAAGAAACGACAAGCCTCACCATTTAGGGCGGGAAGGAAGTCAAGAAATTCGATAAAGGGAGGAGAATCCTCGCCCTTAAAGGTGGAAATCAAGCTAGATAACAAGGTTTTTTACAAAGTAAGGTAAAGCCTCGCCATTTATGGCGGGGAGGAAGTCAGATCTCCCCTTTTCCCTGCCCTAAAGGATGATTTTTCTTTTCCGTTTATAAAAATTTCATAGCGAGTCAAATATATAGAATTAACTTTAATAATTTACCTTATTCCTTTTTTCCTAATGAAATATTGTCTATATGGTACAGTTTATAATAACGCTAACTACGTTAGGGACAGTATTAAATCCTTCTTCTCTCCTATATACGATAAGATAGTTATAGTTGACTCGTTTTCCACAGACGGAACTTACGAGATTCTAAAGGAAATGGAAAAAGAATACAATTTAACAATATTGAGATATAAATCTTCTAGAGGAAAAGGAATGGACTATGCTATTAGGTATTGTCCAGATGGTTCCATAACAGCATATATTCATTTGGATGTAATATATAATAAAAACCTAGAAAAAGCTATGGAATTAAACATAGATAAGTTAAGTATAAGTGGGTTTCAACCAATTTTCATTGCATATAAAGAGACCATTGTTGAGAAGGGAGGATGGAAAGACTTAAACGCAGGGGAGGATAGCGAGTTAGTGACCAGAATAGGAGTAAACACATTTTTTCCCTTAGTGGTAGGATATAACTCAAAGGTAATTGGACTAAGAGAAGGTAGATATGCCTCTTCCAAGATAGGTAAGTTAAAGAGGATATGGAGAATCCAAACGGATCATTTTAGAGCTGGTAACAATTTGGACGAAGTGAGGTTAAGAAGAATTCCTATTTACCTACCATTCTATATATCAGCATTGCTTAAAGGTAGATATATGAATCAGAAGGGAATAGGCAATAGATTGTACAGTATTTATTTATTCATAACTAATCTTAAAGATCCAACTGACTTTGGGTTTAATAGAAACGATATGTTTTTCTCTATGTTGTTAAGGGATTTAGCGATCATAAAAAGAAAGATGAAGGTGGACCTAAATTCAGAGTTTTGCCATAAAATACCTTACGTAAAAAAGGCCTTATCGAAATCAAGGCATAATTTCTTTAGATTATATTACTATAGTGAAGATTTAATGAAGAAGTTTCTAGATTTCAATAATGCTGAAATAGTGAAATATGAGTGAGAAAAAATTATATTTAGAAAAAATATTATATCGCTTTATTGTATTTAAAAGTTACATCTACGGAATAATTTTTAAACCTTAAATACTATTTAATTATAGGTGTTTCTTGGTGTCAGAGCTTAGGATTTCTAAGACTTTGGATGTTAGGGGTATGTATTGCCCTGGTCCCGTTTTGGAGACTGCTAAGGCTATTAAGCAGATTAATGTTGGTGAGGTTTTGGAGGTTTTAGCTACTGATCCTGCTGCTAAGCCAGATATTGAGGCTTGGGCTAGGAGGACTGGTAATCAGATATTGGATATTAAGCAAGATAATGGTGTAACTAGAATATTAATTAAAAGAGTGAAGTAAAACTTTTTAATATTTTAATTCCCTTTTTTCCAACTAACGTTATATAAAAAACTCAATAAGGCGAAAGAATTAGATGTTAATTAAATAAGAATTACTGTCAAACTTCTATAGATCTTTAAATTCACATGACAAATTAGATATACTAATGATAAAAAGTTACACCATAACGCTTACGCATGATGATTGGACACTTTACACTGAGAAGTTTAGTGAAGATGAGTTATACGTAAAGGTAATTAAGAGATTACCTTACATGAATGATACATTGGAAAACATCATAGGGATAATATATGCTAGGGATAAGGACGTATATAAAAAGGTATTGAAGATGATAAGCAAGAATAAAATGATATTGAGATTTGATCTAGTGAATGAATATAAGAATAAAAATGGGATAAAGGCTGTATATGCTTCAGTAGAGAGGATTGATGGAAGAATAGCGGGAATGTTATTTAAGGATTGCCTAGTTTATGAGATGAAGGAGAGCATCATGAGTGGAATTGAAAAGTGGAATATCGTCGCTGAATCTTCCTCCTTTATGAAAGTTTTACCCAAGATAAGAGAGTTAACTTATGAGTTTAAAGTAGTTGAAAATACCTATGATCCTATCCTATCAATTCAAAACGAATTAACACATAAAGAAATGGAAATTTTGAAATTAGCTGTAAATAAGGGATTTTTCGATACACCCAAAAGAGTTGGGTTAGAGGAATTAGCTGAAGAGCTAGGAGTATCCAAATCAGCAATAATGCAAATCTTGAGAAAAGCTATGGCAAAAATTGCTAAAAAAACTGTTTTCGATTGAAAACGTATCTTAGACTGACTTACTCCTCGCCTTGAAGGGCGAGACTTTCCTCATCTTGTAACGGAAGTGAGAAATAAAGAAATTAGCTTTATAACAGTATTATAACTCATGATTGTTGATTCTAGGGGTTTTGGTTTCATCGGATCTCATATATATCAACCATTGGGCATCACGGGAGTCAAGCGAATTCTTCGCCCTCTTCCGCCCCATTAACGGGATAACCCCAACCCACAGTGGGGAAACATCTTGGGCTATGCTAGCCTTTCGGGATACATCTGGCATTATGTAAAAAATATTAGTATGGAGTTGTATAAACTTAATAGTCACACTGAAACTGCTTACCATGGCGATCAGATTCACACTTAAAATACAAAATCCAATTATTTTGTAAACATGAAATATAATACGATTTAAAACTGCCTCATCTCATCTATGCTTCTTACCTTTACTCTTCTTAATAGGCTTACATCTATTATATATAATCCTGAGTCCCAACTTACAATAGACGTGAGGAGGAAATTAGTGTTAAGTGTACTACTATAAGGGTTGATAAAACTTAATGGAGGGGGATATCCACTGTACTGTTGAAAGAGTAGAAGTTGCATATCATTAAAAGGAGAAGTATAGGTAAACAAATATGGATACCCTATGAAAATTTGTCCTAATACTAAGATGAAATAGAGTACTTGAGGAAGAAGAGAAGAGAGCTGGATATATTTAGGTGGTAATAATAAAGCTAAGAATATCGAGAATGTTATTACGAAAATTGATGATAAAATTATCACCCCGAGAAATCCTAGGACATTTGGTGGTAGGAGAAGAGTTTTAAACTGAATTGTAAAAAATACTATTGAGAAGATAAGTACTATTGAGCTCATTAGGATAGTAACTATACTGATGGATATAATGTAGTATAATAAATACCTCTGGGGTGTCAGTTTAGTGAATTTGAATGCGTAATAAAGGGAGGTTGAGGACATTATTAGGTTAGTACTAATATTAGAAATAATATTTGTAAAAACCCAAACAATCAATGCACTTACGACTATACTTGAGAAGTATAGAGCGTATGTCTTAGGCACACTTTGAGAAAACACAAAAACTGCTAGGATTAACCAAAGCAGGCTAAACGTTAGACCCCAAAGCCAAATTGGCTTTGAAGCTATCACTGATTTAATCATTTCCATAATCATTAATTATAACCTCCAAATTTTCAATATCACCTATAGATGAAAGTGGAAGCTCTCCATTACCTTCTGTTATTGATATACAATACGTATTAGTATCTATTATCGCCAAAGCCTTATCAACCTTACCCTTGTTAACGTAGAGACTATTTACCTTCTCAGCATTGAACGGACCGTAAATACTTCCGTTATATACTAAGTATAAGTCCCAGCCCTTTAGCCTCTTAACTAAATCCATCTCATGAGTGGTCAATAATACAATTCCATCCCTCTTTTGATTAAGAACCTTAACCATTTTCAATCTTCTAAGAGGATCTAGGTTCTCAAACGGCTCGTCTAATAAAGCTAGCTTAGAGTTGAAAGATAAAGCTAGTGCATTACCTAAAATCTTTTGCTGACCTAGACTTAACTCGTTTATCTTATTATTAAAAGAATCGAAGTTAAAGAACTTGAGAAAACTTATTATACTTTCATCGCTTGTATTGTTAAGGCTTGCATATATTCTTATTATGTCTTTTACCTTTCCTAAAATTATTTTGTAAAAATCGATGTTATTAGAGGAAATCCCGATGAAATTACGGAGTTTTGATACTTCTTTATTGAAAACAGTTAATTCTCCTTTTATCACCTTAGCTATTCCTAGAATGGCGTTAATGAAAGTTGTCTTACCAGAGCCATTTGGTCCTATAAGTACAGAATTTTTATTAATTTCTAAATTAATGTTCCTTAAAATAGGTCTAGTGTCACTGTAACCAATAAACACATTTTTAGCTCTAATCATAACTTTTTCCTAACCATTATTCATGCCTTAAAATAAATACTTTTTCAACACTTAGCTTAGGGTTACTCCTAGGTACTTAATAAAACTGACCTCCTCCCTAAAGTGTTCTCTTTTTCGTGTATAAAGTTCGTTCCTCATAATCTAATATATCATATCTAGTACCCTCTTAATGTTAGTGTATGACGTAAAGGAAGTAAAAGCGTTTTTGATCACCTCGTTATACCAATCCTTATCTGATTCAGCCTTTTCTAAAATACGTAAAAATTTACTCTTAAATTCCTTATAATCCCTCTCATCAATTTCCTTAGCCTTTTGAGAATTATATATATCAACGAACTCCCTAATATCATCTCCAAATAGCCAACCGTTATAACCGTCAATGATTACTTCTAAAGCTCCACCATCTCTGGACGATAATGTAGGTACTCCATTAATCCCAGCTTTCATATAACTAGTTCCGCATGCTTCCCAACTCGAAAATGGAGTGAATAATAATAAATCTCCACCTGATAAAACATACTTCGCGTTGCTAAGGTTATAGTCATATACGTACACTACGTTTTTATATTCCCTTTGCAATTGGTTGAACTCTCTCATATATCCTATTCCTTCTGGGTCTTTAGGGTGAGCTATCCCACCAACTATAAACGTGACGTTTAAGTCCCTTCCCACTTCCCTTATCAGTCTGGTAATAAAATATGGTCTCTTATACTTGGTTATCCTTCTAGCCCAGACAACAATGAAGTCTCCGTTCACTTTTTTATAATTGTTTAATAGCTTCAACAAGTCTTCTTTAGCCTTCTTTTTAGCATTGACTAGCATTTCATATTTTTTCTGACTGTAGATTTTTCTAATCTCATCATGCATCCATCTGGTAAAACTAACTCCATTGGTTAAAGGCGTTGGATTAGCTTCAGGCAACATAAGTTTAGTTAAATGGTTATGTTTATATGATACTGTGTGAACATAATCAGCGTATTTCAGTAAGAGTCTTGTAAGCATTACATCCCCTTGAGCCTCTATTCCAAATTCGTCCTTAAGTGTTTGGGAAGAAAAATAGGGATGACCCCAAGGTCCGGGAGTATGTGTCGTTAAATGAGTCTCGTACTTACCGTGAAGTGGTATTAGAGATAAACCGGCTAAAGATTCTTGGGCGTAAACAGCTTTCACATTATTCAAACTATTAATATACTCAACAGAAGCCTTCGCTAATATGATGTAAGTGTATTCATAATCAAATCTATCCTCATCAACGTATAACCTGCTGGTGACTCTTACAGCCCAATCTGGGGATAAAGCTTTAAAGAAAACTGCCTTTGCATTACCTTTAGTTAAAGTAAGTACTCGTAATCTTACCTTTCCCGGTTTAGTATTGATTTCAATTTCTCCTTCACTTTTTAATTTTTTCTCTATTTCAGAATAATCTAAGAGTTCTTCCCTTATTTCATCGTCTACGAAATAATTAGCGTAGCCTTTCGGATAAAATAACGTGATTACTGTGTAGGGTAATTTACTTTCTGACGCTTCAATAAACTTATCTCCTTCTAATACTCCTAAACCCCCAGCATATATGGGAACTTCATCCAATGCTAGTTCTGGAGTCACTGAAACTATCATAATCAATACATAGTTATACTTCATGTTTTAAGCCTTAAACCCCATAGTTAACTAACATGTTAAATATTAAATTTCTGAATTGAGTAGATATTTTCCGTTATCTTTTTTGCCAAGGAAAGATTATTTATAATATATAAAAATCCTTCATTATAATATAAAATTCGAGTAAGCCAAAATCATTATAAAATATCATTACACCAAATTTACAATATAATCAACTTTATAACCTTCTAATATAGATTTTAGTTTATGGAGGAACTTTTTAAAGTCGTTGATAAGTCTAAATGGACCGCAGTTCACACTCTAATGTTCGCCTCATTAGCCGTAGGATACTTCATGTGGGGAGTTATTTCCTCAATAGCACCTTTATTCTATCCTAACGTGAACAGTGTACTATTTTTACTAACTCCAACCTTTGCAACTCTTGCCGGAGATTTAGTGTTACCAATATTCTCAGATAGAAGACTGGGAAGAAAGACTACCTTCTTCATCACAATGAGTCTGTATTCTATAGGAACTATAATCATAGTAGCTTCAGTTGTTATGGCTGGTTTTAACTCCTCTACCTTGGCAAAATTACCTTTCATTATACTTTTAGCTGTAGGTATAATATTAGGTGAGTTTGGAGTAGAGGGAGAAGTTCCAATAATGTTATCCTATACCGCTGAAATGATTCCATTAGAGTATAGGGATATGATACTAGTGTTAGCGCCTAATTTTGATAACATAGGGGCTATGGTAGCTGCCCTAATAGGCTTTTTAACTTACAATTTAACAAATTCCTTCAGTATAGAATTAATAGCCATCTCAATAGTAGCAATAATCGGAATAATTTTTGCTATAATAATAAGATTACTTCTGCCTGAGTCAGTAAGATGGTTGGTTGTAAAAGGTAATCTTGATAAGGCTGAAAAAGAGATAAAAAAGATTATGAAGGAGACCAAAGATGTAAAGGAGAGGGAAGCTAATAGTAAATTAAGCCTTAAGTCTAGATATACTTTCCTAGCGTTAATTGGATTATCACAATATCTAACTTACGGATTAATGGCTTTCGTAGTAGCAGATTATTTCTTTTCACAGTCTCAAATACCATTCATAATATTCATAGCAAATCTTGGGGCTTCTGTCTCAGGTTTCATTGCAACACTACTAGTCAAGAACTTAGCTACAAGGAAATTTGCCTTGTTGTCTTATTTAGGAGGTACGCTTAGCATGTTACCTATAATATTTCTTACAACTAACTTTAACTTTGCATTATTTTATGCCCTGCTATTCGTTAACATGCTGTTTAGTGAATTCGGATGGGCTGTAAGAACAATATACGAACCGGTTTTAATGCCCGGTAATGTTAGGGCGTTTCTAATTGGATTAATAAGGATTGTTCCCATCACCGCTTACGCAATATCAACGTACCTAACATCTTCATTTAGTTTAACCGAATTCCTAATTTATAATACAATTTTGTGGGCAATAGGTGGAGTTACAACTATTATATGGTACTTCAGAGGAGTTGACACCAACTTAGTTCCGCTTGAGAAGCTAAGCAAAAGGTAACCTCTCATATTAACTTTGTTATAAACTACTGCAATTTTTTATTTATATATTTTGTATACATAACTCAATAGATTTTATTATGTAATACTCTTTAATGAGTAGTTGAAAATTTCTCTACGATTCATTGAATTCATTATAAGTGACTTAAAATACAATTTTTATATTGATTTTCTTAATACGTTAATAAAAGAGAAGTATTAAGAGAACCTTTTCTATCTAGTTGGCCTAGTATAATATACGAAAGTTTGACAAAAAATACTGATGAGAGAATGTATGGAATGCTAAAGGCTTCACTGGAATGTATTTCACCGACTTCCTCCTTGTCATAGAGGCTTTCCTCAACTTTATAAGTATGTAACGGTGTGATAGACAAAATAATTGAAAAGCCTTTTGCTTAAATATACATTATTATTTTATTATGAAAAAATATTTAAACTTTCGCACAATAGTGAGTAGGAGGATGAATGAAAAAAGTAATTTCTCTGATTATTATAACTACATTTCTATTAAGTATTCTAGTAGGTAGTTCATTTACCACGAAAGCTCAACCCACGCTCAATGAAGTCCAACCAATAATTGTAAAGGGTTATAAAGTAATTGGAGTATTGCCTAGTAATGCGGTAGTTCAAGTATACATATACATTCCATTAAGAAATGTAGATCTGCTTCAAAGCTTAGTGATACAACTTTCGACTCCAGGGAGTCCTCTATATCATAAGTTTTTAACTTACGCACAAGTAAAAAGCTTATTCTTACCCGTAAATGAATATTACAGTGTTATTAATTACCTGCAAAGATATAATCTAACTGTTATTGCATCATCTTTGTACTCTTCCCTAGTTGTTCAAGGAACTGTTAGTCAATTTGAGAAGGCTTTAGGGCTCAGATTCTTACTCTTGTCTAACGATAGTGAAGAATATTATACTGGAGTTGGTAGCGTTAGCTTACCGGGAATTTCCGTGGTAGCAACAAATTACACTACTCTGTTGTTTTCTAATCCTCAGTTCTTAATAACACAAAAACAAGTGGAAAATATTGCCAAGGAGGCTGAGAACTTTACGGAAATACTAGCTGGATACAACTTACCCCAATTAAGTATTGCTTATAATGCTTCTGTATTGTATAGACAAGGGTATTATGGAAATGGAACTAATATAGGAATTATTGACTTTTACGGAGATCCAGAAATATTGCAACAAATAGCCTACTTTGACCGTTTATATAATTTACCCCCCGCGAAAATAAACATAGTCCCCATAGGTCCTTATGAGCCAAACCTAGGAATAATATCAGGATGGGCTATTGAGGAAAGTCTGGATGTAGAGGCAGTACACTCAATGGCACCTTATGCTAATATAACGATCTATAATCCTTCGGTCGGCGATTTAGCTACAATAATTGGTTATGTAGATCAACAAAATAAAGTTGACGTAGTTTCTATGAGCTTCGGCATATCTGAGTCTGAAATAGAGTATTATTCTTCATTTTTATTACCAATGATAATACAAACTGAGTATTACTTCATGATAGGTAGTCTAGAAGGAATCACTTTCGTAGCGTCTTCCGGAGATGGCGGAGGAGAGCTCTACTCATTTGCCCAACCATTAGCTGATACTTCATATCCTGCAGTATCACCTTTTGTAACCTCTGTTGGAGGTACTACAACTTACCTTTCTGATAATTCATCGATACAAGAAGCGTGGTCATGTTCACCAGGAGGTGGAGGGTCTACAGGAGGAGTCAGCGTACTGTTCCCGAAACCTTGGTATCAGGGTAATCTTAGTGAGCCTTTCAGCTCTATAAATGGTAGGATGACTCCAGATATCGCACTTAACGCTAATATCTATCCCGGAGTTTACGTAGTTCTACCCGGTAATTCCTCGATTTTAGTAGGAGGTACTAGTGAATCCTCACAACTGTTTGCTGGTCTGCTATCATTACTTATCTCGAAGTTCCATAACAGATTAGGGCTTCTAAATCCAAGTATATATTATTTAGCTCAAAAATACTATAATAAAGCCTTTTACCCAATCACTTTTGGTTACAATTCACCTTGGATAGCAAAATATGGTTATAACTTAGTCACAGGTTGGGGAGCTCCTAACATAGGTTATTGGTCGATATTATTAAGCAACATATCATCAAGACCCGCTCTTGAGATTAACATAAGCGTTTCACCACCTCTATCAAACTACTTCGATGGTAATAAAATTCAAGTAATAGCTAACATTAGTTATAAAGGTAATTCTATAACCAATGGTACATTTTACGCTATAATAGAAAGTTTGAATAGTGAAGAAGTTTATCCATTGCACTTTAATGGAACATCATGGATTGGTAACATAACATTAAATAACGTCTCTGGGATAGTATACGTGATAGTAAACGGTAGTTATAACGGTATAGAAGGGGTTAACTTAATAAGTATATTCGTAGGTTATTTGTTTACAATTACTCAAGCATATCAATATAACGTAAATAATACTACAATAACATCTTTCACTGGATGCATATTTTACCTTAATGGAAGTTTAGCAACTAATGTGAAAAGCTTTCCAATTAACTTGTATTATTATAATCCATTAACTAATAAATACGTCTACGAGACTAACGTGAATATGACCCTTGCATTAATTAGGTCAAGAACATTTTTCTTTAATCTTTATCAGTGGGAGGGTGAAACTAATTATACATTACAATATACTGCGACTCTAATAACGGGTAGAGGACAAGTTTACGGTTACCTGCCAGTTTTCCTTGGAATAAATAGCGTAGGATCTTACATATTGTCTCCAGTGTTAGCTTCCCCTATAACCGTATCTCCTAATGAGTCAATACTCATTGAAGATTTAGGTTTATCATTAGACTACGTATTATTGGGTGGATATAACGTTTCAGCATCGCTAATTTCACCTAATGGGAAAATCATCTCATCAGTGATGTTATCCTCTCAATACGAACTTATTCCACCATATCTATACATTACAGTACCCATAGGATACTTATACGTACCTCCTAATACTAAACCGGGCTACTATACAATTTATCTTAATGTGACCGGAATGATAAATAATGAGAGCATTCTTGTAGGTTATGAAGGATTCCAAATATACGTAGCTCCATACGAGGTGATGCCAATAGTTAAAATCACTAACTACGCATTTCAAGGACAGAATGTAACGTTCTACGCTAATATTACTTATCCTAACGGAAGTGAAGTAAATTATGGTATATTCACAGCATTGGTCTTTCCAAAACAAGTAGCTGGAGATTATTCTTCGCTCTCCCAAAGTTTATCAGTAAGTCAAGTAATGTTAACTTACAATCCTAAACTTAACGAGTGGGAGGGAAGTGTTATATTACCTTCTATTAACGATCTCGGAAATCTAACTTACCTCAACTCCGGATACTATACTGGAGATTTTCAAGTATATGTTGAAGGTTTGTCATATAACGGAATACCGACTACAACAGCTTTAAGTAACGCTAAATCTTTTGTAGTATTACCATATACTCTCATAGAAAATCAGAATTTAGATTCTATAATTCCAGTCAACTCTGTCTTAGAAAATGATAACATAACTTACAATGGGACTTTGGAGAATGTTATAATGTTAGGTTTAAATAGGCTTCATGGAAACGTTAATTTAATAGATGATAACATAAGCGGGAAATTGATAATTTATGACTCGAATATAACGATGATAGGTGGTTTCATTAACAATATCACAGCAGTAAATTCTACCCTTAATATAATATCTTCAACACTTTATTCAATAAATCTAATTAACAGTAAAGTGCATCTTATTTCAAGTAAAGTGATAAAAGTTTCACCGCAACTTCCAACCATAAGCTTGACAACCCCTCAAGGGAATTATACTGGAGTGATAAATGTTACTGCAAACGTTGTAGGTATTAACATTGATAATGTAACGTTCTACCTAAACGGAGTTCCCATATATACTTCACGTACAAATGGTACTATAACCTTCCAGTTAGATACTTCTAAATATCCAGATGGAAATTACAAGTTAACTGTAATAGCCTATCAGACTGATGGACTTTATGCCTCATATACTATTAATATAAACTTTTACAATAACTTAAAGGAAGTTAAATCAGATATAACTACCTTATCATCAAACATAAGTAACGTATCAAATGAGTTAGATAATTACGTCACTATATTATCAAGTAAAGCTATGATGGATGAAATCATAGGTATAATTGGCATAGTTGTTGGAATAGTAGCTATCATAATAGCTGTGCTATTAACTAGGAGAAGGAAATAAAACAACTAAAAATAGCTTAAAAATTTTTACTTCCTTTTTCTTAATGATATTATTATAGCGACACCTAGTACTATCAATATTACGATTGCAATTATGAAATAATAGTTAGGATAAACAACTAGCTTTTCGTATATTGGACCATTCACCACGATTTTTTCTCCGGGTGAAACATTATAAGTGCCTATAAACTTACCTTGTTCATAAATGGGCAGATTAATCTTTAAAGAAATTTGTGAGCCTTGAGGAATCCAGTTTGTCCCATTAAACTGTAATTTTTGACCATTAACTGCTCCTATCACTGTTTGAGTGGAATTTATTTCTACTCTGTACTGTTTAATAAATCCTACATTTATAGTCATAGGACTCTTCACAATGATAGGTAAACTGGGATAAGTGTTGTTAACTACTAATCTTTCTCCACTGGAAATATAATAAGTATAATTAACGAGATTAATATTACTATTCTGAACTACCCATATTGGCTTATTCGTCAAGGTTAAATTGCCATTAACGTTTAGCAAAACGGGTATATTAGAATTTATCTTAATTAAATAATAGTATGTGTATTTAGGAGTAATTGACACATTTCTAAAATTATTAGATGATGAAATTGTTATGTTAGATGTAGGATAAGAGAGTAAGACGAAAGATGAAGAATTCACTGAGTAATTTTTGTAGAAAAATATTGTAAGTGGTGAAGTTATATACCCAGTATAATTTGTTGTTAAAAATGTATTGTTAATAAGGAATGGTATCTTACTGCTTATGTTGACGAATGTAAATCCTGGAATATAAGGATGGAAGTTATCAGTTAATAAGCCATAGTTCGGATTTCCTAAACTAACATAAGCATCTCCATTATTTGCCAGAGTAACTTGTAAATCATTAGCGGATTCCTCAGTATCGAAACCATAATTGTAAACGGTGTCAAAAGGTACGAACTGTTTATCTGAGAAGTAGAATAAGCCCAAATATGATGACATTTTTTGGAAAGTGGTAGATTCTCCATTGCCATAACCTCCCCATACTAACTCTGCATCAAGCAGATTTCCTAGATACGTTATAATACCAACGCTAGCGTTAGGAGTCATAGAATCATTAATTACTATATAAGCTGTCTGTAAATTTTGAATAGGTATAAAAACACTGTCGTATGTAACAGGATTTGGAGGTAATATTTTTCCGTTCTGAAGAATAACATAAGAGAAATTGATTTTTACTCCAGAAGAATTATAGTTTTCGCTTATTAAGAAGTAAAAAGCAAAAGGAAAAGTATAGTTTATTTCAGGCGTTCCGTATGCGTAATAACTAGAATGATAAAAAACGTTTAATAATGGATAAGTCTCCCCATTACCACTAACGTTGGAAATTCCTGCAAATGGATTTGTTGCATTCCAAATGTTATCAACGAAATTCATCCGACTTTCATTAGTTAGAAATTCAGCCACGTTTTGAAGCCAAAAATAATACAAGTTTCCCTCTGAAGTGTTAGCCATAAGCATAACGTTAAGTTGCAATGAAGCACCATAAGGGTAATCAGACGATGCATTATAAGCTAGTAAGTCTGTTATATTAACATAACCTAGGACTGCTCTAGTAAATATAGGTCCATTATTCGTTGATATACCAGTAGGTAAAGAAAGGACCGGCATTGAAGATAACAGTATGAAAGCTACCAAAATGAGGATAGAACTTACCTTCTGCATCGTTCCGAAATTAGATTTTTTACACTTAAAAAGGTTATCTAAATATTGTTTACGCTAAACTTTCCATAAAATTTAACTAAAGCATATAAAGCTACTACATTAGAATTCAACTTGATGAATTTTTCATTAACGTTAGTCGGAATATCATAATAACTTAAATGAATTCTTGGATTGATTGTAACTCCTTCAATACCAGCGCTGATAGATATTTGAACTTTAATATTCGCTTTATACTTACTTAATGAAATACTGACTCTATAATCTTTTCCCTCTAATAATTTAATATATTCTTCCTCCTCACTTTTCAACTCTTTCATTACGTCATCGAGTTCATTAGGCAAAACCAACTTCATGTAGTTATATAATATTGACTTCCTATCAATCCTTAATGTACTTTTACTCTGTAGCAGTTTCCTACCAATATTTTTCATATAATCGTTACATAGTTTAACGTAACTTTCACCATAACCTACATTACAATAACTCGCAATAAACACTTTACTTAACGCCTCTCCTAACAATGCTGGCTCGTAATAATATATTACTTTCCCGTCCCTTATAGCCCTCTCTACATATTCACTAACATGAGACTTAGGATTATCAGAAAAGAGATCTGGAAGAGTCTCATTTTTCCCCTCAATACCACTTACTAAAACCTTACCCCCTGCTTTACTTACTATATCAACTACTCTTGCTACAGGTCCCTTATCCTCTCGCTTTTCAATTATATAACTTACATCTACTCCTTCAGCATATAGATTCCTTAGTGCATCGTCTAAGTTGTCGTATTCTGGAGTTTTTGGAGTTAAGGTTACAACTAAATACTTCAAAACACTTGAATCGTTGGTATTACTCTCCTTTCCCCTAATTAGCCTTCCTAGCCTTTGATAGAATCTCAAGGGACTTTGAGGAACATCAGTCATAATTAAGAGTTTAGCTTCTGGTATATCGATCCCTTCTTCTCCAACTAATGTAGATATTATAACATCTACATTTCCCTTCCTAGCATCTTGAACTAGCTTAAGCCTTTCATATCTTGAGAGATCACCAGTTAGCACTTTAGCCTTAACGTTGAAACTAGATACTACCTTTTCAAATTCGTACGCAGTTGACTTTCTAGAGGTAAATATCAAAACTGGTTTAAATTCCTCAACCTTATATATGTTTAAAACGTCCTTCAAAGCTCTAGTCTTGTGACTTAATTCCCTCTGTTCACAAAGAGTTTCTATTATTGGAGTTTCTTCAACTTTCCCTAGTAACCTATTATAGCTTTCACAAAAAGCTTCTTTACCATAAGTATATAGTGTGATTTCGAGAAACTTTAAAGTATTTTTATCGCCATTTATCTTACCTCTAAAAAAGTTTTCATATACGTTATCCTCTAAACTGTTAAATTCAGCGTCAAAAATGTCAGCTATAGCTTTAGGGAGTTTAAAGGTAGGGTCAATTCCAGATAACGCTTTGAAATCATAGGTGAGGAAAAGGGGATTACCTAAGTTTTCAACTAGCCTTGGATCTACCATATATTTTTTGTAGGAAGGTAATAATGCCGTAAAACCAACTAGGTATTTAGGCTCTAAGTCTGCCAAAGTTTGTTCATAACGAATATCTCCGAACGCGTGATGAACTTCATCTACTATCAAAGCTTCCGCATTACCTATACACTTAGAAGTTGTAAAAGGCGTTGAAACTATTACCCTTTTACCTTCCTCAAAGGACTTACAATCACCCTCGTACTCTACACCGCTATCACTCTCAAATATCCTTTTCCAAAACCTATGATACATCTGATCACAAAGAAGTCTGGTTGGCTCCAATATGATCACATTATGACCTTTCTTTATCAAATAATAGGCTATGAATACCTCTATCAGAGTCTTACCACTCCCGGTAGGCATTGAGACCACCACAAATCTGTTAGTATCCAATGATTTCATAATCTCTTGACTTATACTCTTCTGGTAAGCATAAATTTCGAAACCAAGTTTCTTTCTAACAATCTCCTCAAATTCCTCAAGCATGACAATAGATAGTTTTAGGGGAAGGGGGATAAAAAATGATCTGTGGAACCCTTATTAGTATATATAATCCTTTTTGAAATCTTTAATTAAAATAATTCAAACTATAAATATTTTTATAACTTTATAGTAGAAAAAGTTATTAATGATAAAACCAAATATATAAGTTGGTGAAGTGCTATGGCCAAAGTTGTATTGAATGATGGGAATTCGACAAGGCTTGAATACTTATGGCCTTTAAGATTCGCTGTAGGATGGATGTTCCTAGACGGAGGACTAAGAAAAGCAGTACTAAAGCCAGCAAAATTAGATCCTACTTCCCCATCCTTTGTTGGAGGAAAGCTGGTAAACTTCCTTCCTCATGCTGGTCCATTCAAGCAGTTTTTATTAATGGTATTAGAAAATCATTCCTTAAATGTAACCTTCCTAACTATATTTAGTTATGTAGAAATAATAGCGGGATTTTTAATCATTATAGGTTTATTTACTAGATTGGCTTCTTTTGGAGCTGCGGTAATGGCTTTTGGAATGGCTCCGGCATATTGGCTAGGTTCGACATGTGAAGATGAGTGGCAAATTGGATCCTTACTTACGGCAGGGGCAATAGTTCTAATGCTAACAGCATCTGGTAGAGTTTGGGGATTAGATTACTTCTTATTTAAGAAGTTTGGTGATAGACCTATTGCGAATTTACCTATATTGAGGTGGATTAAGCTATGGTGAACAAGGTTACAATAGTTGGAATAATCTTTAGCTTAATTGTAGTAGGATGGATTTTAGGAACTGGTCAGTGGGCTTACGGTAACGTAGTTGGACCTCTAGTCAATAACTCTAAGCTACCAAAACTAGAAATAACCTATGCTAACGCCTTTCCGGTTTCCAATGGGACTAAGATAATATTAAATATAACTGATGTTGATGGTCCTGACGCTTATCCTGCCTCTGGTACAATGATGATGATTAGCAATTCGACGTGGTCTCTAACATTAAACTCAACAGAAATAGCTAAATATACAGTGAACGTGATACAAGCTCCGTGGAATGCTAACAAGAAGGACTACGTAAACTACTATTCTGGCTTCGTAGTAATATTAGGCAGTGAAGCACAGTTCCAACTTATAATTCCAATTCACCTATCGCCCGGGACATATAAAATAACTATAGTAACACCAGCTATAAATCCAAACAGATGGGCAACTACAACAATTACAGTAAGTTAGCCTTTTTTTACACAACGTTGACTATTTTTGATTTTAATTTATTAAGGTATAATCTACATTCATTTTGATGGTAAGTATTAATCTATTATCTGCTTCAGATGTTTTAATTGAGGAAGCTGATAGGTTATTGGAGAAGGGAGATGTTGTACAAGCTTCAGAGAAATACTACAAAGCAGCTGAAGAAGCAATAAAACTACTAGTAAAAACACTAAACCTAAAAGACGTAATGGAAAAGGTAAAGGAGGAAGGTTATTGGAGTTTAGGAGTTTTACACGATGCTGTAATCGAGATAGCTAAGAGACTGCATGATGAGGAAATCATTGATCTATGGAAATCAGCCATAGTAATTTTAACTGTAAATTTACCTAAAGATATTCTAGTCATAGAAGCTGAAAAAGTGAAAAAACTTGTTGAACTCTCAGATAAAATCGCTAATCTTAGAGTGGATTAAGGAAGCTGATAGGTTATTGGAGAAGGGAGATGTTGTACAAGCTTCAGAGAAATACTACAAAGCAGCTGAAGAAGCAATAAAACTACTAGTAAAAACACTAAACCTAAAAGACGTAATAGAAAAAGTAAAGGCTAATAGAAGATGGACCTCTTCCTTATTATTCGAAGCTTCAAGAAGGATTTCTCCAGATATATATCTAATATCGGTAGATGCATGGTACTTACACGTTTATGGATTTCATGAAATGAGACTTAACTACGACGAAGTGAAGAAATTATCCAATAATATTCACAAAATAATAGACATATTAAACAAATATCTAACCTAACGTCTAATGAAATTCTAAAAGGTCCGATAAAGAGACCCCTCTCTTCCTTTTCATAATAATTTCGTAAATAGCCTTGAATTTCTAAGGGTAATAAGATTCTTTCCCAATCACTCTAGAACAAAATAAAATCTCATAACGTTGAGTGAGTAAAGGGAAAACATAAGGCTAATTAGAATCGCAACCAGCTAACTCATAGTTTAAAGTAGGAAATTCTTTAATTCTTGCCTTAAAGAGCAAGTTTTCATCACTTACCTAGAACTTGAGAAACTTTGCCGAAAAAGAGTAGTTGACTTCCTCATTAGGCTCAACTATCCTTAACCCTAAGCCATTGTGATAAGCGTCTGGAGCACCGCTCATAGGTTCGATTGCCAAAGCTCCTCTTACACCTGTATATAATTGTATAAATGGCATATTTCTTCTCACAATTTTAACTATAGAATAAGATGATTTCAATAGTATGGTATCATTTACGAAAAAACAATCATCATATTCTCCATGTTCTATTTTAGTTTTAACTAACTCTCCAGTTGGTATCTTGTTAAAAGTTACGCATCTCTTAACATTATTTTTTACTTCAATATTCCAATCCTCAGATACTATGAAGTAAGGATGTAGTCCAACTGTTAATGGACCTCTATTGTTTCCTACATTCTTAACGCTTATCTTTACTCTAAAGCCATTTCTGAATAATTTATAAATTAGTACGCAAGCTAACTTAGTTGGATAACCTTCGTGTTCTAACTCATGCTTAAGAGAGACACCATCATTTTGGACTTCTAAGACTTCAAATTCTTTATCTAGAACTAAACCATGTATCGCGTTTCCCTCATTATTTTTAGGTAAAACGTACCTTTTTCCCTCAAATATATACTCCCCTCCCTTTATTCTATTAGCGAATGGTATTAAAACAGCCATACCCCCTCGCGTAACTCTCTCTAAATTGCCTCTTAGAATGAGCTCTTTCCCATCTATTTTAAAGGAGTATAGATAAGCGCCTTTCGGCAAAATTTCTGCTTCCACGTTACCCTTCTTAATCTTCATATAGTAAGAATATAAGAGATGTGAACTTATATACTTATCACTAATAGTAATTATTAAATAGGAAAACAAAGAAAGGAAGAAAAAAAGTTTATTTAAATACCTGCTACTTCCCTTAGCGTCTTAAATATCTGGTTAAAGTCTGCCTCAGCTAACCTCACGAAAACTCCATAGTTACCCATTACACATACTGCATAATCCCCAGCTGCTACTGCCCATCCTAAGAATGGAGTCCACTTCATCCCAGATATTTTCGTGAAGGATTCAGCTTCAACTGTACCCATTAATGTATTAGCTGCTACCATCTTAGCTACCATCTCAGCCATCTCTCTTGTTAAGTTACCCTTATACTCAACCAACCTACCGTCATTTGTATACTGCCCAGCAGCTATAGCTCCTTTTAATTGCATTAGCTTGTCTAGTTTTTCACTCATTTTTATTACCTCTACTAAATATTAGTTTAATCATATTAATAAATTTTATGATTAAACAATGTAAAAAATAAGCTTATTAATAATTTGAATCTTTATCTTTTCTCCTTTAATTTTGATAAAAGTTTTATATAAGAGAATGATAACTTACGCGCTTTAAAATAAGAAAAAGCTTATATATTCATGATCATAATTAAATAAATAGTTAAATAAGACAATATTTAATTTAGTTATCCTTCTTCTAAATATTTAAATATCGAGGAGCTAATTAGTAAAAGTATACCTGCGACAATGAAATCTATACCATAGCTTATATAGTGAGTAATGTATCCAGAGATTAAGGAGCCTACAAACAATGCTATTCCTACAACAGTGCTATAAACTCCTAAACCAGTTCCTTGTCTCCTCTCTCCGACTACTTTGAATATCATTGTAGTTGATGAAGAGTAAAAGATTGAATAAGCTATTCCAGCAGCTAAAGGATAAAAGATTAACCCGGTTACTAAAATGGGTAAACCTAGAAATAGCTGAGCAAAAACACCTAATGCAATGTATGAAAATCCTCTAAGAATTAGAGCGATATGGGCTAAATGGCTCTCCTTAGACTTCTCTAATAAGTTAGAGCTTAACTTAAAACCTAATATCTGGAAAATCATGCCAACACCTATTACCGCTAATACCTCAGCCTTATTCAGCCCTTTAACGTATAAACCTGCTGGATAAACCGTATTAAATATTCCGCTACTTATATAAAATATTACTATGGCTATGTAAAGTAGTGGAATGTAATTTATTGGTTTCTTAGTTAATCTCTTTAAGGAGAACATCTTAAAATTATGTAAATTAGGTAAATGTAGAAACATTAACGGCAAGTGCATCATTCTCGTAAAGAAGGATTCCTTATGATGAATAATAGCAGTTCTCTCGAAATTAACTATTGGTTTAGGAATTAATCTAACTCCAGCAAATAGTGTCAACAACATTAAAAATCCCAAGATCTCCTCGATGACATCTATCCTAAGAATCAATACAAGAAAGGTCGATAAGAACAATCCTACTAATACTCCTATTGATGAGAGATAAGAGTATCTAGAAAAAAGTGAACCCCAATGCTTCTTCTCTGCAGATTCCATAATAAGTAAATTAAAAGGGGTAGTCGATGCTGTACTCATAAAAGTAATAAGAGCGTAATCTAATGAAATTGCTGGAATTGACCTCATAAATGGCATAAATATTAGTGGTATTGAAGTTCCGCCAAAACTGATAAGTATCTGCTTTTTCCTATCGAATTTATCTGCCATAAATCCCCAAATCATTGAGGCAGGAATTAAGATAGCATTACTTAGCGAAATAGCATAGGCTACGTTTATTGCATTCCCTCCCAAGGAGAGAATCTGCAAAGTTATTAGAGTTGATAAAGGTCCAGTCGCAGTGTTAAAGGGTATTACCAAAAACATCCATCGTGTGTCCTTGTACTTTATCATTTTCATCTTTGGCAATATGGTTAGATTAAAAAAATTTACTGAAAAGTTTAGTTAGATACTACCTTATACAAGTTTAAACTATTATAATCATATACATATAAGCTTCTAAAATAACCACAGATTTTTTCAAAACGTTTATTTTATACTTAAAATACTTCATAATAAATCTACAACCTTTATAAAAATGACAGATTTATATTCTAGAGATACTCATTACCCTAATTATGTTCGAAAATCTAAGTACAGAGCTCAAGAGTGCCTTAAAAGAGGCTCAATATAAGGAACCTACTAAAGTGCAACTAGAAGTCATACCTAGGATGTTAAATGGTAAAAGCGTTATAGTTCAAGCAAAGACTGGTTCTGGTAAAACTGCTTCGTATTTAATACCAATTCTTGAATTAAATTCTACTGCACTAATACTTTCACCCACTAGAGAATTAGCTTCTCAAATACTCGATGAACTCAGAAAGTTAGGTAAGTATAAACAAGTTAATGCAAGTCTAGTTATAGGGGGAATAAGTTATGATGGACAAAGGCAAGCTAATATCGTCATTGGAACTCCAGGTAGACTACTAGACTTATGGAGTAAAGGAAGCATCGATTTTTCAGCCTTTCAGATCGTTGTAGTTGATGAGGCTGACAGAATGTTGGATATGGGGTTCATAGATGATATAAGAATGATATTAAATCATACTAATCCAAAAATCATAGGATTCTTTTCCGCAACAATACCAGATAAAATAATGGAATTAGCAAAGGAGTTTTCACCACAAATCGAAGAAATAATTCTTGACGATTATAAGCCAGTAGAAGAGGTTAACCACAAGTTCATTAAGGTAACAAATGATTGGAGTGATAAGCTATTTAAGTTAATTGAGGAAGTCAAAGGGGATGAGAAGGTAATAATATTCACTAGGACTAGAAGCAGGGCTAGAAAGTTACATTACGTTCTAAATAACAAGGGTATGAGAACTGGTTTACTCAGTGGCGAAATGCCACAGCCAGTGAGATTAAGAAACTTCTATGGATTTAAAAACGGTAAGTATAATATCCTAATAGCTACGGATTTAGCGTCGAGGGGAATTGATGTAATTGATGTAAATAAAATAATAAATTTTGATATTCCTAGAGATATTGAGACATATATTCATAGGGTAGGAAGAACGGGAAGAATGGGAAGAAGCGGAGAGGCTATAACGTTTTACACTTATCAAGAGATTGAAATAGTGAAGAATATAAGAAAGGTAATTGATAGATAGATGATTTCTCTAGTCCTCCTATGTGAAATTTTAAGATTGAATAGATCTAGGGAAGCCGTAACGTTTTATAACTCTACTTAGCCCTAAAGGATAAAGCTTTCCTAATTTAATATAGGATCGACTTTTCTTATGAAAAATATTATTTTTTGGTTAAGCTATCTGTTGATATGGTAAACTATTATCCCTACCTAAACATGAATGAACAGCAAGTTCTTCAACAAGCAGTCCCAGAATTAAGACCGCTATATTTAGCGTTAGTTTCCTACAAGTCAGCTTGTAACGGAGATTACAATAATGCTCTATATTCTCTTCAATTTGCTAGGGACTCGCCCTTCATTAACCCCTACTCCTTAAAAGTTCACGGATTAACTAACGCAAACTGTTACGATCATATGCTCAAGTCCATCTCATTCATGCCTGATATGGATAGTTGGAAACACGCTTTAGCGTCAGTAATTTTGCTTACAAAGGACTACGTTAATATGAATGATAGGTTTATATATGAAGGGAATGAGGACGCGTCTAAGGAGATAGATAAGGCATTACATGCTGGTATACCAGCTTACTATTTGTATAAAGCATTTGCCAATAGATCTTACGATTATGAACATAAGAAATATTTACAGAGGTATTTTAAAGAAGTGGAGAAACAAATTACAATTTATTATCAGCCCTTGTACGATTACGCAAATTATCTCTTATCAATGGTAAAGGGTGTAGTTAACCAAGACCTACCAATTTTAGGCGCGTTAACTACATTTTTCACTTTAGACGTAATGGAAATCCTTGAAGAAACTATTAAGAAGCTATCTGAACACGTTGTCTTCGGATTCGTACAAGCCTTAGATTTGTATTTTGCATCTAGGGAGATGACGAGAATAAGTGATGAGGTGAACGATTTAGATCTATTTAACATAGAACAAAGTGAAAGAGTTAAAGAGAAAGCAATGAAATCAATAGCTGAGGCTCAAAAATCTCTACAAAAACACGGGCAATATCATTTAGCTAATGCATTAAGTATACAATTTGAGTACTTAAGAGGAGATAGAGGAAAAATAAATCAGCATGTCAAGACCTTTGCCCAATGGATTCCAATACAAGGGTTCGATGTCGCTTATAGGGATTACGCGTATTATTTACTTAAGATGGTAGATAATCCTATGGAGAGGAAGGTTATTTGTTCCTCTTTAAGGATAATTGATAACGAGCTAAAAGTGCTGTGCGCTTAAACATTTACTTAGATATCTATATTTATATTTCATAAATTACAAAAAATTATAACAAATATACTATCCAGTTAGATTTAAAGAGACGTCTCTGCTACAGCTTTCATAATTTTATATTTAAATGCCAAATATCAATTTTCGGAGTATTGTAGTCTATCTTTTGTTTACAAAAATGAAGCCTGACTAGCGGAAGGAAGTCAGTTATTTCGCACATTCTTGATTAAGCGGTTATACCTTTTTAATATATTTACCCCATATACTTAAAAACTTTTGAATCAAAAATCTGAAATGCTTTTATAGTATTTTAACTAAAATTAAATAATGATATAATGATTAAACCAAGAAAGATGTCTGAGGCTAGATCCTTCTTTGAGTATGATGAGCCTTATTACTCTAGTTTAATAGATAAAATAGGTAAAATTTCAAATTTTTTCGAGTATGTCGATTTAATAAATGAGTTAGCGTATAAAGAAGGATTTACGTTTTACACGCAAACCTATTTTAGATCAATAAAAATTGATCCAATTCCGAGAATATTACGATATCAAGAGTTTAGAGAAATATCAAATGGGTTGAAAAATCGAGCCCTTGCAATAAACAAGTTTCTTTACGCCACTTATCATGGTGAAGATACACCTGTTCCAAAAAGTATCATAACGTCTTCTCCTTATTTTAGACCAGAGATGATGGATTTTGATCCCCCAAAAGGGATATACGTGTATATTTTTGGAGAAGATATTGTGAAAGTTAATGGACTTCCTTTGATCCTAGAAGATAATGTTAGAATACCATCTGGTATGAGTTACGCGATAAAGGCTTCTGAATTGGTCAATAGAATTTTAGGTAAAACAATATCAATACCTAAGCAAGAAGATGATGGATTAATATTATTAAGAAAAACACTTAAGTACGCTTCAGATACGAGAGATCCAGTAATTGCTATACTAACGGATGGAACTTTAAATTCAGCCTATTTTGAGCATAAGTTCTACTCTGACAATCTAGATCTTCTCCTCATAGAACCGTCTGATCTCGTAATAAAAGATGGAGAAGTAGTTGCTAAGACGTTAGATGGAGAAATTCACATAGATGTTATTTACAGAAGAATAGAAGATTTAGACGTTCTAACCCCAGGGTTGATGAAAGCATACCTTAGAGGTTGGGTGAACATAGTCAATGCACCCGGTACAGGTATTGCTGACGATAAGATAACCTTCTGTTACATGCCCCAGATCATGGATTATTTTGGAATAAAGGAAGGAGTAAGACAACCCTTCTCTATTCCCTTAGGTGCTTCAAAGGAAGATGTGATAAATAAAGTTGAAAACATGGTTTTGAAGAGAAGAGAAGGTTATGGTGGGTCTGGTACTTTCGTCATCAAAGATTTAAGGGAAGAGGATAAGATGAAGATTTTAAGAGAAGTTCTAAGCTATCCTGAGGAGTTCATGGCTCAAGAGCTATTAAACTTTGATACTGTATTATCAGCCATAAATGATAATTTTTATGAAACCTATGCAGATTTAAGGTTCTTTGTCTTTATAGATGTAGCTTCCAATACTATTTTAAGTAGAGTTGCGCCTTTAGGAAGTAGGGTTACGAATAACTCATCTGGCGGGCTGGTGAAACCAGTATGGGTAGTTTAAAATATAAGGTGTTTTATCAGGCAGAATATGAATACGAGGACGTTGTTATACTTAACGATAATACATTGAGAATAGTTCCTTATGATGGGGATAATCAACGTGTAATTGAAGAGATTCTAGAGACTGAGCCTAAAGGTTATATTATAAGATTTAAGGACAACTTTGGAAATATAGTGTATAGAGAAAAGATTTTGGATCCACATAATAAGATGATAATTAGAAGCAAGAGTATGGTGGAAGTGTATCCTAAGGTATTTAAGGATTGTAGAATTCCTTGCTCTGAGGACCTAGTTTTTACCTCTTCCTCTAGCTTAATAGATGTTGATTATTTTAAGAACATTGCGTCAGAATTACTAAAAAGTAATACGACTCTCGATGAATTCCTTAGAGCTACAGTTAACCTGGTTAAAGATAGGGTAAAATATAAGACAGGATTAACTGATGTCTCTACTAAGGCTCATGAGAGTTTCGAATTAGGTTATGGAGTTTGTCAAGATTTCGCCCAAATAACTATAGGTATATTAAGGGCTGCTGGAATTCCTGCAAGGTACGTAATGGGTTTAGTGAATGATACACCTAAGACTACACATGCATGGGTTGAGGTAAAATCAGAGGATGGATGGATACCTATAGATCCTACTAGGAATAAGTTCTATGATTTACAATATGTTAAGTTTGCTATAGGTAGAGATTATAATGATGTAGCTCCAATAGTTGGTACGTTTATCTCGAAGGGTAGGGGATGGTTAAAGCAAATCATAGTAGAGGTGAAACAGATTGATTAAGAGTACAGCATATAAAGTCTATTGGGCTGGGAGATATTTAGAGAGAATAGAAAATATCGCAAGATTTGGCGTATATTTTGCTGAGAAGGGAATACCAATTGAAGATATGAATAAGATTCTAGGTATTGATGACGTTTTCTCATACCTTTTTAATGAGTTCAAAATATTAAGAGAGGACATTAGAGCATTTGGAGATGAGGCAAGTATTAACGCATTATCGGCATTAGAGGCTAGCATCTATGCCAAAAATAATGATCTGAAAAGTTATTTCATGAACGTCTTAAACTCCGCATTATATGTCTTAAACGTAATTGAGGAGAATCTTAAGCCTAAGTCTATTTCTATAATGCCGAAAAAACAAGAGGAAATTCGTTCTCAATAAATTAAGTTCTAAAGTTGAAATCGTCTGCGCATCTATAATAGATAGCTAGAACAATTTATCTAAACCGTTTCCTTAAACTAACCTCCTTCCCGCCTAAAGGGCGAGGTTTGTCGCTCTTTCCATCACTATAAAACTGAATTTAATGTTTAGTTTTAAGGCATAATTTTTGGAAACGATTAGAACAAGCTATACTGATAGTGCACCCTATTCTGGACGAAAACTTTATAAAGTGACTTGTTATATTTGTTATATGACAAATATAATATCATTACTCTCTCCATTAGTGTCGATTATAATAGGAGTCCTACCCGTATTGGTCTTTAAAAAGAGTAAATCTCTTTTTGGAATAGCTGCAGCATCTTATTTCACTGCAATAACAGCTAAGGAGATCACACAACTGTCCTTTCACAGCTTCTTCATAACGCCATCGATTCCCACATATTTAAGTTATGGCTTATTAACTGCAGTTCTAGAACCAGGTTTCGCCTATATTTATCTCGTAGTCTTCAAACCAAAATTAGACATTCAACTAGGACTATCGTATGGGGTTTACTTAGCCTTTTACGAAAACGCTATTCTTTTAGGATTACTACTCTTCCCTGATTATTTAATTTTAAATATACCATTTTCTCTTACCCTCCTAATTTCTCACATTATGGACAGGTTATCTTCGCTAATCCTTCATTTGTTTTGGGGATTTTCATCTGTTTTAGCAATAATGAAAAAAGATATTAAATATCTCTTAATTTCTATGCCTTACGGTATGGTTGACTCATTAACGGCATATATTGACCTAACTAGAGCCATCCCACCAGTGTTATTATCGAGTATACTACTCATAATAGCAATAAGCTGTCTACCAATAATCATATACGAAAAGGGAAGGATTTCTAATTAATTTAATGATTTTAGATCGCCACACTATTCTTATCTACTACAATCCAGATTTTTATCTCATCATAGATAGCTTATTTAAACCTTTCTAATCTTATCTGGTTGTGAACTACAGCTATAATTACTCCAGCCAAAATCGATAAGATACTTATGAGAAAGTAAGAAGTTATCTCTTCATAGATCCCGTAACCCATTAATAGTACGGCTAGGATACCTAGGAGTATATCGTAAATCTTTAGCTTGTAATTCTTTTTAGCAAATAATGGATAACCTCCAGAGACTATGATGTGAGAAGTATACAATGTAACTAAAGATATCGTGGTTGTTACATTATATAAATTATAAAATTGTCTAGTAACACTTCCTATTAAGTTAACCCCAAGGAAGAATGAAGCAACAATGATTATGGACAATAACATATCTTTCTTTACCAAAGTATATGTTAGTCTAGATAACGCAACATAAGCCGCGGTAACTGAACCAATGAGACTATTAATAGTAAAAATGAAGAATATTAGAGCAAAAGTGTTTCCCATAACTTTTTGAGATATGTAGAAACCTGGGTATGAGGTAGCATTTAAAAGACTTGCCACACCGGTGTTTGTGAATCCAGCGAAAGCTATTTCGTAATATGAGGCAAATAGTACTGCAAAGCTAGCTACACAATAAGCTATAATGTAGGCAAGACCAACAGATCTCCCCTTTCCTACTGCCTCATATCCTAGAAAGAAAGAGGCTCCCCCTCCAGCTAATGTAAATCCGACACCTAGAGCACCAGCCATTAATGATGATAAGCCTACTGAGACGTGTAAGGGCTTAACCGATAGTCCGGTAATACTTAGTACCTTTATTCCTAGTACGACTATCAGTATAACTTCTAAGGTCGAGGTAATTAGAGCGTAAAATAACGGGGGCTTTATTCCAGTGATCAATAGTAAAGTTAAAATTATTGGTATAGCTATTTCTAAAATAGATAAGTATACTATGTTAAAACTAAACTCGGAGGGTATTACTATTCCTACTAAGTATGTAGTCGCTGAAGGTAAGTATATCGCATAACTTATCCAGTACAACCAACCCGCTATCTTACCAAGCATTTCACCACTAGCTGATCTAGCAAAATCATATATACCTCCAGTAGTTGCAATTATCTTAGAGTATCTATAACCAATTAAGACCCATATGAAGTAAATAAGAGAACCCAGAATTCCAGCAATAAACGTTGAGGCATATGAGCTGTAGAAGGCATAAGTGAGGTAAGCTGATGCTGATCCTAATGGGGCTATTGAAGCTAAGGACTGAGCGTAAATTAGATATCTTGGTAAGGAGCCCTCCTTAGGTTCAAGCTTCTTGGATAAGCTATCCATATAGTTATCCTTGAGAGAATATTAATAAGTTTAATCTCTCGATATAGACGTAGCAATATAGAAACAAAAGAGTTTTATCTTAGGTCTTACATTAGATTAGAGTTAACGGTCGAAGCATGGGAGAAGGCATATTAGTTATGATAGAAAGAGCGATAAACCTCGCCTTTTAAGGCAAGAAGGGGTCAGTAACCTTAGTCAAAAAGTTCAATTAACCTATAGAATCTATGTTATTTGGTATTATTTATAACTTCTAAGCCCTTCCTCCCTCACTTTGTAAAAATCTAGGAAAAAATTTATACGCCATAAAAAGCTAGAAGATTCTTAATAATGTCTTATATAATTGAAGTAAACAATTTGAGAAAAACTTACAGAAAAAGGGAGGTATTAAGAGGGATTACATTCAAGGTCAGAAAAGGCTCTATTACTGGTTTCATAGGACCTAATGGTAGTGGAAAAACTACTACGATAAAAATACTCGCTGGGTTAACAAAAGAGGACTCGGGAGAAGTAAAGGTGTTTGGTCAACGACCTTGGGATAACCCTAATGTAATGGAAAAATTATCAGTTATTTTCACCAACATAATAATACCTAGCGAAAATACTGTAGAAGAGTATCTAAAGGACTTAAGTAACATATATGGAAATGATTATCATGAATTGATAGACCTTCTGGATTTAAGAGATTATCTGAAGGTGAAGATAAAGCAGTTATCCTCTGGTCTAGCCCAAAGGGTCCAACTAGCATCATCTCTTCTTAAAGATAGCGAGTTAATAATTGCTGACGAGCCTACCGCGAACTTAGATCCTACTTCTAGAATAAAATTTTATGAAATAGTTAAGAAGCTAAATAAGGAGGAGAGTATTACTTTCTTTATATCGTCTCATATATTGTCAGAGTTAGAGAAGGTATTGACGGACGTAGTATTCATTAATAACGGTTTAATAATATATAGCGGTAAAATGAATGAGGCTCTAGACCTATCAAAGGAGGAAGAAGTTTATGTTCTGGTTAATGATGTGGAGAAAGGGATAAAGGTTATTGGTGGTGTAATCGATGGTCCTTATATAAGAGTAAAAGGGGATATTAGAGAGATAGTTAATAAGCTGTATGACAATGGAGTCGAAATTCTGAGCGTTTGGAGGTCGTCATTAGATGAGACTTTCAAGAGATTTTCAGATTTTAAAGATGATATTTAAAGAGAGGTATAGGGAACCAACCTTAGAGGTAATTTTTTCTACGATGATAGTATCGAACGTCTTCATAACAGCCTTTTACGCTAGGGCTTTATTCTCTCTATATGGAATAGTCCTAGCGTTTATTCCTTTGATAAGTGTATCTGAAACTATTGCCTTTGCAATAGGAATGAGGAACATAATTTTCGTTACTGGAGACCACATAGCCAGACAAACGATAGTCTCATTTCTAACCTTTCCCATAAGTAGAATTAAGCTCTTCTCCTTCATTTATATTACGGACTTGTTAGTTCCGTACTTATGTTGGTTAAGTTCAACGGAAATCTATATCCTACTTTCCGGTATTGATGTACCTCAAGGCTTAATATTATTATACAGTATTGGATACTTCTTCTCACTAAACCTCATACTATTAATAACCTTGACTATGAGAAGTTCTGGTTTAGTTACACTATTTTCAGGTTTCGTATTAGGTGTTCTATTCGTATTCGGAGGGATTGCAGAGTATTATGAAATAATAAGCAATAATCTTTCCTTAGCTAATATTATATCATTTGCTAACCCTTATGTAATATTACTGTATCAAGCTATACGAAATTCTAATATTAACTATTTCAATTTCGGAGTGATCATTGAATTCATCACCTCATTAGTTCTTCTCGTGATTTCCATTATTAAGTTTAAGGAGTTAGAGGTGTAGAGAGTTGAAAGGAAGTATTTTAGTTTCAATAGGTATAGCTTTACTAGCGTTATCTCTCTTTTCAATTAATGCCCCAATCCATCAAACTATATTTCTCACTAACCACTACAGCATTTACATCCCGCCGATAGCCTATCCTACTCTGAATGCATATGAGAACGATAGTAACGTGACAGTTTACGTATTGATAACATATAATAATGGAAGCTCAGTAATTGAGAAAGTTCCATTCTATTTAACGTTATCAAGTGGGTATTGGCAATTTTCAATATATAATGAGACATATCCTAAGATCTTTACCAAGTTAGTAAACGTTACCGTAAACACAACTAAAGGTATCTTCATATATCAAAAAACAGTGAGCTATACTAGGATAATTACTACGAGAAATGGAAGTTATCCCGCTTTACTTCAGATAGACATTAATAAGGTGAATCTAATACAATACGTCTTGCTAGATAGAGTACTAGGACTTTTCCTTACCTTAGTTGGTGCGATATCACTTATCTTTGATAGGTTTATTAAGATAAGAAGTTCTAAAATGTGTTAGTGTTTTTTAACTAAAAAAGGTTAAATACTTGATTCCATGAAAAATTATTATGGCAAGTTTTAAGAAAGAGATAGGTCCAATATCTGCTTCCTTCTTAGCTTTAGGAGGGATATTAGGTTCAGCTGTCCCATTCATACCAGCTATAGTTTTCGCAGATGGAGGTCCAATAGGAATTCTGGGATGGATAATAGGACTAGTCATAATATCTTTATTAGGTCTAGTATTTGCTGAACTGGGCTCAACTTATCCTGAGACTGGAGGAGTTGTAAGGTATTTACATTTTTCGCATGGAGCGTTTGCCAGCTTCTTTAATGCTTGGGGTACTTTCATAGGTTACTTTATGGCAATAATTTCAGAAACTGTTGCAATAGTTGAATATATCGCCTTCTTCTACCCTTCCCTTTACTTAAATGGTAGGTTAACAATACAAGGTGAATTAGTAACTTTAGGCTTTTTATTAGCCTTCTTCTTGATACAATACTTCGGGGTAAAACTGGTTGCGAGGACTAATGATATTATGACTTGGATTAAGGTGATTGGTTTAGTAGCTTTCATGATCATTACACCTATCCTAGTGTTTCATCCAAATAACTTTTCTCCTCCCCCAAAGTATGGAGGAATAGCACCCTATGGGTTATCTGGTTCTCTTATAGCTTCTTCAATTACAGTTTATGCATATGCCGGTTTTAGGCAACCAATAGATTACGCTGAGGAAATGAAAAACCCCGGGAAAGATATTCCAAGAGCTGTAATATTGTCTATAATTTTATCCTTTATAATTTACTTAGGTTTATCAATAATATTTTTAGGAGCTCTAAACTGGAATGTCATTGGAACTGCTCCTTTTAATTGGACTTATATTTCAACGCTATCAGCACCAATACCTCAAGAATTTAGCGGAAAGTTAGCTACCTTAGGGGTATACTTCTTCGTGATTGCAGTAATAGCAACGATTTCCTCAACTTTAGTATACTTTGGCTCAGCTGCTAGAGTTCTCTACGCTAATGCTAAAAATGGATATATGCCCAAATCTTTCCTTAAGTTGAATAGTAGTGGTGTCCCATACGTATCTCTAATAGTCTCATTAGTTATTGGAGTAATCTACATGTTAGCTTTTCCTCAATTCTTAAGTGAAGCTGGAATATTCTCTGTGGCAAGTGTAGTGAGTTACGCCCCCGCTGCAGTCTCATTACTAGTGTTAAGAGTATTAGATCCCAGTAGAAATAGAGTTTATAGACTTAATTATGCCAATATTATTGCTCCAATAGCTTTCGCAGCAGGAGGTCTTATGATTTACTGGGCAACTTACCCCACTACACTTTATACTATAGGATCAGTTTTAGTTGGAATACCAATTTATTTGCTCTACGAATTACGAAAAGGTAGGAAGGTAGTTTTTACAGAGCTTTCTAGAGGAGTATGGTATGTAGGATGGCTAATTTCAATACTATTGATTTCTGTACTCGGATCTTTTGGTGGGATAGATGTGATTCCTTATCCGTTTGACTTAGTAACTGTCATAATAATATCCTTGGCGTTTTTCTATTTAGGCTACATCTCAGGGATAAAACTAAAGCAAAAATTAGAGTGATAGACGATAAACCTGGAGGTCAGATTTTGGAGTCAGTTATCATAAAAACGTTTTCATTCTCAACTTGATTGCTGTCCATGAAATGAGAGCATACTGATACTGGATTATTTCCGTCTATCTTACATATATATTCAGTTATAAGATTAGCTTGAGCATATATTTCCTTGTATATTTGGCTATTTGGATTATTTAATTGAGAAATCACATAAGACCAATTCTTACCAGCTAAAAGTCCAGGATCTATAGTAGTGCCCACTTCATAGTAGTAACCAATAATTATAAATGGTATTGACCCATTTCCATACTCAGTCCACATATCATAAATGTTTAGTGGTACTTTTTCAAGAGGTTGGTGTTCCCTATTCTCATACTCTATAGGTACGAATGCTATATATTTACTAGTGTAAGTCGAGTTAACAAATGTAAAAGTTGGAGTGTTTGGATAAACGTCAGTGGAACTAGATAACATATACTCTAAATTTGTAAAATTCCCAAATCTCAGTAATGCTATAATCAATGCCCATCTCTCGGCAGCACAATAAGGGCACCATTCCGCTCCAACAAAAATCACAGCAGGTTTCCCATTTGATGAGAAATTATAAGGTAAAACTCCTAGGTGAATTGGAGACACAGTTACATTATATCCTTGCTGACTTAGGCTTATTAGATTATCGTAAAGAGTATTAGGTATTTGTTGACCAATTATTGAAGACGATTGAGTACTTTTATATAAAGAGGATACAATTATTGCAAGAATAATTACGGCTAAAATTACTATAAAGCCTATGTTTCTAAACTTTCTATAACTCATGAATGATTATACTGAAAACGGTGGTATAATAGTTAACGTTAGAAAAATTTTGACAAATCCTTAAAATGAGCTCTAACTATTGGATGATTAGGTGCTAAAAAAATTGAAAAATAAAAAAGTAAAGAGAGCTGTATCTAATATAGTATTTGCAGCAGTAGTAGTGGTGCTAATAATAATTGCAGCAGTGGGATTTGCCCTTTATGCCACTAAGCCTACTGCACCTCCGACTACCATGACCTCAACTGTTACTTCTACCGTAACATCTACATTACCACCCTCCACTGTTACTTCCACAGTTACATCTACTTCAACCTCAACATCCACTGTAACGACAACAACTACTCAAGTTGTTACTAGACCAATTACTGTCAATTCTAGCGGTGCATTCTACAACGGAAAAGTTATAACGTTCATGTATACTGCACAATTCATGTGTACTCCTAATGCAACAGTGTTCTTCCCCAATGCAGTAAATCAGAGTAAGGTAGCTATGGGATGCGAGGTTGGAGCTGGTAACATTTCAGCTTTTCCAAAGGGTGCTGCTCCAGTATTTGTATTAGTCCCAGCATTTGCAGGCTTATCAATATTTGGTGTTCCACAGTTAGGTGCTACTCCACAAGGTTTCCCCACATTCACATATAATAATCAGACCTACGTTATATTGACACAATGTGGTGCAGCATTAACCGAAACAGCCTGCCCAGACCACATGAGTTTAATATATTCTCCTGCTTTCACGGTAGTAGAACAATACCTAGGAATTAAGAACGGAGTGTTTGGATTGCCAGAGGGAGTATTGCCAACTCCGGCACACGAGCATTTAGTCACGTTTACCACTAACCAGTCCATCCCATGGTACATTGTAGTCGTATTAGTTTTCGATCCCAATATATTCCCTAACCCTATAACTGGACAATGCCAAGCTATAGTACCTTCCAACTTGACTAACCCAACAGCTAACTGTTTGAATAATATAACAGCATTAGAGAATGCGATGACTACTTATGACAGTGCGGTTGCAGTAGCTAATGCGAAGAATCCAATATGGTTAGCTCTAGGCAAGCCAGGTTTAGAAGTAGTAGTTCCCGGTATTACCTCACCATCTGAACTGTTCAGTGCGACTAACTCTAACATGATACTATACTTCAGTGATCCTCCAGTATATCCATACCCAATTTAATTCGGTGTAACAACATGAAAAGGCAAAATTATTATTTTTTTGTTAATAAATTTCAAAATTTTTTAGATTTAATCGTAAGGTACTCCTATTTGATCCTTTCAACTATAAGTATTACTTTATTCTTCTATCATGCGAATACTCTATTTTTATTCTTGACTATTATATTTTCTACAGTAATAGTAGGTCTACTTTTCCAGGGAGTTTACATCAAGAGGAATATAGAAAATAACTATCCACTTATTGTGATAGAGTTTTTAACTATATTAAGTAGTATGTATTTCATTATTCTCATTTTTCCTAATTTTAGTTACCTTGTTCTTTTATCAATTCCGCTATCTGCTTATAGGCTTAAAAGGGGAATAAGAGAAAAGGCGAATTACCTCAGAAACCCTAAGATAGCCTTCATTATGTTAGCACTAGCATTTGTAGTGATTTGGCTAGGAAGTGCAGTAATAGATTATAAAATAATAGGCAATTTCAACTTCTTTAGTAATTTCGGCTTTTTAACACCAAATAGTCCTATTAATATAATAATCGATTTCTTATCTATCTTTGCTACAGTGACATCTAGTCCTTGGTTCATGATAAATATAGGTATTTGGTTGGGTATTCTAGGATTGTTTAGACTATTGGAGCTGAATAAACTAGAAAATAAAATAAGGTTTTTACTAATGATGTTTGCATATGCTTTTTATAGTATATGGCTTCCCTCGTTTTCTCCCATAGCAAATGAAGTGCAGTACGTCCCTTATATGTGGTTCAATGGATTAGGAACGTATGGACCAGTAGAACCATCTTACCTATTGACAGGCATTATTGGCACTTTCGTGGTTACTGCAATAATATCGTTTATGTTTGGTAGTAGACAAATATGCTCTGTTACTTGCACAGCTCCTTATATGTTACAAGGAACCTTTTTAGATTCTCTCAAGAAGTTCAATAGAACTTCCAAAATAGGGAGGAAGTCTCTTACCTCAAGGGTTAATACGTGGTATAAGTGGATTATGCTAATAACGTGGACTTCATTAATAGTGTTTGCTATACTTTCCTATTTGAACTATGAGAAGATTCTTACTTTCTCGATATTTGGGAACGATCCAACAATGTTCTATGCCAGTTTATACTTTAACGTTTTATGGTATTTTCAGTTTATGCTGATGCCATTTTTAGGTAACTATTCTTGTGTAAACACGGGTATTTGCGCATGGGGTAGCTTCAACCAATTCTTCGGATACTTAGGCTTCTTTAAACTAAAAGTAAAAGATCCTCAACTCTGTTTAAAGTGCAAAACTGTTGATTGTGCATTAGCCTGTCCAGTAGGTCTTACGGATATGAGAGCATCTTTTATAAAAAAGGGTGAGTTTAAGTCATTTAGATGCATAGGTGTAGGAGATTGTGTTGAAGCATGCCCTCATGACAATATTCAATTTTATGATGTAAGGAGTTACATAAAAGGTAAAATTAAGAGCTTATCGCTCAAGTAAACTTATATTTTTTCCTATATACTCATTTACTAATATTTGAGGAGTTACCATCTTTTGTAACGTCTTTAATACATTATCTGGCATTAACCTACCCAGTAATCCTATGTTTACTGACATGGATGAAAGCACAATTAAATCAGAGTATTCCTCATTTATTCTCTTAATTCTAAATTCTATCTGATAAATTAGATTATTAGTATTGAATTTATACTTTATACTTACAGGGTCATAAATAGGTCCCTCAAGATCGCCTACAATACTTCTTTTTAAAACCAGACCACTTTTCGGCTTTGAAAAAGGTAGATAAAGTATGCCTTTTCCCTGAGCGGGAAATATGAGGTTCGTAATTCCAAAAAGGAGTTTTTTATTCCCGATTATTTTTCTCAGTAAATCTTCACTTAATTTCAGTCTAAATGTGTTAGAGTAATTTAATTTATGCCAATTTCTACTCTTAATATGCTTTTTGAATTCATTTAAATTATTGAACTGCGTATCACAACATTCATAAGCCATGATACAACCTTAAATAGAACTTAGTAAAAATTTTTATGTCAAAATTCTTTTGATTATCAATTACGGGATAAGCTATATATGGTAAGCTTACTTTATATAAAATAAATATCAACTATATTCTATATTATTTTAGGAGTAATTTTCAGTACTCTGGCATCCTCATTCCCTAAAGGGCGAGAGTTCCATCGAGGTCTAAAGCGTTACTCCCCTTTGGGGGAGTTTATTACGTTGGGGGAAAAAGCAAAGAGGTTTCTTCAACACGTAACTACATTATTCATTCCCAGTTTCACAATATTTGAAGCACGATTAATTCATAATGTAGCTTGTTACTATGAGGATAAGTGGTGACATGCCTAGGTTAGAAGAAATCCGAAATCTTCATTTATCAAAATGACGAGGTTTGTTCGTCCTTTTTGTCTTATAGTTTTCTGAATAAATAAGAAGAAATTTTTATTCAGAACTATTTAAAAAGATAGTCATAAATTATCATAACATCGGCAGATTTATCTATTTGCCTAGCTGCAGCTATTATCTTTCTAGCTCTCTCCATGTTGTCAGAATAACAAACGGTAATCCCAGCGTAACCGTCAGTAAATTGCCATAATTTGCATTCTTGGAGAACAACTGTTATTTCATCTATATTTTTAGAGAACATAGAGAATATGACTATATCAGTTTTTCCTAGGTCTATGTCTGGAATTACTAATATCAAACCCTTATGTCTTAAATATCGTATATGTTTCTCGATAATCTTTGAGCTTATGTTCAAACTTTTAGCTATTTCCGAAGAAGGTAATCTAGGGTCCTTCTTCAATACTTCTATTATCATTTTATCTATGTTGGATGGTCTAAATATAGATTGTACCGGAAAATATGATAGTACTGGCTCACCTAATTCCTTTGACATGAACGTGATTTTGTCCTTCAATTCGTCATGATTGGAGGCATATATTCCATAAACGTTTAACCACTCTAAACACTTAAGCTTAAAAGAAATCCAGTCCGCGTCTATATCATTATAATTCTTAAACGCTATATAAAGATTATACTTTCCTAAAAAATTAGGATTTATATAAAGCTTGAAACCTCTTAAGATCCCACTATCCATCAATTTCTTAAATCTGTAATTTAAGCTGGCAGGTGTTAGATTAAGTAAAGAGGCTATTCTCCTTTGAGAAATTCTTCCATCTTTCAGCAGGTAGTAGAGAATCCTCTTGTCAACAATATCCATAACTTCTTCACACTTTCTTTATATTCTGTTTTATCTTATTTAAAACATCATCCGGTATCTCACTCAGATTATGAACTGTTTTAGCATGAACCTTCAGAATTTCTAACAATTCTTGTTCTGAACTCGCTCCCCTTATTTCAAATCCACAGTTCATACCAACACTGCTACAACTGAAGTTGAACTTCTTTTTCTTACCTAAACCAAATACCATGTATTAAAATTGTCTACCCGAGTATATATCTTATGATTAGAATTTTTCATACACCAACTTATATACTCAATAGAGAATATTCATATATGGCAAAGTACTCATTCAAATGTGCGGATGTAGGAATGGATTGCGGATTCGAAATACAAAACGCTGGGACTGAAGATGAGCTATTAGAGATGCTTAAAGTTCACGCTAAGGCTAGTCATGGACTAACTTCCATCCCTCCTGAACTCGTAAATAAAATAAAGCAAAACATAAAGAAATCAGCTAAATACAGTTTTGCTTGTGCTAGTGTAGGAATGAACTGTGGATTTGAAATTGTTGGTGCATCATCAGAACAAGAATTGCTAGAAGAACTTTCTCTTCACGCCAAGATGTCACATGGAATGACATCTATTCCACAAGATACCCTAAATAAGATAAAACAAAACATAAAGGCAATGTAAACAAATTAAAAAAAGATACTAACTTTTTTATTTGCCGAATTTGTCAATTATATTTTTTGTTAAGGTCTAAGCTCTATCATTATTCTCATTTACCCCTTCCGATTGCAGAAATCATAGGCTTTAATAATACGTCAATGCTACCATTAAGACTCGACCAATATAAGTTAATGAACATCTCCTTCATATAACGATAAATTGTACTTGGACCTAATACCTTACTTCTATCGTAATTTAGCCAAACTAATGCGCCTTCTCTTCTACTAGTATATAATGCGCACATAGCATCTCCACGATAAAGTTCTTTACTTCTATTACCCTCAACTTCGGCTAAAATGTTATTTACAACTGTTTCAGCTTGTAGATGAGCTGCTGCTCCAGTTTTTGGTGTTGGTGTATTATTAGCGTCTCCGACAACGAAAACACCGTCACTATGAAGGAGTGTATGTTTGTCTACTGGTATTAGCCCAGAGTTATCGGCAAGATCAGGGAAAGTTGTCATTATAGGAGTATCTATTATTAAATTGTCAAAACTAGTCTTCTCTCCCTCCGTAGATATAATTGTCTTACTATCATAATTTACTTCACCTATGACAAACCCTTTCAATATTTTTATACCTAAGGATGACGCTATCTTTGAAAATAAGGTAGATATTGGAAGCTGTATAGGTGGGGGCTGTTTAGCGGGAATTAAAATTGTCACATTAGCTTCTGGATACTTAGACTTCAATAAAAATGATATCTCCCATGGAGCTGCAGGGCACTTTATTACACCGGGTAACGAGCCTATAACGAAATTTTTGCCTTTAGGACTATTTATTATCTCTCTAATATTGTCTCCTTCAGCTAATGTATGATATCCTCTTATATTAAATAATGCCTTATTCTCTCCACCAGTAGCTATAACTAAATAGTCAGCCTCATATTTCTTCTCATCTTCAGTAATTACAGCCCTATCCTCTGGTATTATCTTCCTCGCCCTTGCCTTGACTAATCTTACCGAAGGTTTTAATAATACATTAATAGGCTTAATAATTTTTTCCCTGTTAACATATCCTATCATGTAGTCAACTAACCCTGGTTGATAAACGTGATAATCATTAGGTTCTATTACGGTAACGTCAAGTTTTTCAGCTAGTAAATTAGCAATCACGCTTCCTGCATTACCTCCTCCTACAATAACTATTTTCTTTTTCATAATACCACATAATATCTTCTATAATTTAAACTTAATCTTAAATGAACTTAAAAAAGATATTACTTACTAACAATCTTTGAATACATTGACTTTCACAAAATCTCCATCTCTTCCCTTCTCTTCGATCTTCATTTGCATATCGCTCATTTTCAATAAGTATTTCAACGTTAATAACCAATCGTAATCATTTAGCAATATCTCTACTCCTTCCTCACATTCTTTTATTTTCCTTATTGCGTCCATCATAATACTGACTGGGCTCTTGGATCCACAAGATTCTATCTTATCTAACTTGACCCTTTCTACTATTCTCATGGTTCAGTTCCTTTTTTCACTGGAGCCCCTACAACGTTACCCCATTCAGCCCAAGAACCATCATATACTCTAACTGCTGGATAACCTAGTAGATATTTTAATACAAACCATGTATGTGCTGCCCTTTCACCAATTCTACAATATGTTATTATCTCTTTATCTGGGGATACTCCAGCGTTTTGGAATAGTCTCCTTAATTCATCTATAGGCTTAAACTCTCCGGTCTCTTGATTTACAGCTTGAGCCCAAGGAAAGCTTATTGCTCCAGGTATGTGACCTCCAACTTGTGTTTGCTCATCTGCGTATTCTGGTGGCGCTCTTATCTCACCAGTATACTCTTTAGGTGATCTTACATCTACTAATATTACTGATTTTCCTACGTCTCCTTTAGTTAATCTTTGTAACACCTCCCAGAAAAACGCTCTATGACTACCCCAATCAATTTTATTAACCTTATAGGTAGTTTTAGGATATTGAGGCTCTTTAGGTCCTTGTTCAGCTGGTAAATTATCCTTTGCCCATTTTGTCCTTCCACCATTCATAATTCTAACGTCATTGTGACCATAAGCCTTAAATAGCCAAAAAGCATAGACGGCGAACCAGTTATTGTAATCACCATAAAGTACTACTGTAGTATAATTACTAATCCCCTTAGATTCCATCAGTTTTTCAAAATCGTTTGGACCTATAAAGTCTCTCAGTACTGGATGTCTCAAATCCTCTCTCCACCTTATTAATACTGCACTCGGTACATGCCAAACATAATATGAAGTGTTAGGATCGTAATCTACTTCCACTATTCTTACATTCTCGTCCTTTAGATGCTCCAAAACCCATTTAGTATCTACTACTACTTGTTGCTCCATTATCACTACCTATATCTTATTAAATAAGATATGTTTATATATCTATTGAATAGTGCAACTTTTGCATGTAACATAAAAAAATATCTTTATGTATTTAATTTTTCCCTTAAATTTCATGGTAGAAGAATTTGACTATAAGATGAATTAAAAAAAGTCATAATATTAGAATTAAAATTGAAATGCGAGATAGATCTGCATAAAATTAACTTGTCTTCTATTTCTTTTTAAACTATGTCTGACCTCCTCCCCGCCTTAAAAGGCTAGGTTTTCTTTTTCGTGCATGACCTAAAAATTTGTGATGATGCTAAAGTGTATTTCAAATAGAAAAGATAGACTTCACCATTTGTGACAGAAGGGAGATCATACCTCCTTTCTTTGTATGCAAGGTTTACCGTTACATCGTAGTCTGTATACTTTTAATTATTTGGGGTGGAGAAGGTTTAACAATCATGACAACTTCCACAAAAATTTCCGTAATTTGATTACCTCACCTAACACCAACATGGAAGGAGAGTTAGGCTTATACTCGTTTAAATCCTCAAGTCTAGTAATGTAAACTCGTTGATCATAGTAAGTTCCTCTTTCGATTATTGCTACCTCTTCAAGAGGAGACCTTTTACTCATCAAAGCTTTACCTACTTCCCCAAGTTTCTTCCCAGCCATTAAAACAACTAAAGTACCCGCATCGGGAATCTTTTCAAAGTTAAACATTTTCCCACCTTCGTCTGTTGCTGAGATAATTGTTATCATATTAGAATATCTTGGAGAAGTTAATGGTATACCAGCATAAGCAGGAACCGAATTAACTGCTGACACACCTGGGATAACTTCACACTCTACTATGCCGAATAATTCTTGGCATAATCTCGCACCTCTTCCAAATACATAAGGATCTCCATTCTTCAATCTAACAATTAACCTATTACCTTCCTTGATAAACCTAATTACAACATCAACTTCGTCTTCATCTGGAGATAAGAAATATTTTATACTATTAGGGTTAGCATATTCAACTAATTCCTTTGTGAGTTTATCATATATCACGACATCTGCTACCCTTAAATATCTCAATCCCTTAAGTGTTATCAACTCTGGATCTCCCGGTCCTGCTCCTATTACGATTACTCTACTCACTGAACTTCCTCACCTCCTCTAATCTTCTAATCAGTAAATCATGAAATTCCTTATATCCTTCAACTTTCCTATCAAATTTGTGAGGTCTCATTAAGTCTTTAGTTTTTTCATGAGATTTCAACCATTCTATTATTTTCTTATTGCCTAACCTTCTAAATACTTCACTTGGGGTCTTTCCCAAGTCCTTATTCTTCTCGTATAACTCTACTAAAGCTTCTGTTACATCAACTACTCTTCGTGATGGTACTTGATAGAGATATATCACGTTCTCGTCGTAGTCAATTAATGGCTCGCCACAATGTTGATTATCTCCTCCTACCTTTAACATATATAACTCATACCCGCTTCCTATCCATCCTATTGGATGAAGAGATGGTCTGGAACACTGGGCAACACATCCGGAGAGCCCTATTGATACTAATGAGTTTCCCCATCCTCTCTTCTCTAACTCATCAATAACCTTAGGTAAATATCTTTCAGAATCGGTGAAGGAGAGCTTACATGTAGGAAAACCCACACATGCAGTTGAATATACTCTTAAGTTAGATTTTTTATTCAAATCGCCTATTATTTTGTCAATTCTCTCCTTCTCCTCATCGTAGATCTCAGCTATAATGAGATGCTGATTTGACGTCGTGTAGAATTTTACGTCTTCGAAATTATCAGCTATATATCTAATAATAGATTTTATTTTGCCATTTCTGCCATCAATTACTCTCCCATTCTCTATAAACATGCCAAAAGCCCATTTATCGTTTAACGTATACCAGCCTAAGTGTAAATCCTTCACTAAGTGAATATTTTTTATAGGACCTATTTCAACTCCGCTATATTCCTTGATTTTTCGTCTTATCCACTCGATTCCTTGCATGTAAACAACGTACTTAAATCTAGCCCAATGTCTATTTTTCCTATCCCCCCATTCAGCCTGAATCTTAACTATTGCGTCCAAGGTCTTAATTAATTCACTTTCTTTTACAGTGCCTAAAGGAAGTGCTAACGCTGAAAAAGAGGGATTAGTATTATTCTCGCCTAAACTTCCCCCAACGTAGATCTGAAATTCCCCTACCTTTCCTTCCTCAGAGACTATTGGAACTATACCAACATCATTCGCTCTAACATCAATACAATCATCTACGTAATACTTATCACCTAGCTTAACTATTCCAGCTATTCCTATCTTGAACTTTCTGGGTAACAAATTATCTGGATAGTGGAAATGTCCTTCTACCGGTCTTTCATCCAATTTTTTTACTTGTTCAGGATCTATTTCAAATACTTGAATATACATTCCAGTTGGAAGCTTAAAGTAATTGGCAATTTTTCTAGCTAATCCGTTAGGGTCAAACACATTAAAATATCTCGTTATAGGACAGCTTACAGTGTTCCTAACGTTATCTCCACAACCATTTAACGTCAAAAATCCAGATTCGCCAATTTCTCTTATAACATTTACCAAATCCTTCTTTTTTATATGATGAAGCTGTATATCTTGTCTGGTCGTTATCTTAAGGCTAGGAGAGGGATAACCAGTATATGCATCACTTATAGTATATTTATTTGAAATATCATCTAAAATTCTCCATTGTTTAGGTAATATCGGTCCTCCACCGGGAATTGTAACTCTTACCATGTAAATCCAGTCCTTAACTTGATTAGCCCTAGCTTTATCTCTATTGAATTCCATATATATTCCAAAACTCTTAGCTATCAATGAAACTTCTGACTCTAAATCATCTCTACCTAAGTCTTTTAATGCTCGTCTAGCGTTAACGTTATCCTCTGTCAATCCCTTAGTCTTTAGCTTAACTCTCTCTTCTTCACTATAGTCTTTTTGATCAGTGTTAAAGATAGGTTTAATTGGGATAATTTTTCACCTCTTCTCTCTAAAATGTAAACCACATTCTCTGTCTCCGCTTTTCTCCCACCACCATCTTCCCGCTCTAGGATGTTCCCAAGGTTTTACGGGGCGAGTACATGGTTGGCAACCTATACTCTTGTACCCTCTATCATATAATTTATTATAAGGTAAATTATTTTCCTTCACATAACCCCAAACTTGGTCCCATGTCCAGTCAGCTAAGGGATTTAATTTTATTATACCTCCATTAATCTCATCAATCTCTACCCTATTTACCTTTTCCCTAGTGAAATTTTGCTCTTTTCTCAATCCAGTTATCCAAGCGCTAAGACCACTTAGAGCTCTCTTCAAAGGACTGACCTTTCTCAGATTACAACATAATTTTCTATATTCTACACCTTTATAGAATAAATTAATTCCGTAATTATTTACCATTTCTTCAATTTCATTATGATCCGGAAAATAGATCCTTAAGTCTAATACATATTTGTTCCTTACCTCTTCTAGCAGATCATAAGTCTCTTGATGTAGTCTTCCCGTGTCTATAACAAATACTTTAGGCACTTTCACTATTTTATTCAGCATATCGAGTATTACCACGTCCTCAGCTTGACCGCTGAAGGCTAGGGCAATATTGGGATGAAACCTCTCAATACCCCATTTTAAAACATCTAAAGGACCTCCATTTTCATTCAGATGCCTTATTTCGTCTTCTAAGATCATTTAGATAATATGTAAGGGCTATATATAATTTAATATTTCGATAGGTGCAATTTTTGCACAAATAGCTATGAATATAAGTTACAGCTAGGTGTAATCATCTTGTAATGATCCAAGATATAGGTCATGGAAGAATAGAGATAAAAGAGAGGATCACGAGGGTTAACGACTTCAATGAGTTAAGTAAGATCAACGTAAGAAGGCAAATAGCTCATGAAATAATAAGTATTGCATATGGCTTTCTATCTCCTCTGAAAGGCTTCATGAACTATGAAGAAGTCTCTCATGTTATAAACGAAATGAGGTTACCCAATGGCACACTTTGGCCTATACCTATACTATTTGATATAGGTGAAATTAATGGGATAAAAGAAGGGGACATTATAGGCATAACATATGATAACAAACCTTTAGCCATAATGAAAGTTGAGCAGATATTCAAGTATGATAAAAAAGAAATTGCTGAAAAAGTGTATAAGACTACCGACCTTAAACATCCTGGAGTAAAGAGAACTTTAGAGTATGATAACTACTTCTTATCAGGTGAGATAAGCCTTATAGAGGAGCCAAAATTTAACGACCCTTATAATAAATTTTGGTTAACTCCAAGGAGACATAGAGAAATTTTTAGGAGTAAAGGTTGGAAGAATGTTGTTGCCTTTCAGACCAGAAATGTTCCTCATACTGGGCATGAATATTTAATGAAATATGCTTGGTTTTCGGCAAATGATGGGTTAAGCGTTAACGACTCTCCTAAGACTGGAATCCTAGTTAACGTAGTAGTTGGAGAAAAGAGGATAGGGGATTACATTGATGAGGCTATACTCTTGACTCATGAAGCTATATCAAAGTATGGATACATTAGTAGTAAAGTCCATACAATTTCGTTTACACTTTGGGATATGAGGTATGCAGGACCTAAAGAGGCTATATTACACGCCATAATAAGGAGTAATTTAGGGTGCACTCATCACGTATTCGGCAGGGATCACGCTGGTGTAGGAAACTATTATTCGCCTTATGAAGCCCATGAGATATTTGAGAAGATAAATGAAGACGATTTATTAATTAAACCAATTTTTATTAGAGAAAACTACTATTGTCCTAAGTGTGGGAGTATAGAGAACGATATATTGTGCGATCACAAAGGAGAAAAACAAGAGTTTAGTGGTAGCCTACTTCGGAGTATAATTATGGACGAGGTCAAACCGACAAAAATGGTTATGAGACCAGAGGTGTATAATGTCTTGATTGAGTCGTCAAGGGATTATGGTTTTGGAAGTCCATTCGTAACTAAGGAATATCTACGTAGGAGGAGAAATATATTCGAATTAGGTGAGAAGAAATGAAAATTTATATTTGGCTAAGTGAGGAAAATGCAAAAAGGTTAGATGAGTTGGGATTGAATTACGCTAAGGAGGTACTAGGTGGAATTAAGAGAATCGAAATAGAGGTCAATGAAAATATAATAAGGGAGTTACTCAAAATATTTCCTTACGCAAAAGTGGATACGTCAACAACTAACTCTATAGAATTATTACCAAAGTCCTTTAAAGATACTGTATTGAAAATCATAATAGAGGAAAGAGATGAGCCATTTAAAGCCTTGATTAAGGCTATCCAAATATTTAAAGATAATTCATCAACGTGAAGTTTTTAAATATTTTGTGACATGTATAAAAATTATTTCTCCTAATATATTTGAATTTAATTCTTGTCTGTTTAGTATTAAAATAAATCTTGTTGATAAACATTCTATAGCTCAGTTTTTATAGTACCCAAATGAGTCGAGAATTTTTTCGATGAATAACGCAATTTTCATAGTTTATTGATAAAAAGAGGACAAATCTCGCCTCTTAAGGGAATGTGAACAACAATTTGGTTGTTTTTGATATAAATTATGAGGTGGATGAAATTGCTGTCCATACACAAAAATGAGAATAATTCTTCTGAGATAAGAAAGTTAGTCTGAGAAGTATTGGAACAAGTACCATGAGAAGTGCTAGAAGAGTTGTAATTAATCACTCTTTAGGTCATAAGCTACACAGTCACTAGGTTTACTCGATACTAGGAATAAATTAAGGTGGTTAAGATATTCAAAGCATTTTTTATTTCTAACGGAGCGACCTCTGTAAAAAGGTCATAATGCTTTAGACCTTAGCGGAACCCTCGCCCTTTAGGGCAGAGAGGAGGTCATTACACTATAAATATTCTCTAGTAGATTTTCTGACGAAGTTAATATCGTTCAGTAAGTATTATAATTTATAAAATACCAAGTTTCTTTAAATTAGATATATTCAAAGATTTTGAATAATCATACTACCCCGTTAGATGGAAAAACTACCATTATATGCTATTAGAACTTTATAGACGATTAATAAATTATTCTAAAAATATGTTAGATTCTTTATTACTAGGATAAGCATTTATTAGTAGAAACCCTTTAATAAACAAATAATTATTATGTATATAGATTATGGGAAAATTTTATATTTTAGAAAGGATATACTAATACATATGACCGAGCAAAAAAGAGCAAACCCAGCTCCGCTTGGTTTATCAGGTTTCGCCTTAACTACACTGGTCCTAAGTACTTTCAATGCAGGACTACTATCCTCTTCTGGAGTTGGAGTGGTCTTAGGGTTAGCTGCGTTTTACGGCGGGTTAGCCCAATTATTAGCTGGGATCTTAGAGTGGAGAGCGGGTAATACATTCGGATATACAGCTTTCTTCACATATGGAGCGTTCTGGGAGTGGTATTTCCTTACGGCTATGGGAGTATTTGGAAATGTTACTGCAGCTGGAATTGGCCTAGTCTTAATAGCGTTTGGTATCTTCACGCTTATAATGTGGTTTGGCACATTCAAGAGTAATTTGGGATTATTTATGACGTTCCTATTATTGTGGATAACCTTCTTCCTTCTAGGAGTAGGAGCTATGACTGGAAATGTAGGATTAACACATGCAGGAGGTTATGTAGGAATATTAACGGCAATAGCAGCATGGTATACTGGTTTAGCAATAGTAGTTTCGGAAAGCTTAGGAGCAAAGGCTCCATTAGGAAAAGCTCCAATGTCATAAAAGATAAAAATTTTTATATTTATTTTCTTAAAATATTGTTCTCTATGTCGGCCAAAAGAGATTTATTAGAGAATTTACTATTTTTAGTTATGAGTTCTTGCGAGATATTTCCTTTAATTTCAAAACTTAGTGCAGAAGGAAAGCGATTTGCTGTAGTATCTATTTACAAGGAGAATAGGTTAGAAAGAACACTTGTGGTAGACGGTAAAGTTTTATTGGGAAGCCTTGATAGAGAAATATTGGATCTAGCTAATGAGGCTTTAGAAGAAGGAAAGGTGATTGAAAGAGAGTATAAGGGCGCTAAGATCTTCATTGAGCCAATCGAACCTAGACCATCAATTATAATTGTTGGTTCTGGAATAATAGCTAAATTCTTAGCTAAAATAGGTTTTGATCTAGGCTATTACGTTGCTGTAGTTGGAAGTGGCGATATTAAAGAAGATGAATTTCCGCAAGTTTTCGCAATATCTAATGATCTAGCCGTTTTAGAGCAGATAATTCAAGAAGACTCTATCGTAATCGTGGCTAATGAGGGAGGCAAACCATATGATATTGATGCATTGTATATAGCAATGAAGAAAAGAGCAAGATTTGTAGGGCTTTTAGCTAGTCAAAAGAGAGCCGCGTTAATGATGGCTTTGTTAATACAGAGAGGTATTCCATTAGATGAAATTAAGCAAAGGTTTCACTCCCCGTTAGGATTGGATATAGGGTCAAAGACCGCTGAAGAAATAGCTTTAAGTATATTGGCTGAAGTAGTGAAGTTCATCAGAGGAGGAAGCGGAAAACACTTAATGGAGGTAAAGAATCCATATTTATTGTTAAAAGACGCTTTAGAGAGAAAAATAGAGGACAAATGTATGTTCGTTCCTAAATCATTAAGCCAATGATAATATTTTTATTTTCAACCAAGTTATATGTTTTGTGAGAGCAGCCTTACTTACTCAATTTAATTCACCACTAGTTATAACTAAAGATGCACAGCCTAAAGGAGAGGGTGTCAAAGTTGACGTAGTTTCTACTGGAGTATGTGGGAGAGATTTAGTCATTTGGAAGGGAGGGTTTAGGAACGCTAAGCTTCCGCTAATCTTAGGTCATGAGATAGTTGGATATTATGACAACAAACCTGTTGCAGTTTATCCTAACATATTTTGCGGTAATTGTGAATATTGTAAAAGCGGCAAGGAAAACTTGTGTGAAAATAGTATCATTTTAGGGGAGACTGAGAAATTTACTGGTGGGTATGCTGAACAAGTTATAGTGCCGGAGAGAAATCTAATTCCATTACCTGATGATAAGTTTGAGAAATATGCCTCTACTATGGATCCCTTAGCCACTGCAATTCACGCTACGAAATTGGTTAAGCTAGAGAGAGACAGTAAAGTATTGGTAACGGGAGCTGGTGGAGGTGTTGGAATACATTTATCTCAGTATTTGAAATATATTGGAGTCAAAGAGGTTTATGGACTGAGTTCTAAGGGAAGAAAGCTTGAAGAATTAGGGATAAAAGCGATAAGTGACTTGAGAAATGAGAAATTTGATGCCATATTTGAATTAGTTGGTTCAAAGACCATTAATGATTCCATAAGAGCCTTAAAGAAAGAGGGTACGTTAATTTTAATAGGTAATATAGAAGGTGAGCCTATAACATTATTAAGACCGGCATTAACTATAATGAGACAGCAAAAGATAATAGGCTCAGCGTCTTATACTAAAGCTGAATATGAGGAAGCAATAAGGATCATTGGAGAAAATAAGATTAAGGCTATATACGAAACGTTTGAGTTAGAACAGATAAACGAGGCATACAAAAGAATGATGAGTAGGCAGGTTTTTGGAAGGGCAGTGATAAAAGTCAGATGAATTACACCTCTCTTCTTCATCTATTTTTTCAGAGGTTTTTACCTAGATATAAATCTTTTTTCGTTAACTTTCATCTATAAAATATAATATATACAAGTATAAGCATTGTGAAATTGCTGTAAAATGTTAATGCTTATTTCATTTCATATGAAAAAGTAATATAACCAGTCTAGTAGATTAAAGTGACTTATGGTTTTACCTTTTAATAGTTCAGAAGTCTTTTCAGTAAATGTTTCTGAAAAGCACGAGTTATTCAGAAGAGCTGTAAGAGAGTTCATGGAAAAGACAGCTGCCCAATACGTTGAAAAAGGGGAAAGGGAAGGTACGATTCCTAAAGAGGTGTTAGAAAAGGCAAAAGAGATAGGACTTTATGGAGTAGGTGTGCCAGAAGAGTATGGGGGTCAAGGTGGAGACACGTTAATGACCGCTATCGCCCAAGAAGAGATTTCTAGAGTTTGGCCATCATTATCTACCAGAGTATCAGTAGGAGGATTGTTTATGACACCAATATTGTTATTTGGTAATGAGGAACAGAAGAAGAAATATGTAACACCTGTTGCAAGAGGAGATAAAGTTGCTGCTTTTGCAAATACAGAACCATCAGCTGGATCTGATGTAGCAGGAATAAAGACCATTGCTAAGAAAATAAACGGAAAGTACGTTATAAATGGAAGAAAGATCTTTATTACAAATGGAGGAATAGCAGATTATTACGTTGTGACAGCTAGAACTTCACCCCCAGATCCTAATGCAAGATGGAAAGGAATATCGATGTTTATAGTCGAGAAGGATTGGAAGGGAGTTAAAGTTCTTAATAGAATTGAAACGATTGGGTTAAAAGCTTCTAATACTGCTGAATTATCTTTTGAGGACGTTGAAGTTCCAGCCGAAAATCTGGTTGGAGAGGAAGGAATGGGTTTCAAGTACGCTATGGCTACTTTTGATAGGACTAGAGTAGGTGTAGCTGCACAAGGATTAGGTGTAGCACAAGCAGCATTAGAGAAAATGGTAACTTATGCTACTCAGAGATTTGCCTTTCAGAGTCCGCTTATAGGATTTCAAATGGTTCAAGAGAAGATAGCTGAATCATTAGTTGAAGTTAATACAGCTAGGTTATTAACATACTGGGCAGCTAGCCTATTTGACAGAGGATTAGAAAACGAGGCGATAGTAGCTGCTTCAATGGCAAAACTATATACCACTGAAGTAGCTGAAAAAGTGGCTATAAGAGCTATTACAGTTCATGGAGGTTACGGAGTTGCAACATCTACTGGAGTTGAACGACTATTGAGAGATGTTGAGGTAATGAAGATATATGAAGGTGCTAATGACATACAGAAGCTCACTATACTAAAGGAAACTGCTCGTAGATTGCTAGGTTTAAGATTATGATAAACTTTATTTATGATTCTTTATAAGTATTATAATATGAGTAGCGAATATTACGAATATGAGTTAACTATCGATAAAATATTAGATTCTGGTTCTAGAAGCTTTCCAACTCGAGAAATAGTCTACAGAGATATAAGAAGATATAGTTTTTCTTCATTCTCTCAATCGGTAAAAAGATTAGTCACAGGCTTAAGAAAGCTAGGCGTTAAAAAAGGAGATAGAATAGGAGTTATAGACTGGGATACAGATGTATACATGCACTTATATTATGCTATACCAATGGCTGGAGCAGTTATTCATACTGTAAACATTAGATATCCCCCAGAATTGATTATGAAAACCATACTACATGCAGAGGATAAGTTTCTAATTGTAAGGGACGAGTTCCTACCATTAGTCGAGAAAGCTAAAAACTTCATTCCGACTGGAATGAAAGTAATAACTTATAGCGATACTAAAGAAAAGGTAAAAAGTTCAATTTCGTCAGCCGATTTTTGGGAATTAACCGAAACTAATGAGCCCACTGAGGAGTTTGACGTCAAAGAGAACGATATGGCAACCATATTCTATACCTCCGGCACCACAGGCGAACCTAAGGGAGTGTGGTTCACTCACAGAAAAATAGTTCTACACGCGTTAAGCGTATCATTAGTAGGTAGTAGACCGCCGTTAAGTCTAACTTCTAACGACGTTTATATGATCCTAGTCCCAATGTTTCATGTACACGCCTGGGGATATCCCTATGTAGCTATGCTAAACGGCGTTAAGTATGTCTTACCCGGTAAATATGATTATGGTCTAATTCTCAAATTAATGGAAAAGGAGAACGTGACTTACTCTGCCATGGTACCAACTATATTATACTTATTACTAACACATCAAGATGCTCCAAGATATTTAAACGTATTTAGAAGATGGAAAGTTACAATTGGCGGATCAGCACTACCAGAAGGTCTAGCAAAGAAAGCAAAAGAGCTAGGAATAACTGTTATTGCAGGCTATGGATTATCGGAGACTTGTCCAGTATTAACCACTGGATACTACAATTCCTTGGTAGAGAATCTGGACGAGGAGAAGAAATTTGTTGAACAAATTTCAACTGGTTCTCCGATACCATTAGTTCAAATAAGGGTTATTGATCCTACTACAGGAAAAGACAAGAAGGTAGGAGAAATAGGAGAAATAGTAGTTAGAGCCCCGTGGCTAACTCAAGAATATTATAAAAATCCAGAAAAGACTAAGGAGTTATGGAAGGGAGGATGGTTACACACTGGAGACTTAGCGTATATTGATGAATACGGCTATTTACATATAGTAGATAGGGAGAAAGACGCTATAAAGAGCGGGGGAGAATTCATACCTTCTTTATTACTAGAAAATGCGATATCTCTCCATCCAAAAGTTTCACAAGTTGCCGTTGTTGGAATTAAAGATGAGAAATGGGGAGAGAGGCCTATAGCATTCATAGTACCCAAGGAGAAAATGACTGAGGAGGAGATAAGGCAATTCCTACAGAACTTAGCTAATGAAGGAAAGATACAAAAGTGGTGGATTCCAGATAAGTTCATATTTGTCGATTCCATGCCCTTAACTTCTACCAATAAAATAGATAAAAAGGTACTTAGGGATATGGCACAGAAAACTAAATAAGTAATCAAGTTAAAAATATTTTTTATGAGAAACGTAGCAATTATTGGAACCGGGCACACTAAATTTGGAGTTAGAACTGATGTAAATTTACAAGAACTTGCGTGGGAGGCTATTAAGCAAGCATTAGAAGAGGCTAATTTAGAACAAAAGGATATACAGTACTTTGTTGTAGGAAATGTAGGAAATTGGAGCTCTGAGGAACTACCCGCTGTGGTAGTAGGAGAATATTGCGATTTAACGCCCAAAGGTACTATGAGAGTTGAGGCTGCTTGTGCAACTGGTAGTGCTGCGTTAAGAGAGGCTTATCTTGCCATTAAGTCTGGTGAAGCTGATATTGCATTAGCTGTGGGAGTTGAACAAATGCATCAAGCACCAAATCCTCAAGTAGTTGAATTAATTGGAAGAGCTGGAGATTACTTTTGGGAGTTTGAAAATTTTGGACTAACCTTTCCAGGATATTATGCATTACATGCGTCAGCTTACATGAGCAAGTACAACGCTAAAGAGGAGGACCTAGGTAAGATAGCGATTAAAAATCACTACTACGGGGCGAGGAATCCATATGCTCAATTTCAAAAAGAAATAACAATGGAGGAGTATTTGAAATCAAAACCTGTTGCTTATCCTTTGAAGTTATTAGATTCGTCCCCAATAACTGATGGAGCTGCTGCTATCATATTAGCCTCAGAGGAAATAGCTAAGAAAATTACAGATTCACCAGTCTGGATAGTAGCCCAAGGAGTAGCTAGTGGAACAGCGAACTTAAGCAGGAGGACTGATTACACCCATATTGAGGCAGCTTATTTAGCTGCACAGCAAGCTTATAAGAGGGCTAATGTTGAATTTGATAATGCTTGGAAGTATTTCGATGTAGCTGACGTTCACGATTGTTTCACAATTGCGGAAATAATGGCTTATGAAGACTTAGGATTCGCAAAGAGAGGGGAAGGGCACATACTAGCAAGGGAAGAACAGACATATATTGGAGGTAAAATACCAGTAAACGTTGACGGTGGGTTAAAGGCTAAAGGACACCCAATAGGGGCTACTGGTGTAAGCATGGCAGTATCAATAACAAGACAACTACTATATAGGGCTCATAAAGGAACACAAGTAGAAGTAAAGAACGGAATGGGAATAACACACAACGTAGGAGGAACAGGACATTACGCATACGTAACAATATACTCAACTAGGAGGCCCTCATCATGAGCTTACCCCTAGTGTATGATCCAAAGAGCAATAACCCTTTATGGATAGACGTTAGAGAACTAAACTTGAAATATCAAATTCCGGTAAAGAAGGTTCAAAAATTCTTTGAGGGATTAAAACAAGGTAAAGTGTTAGCCACTAGATGTCCAAAATGTAATACTATATATTTCCCTCCTCAAGATGATTGTCCTAAGTGCAAAATGTCTAATCTTGATTGGGTGGAGATGCCAGAAGAGGGAGAGATAATAGCATTTACTGTAATTAATGTTAAACCTCCGTCATTTTCTAAAAATCAAGATTACGTTGTAGGGATAGCCAAGATGAGGAATGGGGTTAACGTTCTTGCATGGGTTAATTCTAAAGAAGTTAAAGTTAGTATGAAAGTGAAGCTTAAGGTAGTTAAAAGAGAACCAGAAGGTTATCTAACTTACGAATTTTTCCCAGCGTGATCTGTAATGGTAAATAAAGTAGCAGTTATAGGCTCGGGCACAATGGGGCATGGAATAGCTGAGATAGTTGCTATCTCTGGCTATCAAGTTTATTTAAGTGACGTTTCTAGTGAGATTTTAGATTCGGCTATTAAAAAAATTAAATGGAGTCTAGAAAAATTACATGAAAAAGGTCAAATAAAGGAAAGTGTAGATAATGTTCTATCAAGAATAAAAACGGTTGTTGGTTTAACTGAGGAGATAAATGATGCTGATATGGCGATTGAGGCTGTTCCAGAGAGAATTGATTTAAAGAAGCAAGTGTTCTTGAAATTAGAAGAGTTATTACCTAAAGATGCTATTTTAGCTACTAACACTAGCAGTTTACCTATAACTGAAATATCAGAAGGTTTGAGAAATAAGGGAAGAATTATCGGAACTCATTTCTTTAATCCACCCGTAATAATGCAATTGGTTGAGATAATAAGGGGGAATTATACTACTGATGAAGTTGTGAAGGAAACTAGAAATTTCATTATAAAACTCAATAAAAAGCCTATTATGGTAAATAAAGATGTGCCTGGTTTCGTTGTTAACAGAATACTGTTAAGAATTATTACGACTTGTTGTATGTTAGTAGAAAAGGGAATAACGGATTATAAAACGATAGATGCTACAGCCAGATATAAATTAGGCTTTCCAATGGGAGTATTTGAGCTAGTGGATTATACTGGAGTGGACGTTAACTATTATGTTAGTAGTGCGATGATTGAAAGAGGCTTTAAAGCGTATTACTGTAAAACTCTTGAGGAGATGACAAAGCGTAATGAATTAGGTGTCAAAAGCGGAAAGGGATTTTATGAATATCCATCTAAGAAGTACGTTAAAGTTAGCCTTCCTGAAGAGTTAGGATCGAAATTAGATCCATTATATATAATTTCTCCAGCAATAAACGAGGCTTATTGGATGGTTAGAAATGGCGTAGCTAGTGAAGAAGATATTGATATAGGCGTTAAGTTAGGGCTTAACTTTCCTAAAGGAATAACGGATTATTTAAAGGAAATGGGAAGGGATAAGGTGATAAAGGCATTGGATTATCTTTACAGAATATCCGGTGGAAGAGAAGAGTATTCCCCTTCTTTTTGATCACTTATATCTTTGCCCTACATCAAAGCCATATAATACTGAAAAGTTGGCTAGTACTCCTAAAGCTAATAGGAAATGTATAATCACTAAAATTGGGCTGGCTAAGGAGAAATACAAGTAACCTAAGATTCCTACTATAACTACTAATACTATGTTGCCTATTAAGATTCTTTTCTCAATAGGAAGTTTAACTCTGGCGTAACCTAATATAGCTATTACTAGAAGAATTGCGGCTAAAAGAGCGTGAGCACCTATTAAAGCAGGAAGGACACCATAAAAAACAATTACATTTCCTATTACGAGTTGAATTACTGTTATTCCAGCACCTAAAAGCCATAGAAGGCTATTTTTCAAATCGTTATAACCTCATAACCATTGTTAACGTAGTAAGAGACCCTCTCCCCAGCAGGCAGTAAACTTAATCCTAAACTTTCTAGATGGGGCTTAATATTCATTGCTTGAGCTACTCCTATACACGCAGAATCTACTATCTTATTTTGAAGAAGCTCTTGGAACATATTCTTTAATTCTCCATCAAGCTGTGTGAGCCTTTTTTGGCTTGGACCAAAATAAATTACCTTAACGTCTTCATATCTTTTATTCTTAACTGAGTTATATGCCATTCTCATACCTAAGTCAAACTTTTCGTCTCCAGACATTATTAGGAAGAGAACTTTTGTCATATGTTAATCAATTCATACATGTTAAAAAACTTATCCCTTAATTGATCTCGCCCTAGATATAAGGATTCCCAAGAACATAAATGTGATTCCAACTAGCTGAATAGGATAGGGTGAAACGCGGTAAATTACGAACTCTAGGAATGTGGTCAAGATGGGAACTGAGAAACTAAGTACAGTTACTTTCGGAATCTTTTCCACTTTAACCATCATGTTCCAAAGGAAGAAGGATAAAGCTCCACCTAAAGTTGAAGTATATACTATGCCTTCTATGAAATCCGTACTAGGATCAATTTGTGGGTTTAGAGGTAATATTAAAGCTAATATCAAGCTACCAATTGAGAACTGACTTGCATTAACTCTAATCGGATCATAATTTCTCAGTTTTCTATAGAAAACCGTAAATAGAGCCCAAAATACTGCATTTACTAAAGTCAATATTGCTCCAATTAACGTAAATCCTCTGACTAACGGAAGACCATATAAAATTACGCCAGAAAATCCAACTACTAATCCGACTATTTCAATTAATGTAGGACTTTCAGAGATTATATAAAACGCTATTGGTAAGGCAAATAGAGGCATAGAGTAGCTTAATACTGCAGACTCAGCTGGCGTAACATACTTTAATCCTAAAGCCCATAGTAAAGAGCTAAACGTAGTATATATACTGAGCTGAACTACGTCCTTATTCAAAATTATCTTGCCCTTACTTAAAGAAACGAATATAACTGAGGAAATCAAATATCTAATTAAGTTAAAGGTTATCGGCGAAGAAGAAAGTATAGCGTCCTTAGCGAAATAGTAATTGAAAGAGCTTATTAAAACATAAGGTAGTAGATATCTTATTACTTTCACACTCTAACCGTTCAACACTGAACTTTTAAAGTTAGCTAATGAAAATTCTTGGTTTTTTATTTCATGAAAATCAAGTTTTTTCCTTAAATCTCTTCCGCTTTTTTATGCTCTGGATATATCAGCATATCTCTAGACTAGACTTCTTCTCAGCCATAAATGGTGAGGCTTCTCTCGTTTTATAAAGCTTTTAAAAATCTGGAGTTATTGTTTTTGTTCCCAATCAAGTTAAATAGCTAGCGAGTTAATACAACTAATAAAGGTTCCATAACGGATATTTTCAGCTATTAAAATACAGCTTACGTGATTTCCTCAACTTTTTAAAACTTTTTGGAAACATTGGGAAAAACATATTAGGGGATAAAATAAGATGTTAACGCATTTATTTATAAGTGTGTTATCATTATTTTTCTATTATGCCAGATCCTATTGAACTTGCGAAGAAATATGAGGGTAAAATAGAAATTTACCCAAAAATTCCTATAACCTCTTATAATGACTTCGCCCTTATATATACTCCCGGAGTTGCTGAAGTATCTAGGGCTATTTATAAGGATCCGGACAGAAGCTTCGAATTAACGAGTAGATGGAATACGATAGCAATAGTTACAGATGGTACGAGAGTACTAGGCTTAGGCAATATTGGTCCCACAGCTGCGATGCCTGTTATGGAGGGAAAATCATTATTATTTAAGTATCTAGGGGGAGTTGATGCAGTACCCCTGCCAATAAACGTTAAAAATGCTGATGATTTTGTGAACGTTGTCGAAGCTATAGAACCATCATTCGGTGGAATCAACTTAGAGGATATAGAATCCCCGAAATGTTTCTATATATTAGAGAAGCTACAATCAGTCTTAAATATACCCGTGTGGCATGACGATCAACAAGGTACAGCTGGAGCTACATTAGCAGGGCTAATAAATGCTTTAATCTTAACTAATAGGGATCCTAAGGAAAGTAAGATAGTACTATATGGGGCCGGTGCATCAAATATTGCTACTGCAAGAATATTAGCTAAATATGGTTTTAAGTATGAAAACATGATCATGATAGATAGTAAAGGTCCATTGTATCCTACTAGAGAAGATATAGACCATTTAATGTTATATCACAAGTGGAAGTATGAATTAGCAATAAAGACTAATAAATGGGAAGCAAAAGAAATAAAAGACGCATTTAAGGGGGCAGATATAGTTGTCTCAGCTTCCACTCCTGGACCTAACGTAATAAAGAAGGAATGGATAAACTTAATGAATAAAGACGCTATAGTTTTTGCATTAGCTAATCCCGTTCCAGAGATATTGCCACAAGACGCTAAGGAAGCTGGGGCAAGAATTATAGCTACCGGAAGAAGTGATTTCCCTAATCAAGTTAATAATTCGCTAGTATTTCCTGCCATATTTAGAGGAGTTCTAGATAGTAGAGCTAAAGCGATTACTGATGAAATGATTATAACAGCATCAGAGACTATTGCTAAGTTTGCTAGGGATAAGGGTATAAACGATAATTACATTATTCCAAGAATGGATGAATGGGAAGTGTATTACGAAGTAGCTGCAGCTGTAGCGAGTAAGGCAGTAGAATTAGGCTTAGCTAGGGTTAAAAGAACTAGGGATGAGTTTAAGGAAATTGCTAAGCATAGAATATTAAGGGCTAGAAAAATAATGAATCTGGTGATAAACACATGGTCACCATAAGAAGGGCAAAAAAAGAAGACATTGAAATGATAACAGACTTCTTCAGCAGGATGTATAGGCTTAACAGTGAGTTTGATCCGTTACTATCCACCCAGGAAGATTTAGAGGAGAGGGTAAGTAAAGTCATTGAAAAAAGTTTAGAAAGTCCTAACGAAATAATAGTAATAGCTGAGGATAATGGGAAAGTAGTGGGGGCAGCTAGAGTAATAGCATATGATAGGATATTCTATGTTCCAGAGAAGGAAGCTGTGATTGAAGAATTTTATGTCCACCCTTCATATAGAAGACAAGGTGTAGGGAAGGAAATAGTAAGTTTCATTCAAGGAGAATTAGAAAAGTTAGGAATACAGTTAATTGCAGCTAATTTTCCAGCTAGAAACTTAATAGCAGCGTCTTTCTACAAAAAAATGGGTTTTAGAGAGATATATTGTAAATTTATAAAGAAAATATATTAATCATGTTACTTTTTTTCACTTTAACATATCATAATCTTAAAACTAGCCAATTTATTAGGTCATAGCTTTAAAAAGTTGAAATATGAATACTTTGTAAGATAACTAAATGTAATTTATACCTTACAATAAACATTTGTATAAGAAGGAATGAGATTTATATAAAAAACCTTATATTCTTTAAGTAATTTATATATATTATGTCAGTAACGTGGGCCCTACCATTCGAAACTAAGATAATCCCTAAGTTGAATTCAAATCGTATTGTTAGTATAAATACCTATAAGGAGATACATAGCCAAACAGTTAAGGATTATAAGAATTTTTGGGCTTCAGTAGCCTCAGAATTAGATTGGTATAAACCATGGGAAAAAGTACTAGACGATAGTAATCCTCCATTCTATAAGTGGTTTTCTGGAGGAGAAATCAACGCAGCTTACTTAGCAGTCGATAGGCACGCTAAATCTTGGAGAAAAAACAAAGTAGCCGTCTTATGGGAAGGAGAACCAGTTGACGAGAAAGGAAATCCAAAAGAAATAAGGAAATTAACGTATTATGATTTATATAGAGAGGTAAATAGAGTAGCCTATCTATTAAAGAATAAGTATGGGCTAAAGAAAGGAGACACAATAGCGATATACTTACCAATGATTCCAGAACTACCAATTTTCATGTTAGCTGCGGCAAGATTAGGAGTAGTATTTACAGTAGTATTCTCTGGATTTAGTGCAGATGCATTAGCTAACAGGATAAACGACGCAGAGGCCAAATTAGTAGTAACAGCTGATGGAGGATGGAGAAGAGGAAAGATAGTGGAGCTAAAGGCAATTGTGGATAAGGCATTAGAAAAGACTCCTACAGTTAAGGATGTAATAGTTGTGAGGAGAATAGGACATAAAGTGAATATGGTCGAGGGAAGAGATAAGTATTTCGATGAAGTGATGAAAGATATTCCTCAGAACGTATATGTAGAACCAGAGAGATTAAAGTCAGAAGATCCATTATACATACTATACACTTCCGGAACAACGGGTAAACCGAAGGGAATAGTACATGACATTGGAGGATATATGACATTATTACATGCGACTATGAGATGGGTCTTCGACATAAGGGATGATGACGTATATTGGTGTACAGCGGACATTGGTTGGGTTACCGGGCATTCATATATCGTATTTGGTCCATTAATGGAGGGAGCTACAACAGTTATGTATGAAGGGGCTTTAGATTATCCCCAGCCAGATAGATGGGTTTCAATAATTGAAAGACATGGAGTAAATATCTTATATACCTCGCCAACTGCTATAAGGACTTTTATGAAATATGGAGATAATTGGATTAAAGCCCATGATACCTCAACAATCAGGCTAATTCATTCAGTAGGAGAACCAATAAATCCAGAAGCCCAAGAGTGGTTATGGAAATTAGTTGGAAGAGAAGAAGTGCCGTTTGGAAGTACTTGGTGGATGACTGAGACTGGCGGAATACTGATATCCCATTTACCAGGTTTATACATGATACCGATGAAGCCAGGAACTAATGGTATGCCGATATTGGGTGTAGAAGCGGATGTAGTAAATGAAGATGGAAAACCGGCTAATCCAGAGGAAAGAGGTTACCTAGTAATAAAGAATCCATGGCCCGGTATGCCTTTAACAATTTATAAAGATCCAGAGAGATATGTGAAAGTTTATTGGAGCAGATTTCCCGGAATGTTTTATGTCGGAGATTACGCAGTTAAGGATAGGGATGGATACTTCTGGATATTAGGAAGAGCTGATGAGGTGATAAAGGTTGCTGGGCATAGATTAGGAACTTACGAATTAGAGTCAGCATTAATTGAACACCCAGCAGTTGCTGAGGCAGCAGTAATAGGGGTCCCAGACCCTGTTAAAGGGGAAGTACCTTACGCCTTCGTGATACTGAGACAAGGATACTCTCCTTCTTCTCAGTTAACGCAGGAAATAATGAAAACGGTTAGGGATAAAGTGGGACCAATAGCTACTATTGATAAAATCTTCTTCGTAGGAAAACTGCCCAAGACTAGAAGTGGTAAGATAATGAGGAGAGTTGTGAGAGCTGTAGCTACTAAAGCCGAAGTAGGTGATATAACTACATTAGAAGATGAAGCTTCTGTAGATGAGATTAGAAAAGCATTAGAAGAATTCAAGGCTGAGTTTGAGAAAGTTAATAAGTAGTTTTTTGATAAGTTTTTTCCCTATATTCCTTTTTTCATAATAAAATCTTAAAAAGCACTTTAGCTTAGTCAACTTATGGACATTCAAAAGTTATTAGAAGAGGGAGACCCTGTATTTAAGTATATAGGAGTAAAAGTATTGGAATTGAAGGAAGGATATTCTAAAATTGAAATACCTTATAGAAAAGAGTTATGTAGGAGAGGTAATGTAATGAACGGAGGTGTGATAATGACCTCAATGGACTTCGCAGGAGGTTTAGCTACCATGACAGTCAATGATGGGGTAGATCAAGTCACACAAGAACTAAAGGTTAATTTTTTAGAACCGATGTACAAGGGTCCTTTTATTGTGGAAGGCAAAGTAGTAAGAAAAGGGAAAACTACGGTAGTAGTAGAGATAACATTTAAAGATAATGAAGGTAGAGTAGGAGCAATAGGATTAGGTACGTGGTATATAATTAGGGATAGAAAAGTTGGAGTTAATGATAATTTGCACAAGTAATAAAACTTTAAAATCTTTAGATAGAAAATTATATAATGGCATCAATATTCGCACCATTTAAGAGGGATCCAACTTTTTACCCTAGTCCAAAAATGGCTATGAGCTCACCACCAGAGGATTTAGCTTACGTGGCTTGCCTTTACACCGGTACTGGAATAAATAGACCAGACTTTATAGCTGTGGTTGACGTTAATCCGAGCTCAGAGACTTATTCCAAGATAATACATCGAGTAGAATTACCTTATACTAATGATGAACTCCATCACTTTGGCTGGAACGCTTGCAGTTCATCCTTATGCCCTAACGGTAGACCTAACGCAGAAAGAAGATTCTTAATAGTCCCGGGACTGAGATCGTCAAGAATTTACATAATAGATACTAAGCTTAATCCCAGAGAACCTAACATAATAAAAGTAATAGAGCCTAATGAAGTTAAGAAGGTTAGTGGTTACAGCAGACTGCATACTGTACACTGTGGACCAGATGCAATTTACATAAGTGCTTTAGGTAATGAGCAGGGAGAAGGTCCAGGAGGTATATTAATGCTTGATCATTACAGCTTTGAACCATTAGGAAGATGGGAGATAGATAGAGGAGACCAGTACTTAGCCTATGACTTCTGGTGGAACTTACCTAATGAAGTATTGGTTAGTAGTGAATGGGCAGTTCCCAACACCATTGAAGATGGATTAAAACTAGAACATCTCAAGGATAAATATGGTAATAAAATTCACTTCTGGGACTTGAGAAAGAGAAAGAAGATAAATACTCTTACACTAGGAGAAGAGAATAGAATGGCTCTGGAGCTTAGACCACTTCATGATCCAACAAAGATAATGGGATTCATAAATATGGTAGTTAGCTTAAAGGATTTAAGTAGTTCAATATGGCTATGGTTTTATGAAGATGGTAAATGGAACGCTGAGAAAGTTATAGAGATACCTGCTGAGCCAGCAGAGGGTAGTTTACCAGAAATATTAAAACCATTTAAGGCTGTACCACCTTTGGTAACTGATATAGACCTAAGCCTTGATGATAAATTCCTTTACGTTAGTCTGTGGGGAATAGGCGAGGTAAGGCAATATAATGTTACAAATCCATTTAAGCCAGTTTTAACGGGGAAGGCTAAACTAGGAGGAATATTCCATAGAGCTGATCATCCTTCTGGGCATAGGTTAACTGGAGCACCTCAAATGATCGAGATAAGTAGAGATGGTAGAAGAGTTTACGTTACTAACTCGTTATATAGTACATGGGATAATCAGTTTTACCCAGAAGGACTAAAGGGATGGATGGTTAAGTTAAACGCTAATCCAGAAGGAGGTTTGGATATAGATAAGGAATTCTTTGTTGATTTTAGAGAGGCTAGGTCTCATCAAGTTAGGCTAAGGGGAGGAGATGCTTCTTCCGATTCTTATTGCTATCCTTAGCGTAATTGAAGGTTTGGATCCTTATAAAGGATTACTTTTTTCTTACTATTTTTATAAATTTAATAAGGTGAGAGAATCATACTTAGTCCCAGTTGTTTCATCCCTGTCCTACTATGCCTTGGGGATACTTATAACACTAATGCTACTAAACGCTTTAATAGTTTATAATATTAGTATTTTAAAGATAATAATTTTTTACTTGTTAATAACGCATGCTATTATTAAAGTTCTAATGGGAAAAGTATTACACTACACCGGGAGTATGAAGCCATTCCTCATTAACGTAGTCAAGTGGGCTATCGTAAACTCCATAATTCAAATGAACTTAATATTGATTCTTTCTCTTTCGATCTTTTTTAAGCTAGCTTTTATCATCCTCGTTTCAATAACTACTATAACTAGAGAACTGATCTTTCTTCTAACTTCAAAAATTAATCATAGCATTCTAATAAATTTAACAAAATTTAACTTCGATTATATATACTCATTTTTGGTTGTATTATTAGCAATCGTGATCATAGTACTTCGATAATAACCTTATCCATATCCTTGAACATTTCATGGAGTGATATCCATATTTTAGCTTTATCACAATATTTATTATAACTTCTCACCTTAATTTCGATATAACCATCTTTCCTATTAATAATTTCAACTGAAGCCTCATTATCGTACTTATTTACCACTTCTTTCACAGCATTTAACATAATTTTTAATTCGTTGACGGACTTATATAAACTTATGATAAATAAAAGAGGGATAATAATAATGACGATCTTCGCAATAATATATAGTATATTAGAACTAGGGATGAGATGGGATCCCTCAGCTATACCAAATTCCCCATATTGGATGAAAAGTATTTTTACACCTACTGTATCTCTCTATTTCTACAGAGTCCTATACATCCTATTGTTCTCCTTCCCTTCCTATCTAGCTTCTCAGAAGCTTATATCATTAGAGACAATATGGTACTTAATTTATGGCTCGACAATAGAAGATATAGTTTATTGGATATTAGACTTCCATTTACCTTATTCTTGGTCGTGGTTTTATCCGGTGTACTATAACGTTCCTATAGATGACGTAATAGGTATATTAATTCTTGTTATAATGTTACTGAGAAAGAACTTGGGAAAATTAAAGAGTGTATAATATTAAAAACCATAAATAACATGTTCACATGAGATTCTTCATTTTCCTCAAGAAAAAGTAATAAAGAATTGCTGACACAAACCCAAATGATGATATAACCCCCCATAAAGTTACTGGATAATATAAATAATAGTTCAATAACTCACTAGATACTGATGATCCAATTATTCTTCCTAATCCAGTTACCATGCTATATAATCCAACCTGCCTACCTCTCGTCTCTCTTTTAGCCATCAAATTAACTAAGGCTTGTGAAATAGGAGAAACTATCATCTCAGCTATAGTTATAAACACTATATCTATTGATGCTAGATAAATATTAGTCACAAAAGCTATCGCAAAATACGCAAAACCATAGATTATCATTCCTAAAACTATTAGTCTAATCTTACTTTCTATTAGCCTTCCCATCAAATCTTGGAAGGCAACAATTAACAATCCGTTTATAGCAAATAATATACCGACTTCAAATTCTGTGAAATGCAGGAGTGAGTTATAATACGTAAGTATAGAAAAGCCTAACTGACCCATTATTGCAAACGTTAAAAATGTAGGTATCAGAAAAATTATGAAGTCCTTTGTCACATTAAAATCTAGGATACTCTTCCCTAGACCTTTAAAATCTGGCAACAATCTAACAAGTGGTATAACTAGCAACACTATCAACGCGGATATTAGTAACAAGGTTCTAAAGCCATAAAAGGTAAAGATATAACCACCAATTAAAGGTCCTAAAGCCCATCCCGCATTTATACCGACTCTTTGCCTACTATATGCCTTAACTAGATTACTAGTTCCTTTATATAAATCTCCTACTATCGTCGTGGACGACACGTTATAAACTGTATTGAAGAAGGTTTGAATTAATACCAATGATACGACATAAATGGATTTGTTTATTAAGTATGCTAGAAATAAAGATAAAGAGGAGAGTATTATAGAAATAGTCATACTATTTCTTCTTCCTACATAATCTACTATAATACCTCCAGAGATTGAGGCAATTACGTTTACTAACGCTTGCAATAAGTAAAATGCCGAAACGAAGGATAATGAGAATCCATACACTTTAAACAAGGCGAAACCTACGAACGGCCAAATTATTGATCCACCTAAAGCTCTAAAGCCACCAATCAAGGCTACCTTATTTATATCATGCATTTCACGTCCATTTTCAGAAAGAATATTAAATAATAAAATTACTTCTCCACTCTTAATGAAGTTTCAAATAGTCCTTAAATTAGAGATTCCAGAAATAAATTCGATTCTTTCATATTTAGTATAAAGATTTTTATTAAGCAGAATCATTTTTATAATTATGGAGCCACAAGGATTTAATTCGGATTCAGTCAAGGCGGTTGTATCTCAATTCATAGGTTTCCTCTTAGACTCCTACGATCTAACTATGATATTAACTATAGCTCCGACCTTAGCCAAAGTACTGTTACCTCCAGAGTCTCCCCTCCTGGCAACGTTTAATGTGATCTTAGCATACTCTCTTACAATAATATTCAGACCATTAGGTTCAGCAATATTTGGAAATTTGGGAGATAAGATAGGAAGGAGAGCTGATCTGATAATTACTGTCATAGGATTGGGCTTAGCTAGTGCCATAACATCTGCTTTGCCAACATATGCGGAAGCAGGAATACTATCATTTATATTATTTGTAATAATTAGAATAGCAGTAGGAATATTTGCCGGTGGTGAATATTCTGCTGGACACCCATTTGCGATGGAATGGACTCCATTTAAATGGAGAGGTCTAGTTAGCGGTATAGTTCAAGGCGGTTTCTCATTCGGTGCTGCATTAGCTGCAGTTGTAGAGGGTATATTCCTAGCCATTTATGGTACTACTGGAGTACAAGAATTTGCTTGGAGATATATTTTCTTAACTGCATTAGTACCAGCGTTTCTGGCCTTAGCTATTAGGCTAGCAATGAAGGAAACACCAGTATTTGAAGACGTTAAGAAGAAAAATTTAGTGAGGAGGACTCCATTCCTCGACTTGTTTAGAAAACCTTATAGAAGAGACTTTTTCCAAGTGATGCTCTACATGACTGGTATGTTTTTCTTCGCCTATAGCCTATTTGCATTTGTACCAGCCATTTTAGAACACGCTCCTTCTAAATTGCCTTACGTTACAGCAGTTAATGTATATACTTATGGAACCTATGCAGCCTTTATAGGTGCTATTCTTTTCGGTGCTTTATCTCAGTACGTAGGAAGAAGGAGACTAACAATTATTTGGGCTATCATGACGTTCATAGTTTCAATTCCAGTGTATTACCTTTTGATTACCTCAGCTTCCTCTGGTAACTTAATTTTAGCTTCAATTGCATCTATCCTCATAGGAATAATAACTCAAGGTCCTTGGGGAATAATACCAATTTATTTATCAGAAAGGTTTAAGGCTTCTATGAGGGCTTCTGGAGTAGGATTTGGATACTCCTCAGGGATATTTATCGGAGGTTGGTTTAGTATCTACGTACCTTTAATGCACAACTATCTCTTTAAAGGTATCGACACTCCGACAAATGTGTGGTTCTCTACTGCAATACTATTAATGATAGGTGCAGTTCTAGTAGGCATAGGACAGTATTTAGGACCAGAGACATTAGGAACCAAACTGGCAGAAGAGGTTAGCGCGACAAAACAATAAAAAATTTTATTTGAATATTTTTATTGAATTTTTCCTAACATATATTAAAACTTCTTCATCACTCCTCAAAGGATGATCAACATAAGTAACAATCTCATCACTACCCTCAATAGGCATGACAGTAATCCTAAACATACCACCTTGATAACCAACAACCTTAACCCTACCCTTACCAACCAAAACCCAATCATCCAAACTCAAAACATCCTTAGCCAACTTAACATCCTCTGGCCTAACACCAACAACAACCCTATCCCCACTATAACCACCAACAAAAGGAAACTTCAAACTACCAACAACAACACCCTCATCAGTAACCTTACCCTCCAACTCATTAATCTCACCAATCAAACTAGCAACCTCAACAGAGACAGGATTATTATAAACATCCTCAGGCTTACCAACTTGAACAAGCCTACCCTTAACCAAAACTCCAACACTATCAGCAATAGAAAAAATATCAGCAGGATCATGACTAACAATAAGCAAAGTAACCCCCAACCTCCCTTGAACATCCTTAACCAAAGCCCTAGCACTATCCCTCATCCTAGCATCCAAATTACTAAAAGGCTCATCCAACAAAAGCAAAGAAGGATTCTTAACCAAAGCCCTAGCCAAAGCAACCCTCTGCTGCTGACCACCAGACAACTCCCTAGGATAATGACCCAAAACATGAGAAATATCCAAAATCTCAGCAACCTCCTCAACCCTCCTCCTAATCTCACCCCTACTAAGCCTCATATTAGTCAAAGGAAAAGCAATATTCTCAAAAGCAGTAAGATTAGGATACAAAGCCCAAGTCTGAAAAACCATACCAATCCTCCTATCCTCAGGGGGAACAACAAGCCTACCATTAGAAGCAACAACCCTATCATCAAACAAAAGCTCACCACTAGAAGGAACATCCAAACCAGCAACAATCCTCATAAAAGTAGTCTTACCAGCACCACTAGGACCCAAAACACCAAACCTAGAACCACTCTCAACAACCAAACTAACATTATCCAAAGCAACAACAGAACCCCTCTTAAAAACCTTACTAATACTCCTAGCAACAATCCTAACCAAACATCACACCCCCTTACCTCCTCCTCCTAGGGCAATTAACCCTCTTATAAAGTATCTTCCAAGGAATATAAATATTGCTAGTGGTATTATACTCGCTAACATAGCAGCAGCGAATGTGTCATTATATAACGTGCCATATCCTCCAGTATACGATTCTACGGCTACAGAGATTAACCTCATACCCGGAGTTGTAACCAAAATTAGAGGTATGAAGAAATTATTCCATGATTGTATTATAATGAATATTAACGTTGATATAAAACCTGGCAAAGAGAGAGGAAACACTATCCTCATGAATATCTTTAAATCTCCAGTTCCGTCCATTTTAGCAGCTTCTATTAAACTTCTGGGTATCACGGAAATAAACATTGACATTAACAATGCTCCAGTAGGGATGTAAAATATTAGCATGGCAAAAATTATGCCTATATAACTATCTAAAATACCCATACTTACTATTAACCTTGTTAGGGGTATTAAGGTAGCTTGATAAGGTATGAAAGTCGCTAATGCTATTAAGGAAAATAATACATCGCTTATTGTTGAGGAAAACCTACTAAAGGAGTAAGAGAGAGTGTAGAAGAAATATGCACCCATAGCACCTAGAAACGCTGACACTAATGAAGTTGGAATTACGACTATTAGACTGTTAAGTAACGGTTTCGATAATGCACTGATAACTGTAATATAAGCACTTATTGAAAATTTAGTCGGAGGCGCTAATACTGGACTAGATAATACCTCTAAATTACTCTTAAATCCGTTTATGAGCATTGCATAGACTGGTATTAACCATATCACACTTATTATTGCTAATGCTAGGTAATGTAATGTGGCCTTTACGACTGGCCTCATCTCCTTATCCACCTCCTAATTATGATTAAAGCGTACGGTATTATAATGATCGAAGCTATCACTGTTATTATTGTGGCAACTGCTGTAGCTTGAGAGAAGAATTCTACAGTGAATAAGTAATACATATAGACTACTAAAGTTTGGAGGAAAACATTAGTAGGTCCTCCAGATAATATGTAAGGCAGACTAAATATTCTAAATGAAAATAAGAACAATAGGGCAGTCGATATGATAAATGAGTTTGTAGAATTAGGAATTAAGAACTTATATAAAATCTTAAAAGAATTAGCGCCATCCAACCTGGCTGCCTCCACTATCGTCTTATCAATATTCATGAAACCGGCTAAGTAGAATAACGCCGCAATTCCAGTATAAGCCCATATTGACACGATAATTAAGCTTGGAAACATTGTAGAAGTTGATGATAACCAGGGGAATTGTGGCAAACCTATTTTGACGAATAACCAATCTATACCTATGTTAATATTATACAGCCATAGCCAAATTAATGCATTTACAGCCATTGATATGGCAAGAGGATATATTATGATTGAAAGAAATACTGATCTAGCTTTATTTGATGTCAAAAAGTATAACAAACCTGCTAATAATATACCCAGAGCATTACCTACTAAGACTAAAATAGCTGACAATTCTAAGGAATGGATTAAAGAATTCTTGAACTCAAATGAACTCGCAACCGTTATAAATGTCTTCAATCCTACTAGTGTGGGCTTAGGATTTAAGAGAGACCAATTCATAAATGACATCGCTGCGTTCCATAAAACTAGATATAATAATATTGCAGAAAATATTGCAGTAGGAAGAACTAAAATTACAGTACCCCTCTTCATAATTATAATTTTTATTTTTTAGGGGTATAAATGTATTTTCTAAGTGTACGGATAGTAGGAAAAACTTCAACAAGACTGAAACATAAACATTAAGAGGTCTGTAAATGATCTAATGCCATCGTAAAAATTTTTTGGAATCTAAAAGAGTATGATAAATCAGATCTCAAGAATAGAACTAATTCAACTATACTTTTAATACAGATATTAGCATATGCAATTACATACTAGATTATTATAATTAATTTCATTTGCCTCAATAGTTAAACATTGATGCTTTAATAGTTAAACATAAGTTTTATTAATCTTTTTTTCATACGTTATCTTACCATGAAATATAATTATAGTTTAGTTAAGGGTTTATCATCAACACAAATAGCTATAATTGTTGCTGTAGTAGTAATAATTGTAGTTATTGGGGCAGTAGCAGGAGTACTACTAACAAGAAAACCAACAACAACAATAGTAACAACAACAGTAACAAGCACAATAACAACAAGCACAACAACACCAGTAGTGACAACAAGCACAACAGGACCAATAGTATTCTACACATGGTGGGCAACAGAAGGAAAAATAGCCCTACAACACTTAGTACCAGCATTCCAAAGCGCTACTGGATTACAAATGCAACCCTATATTGTGCCTGGAGCTGGTGGGACAAACGCTAAATACGCAATATTAGCTCTAATAGAAGCTGGAAAACCACCAGCAGCGTTTCAGGTACATTTTGGTCCGGAAATGATTAGTTATGTTGAGGCTGCGCCTAATGGTGTAAATTCATTTGTTAACGTTACACCCTATGCCCAACAATGGGGACTATTCAACAATGCAGTATACGAAGTATTACAAGCAGGAGCGTTTAATGGAACATTGTTATCTATTCCAGTAAATGTTCATAGAGGAGCATTATTATATGTTAATGCTCAGTTATTAAGGGAGTATAATTTACCATTCCCCTACAATTTGAGTACACTAATTTATGATACAGTACAGTTGGCAAACCACGGAATTCACCCATGGATAATACCCGGTGGAGACGGGGGATGGGACCAATTCAACCTATGGGAAGACATATTCCTATCCCTAGCTGGACCACAACTATATGACGAAATGATATATGGAACCATAAACTTAAACAACGCTACAGTCCAAAAACTAATAAACGAGACCAACTACTGGTTCCTAAACTTCACATCCTACGATTACCCAGGCTGGCAATCAATGACGTGGACACAAGGACTAACACTACTCGTACAAGGAAAAGTAGCATTCCAAGCAAATGGAAACTGGCTAACAAACTACGCATATGACTTCCTAAACACATCAGCATACCCACCACTACCACAATACATAAACAACACAAGCATAACACTAATAGAATCCCCATTCCCAGGAACACAAAACTACTATGCACTAGTAATTGACTCCATAGGCATACCAGTAGGTCCTCAAGAACAACAAGCTCTACAACTAGCCCACTTCTGGTCATCATACCAAGGGCAGGAAATATGGACTAAGTGGAAGGCTGTAACATATTATAAGAACGCCACTGATTACTTCAACACTCCTGCTCAATGGTATGATTATCAACAGTTGATAAATGATTCTAAGAATCCTCAAGACTTCGTATATCAATTATCTGATGGTGGAGTATTTGATGATGTCTTCGCACAAATAGACTCTGGATTACTAACACTACAACAAGTCGGTAATGCAGGTTTATCAGCTTGGAACTCAACACTAGTCTCAGCAATGCATGAAGAGGAGAGTGAATGGCTAGCAGCAGCAAAACTAGGCTTAGGATACTTAGGATTTCCAAACCATCCATTCGCAAACTATTATCCACCATGGGTAATGAACCCAATGGCATATGGGTTAAAGAGTAGTAAAAGCGTAAATAGTGATACATCAAGCTTACCACTAATACTAATACTATTAGGCTCAACAATATTGGCAACTGAAGTATTAATAAACAAAAAATTCATAAGCAAGGAAATGATTGTAAGATTAATCAAATTATAAATAAGATTTTTTTCTATTTATGTTTTGTTTATACTTTTCTAACTCAGTATGGAATTCTTCTAATTCAATTTAAACTGATGCCAACCGCTTCTAAATAATTATATAATTACTATCCTCAATAAATTTACTGAAATTGAATATAATATATACGTTAAGTCATGGCGAGGTAGTATAAAAAAGATTTGAAGTGTATTTAACTAAAACTTAATTCATTAATAAGGAATATTTATAAGTTATCAAGACAAACAATTAACTATGTGTTATGAAAAATATGAGAAAACTATGATACAACAGAGAAAAGCTAGAAAACAGAAGGTTGTAGCACCTTTACCTACCAGCTAAGTTAAGAAGAGTTTTTTGCCTTTAATTTAAAATATTTTTTATATAATTTATTAACTTCTCTAGAGTTAACTTTCCTTCCATGACTTCTAAGCCCACCGGTGAAATTATAAGGGATGTGAAGAATTTCGTGTATCAAGACTCTAATTTTATCTTCGTAACTTAATTTTAAGAATCTCTCAGATATTAGCTCTATTACATAGACTGGTTTCATTTCAAATGCGTTTATGATAACCTTAGGAATACTCCAGATTCTAGCTATTGCTCTACTTTTACTACCAGTTGAGTACACAACTCTAACTCTATCAACATCGATATAGTTCAGATTTAACGTGATGATAATATCCCTAACTAGTTCCTCTTCTTGTATAGCCCTATTATAACTTATCATATCTTATCACTAGAAAAGGATAGAATTACATTCACTAACTCTCTTATTTTCTGTCTTAATACATTTTCTCCTAGTTGCTCATCAATAATGATCGGCTTTCCATCATTTAACACACCATATATGTTTCCCTCTTTTGAAGGATATAAGGTGAAAACTCCAGTTTTAACGTTATAATCCTTTATCTCCTTTATCTTATCTATTTTAACTAAACTTTTGTTAATTACATATATCCTTGATGTCTCAATACTGCCTGCATGAAGATCATTAACCTTGAAGACTTCCTTATCCTTATCGTCAAATACGTTAAAGATTAGCACCTTAGCTTTATCATTATTCATGTTAAATTCCCTCTGAACTAACGGTAAAAAATAATTATTACCTCCGTGACCGTTAACTATAACAAATCTTGTTAAACCTAAGTTATCTTTCGCACTATACAAAATGTCTTTTACTAGGGAAATTGCTGTTGCAAAACTCAGCGTAACGAAAGGAAATCCCTTATGCTCGATGGAAACTCCATAGAATATTGTGGGAAATAAAAGTACCCTATCCTTTAACTCCTCTTCTACTTTGACAGAAATATATTCTGCAATAATTCCGTCAGTGCCTAGAGGTAGATGAGGACCATGTTGCTCGATGCTTCCTATCGGAATAATTCCTACCGAATCACTCCTTATGTCATCTTTTGTTATTTCCACTAACTTCATTGATATGTATACATTATAGGACGTTTTTATTTGTTGCTTTTTCCAACTTTCTCTCTGGCATGAATGGTCAAGCTTTCCTCATCTTGTAACACTAAGGATCTCAATTAACTTGAACAGAATAACGTAAATTGTTAAAGCAATTTTCCATCTAAATCTTTAAAGATTTAGGAAAATTATTCAAGGACATGTAGATTAAATTTAGAGTCTAATAAAAATATATTTAAATAATTTAATAAAAGATTACAATATTTCGATTTCCTTATTGAATATATCCTTAGGTAAATACGCTGTTACTATCCAGTTAGGTACGTCAACTACTTCACTAACCCTTAAGTTCACAGCTACGCTCGCTAGCATATAAGCCTCCACTGGAGTCATATATTTACTTAAGATCGAAATTATACCTTTTATAGCCTTTTTCGATGCTATCCATAAATTGTTATCGATACCTGGATAGGCTATGTATTCATTATACTCAGTTTCTTTAACCTTTTTAGTTACGAACACGGGTTGTGATAATCCTACATTTTTCAGTAATTTAATCTTCATAGTTACTTCCATTGGAGCCTCTATTGCTGTACCACAAACTTCTCCATCGCCTTGTGCTAAATGCGTATCCCCCACTGATAATAAAGCTCCTTTTACGAAAACTGGTAAATACAATTTAGTCCCAACCGTTAGATGCTTAATATCCATATTACCTCCATTTTCTCTAGGCGGAATAGTACTAAGCTTCCCTCTAGTTTGTAAAGCCGTGCCTATAACTCCAGGGAATGGATTCAACGGTATTTTAACCTCTAGATCACCAAATTTAGCGTAAGCATAATTATCATCAGCCTTCCATATTTTTAAGGCAGGCCCTAAAACATCTATTGGTGAAGTATATTGCTCATCGGCGAGGAATCCAAATCCTGGCAAAACTCCGGTCCATCCCCAACCTTTATTCTTAAACTCTAGGAACTCTATTTCTAAAGCGTCTCCAGGCTCAGCGTTCTTTACTTCTATAGGTCCAGTTAGTGGATGGATTCTGGAGAAATCAAGCTTTAGTAAATCTTTTTCTATAGATGATGGAGTTACTTGACCATCAGACGCCTCTTTAGTCTCTACTGTTATAATGTCCCCATCACTTATACTCATTATAGGTTGTAATGAGTTATCCCACTTATTGTGGGTTATAGCATGTATAGTGTATTGCATCGATATTCATTACCTTTTCAACCTTATAAGTTTGGAAGTTTTCGAATACTTTAATACTGACCTCCTTCCTAAATGGCTTGCCTTTGCCAGTTCATGCTCCCTAGATTATGTAATATTTTTCGAAAAAATTTAAATAACAATAAAGGATTAGTAAGAGACATGGAAGATAGAAAAATTAGCCCATTCTTATTATCCCTACCGATAAGGAAAATATTTGATAACGTTAATGAGGTATTAAAATACATTAAGAGTGGGATGACCGTTCTAGATCATGGATGTGGCCCTGGATTTTACACTATTCCTATCGCTAGAAAAGTTGGAGATAAAGGATTCGTTTATGCTGTTGACTCTGATGAAAAGCAGATAAAGGTGTTGCAGAGAAAATTAGAAAGGTTAAATATCAATAATGTGAAGACAATAGTTTCTAGGGATTTATCGCAGATACCATCTAACACTATTGATTTTTTGTTATCAAAGGACGTTTTATGTTGCACAGTTCTACATAAAGAGTTAGCAGAGGAAATAAAAAGGGTTCTTAAACCTAACGGCTTAGCCTTTATTACCATAAGAAAGGGCTTTGGTTCTGATCCTAGAAATATTACATCAAAAGAATTATTCTCCTTATTTCCAGACAGTTTAATTAAAAGGGATGGAGTGTTTACGGCACTAGTATTATATATGAAAAGAACTGACTAATATTCGATAGTTGATTATAGTATATAATAGAGTAAATTATGAGACGCTTGTATTAGACTCTAGTTTTCTGACTTCTTCCCCGCTATAGAGGCTTTCCTCAACTTTGAAATACCTTTAAGTTTTTTAGCTCGAATCGTCACAATTAAACGTGGTGAGGAGAACTCCCCAGACTGAACGATTGATGAATCCTTTAAGTGCTGACCTTATATTACCTTTAGCCCTCTTAGATTAACCTCAATTTGTTTCCTAAGTATTTCCCCTGCTGTACCCCCTATGTCTATTTCTCCTATACTAAAATCTTTGTTAATCATTTGTTCCAGATGACGGCTTAACACGTTGGGACTAACAATGCCACCATGAGCTAATCCTACCATATTAGGCTTCAAGTTTATTTGGAATTTAAGGCTATTGACATATTCATCATAATCTAATGGGGGAGGTGTAGTTGGTATTACCACACCATTAAAGAAAGCTCCTGCGCTATCTCCGGTGAATAATACATCGTTAACCATTACTGAAATGTGATGCTTAGCATGACCTGGAGTATGATAAATTTGCAAAATTCTCCCTTCTCCCAGATCAAAATTTTCTCCTCCATCAACCTCTATGACTTTATCTTGTTCTATCTTAGTGAACTCTCCATAAACATAATATAGATCTCCTAAGACATTTCTTGCTGATTCGTTAAGTCTCTTAACGCCCTCATCAGAGGTTAAATATTTCTTAAAACCGCTTTTCACCAAGATTTTAACGTTCTTATACATATTAATTATCTCTTGCAGTAGTCCTATGTGATCTATGTGAATGTGCGTCAAAATAACTAAGTCCAGCTTGTCGAGAAAAGATGAATCCATGATTGAGTTTGAAACTCCAGCATCTATCATTACGTTCATTTTATCCCCACAAACTACATAAACTGTAACAATCTCTGGAAATTCTGGAGGACCAGCTGGGACTGCGTGAAGACCTCTACAAGGCATAAGTATTAAGAATTATTTACCAATAAAAAAGATTATGTTAAAAGTCACATTTCGGTCCTAGAATTTACAAAATGTGGAAAAGCCTCGCCGTTTATGGCAGGAATGATAAAATCGTTGAAGCCAACTCTATATGCAGATGGGTGGGGCTCTCCTACACTCTTGACTGTCATATGACAATCGTTAAGGGAGACCTATAAGGGGAGGAAGTCAGAATACTTAGGTTTTTTGTAAGTATGACGCAGTAAGTAATATGGGAGTTGATACTCTAATTATGGAGAGACAAGTTGGTTTCAACCCAGAATTTACTTATGGTCTACTAGCAACCATGAAGGAGAAATCCTCCATAGCATTAAAAAGTTCATCAAGTGCTTTTAGGTGGTATTTAACTCTTAATTAACGGATACAAGATACATGCTCTCGAAAAGATTTTATTTATATTAAAATAACAAAGAACTTAGGGATATAATTTATTGAATTAGACTCATAAAATCGATTTAATTTATTCAGTGACCTTTATGTGTGCTAACAATGAATTTATTATACTCAAGAACATAGATTAAATAATGAAGTATCAAATAATTATTGCAATAATAGCTGTTGTATTAATTGTAGTTGGCATATTATTTTTGGAAAGGAATCTTTTAATAACTCAGCAAGGAAATATATCAAAGGTTGTCTTTCCAACTCAAGATCAAATTACCCCTGCTCTGGGAAGTGGTTGGAATGTAACTGGTATTCTAGAAGAGAACTTTAGCAACGCAGTATATAGTCAATATCCTGGTGCTATAACGTTATACCAAGAATACATTCAGAATGGTAATCAAACCATAACTCTCACTGTATTACTCCTTAACTCTACTACTAATATCCAAGGAATTAAGGTAGGGAAGTACTTGATTACAGCAAATATCACTGGTAATTCAACGCCAATAAATCTTAAGAGTATAGAAAATTTGGAACTGAGCTCGCTGAGGAGTGGCAAAGGTTTATCTCCTACGCTTAACCCTCTGCTAATCCCAGTCAAGGAAAACATCACACTATTGGAGTTTGGAAATGCAACAACGAGAAATTATACGCTTTATTTTGAATCAATAGAATATAACAAAACTTTCACATATATTGATTTAGCTGTATCTTCAAATATTAGTAACCTATTTAATCAATTATTATCGTCTGCCGGTAAGAATGTAACCATTTCCACTTTTGACAATGCAAAGTATTTCAATATAAGCTTCACGAGCTTCTATGGTTCAGTTTATTATACTGTGGGAATTAAGGATAATTATTTAGTCTTCATACAATCCGAGACTCCTCAATCATTCACGTTCTTTACTTATATAATAAACGAGTTACCTTGAGAGATTTAAGCGAATGCAGTATGTTGTCTAATTTTTACGTTAAAATAGCTTTTAGATATTAAGATTTTTTGCTAACAGATGTTTAATATACATAAATTTTGTCCAACCAATCTAAATAATTTATGTTATTAACAATCTTAATGAATCCTCGTTTCATGAAAAAAGTACAACACTAACAAGTTATAAAGTACCAGAATCTGGAAAATAGATTAAAAAGTTTTAATGATCACCCAATTAATGAATATAAATGAGAAACACTTAAGACGATTGCATGAAAGAAGAGGTAAAAGTTTCAATAGCATCAAGTATAGGGATTGCTTTTGAATTTTATGATTTTTTAATATTTGGATTCGTAGCAAGTATATTAGCTCAACTATTCTTTCCATCATCTAATAAGATAGCATCACTCTTAGCTACTTTCGCTGCATTTGCTACAGGTTTTGCTGGCAGACCTCTAGGAGCTATAGTTTTTGGACATTTAGGTGATAAGATAGGCAGGAAATATACTCTGATCCTCACAATGAGTATAATGGGACTTTCATCTCTTTTCACCGGTCTATTACCAGGCTATGCTATTTTGGGCATTCTTGCCCCAACCCTATTAGTGTTGCTGAGGTTCCTTCAAGGGTTTTCACTAGGCGGGGAATTCGGAGGAGGGATAACCTTAACTGCTGAGTTCGCTAAACCATCAGAAAGAGCTACTTATGTAGGAATAGCTCAGATGGCCCAAGGTATAGGTCCGCTCATGGCTACTGGGCTTATATTTATATTCTCGTCATTAATGTCTCCACCATCATTTTCCTCAATAGGTTGGAGAATTCTATTTGTAATAGGAGCTTTCATAGCAATTATAGGTATCATTATTAGACTAAAGATTAACGAATCACCGGTATTCAAGAGAATACGAGATACTAATGAGGTATCTAAAATTCCGTTAGCTGAGGCTTTCAAAAAATATTGGAGAAGAATATTATTAGGATTAGGTTTTATAGTAGGTGGAACCACGCTCACTTATGCTACTAGTGTTTTTGCTACCTCATACTTAGAGGACATTATCGGAGTTCCAGCTAGATTAGTGTCATTAGCATTAGTGATAGGTTACGTCGTAGAAATCATTGCAATATATGTCTTTGCAAAAATTGCAGACAAGGTAGGGAGGAAACCCATGATGATTGCTACAGCCCTAGGATTGCTTATTTTCGTCTATCCTTACTTTTTCCTAATCTCTACTGGTCTATTCTCACTGATTGTATTAGCACAAGTGATCTATTCAATCATAGGCTCAATGGGCACGGGAGCGTATGCTGCTGCATTAGCAGAGATGTTTCCTACCAAAGTGAGATATACTGCACTATCTTTTGACTATCATGTAGGTGTCGCAATATTTGGAGGAACTACTCCATTTATAGCTACTTATCTAATTCTTGCCACTGGATATAAGCTGGCTCCAGTGTTTTGGGGAATTGCTGGAATGATAGTTACATTAATAGCTTATAGTTTATATAAGGAAACTAAAGGCATAGTTTTTGAAGGTCAAGAAAAGGTGAGCTAAATTGGATATAAGTATTAAGGGAGGGGAATTATTTACCGGAAAAGAACTATTAGGTAAGTTTAACATTTATATTAAAGATAAGAAAATTGTGGAAATTTCTAAAGAAGATAAACAAGCTGAAGTTGAAGTTAATGCCAAGGATATGTTTGTAATGCCAGGCTTAATAGATGCCCATATACACTTAAGTGGAGTCAAAGGAGGAAGTCTGCTGAAAACTATGTTTGAGAAACCTGAGTACAGAGTTTTGAGAGCTTCAAAGTGGTTAGAGAGATTACTACTAGCAGGTTTCACTACGGTTAGGGATTGTGGAGAGAGTATTTCAATAGCATTAAAAAGGGCTGTAAATGAGAAAATAATCAAAGGACCTAAGATCATTGCAGCTGGAAGACCAATTTCACAAACTTTTGGCCACGGTGAATTAAGCCATGACTTACCACTAGAGTTCTCCAAAGCCTTAAGCTTCTCTGAATTTTGTGACGGTGTAGAGTCGTGTATCCATGCTTCAAGAAAAGTGTTAAGGGAAGGAGCTGATTTCATAAAGATATTCGCTACTGGAGGTGTACTGTCACAGCGGGACAAACCAGAAAATCCTCAACTAAGTTATGAGGAAATTAAGGCAATAGTTAATGAGGCTGAGAAAGTAAATACGTATGTTGCTGCACATGCTCATGGTGATAAAGGGGCGAGAATAGCTATCGAAGCGGGTGTAAAAACTTTAGAACATGGTACTTTACTACGTGATGATACTCTAAAGTTAATGGTAGAAAAGAGAGTTAGCTTGACACCTACTTTAACTATTCAAGAATTAATATATAAATATGGTAAACAAATAGGCGTTGACGAGTGGGGACTAGAAAAGATAAATTCAGTCAGAGAAAGTGTAGCTGAAGTTGTTAGAAAGGCTAAAGAGTATGGAGTGTTAATCATTAATGGAACTGATCTAGGGTTTGAGACTGGTTTAGATGAAATTGACATGGGTAAGAATTGGATGGAAACTGTATTACTCGTAGAAAGAGGTAATTTATCTAACGTAGAGGCATTAAGGGCTTCAACGTATAATTCAGCAATTGCAATAGGAAATGACGCTGGGATTATAGATATTGGAAGACCAGCTGACATTATTGTAATTAACGGTAATCCTTCTGAAAATATTAGGGATATATCCAAGGTTGTTCACGTCATAAAAGATGGTAGTTTAGTAGTTGAAAATAAACGATTAACTGATTCTCTCTAAAACTAGACCATAATGGTAAGGTGTTGGATTGAACCTTTTTACGATCTTAAATCCCTTAAACCAATATAGGTATTCTTTCTCGCTCATCCTTATACTGACTGGGGGTCCGAAATTAGTATTTTCTTTTTTCCAATCAATTATTATAACTCTTCCATCATCCTTAAGTATTCTATTCACCTCGTTAATTATTTCCTCCTTGTTCTCCATATCGTGAAACGAATTAGCGAACAAGATGTAATCTACCGATTTATTTTCGATTGTTTTTGAGTCCGTAAGAGTAATGGCATTACTAATTTTCCTCTTAACTTCTTCTAAGGCTATAACGTTAACATCAATACAATAAAGCTTAGATGCGTACTGAACTAGATATTTGCAATAAAATCCATTACCACAGCCGTAGTCTACTATTACAACGCCCTTATTCGTAATGACACTAGGTAAGAACTCTTCTGGTCTCTCATATTTCCTTCTAAACTCTTCTGGGGGATAAAAATGGCCGTGCATTAAAAATTATAGACCATGAATAAATATAAAGATTAATGGTTTTAAGTTCTGTGTAAGTTTTATCAAAAAGATAAAAGGTTTAAAAATCTTGTACTCCCTATAGATGAAGTAAAATTCTTATCGCAATGTTTTAAATCAATGCATCACCTCAATAGTGTAGACAAGAATGTAAGTGTTATCTTTTCTCTTCCGTGATCTTCCTTCTCAATAAATATCTCTGTATTTTCCCACTTTCAGTCTTGGGTAATTTGTCGACGAAGTCCACTTTTTCTAGATGTACGTGCTTAGAGTATTTAGTAGAGACATACTTCATTATCTCATCTTTCAATTTTTCGTTTGGTTCATAACCTGGTTTCAATACCACGTACGCATGAAGAATATGACCTCTTACAGGATCTTCATCTGCAACTACTGCCGACTCAAGAACTGCTGGAAATTCTAATAGTACGCTCTCTACCTCAAACGGACCAACTCTATATCCAGAAATCTTAACTACGTCATCTTTTCTACCTACAAACCAGAAGTATCCATCGGAATCCTTGTATGCATTGTCCCCAGTTAGATACCAATCTCCCCTAAATGAGTCTTTAGTCTTCTCAGGGTTATTTATATAACCTAGAAAATGAAAACCTGGAGAAGTTCTCTTTACTGCGATAATGTCGTCTATCACGTCAACATCATAGCCTGGAGCAGGTAGACCCATACTACCGATCTTTACCTCAGCATCATATCCCCAACCGTTGTACACTACCATTCCTACTTCAGTCTGACCGTAATGATCTTTGATCATAACGTTATAGTTATCTTTAAACCACCTTATTACTTCTGGATTTAAAGGCTCTCCCGCAGAACTAGCTCTCTCTAAGACTAAATCATATTTCTTCTTCACAGTCCCAGCTATCATCCTATATGCTGTAGGAGCAAACGCGAAATTAGTTATCTTGTTCTCTTCCATAAACTCCATTGTCCTATCTGGCTGAAACGGTTCATCAAGGAAGATTACTGTCTTTCTAAAGAGCAAAGGACCAATAATCCCATAATATAGTCCATATGCCCAGCCCGGATCTGCTGGATTCCAAAAAACGTCTCTCTCCCTCAGCCCTATCCCGTACTTCATATAAACATATGTGTTAAGAAGTAGTCTCTTCGATATTAACGCTCCCTTAGGAAGACCAGTAGTTCCAGATGTGTAGAGGAGAATTATCGGATCGTCCCAAGAGGTCTTATTTGGCTCTTTTAATTCTCCGTAACTTAACATATCATCTAGTTTAGAGAAAGGAGTACATGATATTTTCTCCTTTTGATCATCTTGACAGAATATAACCTTAGGTTTAATATCATTAATTCGCATTTCTATGGCTTTAGGTCCGAATGCGGTAAATAGTGGCTGATATATAGCTCCTATACTTAACGTTGCTAATAGGACAATAATCTGCTCTATTTTCTTAGAAGCCAAAACTGATATAACGTCTCCTTTCTTTACTCCTTGAATTTCCTTTAAGTAAAGCCCTAACTTAAATGCCTTAATTTTTAGGTCATAAAAAGTTATTTTCTCTCTTCCATCTTTAGATATCCTTATTACTGCCTCTCCCTCATGAGAAGTTAAGGAAAATACTGGATTATCTTCCTTTACAAAATTTATAGCTTCTCTCAAATTAAATTTCTCCTTCACTTCGCTATAAGATGTCATATTATTTTATTGTATACGGAGAAATATAAAGATATAATGAAACATTTATCTGGCTATGTGTATGAAAATATTATAAATTTTCCATATGCTAGCTGTCTTTCATATTGGTGCTACGTGGTTATGAAAATATTAACCGAATCCAGCTTATTAAATCAGTCTATTTCTTATAAGCACGTTACAGTATTTTTTCCATTAATTTTTTATTTTAAAATTTATTGACTGAGAGAATTACCGATGAGCAACTATCTTATAAGGATATAACGTCTTCTAAAGACTGTTCATAATTATCTAGGAAATTTATTAATGTTCATGATATTCGTTTCTTTGAGAATGAATATTTAAAATACAAGTTAATAATTGAATCAAAAACGAGATACTTTGATTACGAAGTATCCCATGATAATTGCTATCACGTGTGCTGAAGTGCAGTAAATACAAATAGCATGTATTAGATCAATTTCAGTATAAATTAGATATCCTACGAAGATAATACCTACCACCCATGGGAAAATTGTTAATTCCCTCTTTATCATCCAAAGTGACATCATTAGTATAAACCAAGCTAATCCTAAAACAGAAACAGGTATGCCGAAAAATCTTGAGTATGGACTTGATGCTACAGTACTACAACTAACATAGGAGTTGACATTACAGTATCCAGTTAGATGAGTTTGAAACAATGTTTCATATGTTAAATAAGAAGAGATTAGTATACCTATTGTTGAAAGTAAAACGAAGACGAGGGTTAACGATCTTGATGACATTAATGAATCAAATACATCGTGATTTTTAAAGACTCGTATGAATCTTTTTGACAGTTACCCTGACTTCCTTCCCGCCAAAGAGGCTTTCCTCAACTTTGTAAGCTATAGTTAAATTACCCACCAATGATAACTACCATAAGTCTTTTCTAAACCCCTTTTATAATACCAAATAAACAATTTAGTTGGAATATGTCTTGATCGAGAAATGAGTACAAAATTGTAAAAGCGTAAAAATGACATAAGGAGTATAATAAATAGAAAATTATAATTGAATATAATTGAATATATGAGTAGGTTTAAAACTTATTATTATGAGGGCGTAAAATCAACCATTATGAGCTTCTTTTCAATAATATTTCAGATTAGAAGGACATAAATTCAATATATAAGTATGAGAATAGTCATGAAAACTTTTTATACTAAATTTTATCCTCTACAGAACGGCGTTAAATCATAGAAATATATGATAAAATGAAAAGTTACAGTTAAGATACACATTATACTGAATTATTTATTTTAGAACGCGATGACGAATAAAAAGTTTCTATTACATTTTTGTAGAATAACATTTAATATATCCTTACTTTATATCATTTTGACTTCTTCATTATAAGTAATTCTATATACCAAAGATTTTAAAATAAAGTTGGAATAAATTTATAATCTACTATTCCAATAAGATAATGATGGAAGAAGTTCTCAGTTCTAGTTTGTATACTCAACAAGTTAAGAAATTGTATAAGGTAGGGGAAATTTTAGGCTTAGATAATGAAACTTTAGATACCTTGTCTAAGCCAGAAAGAGTTATTCAAGTCAAAATACAAATAAGGGGATCTGATGGAAAAATAAAGACTTTTATGGGTTGGAGGAGCCAGCATAATTCTGCTTTAGGACCTTATAAGGGTGGAGTTAGATACCATCCTAACGTAACTGAGGACGAAGTAGTAGCACTATCAATGATAATGACCTGGAAGAACTCCCTCTTACTACTACCTTATGGAGGAGGAAAAGGAGGAATTAGGGTTGATCCTCAAAAATTAACTAAAGACGAAATAGAACAATTATCTAGAAAGTATATACAAGCTATATATAAATATTTAGGAAGTGACTTAGATATTCCTGCACCCGATGTTAATACTAATCCTCAAACAATGGCGTGGTTTCTAGACGAGTATATCAAAATTACTGGAAGAATTGACTTTGCCGTATTTACTGGAAAACCAGTCGAGTTAGGAGGGATTGGAGTTAGATTATACAGTACTGGGCTGGGAGTAGCTACTATAGCTAAGGAAGCTAGTAAGAAGTACATTGGAGGAATTGAAGGAGCTAGAGTAATTATACAAGGTTATGGAAATGTAGGATCCTTTGCTGCTAAGTTCCTACATGAAATGGGTGCAAAGATCATCGGAATTAGCGATTCAAAAGGAGGAGTTATTAATGAAAATGGGATAGATCCAGAGAAGGCGATGGAGATTAGAGATAAGACCGGAAGCGTAGTAAACTATCCTGAAGGTAAGAAAGTAACTAATGATGAACTACTGATCTCTAACTGTGACATATTAATACCCGCAGCTATAGAGAACGTTATAAATAAGTTTAATGCACCAAAGGTTAAAGCTAAAATCATAGTTGAAGGTGCTAATGGACCTTTAACCGCTGATGCCGACGATATAATGAAACAAAGAGGAATAGTTGTTATACCAGACATTTTAGCAAATGCGGGAGGAGTCGTAGGGAGTTATGTAGAGTGGGCTAACAATAAAATGGGTGAAATAATAAAGGACGAAGAGGCTAAGAAGCTAATCGTAGATAGAATGACTAATGCATTTAGCACACTTTATGAATATCATCAAAGAAAGATGGAAGACCACGACTTAAGAACAGCTGCTATGGCTCTAGCTGTTGATAGAGTTGTAAGCGCAATGAAAGCTAGGAGTTTATTGTAGTTCTTTAATTTTATATTAAACTTATTTGTTAGAGACTTTTTGTTTATAATATCACACTACAAATTATGTTTTTTAAAGCCAATTTTAGATGTAGATGGGAGGGGTTACTTGAGCCTCTTGACTGCCTCTTATGTGAGAATCGATGAGGGGAAACAATTAGATGCCCTAAGGTAACCTTAAGGGGTTGGAGGAAATCAACAAGGAGTATATGTGGATAAGAAGTTGTCTAATAATGCTAAGTATAGAGTAAGTATTTTAGGGATTTGGCGTCATGCTAATGCTAAGCCATTTTGAGGATATAATCTTACTAACTTCTATTTTGATGCCTAGAAAAAAGGTTTATGGGCATTTTATCATTCCCTTCTTTAAGGAAAAACCTATCATCATCTTGCAATGCAACTTGGAAATTTATAAAAAGATTTTCATTAAAAACTAATGTCCAGCAGTTCTAACACTTGTCTTAATAACGTAATTCCTAGTCGCTAGTGAAACTATTAAATTCAAGATCATTAACACCATTCCGGTAATGTATATCCAATGAAACGCTGTAAATGAAGGTACTGACGCTATTGGAATGAACTGATTATTAACAATATCAACAATCCACGCTGTATAAGTATCCATGAACACTGTTGCAATAACTGGACCAATAGAACTTCCGATAGTTCTTATTAATGTATTCATACCTATTCCTACTCCTCGTTGCTCCTCAGGGAGAGAGACAGCAACCATGTTGACCAGTGGTATCACTATCGAAATTACGCCTACTGATGCCACTACCGTATCCATTAGCACTTGATCGTCTGTGCTATTAAAAGTATTTAGAAGTATGAAGCCTATTACTCCTATTAAGGAGCCTAAAATTAGTAATGGCTTAGGACCAACATTATTAATTAACCTACCAACAATTGGTCCAACAACCATCATAGTCAATGCAACAGGAGCCATCAATAGACCAGCTCCAATAATCGATAAACCTAGTCCGTAAGGTGTTGGTAATTGAGCATAATAGGTAAGCCCTATGAACATTAGGAACATTGCTATACCCGAAATTAAACCAGCAACGTTAGCCACCATTATGTTTCTTATCCTAAATAAATCTAATTTCATTAGAGGCTCTATTGCTTTTCTTTCAACCCCTATGAAAGCTCCTAACGAAATTATAGAAATTATTAGCAAAACGATTTGGCTAAATGACAGCCAACCAGAATTAGGACCATCGGTCAAATAAACTAAAAATGATACTACACTTATCATTAGAAATGTAGCTCCCAAATAATCAATCCTTTCTTTGGTCTTTGAAGGTATATCTTCAACAAACTTCATGGAAAGGAATAATAGTATTAGTGAGAGTACGAAGGCTGAGTGAAAGGCGTAAGGCCATCCTAAATCTTCGACTATATACGAGCCTATGAGAAGTCCTAATGCCGGTCCTAATGCTAAAGTAGCACTTAGAATTCCTTGAGCCCAGGCTACCCTCTCCTTAGGGAAGAGATCAGTTATGATTGCTATAGCTATCGGAAAGACTGCAAATCCTAAACCTTGTATCGCCCTTGCAAATATTAACATATATATATTAGTTGAAAAGCCAGCTAGTAATACAGCTAAAGAGTAAAAGCCTATTGCCAATAAATATATTCTCTTCTTACCATATCTATCGCCCAACTTACCGAATATAGGAGATGCAACTGCACCTACAATAAGATAAGCGGACGTAATCCATGCAACTGTAGTAGCTGAAACTGAAAACTGATCCTCTATCTTAGGTAATGCTGGTATAACCATAGTTTCGACGTAGTTTACGACAATTAGCATAAGGGAAAGAGTGGCTAATGTCCTCATTGCACCCCTATAGCTCATAAATCTAAGTAGTAAGCTAATGGTAAATAAATTTTTCGATATATCTTTTTGAAAGAGATATATAATCAAAAGTTGAGTATGAAATCCTAAAATACGTTTCATTTAAACGAAAAGAGAAAAATTCTTATTTTAAAGATTTTTATTAATATTTATGTGGATAGTTATTTACTTGGGCCCTATCTTCTTTATCGTTGGTTTCATAATTTCAGATAAATTTCTTAACAAAGAAAGGCAAGCCTCGTCCTTTAGGGCAGGAAAAAATCAGCATTAAATTTGGATAGTTAACAAATAAAACATAACTATAAATATTAGATTTAGTTCCTATTAAAAGTCTGCTTAGCTATTAATTAACGATTTAGGTTATTCTTATATAGATTAGCTGATAGAGAATAGCTGGATAACTACTCGAATAGTTGATTATATAGAGTCAAGTTAAATTAATATATTAGTTAAGGTATATCATATATTGTGAAGAGATTAAGTGTAATGGACCTACCATCGTTCGTTGATGAAGATCTATTAACGGAAATGATTAAAGAAGAAATATCATCAGTATACTTGATAAATACAGACCTAATTTCCAACTACGAAAAATTCTTCGAAAACTTCCTACCAGACTCCATACAATACACATGCTTCGTCTCATCAGACATACCAATTACTACAATAAAGAACTCACTAATTAAGGCTAAAGAACCACTAAACGTAAAATGCTTCCTATCATCAAAATTACCTAAAGGAAGAATACTAATAATCTTAAACAGACCAAAGGACAACGAAAAAATCCCAATAACACAGACAAATCCCAGCTAACTTCTTTCTCATCCTACAATTCTTTCCTCAAATTGTAAAGATAGCCCAAATAGATTATTGAAACTCCCAATCCCCATAACGTTTTATTTAAATGAAGCTTAAAGTCCTATAATAGATGAAAGTCTTGCCCTTTAAGACGGGACGATAAAAAGTTTTTAAGGTAAATTCTATATGCAGATTAGAGGGTTCTATAAGCTTCTTGACTTCCCCTTAAATGAGAGTCGATGAGGGGAACACCCCTAAGGGGAGGGAGTACTAAAAAGTATTTTAGCATATAATATATAAGTTTAAATATGGAGGCTTTTGGGCTATTCGTATCTCATGGTTCACCTACTATATTAATTGAGGAAAACAACCGTTGGAAGGACTTGCTAAAGAAAATAGGGAAAGAGGTAAAGGAAAAATATAATCCTGAAACAATAATAGTGTCAAGTCCTCATTTCTATACTTGGTCTGGAATTCACTACGTTGAGGTTAGTGAAAAATTAGAATGTATACAAGATTATTATGGATTTCCTGACGAATTATATAAATATTGCTACGATGCTATGAACGATGTTGAATTAGCAAAAGAAATAGCTAAACAAAGTAATGGTATAATAAGGGAAGATGATAAATGGGGTCTAGATCATGGAGCATGGATACCACTATATTACATGTTCCCTGAAGATAAACCAAAGGTAGTTACAATATCCATAACCGATAGATCTCCAAAGGAGCATTATCAATTGGGTGAGATTATAAGGAAAGCTACGGAAAAAATGAATAGGAAGGCGGTATTTTTAGCTACGGGTTCACCAACACATAGGTTAGACCTATTCTACTTTAAAATTCCTCCTAAACCAACTAAATTTGACATGATATTAATTGACTTGATAAAAAACAATAAATTTGATGAAATATTAAACATTAAACAGCTATATCCTAAGGAGTACGTTGGCGCTATGCCAGAAGGCGATCTAAACACGTTATACATGCTCCTAGGTTATGTTCGTCCTAAGAGGGCAGAAGTGTTGGGCTATGATAACCCTTGGACTGGAGTAAGCATGTTAGCTTCAAGTTTTTACGGAGAGTCTAGCTAATGAATTTACTATTTAAGTACCCGGATTTACACAACTTTTACTTATAATGTCTTAAAAATTTTCCAAAAATGGGAAAAAGGAAGCCTCATCATTGGATGAGAAGTTAAATTCTCAGAGTACTCTATCTTGTTCTACAATAGGATGTTTAGTCAATCCCAATTTATCAATAATATATATTTAAGTCCAAAAGCCGACTTCCTCCACGCTATAAAGGGCTTTCCTTCCTTTGTAATAAGGTCAGATTTTTCATGTAGAAGGTGTAAAATTAGTTGCTTCTTTTTCCCTTATTTCTCCATACTAAGTAAATATAGGCAATTAATGAGACAATAACTGCTAAAAACAAAATCACAAACTTTAATCCAATAATACCTCGTGAGTTAGATGAATTACTTGTTGTTAGAGAAGGTATCGTTGGATAAGAAAATGATCTAAAATAAACGTTTATACTTACGTTAGCATAGTTTATACCATCACTTACCGAAAAAGTTAGATTATTGTACAATAAATAATAGGGAATTATAAGCCACGTAGAATTAATCATGTAATTTTGAAGATATTTAGGGAAGACCGTATCGTTGGACGAGTTTAATAGAAAATCGATTCCCGTTGAGGAATTTTGAATATTGACAATTACCTTTGAATTTTGGCTAACTTCTACCATTATAATTGAATTACCCAACATAAACGTCTTAGTAATTATGATTCCGAGGAGTATAATCATGATCATGAGGAGTCTCATAAAATAACACTATCCATTAAAATAAATTAAGAGATTTTTAAACTTCTACAAGCTTTTGACTACCTCCTACCATAAAGGGCAAGGCTTTCCCCACTTTGCAATCTTCCCAGCTGGTTGAAAAATGAATTCCATTTATATAATAGAAAAATATATAAAAAATTATAAAATTCTCTAAGCCTTAGGATTTGGCATCTGATCTAAGATGTCCCTAACCAGTTTTACGAACTCATGCTTTCTATCTCTGAATACCTCAGTGTAAGTTTGCGCCCATCTAATTGTGGGATCGCCTCTACTAAATCTGTCATATTGTTCATATCTCATTCCAGATTCCGAACCGATAACATCCCATAGTAGGTTAAATAATTTTACTCTATCTAAAGCGCTTAGTCCTTTCATTGACATATATTTATCTAATAGCTTTCTCTCTTCTGGATTCTCAAAATCCTTTATTCCAGCTGGTATTGGTATTGATGCTCCTCCCGAAATTGACCTTAATATTTCATTTGCTCTAGGTAAAGCCTTCATGTTAAAGTGACTGGCACTTATTGATATATAAGGATCTGGCCTAGTTATATTAGGTAATTCCTCAGCTTTTTCTACCGAAGCGTAAAGTGCCGCTTCGTTCAATGCAACATAAATTAATATTTCACCTATCTTTTCTTGAACATTAATAAAACCGCTGGTACCAGCTGCTTCTGCAATAGCCATTGCTAACCCAGCTAAGAACTTAAGTCTACTGTAATGTTGTATAACGAAATGCCAATTAAACCAACCCCTCAAACTCACTGTATGCCACATTAAGTCCTCAATGAGCTCTGGCTTTTTATAAAATATTATCCTATCCCATGGAACTAGGACGTTATCTAAGACTAATATTGCATCACTCTCTTCGAATTTAGATGAAATTGGGTACTCAAACTCTCCTCCTTCCCTTGGCTGGAATCCTCTTCTCGCTAGAAACTTCACTCCTTTAGTATTAGTAGGTATAGAGAAGTATAACGCATACCTCGGATCAGTATCTCTTCTAACATTCGGAAGGTACCAGAGCATTTCTGCATATGGTCCTGCCGTAGATATCATCGCTGCTCCTCTCACTATTACTCCTTCTGGCTTCTCCTCAACTATTCCAATTTGTATGTAAGGATCTTCCCATTGGGATGGAGGTCTAGATCTATCATACATAGGAGCTACTATTGCATGAGTATAGAACAGATCTTTTCTCGTAGCCTCCTTGTAAATTTCTATAGTGTTTTCCATCATTTTAGAGCCAAAATACTTACCGAAATAGTCTTCAGCGTGAGCGTAAAACACCATAGTCCAGAGGTTCAAATAATCTGGACTCCTACCGAAGAAACCCCTATAATAGTCGTATATTTTTATCAAACCGTCCCTCAACTTAGCTAGATCTTTCTTATTTTTAGGCCTAAGAAAACTGATGCTAGTTTCTTCTCCTACATCTGGATTATATACCCTTAAATGTTCCCTATATTCGTCCTTCCAGTGTAAATCATAATAGTTGGCAACTGTGGATATTGGTATTTTGAAGGCGAAATGTTCCGTTACGTCCTTTACTCTCTCACCTTCATAATATACCTCAGGCTGATTTTCCTTTATACTTTTTATATAATCTATTCCTCTTCTTATCAATTAAGACCACCCCTTTAATTTACCCGTGGAAACGTCCTCCACGGGAACCCACTCCTTTAACCAAGACTCGGGAATTGGTCTACCCCAATAATCACTCCTATATCTAAACTGTTCATAATTCCAAACAACTGGTTTCCATTTATCTGGATCTAACACAACATAGTCGTTTGTGAAAAACTCTATTCTATTCTTATCATAATCTCTAAGGTAAATATAATATCCCTCCGTAGCTCCATGTCTCCCTGGACCTCTCTCGATACTGTCCCAAAGACCTACTGATGCTAAAATATCACAAGCCCTAATAACATCCCTCACATCATGAACGTAGTAAGTTTCATGATGGAAACCCGGTACGTTTTTTGAAGACTTAGCTATTGCAATTTCATGAGAATCTCCCCTCTTAGTTAACCAAACGACTTGTCTCTGATTATCCTTATCTAAATACCACTCAGTCTCATAGTATCCCATGAATTTCTTCAGAAAATCAACTTCTTCCTCTAGATCTCTGACCATATAATTCACATGGGCTATCCTAACTGGGGAAACCCCTTTATGCTTATAGAAGGCTAACCTCAGATCTCCAACGTACTCCATATCATAATATAGAAAGATAGGAATACCTTGTGGAGTTTCAAATAATAATCCTTCTTCTACACCTTTTTCTTTATGCTTATAGCTCTTGATTCCAAGACTGTCCAGCTCTTGCCTAGCCTTATCTATCTCACTGGGATTCCTAACCCTAAAACCAATATAAGATAGTCCAGTTGAGTCAGCCTTTTTTAGTATTAAACTATGATGTTGACCCTCTTCAATTCCTCTTAAATAAACGTAATCTCCATCTTTTTCGGTTTCAACAAGACCTAATAGTTCTGAGTAAAAATATATAGCCCTTTCCAGATCGGTAACCCTAACTTGAACGTGAGAAACACGTAATACATCTATCATTAGGTAATTGATAGGCGTTTAAAAAATTAAATTATATATTAAACTTGTTAAATGACATCGCATATTTGCCTATAAGCCCTGTTGAAGTGAATTATTGGCTTAAAATCATTCCTCACAATTACTGAATTAATTACCTCACCCGTAATGATGGCATGATCTCCTATATCAACTACGGAGTATTTTTTAGCCTCTATGTAAGCGTAGCTATCTGCTATTACTGGCATCTTATTACTTGCCTCAAAATACTTAACGTAATTAAATCTCTCCTTAACCGGTTTCATAGCGAATATATCCAAAATCTCCTTCTTATCTACAAAATTTACAATAAAACCTTCACTTTCTTTAAAGGGTAAATCGTTACCTTTAACCTTATCAGCTGAAAACATGACTAATGGTGGGTTAAGTGATAGGGAATTAAATGTATTTACAGTCATTCCCACGAGGGTGTCTTTCCACCTCGTAGTAACTACTACAACACCCAGTGGAAACAATCTCATTACACTCTTTATCTTCTCGCTCATTTGTGTATATTTTTAATAAAGAGAATATATAAGTTTTATATAAAACAAATTTAAGGTGAAATTTCGTCCAATCTCTTATTTGCTGTTTTATGCCCAGCAGAAATAGCTATTATTGTAGATATTAATTGAAATACTCCAATTATTATAAACACTTCTATGACTAAGCTCGTAGTAACACCTGATGATATTAATGAACTAACGAAAGAGGCTACTGCTATTAATCCTATCCCTCCACCTATATGCCCTAAACCATCACACATAGCAAACCCAGTGCTCCTAGCCCTAGTGGGAAAGCTTTCAGCCGTCCACGTATACGATATAGGTACCCATAAATTAAATCCATAAAACAATATTATTGAGCCTAGGAATGATAAACCAACATTTGTCCCCGCTAATGCTATTAATATACCTCCCAAGAAGGTGAACACAACAGATATTATAGTCCAAACCTTTCTCTCTAACCTATCTCCAGTAAAGAATGCTGTTATGGGGACCAATATAAACCCTATCACCCCAACAGATGCTATAATCCCTGCTTCGGGAGGAGGGTATCCTAAAGAAGCTAGAACTGATGTTAAACCGGCAGCTAATGTATACACCGTCATATAGCCAAAAAACCACATGGAAAATAGAATACCAAACCTCTTGATATACCTTGAATTTCCAAAAATAGTCTTTAGAGCATCAACATAAGAATGTTTTTCTGGAATATAGGGACTAATTATACTAGGCAGTGGAGGCAATTGCCCAAGCTTCTTACTGGCTTTAGTCTCCATTATTCTCACTATCGTTTCTGCCTCATATATTCTACCTTTAGAGATTAACCATCTTGGTGATTCGGGCAGACTAAATCTTAATAGTAATCCTACCAAGGAAAGTAAAGCTCCTATCCCATACATAACCCTCCAACCATTTAAAGCAAAGAAGCCAGAAGCCCCTAAGGCAAAAGGTAATCCTAGGGGAAATGGAGCAGGAGGAGTGGTAAGTAATAATCCTAACCATAAAGCTACTGCAGCACCTAATGTCGAGAATAAAAATACTAGACTAGTGTACTTAGCCCTACCGTTTATAGGTGCTACCTCACCAATATAAGTGTTAACGATCGCTAAATCAGCGCCAACGCCTATACCGGTTATAGTTCTTGCAATAACAAAATTGATGTAATTATTAACAAAGGTGTTGTATAAACTTCCCAATCCGGTAATTATCATTGTGATCATTAGCATCCTTCTTCTCCCTATCAAATCAGAAACTGGTGATAAAAAGAGGGATCCTATTACGTAACCTACGAGATTAAGTAATACTGCAGGTCCTAGTAATACTGGAATTATAGGAGAGGAGGGGCTAGAAACGTGAAATATTGTTAAGGCTGTCTGTATAAAAGAGACGTTTATATCAAAAATATCATAAAAGGTAAATAAGAATCCGATACCTAAAATACCTATAAAAATATATGATAATCCCCAAATAGGTATTCTATCCATTCTAGCAATTATCTCTCCAGCTTTCAATTCAGCCTTCTCTGTCATAAACAAAATTTGGATATTAGAATTTAATATTCATTATTAAACTAGTTTAATATAGCATGTAGATTAGATTAAATTATCAAAAGTTTTATATCGTTTAAAGATTATAGTATTAATTATGTTAAAAAAGGTAGAGGTTCTAGTTGAACATGAGGATTGTTGGACTTTTCATATGCCGTTTAATGCCTATACAATAAATTTAGAGGTTTATCCTCATAAGAACTATTTGAGGAGTAGGATCTTGGTTGAAAACCTAGATAAGGATATGGTAAATTCTATGAAAAATCATAGGAGTGTTGTTAGGCTAAATAAAGTAAGTAAGTTTACAAATAATAACAGTTACTATATAGATTTTTTAAATGTATATAAGGGATCGATTGCTGGAATATTATATGATAGAGAGGTATTAATACTAGGAAATACTATAACCGAAAAGAAAGAGAAGTGGAGCTTCGTAACTTCTAGTAAAAGCATAAGGGAAATACTAGATGATATAAGAAATACGAGCAAAGTAGTGGACTATAAGGTAACAGATTATAATCCAATGCTTCATCCGAGCTTAACGGATATAGAGAAAAGAGTAATAATAGCGGCATTTAATCAAGGATATTTAGATTACCCGAGGAGGGCAAGTGCTGAGGAGTTAGCGGAAAAACTAAAAATGAGTAAGGTAACATTCCTTTATCATCTTAGAAACTCACAGAAAAAATTAATGAAATACTTTATAGAGAACATGCTATGAACTTTTTAAAGCTTCTCTAATCTCCTCCATTGTTTTAATATCATCAAGAGTTGAAATATCTCCAGGATTCTCGTTGGAAACTAAAGCCTTCAATAACCTCCTCATTATCTTACCGCTCTTTGTCTTAGGTAATCTTTTCACAAATACAACCTTATCAACAATATACCCAGCGTTCCTACAGAAATTCTTTATATCATTTTTCAAAATATCGTTAGCTTCAACACCTTGTCTAGGTACTACAAAAGCTATAATACTACCTCCTTGGCCTATCACAGCTGCCTCAGCCACACTGGGATAAGAAACTATTACACTTTCAACCTCTAAAGTACCTATTCTCTCTCCTTCAGCTCTTATTACATCGTCTGCTCTTCCTAAGACATACAAGTATCCATCTTCATCCGTAAAACCGTAGTCACCAGTATAGAAGTACCCCGGAAATCTTGACCAATACTGCTTTGTTATCCTCTCATAGTTCGGATCGTTCCACATTTTAGCTAACGCAGGAGATAACGGTTTCAACACGATATATCCTTTTTGTTTTGGAGGAAGGGGTTTACCTTCGTCATCTACTACTAAGAAATAGGAACTGGGAAATTGAATTCCTGCAGAACCTGCCTTAAATGGAATTTCTCCTATTCCGTAAGGAGTGGCCGCTATTGGGGTCAAATGTTCAGTCATCCAATATGCGTCAGCAATCTTAACGTTAGGTAAGTTATCATTAAGCCAATTCCATGCGCCTACGTTTAGAGGCTCACCAGTATTTAATACTATTCTTAAGCTCGAAATATCTCCAGACTTTACTGACTCCTCTCCCAAACTCTTCAAAGTGTATAAGGTAGTTGTTGAACTCCAAACTAAGCTTACGTTAAATCTTTCAACTATCCTAGAAAACAAGTCTCTCTTATAACCTATATATCCCTCAAATAGTACGCCAGTTAAACCCATGACTGGGATAGTATATAAGTTGGCCATAGGCCAAACAGGCCAGCCTAATTCGGAAATAGTCCACCACACATCTTCCTCCTTAGGACCGAATATAGCTTTAAACGCCCAATTTAATCCTACTACGTAACCACCATTCGTGTGATACAAACCTTTAGGTCTTCCAGTAGTACCAGAAGTATAATAAATGGTTGAAGGCTCATTAGCTTCTACCTCTTCCGGCTTAACATACACCTTTCCTCTCGGCTTAACGTCATCATATACTACGTCTCTTTGACCCTTAACGTTAAAATCGGAAAAACCCCTACTGACTATTAATACTTTCTCTACTGGTGTTGTATGAGATTCTAGCAACTTATCTACGAAATCCTTTATTCTAATTTCATTGCCGTTCCTAAAGGATTTTGACGCAACTATCATGACCTTTGAGTTACAATCATTTAACCTATACGTTAATGTCTCCTCGCTTAGACCTAAGTAATGTATAGCCAAAACTCCACCTAATCTATGCACAGCTAAGGAGAAGTATACTGCTTCTGGAATGCTAGGCATTAGCATGGATACTACATCTCCCCTCTTAACTCCTAACTGAGTTAACACATAAGAGGCTTTATTGACTTCTTGATATAGGTCTTGATAAGATACTGTTTTACTTTCTAATTTCTCATTCGTCCAGTAGAATGCTACTTTATCCTTCTTTGAAGGGATATGTCGGTCAACTGCATTATATGATATGTTAGTAGTTCCTCCTACGAACCACCTTTCCTTGGGAGGTTCCCCATCAATTATCTTTTCTGGCTTCTTAAACCAGCTTATTAAGTTTGCCTTATCTTCCCAAAAAGCATTTGGATTTTCTATAGCGAATTTCGATAGTGATCTTATTTGATCTAAAGAGTATATTTTCCAACTCATGTTTTCATTTAACTTTTGTATTAAGTAGTTTAAATACTTTTAACAAGTGATTTTAAAAATGTGCAAGAATAAATTAGTATATGAGCGAAAGAGAAATTATAGTTAACACGTTAAGAGAATTCTTAAGAAGAGATGTTGAAAAAATTTCAAGTAAAATAGATGAGGATGATCGTTTCCCCAGAGATCTAGTTAAAAAACTAGGAGAACTAGGCTTTCTTTTACCCCTATATAATGGTCTATCGCATTACGACATGTTAATTATATTAGAGGAGATTGCAAAGGTTAGCGGATCTTTAGCGTTAATAGCGGATGCCCAAGGAGAGCTAGCTGGAGAGATGTTAAGACTCTACAGTAATGAAAGTCAAAAGAAGAATTACTTAGATCCGATAGCAAAGGGGGAAATGATAGGTAGTTTTGCATTATCAGAGCCTTCCGGTGGAAGCGATGTAGGAAATATGAAAACTAAGGCTGAGAAGGATAACGGTTCGTGGAAGATTAAAGGACATAAGATGTGGATAACGCAAGGTCTTTACGCAGATGTTTTCGTTACTATAGCTAAAACAGGGGATACTAGGAGAGAATTATCAGTTTTTTTAGTACCTAGGGATGGTTGCATTGAGACGAGAAAAATTGAAGTAATGGGTAATAGGGGAACCGGTACTGCTGAGGTGATCTTTCACGATTGCAAAGTATCTAACGATAACGTGATAGGGGAGATAAATAATGGCTGGAATATGGTCAACTCTGTCCTAGAAGTAGGTAGGTTAGCTATAACGGGAATAGCTATTGGTTTAGCTGAGGCTTCATTGGAAGAGGCTCTAAATTGGGCTAGATCTAGAGAAGCGTTTGGAAATAAGCTTTATGATTTTCAAGGAATTAGGTGGTATTTTGCTAACTCAGTAGCTAAGATTAATTCGATAAGGGCATTGGCAAAAGAGGTTAGTAAGAAATTCGATGAAAATTCTAAAGATAAGGGAGTGTACGTTTCTATGTTAAAACTACTCTCCGCTCAAATGGCTAATGAGGTAGTTGATACTTCTCTTCAGATATTAGGCGGTATGGGCTATGCTAAAGGTACAAAAATTGAAAGAATATACAGAGACGTTAGATTAATGCGAATAGGTGAAGGAAGCGATGAGGTTCAAAGGCATATTATATCTAAATATATTGATCAATTCGGAATTCCATTATTAGACTAAATTTAAAAATATATAGATAATTTATAAAAAGTAAATATGACAAAAAGAAGAGGAAAACTTTAATAACAAAAATTATGTATCTTAAAGTGAGTGATCTTTTTTGAATCGGATAGCAGTAATTGGAGTAGGCTGGTATGGTTTTAGACCAACTACGCCGGAAGTATCATTTAGGGAAATGGTATTTGAGGCATCTAGTAGAGCATATGCAGATGCTGGGAATATTAATCCTAGAAATGATGTAGATTCGTTCATATCATGTCAAGAAGATTTTTGGGAGGGCATAGGGATTGCTGACGAATTTGCTCCAGATCAGATAGGTGGAGCAATGAGACCAACAATGACTGTTACCGGGGATTCACTACAAGGTTTAGCGCACGCGCTCATGCACATAAATTCTGGCATTGCCGATATAGTATCAGTAGAGGCACACTCTAAGGTAAGTGACATATTAACTTTTAGTGATATTGTAAAACTTTCAATGGATCCAATTTATGTTAGGTCAATAAATCCTCAAAACATGCACTTCATAGCTGGTCTTGATGCCGTGAAATTTATGGAAAGAAAAGGAGTTAGTAGAGAAGACTTAGCAATAGTTGTGGAGAAGAATAAGAAAAACGGACTTTCTTCACCTAGATCGTCATATGCCAGCAACATAAAGGCTAGCGACGTCTTAATGAAGGATTTTGTAGTTTACCCATTAACAGAGTTGGACATAGCTCCATTTGTAGACGGGGCTATAACGGTAGTGGTAGCTGATGAGGAAACAGCTAAGAAGGTAAAAAAGGATGACTATTTGTTAATAAGTGGTATAGGATATGCGACTGACTCGAATAATTTGGAAACAGCTGAATTAGGCAAAGCTGAATATATGAGAATAGCCTCTGAAATGGCATATAAGATGGCAAAAGTGAACTCCCCAAGAAAGCATTTCGATGCAGTATTTGTAGATGATAGGTACAGTTATAAAGAATTAGAACACTTAGAAGGTCTTAGGATTTCCGAAGAACCAGTTAAAGACCTAAGAGAGGGAAATTTTTCGCCTCAAGGTGAGATTCCAGTAAATCCATTTGGTGGACATTTAGCTAAGGGTGTTCCACTAGAAGCCTCTGGTTTCTCTTTACTTCTAGATGCAATAGATTATATTAGACAAGGTAAAGGTGAGAAGGTATTAGTTGCCTCATGGAGGGGAATTCCAACTTTCACTGGTAGTGTGTTGGTGGTGGAGAAGCCATGAAGGTAAATATCCACCTTAATAAAAGAGTAGCAATTATTGGAGCTGGAATGACGCTATTTAGAAGAAGATTGCTGGAAACACCTCAAGAAATTGCGTGGGAAGCCTCTAACAAGGCTTTAGAAGAGGCTGGGTTAGAATTAAAAGATATAGACTGTGTGGTTATTGGTAGTGCTCCAGATGCATTTGACGGTGTGCATCTTAAAGGAGAGTACTTAGCCCATGGCTCCGGTGGAATAAAAAAACCAGTTAGCAGAGTTTTTGTGGGAGGAGCTACTGGAGTAATGACAGCTATTGCAGGCTGGTATCACGTAGCTAGTGGGTTATGCCAAAAAGTCTTAGCAGTAGCTGAAGAAAAAATGAGTCCAGATAGACCTCATCCCCAAGCAGTTTTTAGATACATTTGGGATCCTATTTTAGAAAAACCGTTAAATCCCAATTTAATATGGATCTTCGCGATGGAAATGCATAGATACATGGCTAAATACGGAATAAAGAAAGAGGAGATAGCTTTAGTGTCAGTTAAAAATAAGAGGAATGCTATAAATAATCCTTATGCCCAGTTAGGGGCTAACATAACTGTTGAAGATGTTTTAAACAGCGAGGTATTAGTATGGCCAGTACAGCTTCTTGACGTAAGCCCAGTGAGTGATGGAGGAGCCGCAATAGTTATGACTTCAGAGGACGTGGCTAGGAGATATACAGACACTCCAATATGGGTGGAAGGAGTTGGTTGGACGCTAGATAATACTGAATGGCCTGGTAGAGACTTAGCTTATCCTAGATATGTTGAGTTCGCCGCAAGAATGGCGTACAAAATGGCTGGGATTGAAAGACCAGATAAAGAGATTGATGTGGTAGAGCCTTATGATCCATTTGATTACAAAGAACTTCATCATTTAGAGGGATTATTACTAGCTAAGAAAGGCGAAGCGCCAAAACTGTTAAAGGAAGGAGTATTTGATATTGATGGAGATATACCGAGTAGTCCAAGTGGAGGTTTATTAGGAGTAGGTAACCCAATAGCAGCTGCTGGACTTATGAAAGTAATTAGTATTTATTGGCAACTTAAGGGAACAGCCGGAAAAATGCAAGTTAAGAGACCAGTTCATACTGGATTGGCTCAAGCTTGGGGAGATTTAATGCAAGCAGGAACTGTGATAGTTTTACGCAATTGAGGTGATAAAGATGGTTACTCCATTAAAAGAAGAAGAATTGAATAAACATATGGTTATCTCATATAAGCCTAATGCTAAATACGCATACACTGCTGGACAGGCTCAAAGCAAATACTTGTTAGGTCTTAAAGAAGGTAAAATTTATGGTAGGAAATGTAATAATTGCGGTAAAATTTACGTCCCTCCAAAAATGTACTGTGAAGAATGCTTCAGACCTACGGATGAGTGGGTTGAAGTAAAGGATGAGGGAATAGTAATGACGGCCGTTGCTAGTTTCATAAGTTGGACCAGAGCTAAACTTGAAGAGCCTGAAATTGTCGGTGTTATTAGACTATTCCCATCTACGGATAGAGATTTCGTATTTCCAGGGATATTTCATAGAATATGTACATCGTATGAAGAGGTAAAGAATATGAATATTATTGGGAAGAGAGTTAAGGCAGTTTGGAAACCTAAAGAAGAAAGAAAAGGAAGCATAGAAGATATTCAATGTTTTAAGGTGATATAAATGTCTTGGGAAAAAGTTGGTAGAGATGGAAAGTTGCTAAGATGGTACGACGTTATGGAAGTTGAAAAGTATGAGTATACAGTGGGACCTGCAGGAGAGCAATTCTTCAATGGTTTAAAGCAAAACAAGATAATAGGAAGTAAATGTCCTAAGTGTGGAAAAGTATTTGTTCCAGCTAGACTATATTGCGAGGAATGTTTCATTAAGATAGAGAATTATGTTGAAATAGACGCTAATGAAGTATACGTTGACTCATACACAATCATCTACAAAGACGATGAAGGAAATAAGCTTCAAAACCCTGTCTATATAGCACTCATAAGGTTTAAGAACGCAAAAGGAGGTTTACTATGTTATGCAGATGGTAATGTTAGACCCGGTGCTAAGGCTAAGATAGTGAGCTTTGATTGGCCCTTAAAAGTTAAGGTTGATTAATTTTTTCAAAAGCGTTCTCCCCCTTATATACATATAAATTGTCTTTTTCTAATTGATATTGGCACGAAGACACTGCATATAAATTATCTTTATCATCCTCTGAAACAAAAATACAAATATCGTCAGATTTATTCAATAATCTAACTTTAACTTCAGGTTTCAAGGGTAATATTGGTTTGGCGTTAGCAAAACTTATCATTACGTTAGTTACAATTCCTTTCTTCATTATTTTTCCAACAGTGAATATTTCTCCTAAATATCCAGAGTTTAGTATCTTCTCTTCTTCCTTTAATAGGAGTTCTAATGCTGACTGTAACCTAAGGCTATCTTTAGAATTTCTTTCATCATCACTTAATTCCTTTATCTGGAGTTCGTATATTTTATCTCCTAATAATAGATAATATCTCTCATTTTTCCTTATGATAACACTTTGCACATTATCTTTATCAATTTTACTTAAGTAGGAAATAAGTAATCTCTTGAAGTCAGAAATTGTGTAAATCGTCAATCCAAACTCTTCGGAACTTTTTTCTTTAGAAGTCTTTATCAAGTAATTTTCTAAATCCTCCAGTCTTTTCCATATCTCTTTCTCGTCTTGAATAAAGGCTACCTCACTGAGAGTCTCAACGAAATGAAAGTATGCTTCTAATTTGCCTGATGATTGATAAAGTAATTTGTAATACCTTTCAATACTTTCATTAACTTTCTTGCTCTTGTCTACTCCTATTCTTTTAATCAATATCTTTCTAGCTAAATTTGAGGTTAATGTAGAACACGTTCTTCCAAGCTCTTCCACTTCATCATAATCTAATGCGATGCCAAGTATTTCACTAATGATTACTAATTTAATAACATTTGCCAAAGCTTTTTCTAGTATCTTATAATCTTGAGACATAATGTAAATATGATGTTTTAAAGCTAAAAAGTTTAAACAAAACATATAACTAAATAAACTTTACTTTATGAGCTTGAGAATTTCTTAAAATATTAAATCTTACGAAGGAATGTTTATTAACAAGGTTTAACATAGTTATAATCATGATTGAACTTTCTTCAACAAGGAGAATAATTTTGGGAAATGAGGCGATAGCCTTTGCGTCCTTATCTTCTGGCGTGGGGGTTGCCACAGGCTATCCCGGCACCCCTTCAACTGAAATAATAGAAACACTAATGAAGTACGGAAATAATATTCACGTTGAGTGGAGTGTCAACGAGAAAGTGGCCTTTGAAACAGCTTATGGTGCGGCAATAAATGGGGCTTATGCCTTAACAACGATGAAACATGTTGGCCTTAACGTTGCAGCAGATCCATTAATGAGTTCCTCCTATACTGGAGTAGAGGGAGCTTTCGTTATAGTTTCAGCTGATGATCCATCAATGTGGTCCTCACAAAGCGAGCAGGATAATAGATATTATGGACTTCATGCCCTTATACCGGTTTTAGAACCATATGATCCTCAATCAGCTTATGACTTAACGATTCAAGGGTTTAGATTGAGTAATAGCGTAAAGCATCCCGTAATACTAAGAACGACTACTCGTATAAGTCATGTCAGAGGTCAGGTTGAGTTAAAGCCTCCAGCTAAACCAGTTTTAGGTAAGCTAATTAAAGATCCTAAGAAGTACGTTCTAGTTCCGGAGAACGCTAGAAGAAATAGGATTGAGCAGCTTAAGAGATGGGAGAAAATACAAGACGAAGTTGAAAGATTAAACGAATTTATCGACAACGGTAGTAAAAATTTAATAATTGCCTCTGGCATATCTTTCGCATACGTAACAGATGCAATCAACGAATTGAAAGTTAACGCTAATGTTTTAAGAATATCCACTCCGGTTCCAATACCAAGAAGGTTAATACTAAAAGCAGTGAGTAGGGCTGAAAGGTTATTAATTGTTGAAGAGGGTGAACCAATTGTTGAAATGCAAATTAAAGACTTGCTTTATGACCAAGGTATTAGAGTTGAACTTCACGGAAAGGATCTAATAAGTAGGGTAGGTGAGATGAGTTTAGATAAGGTTTATAGAGCATTTGATGAGTTTTTCAACTTGAACTTAGTCAGTGATTATTTAGAAACCCCATCTGATATTCCTATGAGACCTCCAGCTTTATGTCCAGGTTGTCCACATAGAAACTCATTCATAGATTTAAGAAAGGCTATACCTATGGCCTCCTATAATTTAAATGAAACATTCTTCTCCGGAGATATTGGATGTTACACATTGGGTTTACTTCCTCCTTTTGATGCTCAAGACGCGTCAATAGACATGGGCTCTAGTATTGGTATTGCTAATGGCGTTTATAGAGCTACGGGGAAAATTCCTATTGCGATTATAGGAGACTCTACGTTCTTTCATAGTGGAATACCAGCATTAGTAAACGCGGTATACAATAAGACTCCGATGCTGGTATTCATTCTAGATAATAGAGCTACGGCAATGACGGGTCAACAGCCTAGTCCATCTAAAGATATAGATATTGGAGAAGTTTGCAAAGGTATTGGCGTAAAGTATGTAAAATACATAGATCCCTTTGAAACCAATTCATCAGTTAAAGTCTTAACAGACGCATTGAAGTGGGTTAAAGAAAATGGAGAGCCAGCTGTTGTAATAGCTAAAAGAGCTTGTGCGCTTCTAGTTTTAGATGAAGTTGAGGAAGAGTTACCAAAAGCTGTTGTGGATTTGAATAAGTGCACTGGTTGTAGTATCTGTTATGATTATTTCACATGTCCCGCAATAATTCCTAGAAACGATAAGAAGGCTGAGATAGATGTCTATAACTGTATAGGATGTGGGGCATGCGTTCCAATATGCCCATTTAAGGCAATCTCACTTACCGGCAACAAGCCAGAGAAGTGGGATGAATTATGGCTAGGCTGAACATCCTAATTGCAGGAATAGGTGGGCAAGGCATAATTACTATGGGTAAGATAATAGCTGAGGCTGGTAGTTATTCAAACACTAAAGTCTTAGTAGCTGAAACTCATGGACTAGCTCAAAGAGGTGGTGGAGTTAATATTCATGTTAGGATTGGAGAGGTAAATTCACCATTAATACCGCTAGGGAAAGCCGATTACCTAGTAGGATTAGAAGCTACTGAAGTTTTAAGGAATTTAAGTTACGCCTCTAAGTCTACTAATATTATAATTAACTCCTACGTTGTGAGGCCCGTTTTACCGAAAGTGAGGATATTAAGCTTAAACGAGATCCTTCAAAGATTAAGGGGTTTGAAGGTATATGTCGTTAATGCTAACGAAATCGCTATAAAAGCAGGTAATCCTAAGGCCTTAAATGCAGCAATACTGGGTTTCATGTTTGGCTTAGGTGCTTTTGAGGGATTGATTTCTGAAGATTCGTTCGTAAAAGCGTTAAAATATGAGAGCAATATTAAGGCATTTAAATTAGGTCAATCTATGAAAGTTTTTATTAAATAGTTAATAGAATTAAATAATTATGACTTTCGAACCTGATAAAGAGTGGATAGAAAATAGTAACGTTTACAAATTCATGGTGGACAAGAATTTAGGCTCATTAGATGAATTCATCAAATATAGTTATGAGAATCCGCAATTTTGGGAAGATTTTGTAAAGGTAATTGGGCTAAGATTTTCAAAACCATATGATAAAATTCTTGATTTATCTAATGGAAAACAGTGGCCAAAATGGTTTGTTAACGGAGAATTAAACATTGGTGATCAAATCCCAGATAATTCAGAAGTTTTCATAAAGTGGATGGACGAAAATTTTAACACGAGATTGGTCAGCTATAGTCAGATTTTAAGCGAAAGTAAGGCAATTTCTAGTTGGCTAAAGAGGATAGGATTAAGAAAGGGTGATAGAGTAGCAATTTACATGCCCATGATTCCGGAGATAGTTTCAGTAATGTTAGGGGCTATACGAGCTGGTATGATAATAGTTCCTTTATTCTCTGGATTTGGACCAGAACCTATTAAGGTTAGACTTGAGGATAGTGAGGCTAAGGTTATTTTTACAGTTGACAAGACAATTAGAAGAGGGAAAGAAGTTGAAATGCTAAAGAATTTAGAGCAAATGAATGTACAAAAGGTTGTAATAAGTAGGGAAGGTATTAAGGGTGATTTTTACGAATACAAGGAAGTTATAAAAACTGGGGGAGATGGTCTAGAGAGAACTGGAACTGAGGATCCTATGATGATAATATATACATCTGGAACCACAGGGAAGCCTAAAGGTTGCGTACATACACATGACGGATTCCCTATCAAAGCTTCTGCAGACATTTACTTTCAATTCGATTTAAAAAGAGGAGAAACATTAATGTGGATAACTGATATGGGCTGGATGATGGGACCTTGGATGGTTTTCGGTTCTCTACTTTTAGGAGGTAAAATTGGAATGATTGAGGGATATACTAATAAAGAGGTCATAGAGAAATTCGCAGAAGATATGAGAGTTGATGTATTAGGCTTGTCAGCCAGTTTAGTTAGGGCTTTAAGAAGTCAAGGCAATAGTATGAAATTAAACGTAAGACTTACCGGTAATACTGGAGAACCCATAGATGCAGAGAGTTGGTACTGGTTATTCTATAATACTGACCGAAAGCCAATTATAAATTACTCCGGGGGTACTGAAATTTCCGGAGGAATCTTAGGAAATTATGTTATCAAGAAAATAAAACCATCCTCATTTAATGGTCCTTCCCCCGGAATAAATGCATCAGTTTTTAATGAGGAAGGAAGGGAAGCTGGACCTAATGAAGAAGGGGAGCTAGTGGTTCTAAGCGTATGGCCAGGTATGACGAGAGGTTTTTGGAGAAACCCTGAGAGATACTTAGAAACCTACTGGTCAACATGGAAAGATGTCTGGGTTCACGGAGATTTAGCCTTTAGAGATGAAGAAGGTTATTTCTATATAGTTGGTAGAAGCGATGATACTATTAAGGTTGCAGGAAAGAGAGTAGGTCCTGCTGAAATTGAAAGCGTTCTTAATTCTTATCCGCAAGTAGTTGAGTCAGCTTGCGTTGGAGTTCCCGATCCAATGAAGGGAGAAAAAGTCATATGCCTAGTGGTCACTAAGAATAATAACATAGAAAAAGAGATAATGAAATACGCTGAGGATAAACTAGGCAAAGCGTTAGCCCCTTCAGAGATTAAAATAGTAAAGGAATTGCCGAAAACTAGAAATGCAAAGATAATGAGGAGATTAATTAGGGCAGTGTATTTAAACAAACCTCTTGGAGATATCTCCTCATTAGAAAATCCATCAAGTTTAGAAGAAATAAGGAAAGTTTTTAGCTAATTCTTTATTGACCCTTGTTCTTCCTCCCTTATCTTCTTCAAGACTTTTAGAGCCTCATTAACATGATTAGCAGGGTTAAATTGAGAATTGTAAATATGTCTAATTATCCCCTTCTTATCTATTACAAAGGTTACCCTTGACGGTAATATAAAACCTTTAGCACCATACAATTCTCTTATCTTCTTGTCTGGATCACTAACGAGTATAAATGGTAATTTATACTTTTCTTTGAATTGCTTATGAGAGTTAACGTCGTCAGAACTCACGCCTATCACAACTACATCATATTCTTTCAATAAATCCCAATTGTCTCTAAAAGCACACGCTTCTCTCGTGCAACCAGGGGTGTCATCCTTAGGATAAAAGTACAAAACTATGTTATACTTTCCTATGAAATCAGCTAATGATACTCTTTCTCCGGAATCAGCTATAGCTTCAAACATAGGAGCTTTATCTCCAATCTTTACCATAATTTAGATATATCTTGTTAAGTTTAAAAAGTTATTTAAAAAATCTTAGTTAGATACCAAACTTTTTGGTTAACTTTACAAAAACGTGTCTGACATTCTTCCAGCCCTAAAGGGTGAGACTTGACCTCATTTTCTAGTTTAATATGGTAGAAGTTTCCCCTATCGTTTTTTGGACTTAATAACCTTATTTACTATACCATACTTAATTCTGAATTAGAGTAAAAATTTATATGGGTTAATATAAAAAGTATAGCATGGTAAGAAAGTATAAGTTCATTTTATTCAGTATAATATTATTAACAAGTATAGCGGGATTTGTAACTCTAGCTCAAAGTCAACAAATATATTACATACAAACTACATCTCCGCAATATTCAATAGTACCAGGATCAATATTTATAGAGCCTCTTAATACTAGTATGACACTATACATTGCCGTATTGCTCAACTTTACTGATATTTCATCATTGCAAAGTTATCTAAACCAGATCTATTTCTCTCCTAATAACTTTCATCATTGGCTTACTCCCTCACAGTTCAGAAGCAACTATTATCCTTCACGATCATATGTGAAGTCCCTCGTAGAATATCTAGAATCATATCATCTTCAGTTTTTAGGACAATATGGATTAGCTTTAGTATTTAATGGTAGTGTAGGTAATATTGAACAAGCATTTAATACATACATTAACGTTTATTACTATCCGTTTAAGAACTTATATTGGTTTGATTTAGTAGGAATTGAAAATATAGGTCCATTCTACTATTACAGTAATAACGTTACAGCTTCTCTGCCATATAATGTTGGAAAATACGTGCTGGGCATAGTTGGAATAGATAGTTTAGATCCTAAAGTGGTAAACGTTATTAGAGAATCATGGCACTTATCGATGGCAAAAGTGAAGGCTCAAAATAGTTTAATCTCTAGCGCCGTAATTTCACCAATAACTATTCAACAATATTTTAACTTTACCGAGGCCTACACTAAGGGTTATAATGGTAATTCTAGTGATATTGCAATTGAGGGGGTTCCAGAGTCCTATATAAATGTGTCTGATGTTTACGAGTTTTGGCAATTATATGAAATACCAAGGACTGGACATTTACAAGTTATAATTTTCGGTAACGATACTTCAGGTGGGCAATCTGGAGAAAATGAGTTAGATGCTGAATGGTCTGGTGCATTTGCCCCTGCTGCGAATATAACTGTAGTATTTAGCAATGGCTATGTAGGTGGTCCTCCATTAGTTGGTAATCTGCTTAACTATTGGTATGAGTATTACTACATGGTAAATTACTTAGACCCCACAGAAATTTCTGTCTCAGTTACAGTACCTGAGTCATTTTTAGCTGCTTATTATCCAGCAATGTTGTACATGATACATAACATGATGCTCCAAGCAGCTGCTGAGGGTATTTCAGTTCTAGCTGCGTCAGGGGATTGGGGGTATGAAAGTGACCATCCTCCTCCAAATTTCCATATAGGGACCTATAATACAATTTGGTATCCAGAGTCAGATCCTTATGTCACTTCAGTTGGTGGGATATTCTTAAACGCTTCTTCAAACGGTAGTATAGTTGGAATAAGTGGTTGGGATTACAGTACTGGTGGTAATAGTGTAGTTTTCCCTGCACAGTCTTATGAGGTTACCTCATTAATACCATTTACTCCAGTAATTGCTAGAACATACCCAGATATAGCTTTTGTATCAGCAGGAGGATACAACATTCCAGAATTCGGATTTGGATTACCACTGGTATTTCAAGGTCAATTATTTTTATGGTACGGTACGAGCGGGGCTGCTCCCATGACTGCTGCAATGATAGCTTTAACCGGACAAAGGTTAGGAGCTCTGAATTTCGCATTATATCATATATCATACAGCGGTTTGGTAGTTTCGCCTCTAGGAATATTTATTGGGAAAGAAGCTTGGATACCAATAACGAGCGGAAATAATCCCTTACCAGCCCACTATGGCTGGAATTATGTAACTGGTCCAGGCACTTATAACGCTTATGCAATGGTATATGATCTCTTGTTGTACTCTGGTGTGATAAGTTAAAATTTTTTACTCCTTTTTTTCTTTACAAAACCTTTAGATAGTTAACTTTTAATCTGCTTATATTATTAGTTAATATATGGTGGAAACTAAGGAAATCTTTTATGAGTCAGATGGCGGGAAAGTAAGAGCCTTTATGGCTGGTTCTACAAGTTCCAAGTTAGGAGTGATAGTAGTACATGAGATTTGGGGTTTGAATGATAATATTAAGGATATAAGTATGAGATTAGCTAATGAAGGTTATTTAGCATTCGCCCCCCAACTTTATACTAGAAACGAGGACGTACTTAGCCCACAGAATATAGAAAAGGTAATGTACAAGGTATGGAGTTTACCACCAGAGAAGAGGACTGATCCTAATGCGTATAAAGAAATAATGTCTTCGATGAATGAGGTCGAGAAGAAAGTTGTGGATTTGCTGGTAATAAACAGAGGAGCGTTAGAAGAGCAGATGGTTAAGGACCTTATAAAGGCGTACGACTATCTAAATTCTCAAGGAGTGAAGAAAGTGGTAAGTATGGGGTTCTGTATGGGAGGAGGACTAGCTTTCCAGTTATCTACTGAAGTCCCATTAGATGGTGTAATAGTGTTTTATGGCAGAAATCCACAACCAATAGAGGCTATTGAGAGGATTAAGGGACCAATATTAGGTCTATATGCTGGAGAGGATCCACCTATAAATGCTGGATTAACAGATCTAATCTCTGCTGTAATTAAATATAAGAAAGATTTAGAATTAAAAATATATCCTGGGGCTTACCACGCTTTCTTTAACGATAGGGGTCGTTCATATAATAAGACAGCTTCTGAAGATGCTTGGGAAAGAGTAAAGAACTTCTTGAAGAGGCTATCTAAATGAGTAGTAAGAGCGAGAAAAAAGTAGATCCATGCTTTCTAGCCTGGGTACATCTGCTAGAGGTATTAGATAAGCAAGATGTTAAAGATAAAGAGGAGAAGGAAAAGAAAGGGTAGATTTTTAAAATTATAAATCTTTATAATAGAATGGAATGCCTTTTAGGTTTAAGCTTGCATTCTCGACGGATGTTCATGGATCAGAATATGCTTTTAGGAGGTCATTAAATATTGTTAGAGCTAGAAAGGTGGATTATTTTATTATAAGTGGAGGGTTAATGAGCAAAGACATAGTTTTCGTAGAAGAGATAGGAGGTATTTATTTAGTAAATGGGAAAAAGGTTAACCTAAAAAACTTGACTGAGGATTCGCTAAGATCGGGTAAGTATCTTATAGTGAATAAGAAAGAGGTTATAGAGGACATAAGTAAAGATAAGAATAAACTACAGAAAATTCTAGTTGAGATAGTAGCTGAACAGATGTCACGATGGGTTAAAATAGCTGACGAGATTTATGGTTTAGAGAAAATATTTTGGAGCCCAGGTCACGGTGATGTCCCTCAATTAGATGATATATTAAGAGGTTTAGGCACTAGACTAGTAAATGAAAACGTAGTATCATTAGACGATATTCAACTAATTTCTTTAGGGCTAGGATCGCCTCCATCTAATAACTTCAGAGAAGTTTCTGATTCAGAAATATATTTGAAAGGAAAATCTCTATTTAAAGATGCTGAAGCCGGGATGACTATAATGAACTTTCACATGCCCCCTTATGATACTAAAATCGATATTGTAAAACAAGGCTTTAAGAAAATCCATAAAGGATCTAAAGCAGTGTTAGACTTAATAAAAGAATTTAAGCCTATAGTATCTTTACACGGGCACGTTCATGAAGCCGCAGGGATTGATAAGATAGATAATACTATTATAATTAACCCTGGTAGTTTATATCAACTGGGTGAGCCATCGGTAGTGATATTTGATGTTTATAAAGAGATTAAAAGTGTTGGTTCTATTAGTATAGGACAGTACATAGTTAAGAACATTGAATTCGTTTCAACAAATCCTCTAGATTTAACGTAATTATTTTGTTCAGGATAAAAACTTTTTAATCATTTTACAATCACGAAATACAGTCATCATTTGGAAAAGATTTAATAAGTACAATTTTATTATTATAAGAAATGGCTATAGGTAAAATTGTTCTAATTGCGGGAGCTGTAATATTGATCATAGGTATTGCTTTGTTCTTCATAGGCGGTTTCACGGCTGCTTCTGGCCTTAAGGGCCTCCAAACGGATTTATCTGCAGCCTCTCCAATCACGTTGGAGCCTAATTCTTCAATTAGTTTGGGGACTCCAGCTAAGTTAACGCTTTTGCTATACAATACTAGTTTAGGTAAGGCATTGAAAGTCCTACAAAACGTTAATGGAACCAATACATCAGCTAGCCAAATATCAGAAGTTGGATATGTTGCAGCATTGCTACAACCTAAGTATCAGGCTTACATTGTTAACAATTTCACAACTCCAGTTGCGGTAAAATATGCCATGAGTAATGCTGAGATTTCTTCACTGTTAAATGGAGCTATACTTACCGGGCTTGGTTTCTTTTTTGGAATAATAGGAGTGATAATAATAATTGTAGGAATAATACTATATCTAAGGTCCAGAAAGAAATAAAAACTTAGTTTTTTATTATGTAAAATATGCCAAAATTAGTTTCTACTTTAGGTACGTCACCTGGAGGAGTTTTAGAAACGTTTGAATATTTAATGAAAAATGGAGTACAGATAACGGAGATAAGAGTAATAACTACTAAGAATCCAGAGGTCGAAAAGGCTTGGAGAATTTTAAACGTATTATTCTTATGTTGCGTCAAACAGAAATATCCAAAGGTTGAGATTGCTAAGTATCAGATCGATATAGATGATATTAACAATGAAGACGACTTAAGAAAGTTTAAAGAGTTCATTGAAGGTCATTTACAACCAGATGACTACATGGATATAACGGGGGGTAGAAAAGGGATGAGCGTAGCAGCAGCACTAGCTGCTAAAGCTGTTGGGGCTAAGATTATAACTTCTATAATTTCACAACAATCGTATAGAAGCATTAATGATAAGATAAGAAATTTAACTAATATACCAGAACTTAAGAGGAGAGAAGAATGCAATGAGCAATTAGAGAAGGATTATTGTGAGCTGATATCTAAAGATGCAAAAACTATAGTATTTGACATCTAAACTTCCTCCTCGTCTAAAGAGTTACGACTTTATCATGGAACTTAGATATATTTTATCGAAACTCTAACAGAGATTCCCAGAACTCTTTTTCGTAATATTGAATCATGTATGCAATAGTTTTAAGTCTATTCATGTCTTTAACTTCCAAAAGACTAATTACCTTATTCTCTAGCTCATCATAAGAGCCCTTAAACGTATCAAAAAATCCTAATTCATTAATACCGTAATTCCTCCTTAAGCCTTCTCCAAACCTTGTCACAACAGTACCCCATACCGGTAAATTAACTACTGTAGCAAACAAAAACTCTTTTGGTTCCGCATAATTTGCCAACCAAGATAAGTAATGTGTATAGTTTACAGCCTTAGGAGATATATTATACGTTAATGGATCCTTAATATCAATATTTAACTCCTTCATTAATTTCATGAGTTCTCCTAGAGCATGATAATCCCCATCAATTAATTCCTTAAATATGCTTAGCTCATCAATAGACCTACTCTTTGATAAACCTAATGCTAGTGACCTTAGATCATGATTCACTATATACCATTGGTTAATTACAAAATAATTAATAACATCCCTTTTCAGCTTTCCTTCCTCCACCAATTTTAAAATAGGATTATTAAGTATTTGTAAGTTAAGATTTTCTAGTTCCTTTCTTATGATTTGAAGCGGGTTCATTATTAAATATTAAATATAAGTTACTTATAAACTATCTTAATGGTAAACCTACTTTCTCCTTGCCCTTAAGGATGAGGCTTTCCTCATTTTGTAAATCTCATATCCCCTATGTAAGTTTATTTGAAGTATATAATAAGAATAACTACACTATATATTCAATACGTGGAAAAATAAGGCACTTACCACAAAGTATAATTAATATATCATGATAGTATATTCTTTATTCTCATTATCTTTGATTTAGCAATATACTCATCAGCTGAGTCTGATATCGTAGAAAATTTTATTTGTGAACTAACCAATCTAATTCTTATGAAAAGGATCGACGTTTATAACGCATTATTAGGCAAAGGAGAGTTCATTGACGATTTCAAATTTAGGGGGAAATACGCATATTTTCTCAGAAGTCCCTATCCACATGCTAGGATAAGTAAAATTGACTCTAGTGAAGCAGAGAGGAGAGGAGCCTTAGTGTTAACCGGAAAAGACATGCTTTCTAGGACAGTTCAACAAGCAGGAGAAAGAGAAGGTGCTGGATTAACAAGTCCATTACTAGCAATAAATAAAGCGTTGTATGTTGGTCAACCTGTTGCATTAATCCTAGCTGATGATCCATATGAGGCTGTAGATTTAGCTGAGTACGTACAAGTAGACTATGAGCCTTTGGAAGCTGTGCCTAACATCGATAGGGCTCTCCAGAATAAAGTAATATTGTTTGATGACTTAAAGAGTAACGTTGTAAAAGAGCAAACTTTCGAATTCGGAAAAAACAATAGTAGAGGTAGGGAATTGGAGTTAGAACTGTATTGGTCAAGAAGTTCCGGTAATCCGATTGAACCTTATGGAGCTCAAGTTATTCCAATGGACGATTACTTGCTTATAATATCTAATCAACAAGCGGGTAATTTAGTATCTGATGAAATACAAAAAGCATTGGGAATAAAGGTAATTCATAAAAACGCTAGGCAAGGTGGTAGTTTTGGAGCTAAGTTCTCTTTAGTCAGATATCTAGCAGTATTAAGCTATGCTTCTTTAAAGTTTAGAGTACCTATAAAGTGGATTGAAACTAGAACAGAGCATTTAATGGCTTCTAATAGTAGTGGACCAGAGAGGAAATTTAAGATTCGCGCGAATTATACTTCAGACGGTAAAGTTAACGCCTTAGATATTCACATTTGGGAAGACGTTGGGGCTTCAAGAGATGCTGGACAACCATTTAAACCATTAGGACACTTAACTGGGCCTTATAAAATACCTTATGTAAAATATACCGGAACGTTAGTTGCGACGAATAAGAATCCTCCGGGTGCTTTTAGAGGAGCTGGAACTCCTCCGCATACGTGGGCTCTGGAGAGAGTGATGGATGCGATAGCTGACGAGTTAGGTATTGATAGAGCAGAAGTGAGAAAAACTAATGCTATTGATAGCTTCCCATATGATTCGGGATTTGCATATTATGATTCGGGTAATCCCAAAGGTTTGTTAGAGTTAGCGTTATCGAGGAAGGATATCTTTTCTATGAGAGATAAGAATACTGGGATAGGTCTTGCTTTGTCTACAGATCCAAGTACACCTTCAGGAAGTGAGAGAGTTAAAATTAAGATAAAGGACGGGAAGATTGTAATTGGATTAGGTTTTGGTCCAGAAGGACAAGGAAATGAACACACTGCTGTCTTGCTAGCTTCAAAGCTATTGGGAATACCACAAGAGGATGTTAAATATGAAATACTAGATAACACAGAATTACCTTCATCATTTGGTCCCGGTGGGAGTAGAATGGCTGTATACTCTTATGGTGCTGTTGCCGGTGGAGTTGAAGAATTAAAAGCTAAGCTTAGAAAGAGGGCTGAAGCAGTACTAAACGATAAGATAATAGATTATAAAGAGGGTTATTTCATCGGCGAGAATGGAGGAAAAGTTAGGATTACTCAGTTTGAAGGAGAAGAAGTAAGCTTCACGTACACTCTTCAAGGAAAATATAGGTTCAACGCTTATCCATTTGCTTGCGATTTAGCTGTTGTTAGGATAGAAGATGGTAAGATAAAGCCTATCAAACACGTAGTATACATTGATCCTGGTAATCCTATAGACGAGGATTTAGTACGAGAACAAGTTATTGGAGGAACTGCAATAGGCATATCTATAGCATTATATGAGAGATATTTATATGATGATAGTGGAAACCTATTAACAACTAGTTTAGCAGATTATGGATTACCCACAGCTGCGGATTTGCCTGATATCGAAGTGAATATAGTACCAACGCCTTCTCCAGTAACACCTTTCGGAGCCAAAGGTATAGGAGAAATTCCAGTAGGCGTGGCTGCTGCAGCAGTAACTAGTGCGATTGAGGACGTAATAAAGAAAAGGATAACTAAAGTCCCAATTACATTGGAAGACGTTTTAAATGAATGAAATCAATCATTTTTTATTTGCAGTACAGCTATTTTATGCTCTCCTATTATATCACTTAGTTTATATTTTCCTTGTGATATTTCAACATTTCTTAGAACATCGAAACTTTTAGGCAAGTCAACTTCATCATTTATTTCTTTTGTTACGACGGGGGAGAATAATACCATTATTTTACCTCTCCTAAATCCGTATTGTAACTTCTGATAGCCTTGTAAATCTCTTCTAATCGAAAGCAACTTTTTTATTACTAACATTTTAGTCCTCTCGTCAGAAATTGTTATTTTTTCTATACTATCGGGCAACTTTTTCATGGTTTCTCTCAGATAATTAAAGTTGACAGGTAATCTGTTATCTGGATCGGTCAATAAATATCTCCACACCTCAGTCCCTTGGTAAATGTCAGGAATTCCGGGAGAAGTACACTTTAAAGTAATTGTAATTAAAGATTTCATATAACCATAATATGTGACTTTCTTCAGAAAATTAATCAGATCACTTCTAAAAGTATCATTAGATAATGTATCATCTATGAACGCTAACACTCTTTTCTCATATTCTACATTGGGGTTTTCCCAAGTAGTATTTACCTTAGCCTCTCTTATAGCCTTAATCATATGGTTTTTAATCCTGTTTACGTATTCCTCGTTGTAAGACTCAAAACTACCCACAATTGTTTGATAAAACCTATACTCATCATTTCTATCTATTTTTGGCTTCAATAAATCATGCCAATAAATAACCCTTTCCTTCCACTCTTTAGGAATCTCAGACAATACGGAAATCCTTGCTCTGACGTCTTCGCTAAACTTAGTGTCATGAGTTGAAGTAGCATTGAGGCTTATTGAATTCACTCTACTTGAATTAAAATCATGAAACTCGTCTAAAGTGATGGAAAACATTCTCAGATTACTACCAACTTCATTTAAGGATATAAGCCTATTATAAATGAATAGTGCAGTGTCTTCATAACCTTTAGCAAATATTGCTGGCATGTATTGTTGTAACCTAATTAATGCTTTTTCATCCCTTAGCTTCTTCTCTTTATCACACTCATCTATCACGTTCATATCCTCATAAGGTAAATACGTCCTATATCGTTTAAGGCATGATAAGAAATCAATTAAATAGTCTTCATTGACTCCAAACAATTTAGCTAGTCTTTGAATATCTCCACGGAACAGAGTTTTTGCTACTAACTTCTTACTTTCAGTTATTATACTCTCTATATCAAGCTTCCTACCTACAAATTCTTCATAAAATTTTGTCAGTTCCTCCTCTCCACTCTTATCTACCAGTAATAGGTTTACGTAATTTAAGAAATCATATCCCGTAGTTCCATCAACGTTCCAGTTTTCTGGTAGTTTCTCACCGAGGGATAGTATCTTCTCTACGTATATTATTTTATTTGGGAAAATTTTTCTTAGTCTGTCTATGTATTGCTTCGGATCATAAAGCCCATCTATGTGATCTACTCTTAATCCGTCTATAGGTAACCTTGAAATAACACTATGTGACTCGTTAAATACCTCTTCTAACTCCACTTTAATAGCTATAAGATCATTTACAGCGAAGAATCTACGATAGTTAGGATATTCTTTCCAGAACTTCAATTCGTAATACTGCATCCCAAGTAACTTCTTTATATCATCTTTGCTTAAACACGAGGTTTGAAAACAATTTAATTTCTTTAAGTATTCAATACCTTCTTTATTTATAGGAAAGAGGAAGTCTCTGTACTTTACGTAACTATCCTTTACTTCAATAAGGTTATTTCTTATAACGTTATCCGGAACGTCTTCTAAAATTGGTAATATTATTATATCTTCATCATAAATATCAAAATAATTATAATACTTGCTATTTTTCCAATTCTCGAGAACATCCATTAGTCTCCAATTGTTACTATGAACTGCCATATGGTTAGGGACTATATCTTGAATTATACCTAAACCTCTTTTCTTAGCCTCATTAACTAATTTAAAGTATCCCTCTTCTCCCCCTAATTCATCATTTATCTTACTATGGTCTACCACATCATAACCGTGACTACTTGAGGGTCTAGCTTGAAGTACAGGGGACAAATATAAATGAGAAATGCCCAACTCCTTAAAATAATCTAAGTACTCTATTACTCTCTCGAAATCGAAATCCTTGTTTAACTGTAATCTGTATGTAGAATTTATATTCTCGTTCATAGCTCAACCCTTCTATATACTAACGCTGTTCTACTTTCTATTTCCAGTTCCCTTTCAGAGTCTACAATCCTCTCCTCCTGCCTTATATCCCTTAAGTGAGAGCTAACTACCAATTCCCATTTCCCTTTAGGAAACTTAAACTTAATATTGTTAGGATTAGCATTAAGTATTATTAGGAAGGTATCATCAGCTATTCTCTCTCCATACTCGTTTATTTCGTCCATTACACTTCCTTCTAAAATGAATGCAACAGTCTGAGTTGGTGAATTCCAAATTTTCTCATCGACTTCTCTTCCATCAATGTTCAAAAACGTAACGTCCTTTAGAGGCATGCCAAAAAGCTTCTTTCCTTGAAAATATTTAGCTCTTCTAAAGATTGGATGAGCTCTATAAAAGTGAATTAATCCTCTTACAAATTCTAAAAACTTAACTCTCCTCTCATCTAAATTCCAGTCATACCAACTTATTTCATTATCTTGGCAAAAAGCGTTATTATTTCCTCTTTGCGTCCTACTTAATTCATCTCCTCCTAAAATCATTGGTACTCCTTGGCTAACAAATAAAGTTATCATAAAGTTCCTTTTCTGTTTTTCTCTACATAAAATCACATTATTATCATTGGTAGGACCTTCGGCACCACAGTTCCAACTATAGTTCTCGTTCATCCCATCCTTATTATCAAAGCCATTCGCCTCGTTATGCTTCTGATTATAGCTTACTAAATCCTCTAGCGTGAAACCGTCATGAGAAGTGATGTAATTTATACTGGCAAAAGGCGTTTTATTATTTCCTAAATAAATATCTGGTGATCCCAAAAGCCTATTAGCTATCTCGTTATAAGGCAACGCTTCTCCTCTCCAAAACCTTCTAATAGTATCCCTATATCTCCCGTTCCACTCAGCCCAAGTATATGGAAAGTTGCCTACTTGATATCCTCCCGGTCCGACATCCCATGGCTCAGCTATGAGCTTAACTTGAGATAATATTGGATCTTGTTGGATAGCTATAAAGAATGTATTTAACATATTTACGTTGTATAATTCCCTTGCTAACGCAGCTGCTAAGTCAAACCTGAACCCGTCAACATGCATTTCAGTAACCCAATATCTTAAGCTGTCTAGAACCAGCTGAATTACTCTAGGGTGACTCAAATTAAGCGTATTTCCGGTTCCGGTGAAATCTAAATAGTATCTCTTATTATCAGGTTGTAGCATATAATAGGCTAGATTATCAATACCTCGGAAACTTAATGTAGGTCCTAGATGATTTCCCTCAGCTGTGTGATTATAAACTACGTCTATTATCACCTCAATTCCAGCATTATGTAATTCGTTTACCATCTTCTTAAATTCTAAAACTTGATCTCCTAAACATCCCAAACTTGAATATCTGCATTCCGGAGAAAAGAAGTTAATAGGGTCGTAACCCCAATAATTTACTAATCCCTTCTCTACTAGAAACCTCTGATCAATAAAATGAAATACTGGCATTATTTCTACTGTGGTAACGCCTAAATCTTTCAAATAATCTATCATTTGAGTAGAGGCTAAGCCAGAATAGGTTCCTCTTATATTTTCCGGTAAATCAAGTCTTTGCTTAGTAAATCCCTTAACATGAACCTCATAAATTACCGTATCCTTTAATGGAATTCTTTTCTCCCTATTATAAAAACTTTCATCATCCCAGTCAAAATGTGGGTCGATTACTACACTCTTCGGCATGAATTCACTGGAGTCTCTCTCATCAAACGACAAGTCTTGGCTCTGATCACCTATCTTATATCCAAATAATGCATCGTTCCATATTACGTTGCCATTTATAGCTTTAGCATAAGGATCAATGAGCACTTTATGAGGATTGAATCTCAATCCCATTTCTGGCTTATACGGCCCATAAACACGGTAAGCGTATAGTTGTTTTGGTCCTAAGCCTGGCACAAATGTATGCCATATATCCCCAGTTCTATTCTTTAACTCTATTACCTCCTTAGGATACTTTTGATTAGAAGGAGTATATAATAATAGTTCAATTTTTTCCGCATTCTCAGAGAATATTGAAAAGTTTACTCCATCTTCACTTTCAATCCAATTAGCACCTAAAGGAAAGGGCTCGCCAGGTCTTAATGGTCTGTCTCTACTTCTATAAAAGGACATAATAAGAATTATTCCTATTACAATCAAATGTTTTTCTCCTTCTTACCTAAGACGTTTGCATAATATTTTTCTTTGTCTAGAAATGAGACGGAAAAGCCGTTATTTTTAAGGATAGTAATAACTTTTTCGTCTGTTATACCAGGCTTTACCTCAACGATAACATTTCTAGTTTTCTCTAGTGTATTAACTGATCCCTCCAGAACCTCAACCTCTGATCCCTCAGCGTCTATCAATATCAAATCAATCCTATCATAATTTACTAGCACATTATCGAGAGTATCAGCTTCTACTTCAAAGTAATCCCTATATTCGTATTCCTTCATTCTATAAGGAGTGAGCGAAGATACTAGATTGTTATCATCTATACTTTTATATAACTTAACCTTATCCTTACTTTTCCATATTGCCAAATTCAATACTTCTATGTTAAAAAATCTATTAAGTTCAACGTTTTTTCTCAGTTCTTCAGCAATATGAGGATTTGCCTCAATAGCTATGACTTTAGAATATTTTTTACCCGCCCTTAAAGAATATCCTCCTAGGTTAGCACCAACGTTTACGAACAAATTGCCTCGCGTATTGTTAAAATAATTATACGTATTCGGTTCTAATACTCCTATGAATACCTCATGAGCCCAATCAATTATGTAAGGAGAAGGACTAAACTTTACTCCATCAATTTCCACAAGTATATTCTCGTTATATAATTTTTTAAACAGATTTATTACCTTAGTATATTCATTATCCTTGTTAAAGAGTAAGACCTTAAATAATAGGTAATAGTACCTAAGCCTCTTATTTACAGGCTTTATCCTAAATAAGTAATTTATGCTCACTTCCTTAAACTCATTGTAGGAGATAAAATCTTTTGCGTCATATACGTGAGAAATAAGAGACCCGTATCAGTCTTCTTCCACGTCTAAATTATTTATGCCTAACTTCATTAGAATAAAGTGTCTACTAAACTCGAAAATTCTATCTTTCAGAAGTCATTAAAAGCATAAAACATTTATTTTATTTAAATACCCAGGCACTAAATATTAATTATGCAATTTACGCTAGCGCTTCTTCTGCTTTCAACATTTCTAATCTTTATAGCAGGATTAATGATTTATAGTATCTATCCCTATTCTTATCAAGCTTTATTTTACTTTTCACTGCTTTATTTTATGTCCCTATTACTTACCATTTTTCTAGGAGGCAAGAGTAATGAAAGTAAGAAAAAGTGATATAATAATTTTATCCTTATATTTAGCAATTTTTATCATAGCACTAAAGAACTATCTGATATCACCTCCCTACATAATGGGTGACACAGCTGTATTCCCAATATATAATAGCCCACAAATCTCACCACAATACACTATCATCAACTTACTTTATTTTATACTAGGAGAGAATAATACTATTAAAGTGTTAAATTTTTTAGCCTTCTTACTAGGACCATTTTCTATCTATTTTATTTTAAGAGATGATGAAAATATAATTAAAAGAACAGTTTTACCAATAATATATACACTCAATCCTCTATCCGTCTCGATATTCTTCAGTGGAAATGGCGAGGATATATTGTTCATTTACTCACTTCAACCCATAGTGTTTTACCTCACTTACAAATTGCTTGAAAACAAATCATTGAAGTATTTCGCCCTTTTATCCATAGTTGAGGTAATAGGGCAAATAGCATTCTTTCAAATGTTTCTATTCTCCTTTTTCTTTCAACTGCCAGTGATTTTGATCGGATTACGGAATAAGAAGTATTCTTTTGTGATTTATCCTATACTGGCTGATATGCTCGGTTTCTTATCCGAACTCTCTCAAGAGATTTACATATATCTGAACATAGTACCTAATGTTTTAGTATCCCCGTCTAATACTTTAGCCAATCTAGGCTTATTTTATTACTCAACGATAATATCCCTCCTTTTAATAGCGTTAAGTGTTACTACATTTTCCGTCTATAAAAATATAAAATCACTAACGATTATTTCATCAATTGCCTTCTTATTACTAATATATTCCTATACACAACTCTTTCACTTCTATATTCCTATAGTTGGTGCGTTATTGGCTGCCATAACTACTTTTCAGACTAAGGTCTTTCTACTAAGTTTTGGCTTACTAACTTTAAGCTTAGTATATGTTAAGAAAAATAGAGAGTTAATCCCTCCTCTTATATTCTTGATCCTCATCGTTTTACTTCCTAACACTGGGGGATTAAGTGTAAATACTTATAGCTTGTTCTTCGTTAAACCAGCTACAATACCTTCGTGGTATTTTTCACTATATGACTATTTGTCTCATACCGATCCGTACAACCTTTATTCAGTTACGACCTCATATTCCAGATGCATTTCCTCCTTACCAGGTTTTATGGGATTCCTTTCAAACTATACCTCATTTAGTCCACTTTATGGGATTAAGTATATAGTATCCAGTAAATCTCTAAACCTCTCTTCATTAAGATTAGTTAATAAGTACGGTCCGATATACCTTTATTACAATACTAATTATACCGGATTAGTTCACTATCTGAACGGAACGCCCATAAATAACTACATGATAAGTTATATTTTGATAAAAATATTTGATAATATTAATAATCCTGTAGTAATCTCAATACCATATAGTAAATACTGGACTAATTCATTAAACTACAGCAACTTGTTGGAACTGTCTACAAATACTAGTTATAACACTCTAATGTTACTAGTAAATAGGTTATACTACATTAGTTTAGTCTTCTTCATTCTACCCTTCGCGTTATTGCTACTTTCTTTCGAAGGCAAATCTCTCATAAAGCGATAACGTTTGCTTATCTACGCTAGGCTTCACTTTATTCAAAACTTCCAGAAAATCTTGTAACGTTACTTCTATTCTTAATTTTCCGGATATAGAAGCCTCCTTTAGCAAATTCCTCTTGATCTCTTCTATCACTAGCTTTATGTCAGCGGGAGTGTAGTTTTCTGTAATCTCAGCTATCTTAACTATAACATCCTTACTGATCTGCAATCCTCTGGATAATACTTCTATGATTTTTTCTCTTCCTTCCTTACTCGGAGGGGGAACGTAAATTACTTTATCAAACCTACCTGGTCTTAAGATTGCTGGATCTAAATCCCAAGGTCTGTTTGTGGCTCCTATAACGATTACGTTATGTATTTCTCTTAAACCGTCCATTTGTCTTAGTAACTCAGTTAAAGCATTTCTCCATTCGTTAGTCATCCTATTTCTAGCTATCATATCTATTTCATCAATGAAAATAATTGCAGGAGTATTATCTAATGCCGTGTAAAACTTCTCTGCTATAACCTTAGGAGCTTCTAAAGGTCCTATTGAACTAATTTCCTCTCCCGAAATTTCAATAAAAGTGAACTTTAAGTCATTAGCTATGGCTTTTGCTATACTAGTCTTTCCAGTTCCAGGCGGTCCATAGAGTAGGATACCTTTAACTGGTGATATTCCTAATTTTTCAGCGAACTCTTTATTTATGAGTGGTAATTCTATGGACTCTTTTATTATCCTCTTAACTTCCTCTAAATCTCCTAAGTCATTCCAAGTTATTTCTGGAATACCATAGCTCTTAATAATCAATTTACTCCTTTCATACTTTCTAGCAATATTTTCAAATTTTATTATAGTAGATAATTGTACTGATGGTTTATAGCTCTCTATTTCCTTAATAAAATCTTCAGTAGTTGGATCTATTTTTTTAGACATAACCTTATCAACTACATTTTTAATATCTGCAGGGGAAAATCTCTCACTCTTCTTGGCTAATAAATCATAATCAATTCCCTCCCTCCTTATATATCCTTTAAATATTTCCTTTCTACCATTTTCATCTGGCAGGGAAACGTAAATGATCTCGTCAAATCTACCTGGTCTTAAGAAAGCTTCATCGATCTCTTGTGGGACGTTTGTAGCTCCTATTATTAACACTCTTAAACCTTTATCATGAAGATCCTGAAGTCTCATTAATAAAATATTAACTAGCCTATGCGTAACCTCATGAAGATCGTTTTGCCTGCTCATAGCTAGACTATCCAACTCGTCAATAAAGACGACAGCTGGTGTAGATACTTCAACTTGATCAAAAAATGAGTCTAAAAGGAACTCGCTCTCTCCGTACCATTTACTCATTATCTTACTAGGTCTGAGTTCAAAGTAAGCCCAGCCTAATTTATTTGCTAAAGCCTTTGCCATTGTCGTTTTACCAGTACCAGGTGGTCCAAAGAGAATAACACCATAAGTTCTACCCTCTTGAACAATTTTCACTATTTCTTCTAATCTCATTTTAACGTTCCTTAAATCATAAACTTCGTCCCATCTAACGTTAGGAATATAAACTCTGGTCCTTTCTTTGTGAAAAGATCTGTTTCCTACAAATATTCGCCTTGAAAAGTAAGCCCAAAAGATTATTGGCAACGCAAAGAACAATATTAAAAGTATTATTTGACCTAAGAGTGACAACAAGTTACTATTTATTATGCCAATACTGATACTCATTAAATAATACTTATATTTAGGATTTTTTATTCTTTCTTAAACAGAAGCATCTTATAAAGGAGAATCGAAGACACTAAAGAGTATAAAGGAAAGAATGTCATTTAGGTTTACAAATAGCGTAAGCTTCTTCTACTTCTCCTTTTACTTTAAACCTATATAAACCTGGAGTACGCAACTTGTATTTATTATTGTTAAACGTATCGAAGAGGAACCAATCGTTAATCGTACCATAAAATACATAGCTCATTTTCTTTGCCTCAACAATCGCTTCAACATTAGAATTTGCAATTAAAATTATATCGCATTCATGGAAAACGGGCAAAGGTGTGAAGGAATTATAATCGTTAAGTTTAAGATAATCATCCTTAGCTCTGTCACTTAATTTAACTAGATATGGTTTAAATTTTGGTAAAGGTGCTTTTACTTCAAACGCTCCTAAATACCATTGAAAAAGATACTTATCAAGATTTACTGAGTCAGCCCTATTTGATGGCAATGTTGAATAATCATGAAGATATCCAGACCATCCATTATCTGGTCTTAAATGTGTAGCTCCCAAGATCACAGTGAGTTGAACGTGTTTATCTACCTTACCGCTGGAAATTATTAATCTCTCATCCGGAGTATACCTTACTCCACCGGGAAAAGGAAAGTAAATCCTGCTCATTATTTCTCCCCACTCTGCAAAAACTAGTATTTGGTGATCCTTATGGGATACAACGGCACAGTTTTGACCAAAGGGAGACCTTTGACAGTCTATACTTAAACCTTGATTAACCTTTAATAGCAACTCAGTGCTACCGTCATCTCTAATCCTATAGACTCCGTTATCTCCCACATAGACTACATTCCCTCTACTATCATATGAAGCTGATGCGACAGTATTTACGTTTTCAATCTTTATTTTTCTCTTCAACTCTAAACTACTTAATTTTCTAACTTCAATGATAGGTGTTTGATAATATGCTATTAATAATTCGTCTTCTTCAGGGTAAACATTCATATCGTTAGCTGATTTCCAAGGGTAGTCAACGAAAACCTTCTCTACGATTTTTCCCTTGTAGAGTTTGACGAGAGCTTTCTTAGCAGGCGTTTCTCTAGCATGAACATCGGCTATGATCTCATTCTCATCAACCGGATTATATAGCGCATTAGATAAATCATAATCAAATAGCATTTTATACGTGTGATTCCCTGGAAAAATAGTCCGCATGAGAAAATTAAGCAAATTTAATATTAAAAATATATCGCTTATGAGTTTAATAGTGTGTTGAAATTATGTATTTATAATATCATGATTTTTATAGGTTAATTAATGCTGATTACAACATAAATTGATATTATACACGAAAAAGAAAGCCCTTTGTCAGGGAGGATGTCAGAGTGCTATAGGATACAACTTTTCGTTTTGATCTTAAGATTGATGAGAAACTTAGCAGTATTCTAAGTTAAATATTGTTAAATACACATATTCAATATATGAAAGTCGGAACTTGCGGTTTTACAACGAGACACTTTAAATATTTCGATGTACTTGAAGTTCAGCAGACATTTTACGATGTGGTCAAAGAAGAGACACTAAATAAATGGAGAAGGTTGGCAGAAGAATACCACGTTGAACTGACCTTGAAGGCACTTCAAGTTATAACCCATAATTACAATAAAATGACTTATAAGAGGATGAAGAATTTTACAGAAGGAAATGTAGAAAATTATGGGTCATTCAAAAACACTAAAGAGGTTGAGAGGGCAACAGAAATAACGTTATCGGAAGCTAAGACACTTGGATCAAGGATAATTATATTTCAATCACCCACATCATTCTCCCATACTGATGAAAATATTAGAAGAGTAATTGATTACTTTTCCACTTTGGATAAAAGTTTCATTTATGGTTGGGAACCCAGAGGTTCTTGGAGTGAGCATGCAATTATGAGAATTATTCAAGAGACAAACATAGTTCACGTCGTAGACCCATTTAAACATAAATCTTTAACTAAATTTAAGTACTACAGACTTCACGGAATAGGTAAAGGTGAGGTCAATTATTCTTACAAGTATACTGATGAGGATTTAAGTAGATTAAAGGAAATGGTAATAAACGAGAGAGGTGAAGTTTACGTACTCTTTAATAATGTTCACTCATTTGATGATGCATTAAAATTTAAAACACTCTTTTTATCTAAACAGTGATGTGGACGTAACTTAGTATCTTTTTATCTGCGTCAAGAGTATTATCTAAATCGGCAGTCTCAACATGTTTATATATTAATATGGGACAAAGGTTACAATGTGATGAAAGCCTTGCCCTTTAGGGTGGAGAAAAGGTCAGAAAATGAAGAAAAACTTTAGGGTGGAGGTCAGTAATCGTACTATTCTTAGCAAGTTTCAATTTTATTAGAAATAGTTCAAATAAATAAGTTACGGGAAATAAGAATTAAATATGCGTTATCCCAGATATATTAGTATGGACAAAAGATGCGAGTACTTAATTATAGGAAGTGGAATAGCGGGATATAATGCACTTAAAGAGTTGACTAAGATTAAACCCACTTCAAAGGTGATTATAGTATCAAGCGACAGATATTATCCATACGATAGACCACCATTGTCTAAACACTATTTAAGAGGAAAGTTTCCTAGAGAAAAACTATTTTTCGAGAAAGAGGAGTTTTATCGTAGAGAAAACTTAGAGGTAATATTACAAAGAAGCGTTACTAAAATAGACAAGAACGAGAAGGTTGCCGTATTAGATAACGGCGATAATATATATTTTGAAAAGGCATTGATTTCGACTGGGGGGAGTCCTAGAAAATTAAACCTACCGGGAGAGAACTTGAGAGGAGTGCACTACTTAAGGACGTTAGACGATGCTGACTCAATAAGAGATGATGTAAGTAAAAGTAAAACTGCTTTAATTGTCGGAGGTGGATTCATAGGAATGGAGGTAGCGTCTAGTTTAACAATGTTAGGAGTGAAAGTTACTGTGATTGAGGTTAAAAGTTATATTTGGAATACCTTTGTGGATGAAAAAATTTCAAGATTCATACAGCAGTATTTTGAAAGTAAGGGAGTAAATTTCATTCTAAATGAAAGTGTGAAAGAATTCCAAGGGGATAAAATGGTAAAGGCTGGTGTAACTAGTGGTGGGAAAAGAATAGATGCAGATTTAGTATTATTAGCTGTAGGAATTTCACCTAATCTAGATATAGCTCAGAAAAGCGGAATTGATACGGGCAATGGAATTATAGCTAATGAGTATTTAGAGACAAGTGCTAAGGATATTTATACTGCGGGAGATGTCGCAAACATCTATGACCCTATTGAGAAGAGGAGAAAGAGAATAGAACACTGGAATAACGCTGAATATACGGGGAAATTAGCTGCTAGAAATATGGCTGGTTCTCATGAACAATATAATTTCGTATCATCAATATGGTCAGATATATTTGACTTACACATAGAATCAGCGGGAGAGACTACCAATTATGACGAATACATTATAAGAGGCAAGTTTGAGATAACAAAGCCTAACTTTAATGTAATTTACTTAAAGGATGGTCTGGTCAAAGGTTATCTAGCAATTAATAGAGAATATGATGAGTTAGACGTACTAAACAAATTAATAGAAAAGGGAATAGATATATCGAACAAGAAATCGTCATTAGCTGATGAAAACTTTGACTTGAAGAGTCTGTTACAATAAACTTTTCAACTTACCTTTTTCGGAATATCTCTATTTAAGAAACTGAAATAGGCTAATATTAGGGGAATTAATGAGTAAAGTAAAATGGAAACAATGGCTAAAAATAAGTTATTATTAATTGGTGGAAATATGTTTAAACCCTTGACTATTGTAGAAAACGGCGAGGATTGAAGCAGAATGAATGGTAATTCTGTTGCCCCCCACGTTGGTAAGTATATTGATATATTCTCGTAAGCTGGATTGTGAGTAAATTGTGAGACGAAGAATAGCACGTTAGTGATTATTATACTTGCTATTAGTACGAAACCGCTAATAGTAAAGGATAGGTTACTTCTCCTTAATACTTCTCCTATTACGAAAGCCATGTTCAAGAAAACTAAAGTAGAAAATATCACAGACCCTATTACCTCTGGTAATAAGAAAAGGTACTTTTGATACCCAAATAAAACAAAAGACATAACTACGGCTACTACGATCATCAACACATATATAAGCGTTAATAAAATAAGAGATCCTAGGAACTTTTCGGTTATGAATCTATACCTAGATATAGGTTTAGATATGAAATAATCTACGGTACCTTGTTCATATTCCTCTGCCATTGAGCCAGACGATATAGAAATTGCGAGAAAGTGAATTAGAATAACTTGAGGTAATAGTGCTCCTAATGCCCACAAGTATGGGGATAATGGAATTATTAAAGTTTTTAAGGATTTTGACGGAGCTAAGTATATTGCCAGGTAGATGCCGAGTTCAAATATGAATGAGATAATAGTTAGCACTATGACTTTTCTCCTCGCTATTGCCCTTCTCATCTCATATAATGTTATCTCAAACACTCTTCAACGCCCTCTTATACGCTTCCTCTATATCTAAATCTAGATAATAGCCTTTTACTCTTATCCCGTTAAGTATCATTGACTTCAGTAACTCCTCTCTTCTATCCTCAAGCATCTTTATAACTAGTTTGTTTTCACCTTCTTCATAAACGTTAGTGACGTAATTTATATCTTGTAGAAGTCTCTTAGCCTCATTAACGTCACTGGTTTCTACTATCACTTGGATACCTAAGAACTTCTTTACCATGTCTTCAACACTTCCTTGAAATATGATTTCTCCTCTATATATCATGTAGATGTAATCAGAAAGCTTTTTCACTTCTTCCATTTCGTGAGATGTCATTAATATAGAAATACCTTCTTTCTTAAGATTTGTAAGAATATCCCTAAATTTTAGTGAAAATATTGGGTCTACCCCCATATAAGGCTCGTCGAGGATTAGGACACTTGGATCCCCTAATAACGCCTCAGCTATTGCTATTCTCTGAACCATACCTTTACTGTATTTTATAATTGGTGTATTTGAAGAGTTTTCCATTTCAACTAACTCTAGAACCCTCTTAACCTGATCTTTATTAATCCCCTTTATCTTAGCCGAAAGTTCAAGTAATTGCTTAGCCGTTAGAAATGGAGGATAGTTCGGTATTTCTTGTACGTAACCTACTTCTCTAAAAACCCCCTTATATTTAAAAGGGTTTTTCCCTAATATTTCAACCTCTCCTCCATCCGGCTTAATTAGTGTTAGTAAAATTCTAATTAAAGTAGTCTTTCCTGCACCATTTGGTCCTATAAGGGAGACGATTTTCCCTTTATTTACCTCCAATGAGACTTTATTCAATGCTACTTTGCTTCCATATCTCTTCACAACGTTTCTCACTGATATCATATCCTAATGTTAAAGAACAAAGGAAAAAATATTTATTAATAGATGAGATAAAGGGTGAATATGAACTACAAAATACCTATTATTTTAGCAATTATTATAATGATAGCTGTGGTCGCTGGCGTTTTAGCCTACGCTAATTCTCACAATACCAATAACGGTAGTGATAATAATTTCCATTATGTCAGTCTCGGCGTTATTCATTTATATAATACGTCGCCCTTAATTGCTTTCATACAAAACTATTATAACAATAGTAACATATCATTATTACCTCAAATTATAGGCAATGGCACTTTTAACATCATTTCATTTAATAATACTCAAGCCTTAATAGGATATGTTAAGGCTGTTGGTCCACTTTCCTCATTAGCGTTTTATGCCATTAATGAGACCTTGGTAAAACATGGATTTACTTACGCTCAATATAAGTCTTTGTTGTATGATTATAAGAATAATACTGCTATAGGATTTGACGGATATTACTTCTATTTAGTGAAAGACAACTCTTCCACTAATACAACTATTTATCTACTAAAGTACTTATACGTCTCACCAAAAATCTTTGCGTCACAACCCTCTAAAGATATAATAATTTATGGTACATACAATAACACTAACTTCAAATTAATAGCTAATTCTTCTATCGTATTAATGAAATCAAATTACACAATAGGAAACATGTTTAGCAATTTAACTAAAATATTCAAATTCTTTAATATAACCATAGGAAACTTTTCCGCTACTGGGAAAGTAGTCTATAAGAATTCTAGTGTAATAGTTTACTCTGTAAATTCAACGTATGATGGTAAAGAACTTTACGTAATGTTAGGAATAAGTAATAATCAAGAAGTAACTATTTTATCCACTAGCCCAATAAGTGTTAATGAAGTACTAAATGAGTTATGATAATTCTAGAACTTTTTTTGGTTTTTCTTCCTTAGCATAATTATTCAATGAACTATTACTCGATTTTGAATGATTCTTCATTTTCAATAACTTTAGACCACTTTATACTGACTTCCTACATGCCCTAAAAGGTCGAGTATCCTCCTCATTAACTAGGGGATACGTTTAAAGATGAGGCTTTTCTTTAAATGAAAATATCTGTTTATTTTTATCTGTTTATCAAGAATAAATTTAAATACTAATTTATTTATCTTTTCTATTATGATTAAAGTAGTTGACGCTCACGTACATTATCATATTTACGCTGGGAAAATACCTAAACATTGTGAGGAGTTCCTAGAGAACGTTAAGGAAACGAGGATGAGTCTCCGTAACGATGAGGTGGAGATTGAGAAAATCTTATTAGTCCCATCCCATCCATGTTACTCCGAAGAGTGTTATGACGGCTTCTATATAGACTACGAGGAGAGAAAAAGAAATCCAGAAATCTATTTGCAATGGGGAGAGGTTAATCCATTAACGTGTGATGTTAGACATGAGCTAGAAAGGCAATACTCTTTGGGAATCATTGGCATAAAATTACATCCTCCTCATCACGGTTTCAAACCTAATGCGTATAGGGAGGAAGAGGGTGGTTTAAAGGAATTACTTTATGTTTATGAATTCGCGGAAGATCACGATTTACCGGTAATGATACATACTGGCACTAGCATAGGTGTGAGAAGTAGGAACAAATATGCTGATCCCATTTACGTTGACGATGTAGCAAAGGATTTTCCGAGGCTTAAAATAATCCTAGCACATGCTGGGAGACCAATTTGGTACTCTTCCGCATTTTACATGGCTAAGCATATCAGTAACGTTTATCTAGAGATATCTTCGATACCTCCAAAAAACATTCTTAACGTATTACCAAATTTAGAAGAAATATCTAGTAAGGTTATCTATGGGAGTGATTTTCCTGCATTCAAAGGTCAAGACTTAGCTGATTATGCCTCACAAGTGTATAAGGTCATTAGAGACGATAGAATAATGAGTTCGAATATAAAGAGGTTAATAAAGATTAAATAAAACTGGTTATATGTTTAACTTTTTTCTTGAAACTCCATTCTTTCTAAATAAATGACAAAATATTTGGCCTTTCAACTAGAGGGGGAGAGGAAGTTAGGTGTAGTGGAAGGGAATTATGTGCATGAGATAGATGACTTTGATAAGGAGGCGAAGGGAAGAGCGTATAGGTTAGATGAGGTCATTTTTGATGTACCGGTAATACCATCTGCCATAATTTGCACGTTGGTAAATACACCTCGGATGTTAGGCGTTGAGAGAAAGGATGAGGCTAAGGAGATGGTGAAAAGCCCCAAATTCTTCTTAAAACTACCTAATATTATAACTGCCCATAAGAAAGCAATTATATCACCTAAGGATGCAATAAGACCAGAAGTAGAAATAGCAGTAATTATAAAGAAGAAAATGAAAGAGGTAAAAAATAAAGATGAGTTGTACGATTATATTCTGGGATTCTCTGTCTTCAATGATATCACATATCCGCCTGGTTTAAAAGAAGATTCTTATTACGCTTATAGGAGAGATCCTGCAGATGGAAAGGTTAAAAAGATGTTAATGAGAGGAACTCACTTCAGAAATAAGGTTAGAGACACATTCGCTCCTCTAGGCCCTTATATTGTAACTAAAGATGAAGTAGGTGACATTAACTCATTAGGTATGAGAAGTTACTACGATGGTAAATTAATACAAGATGGCAATTCAGAGGATTTCATATTTAGTATTGAAGAAATATTATTAGAATTATCGAAGATCGTAACAATACCACCTATGAGTGTAGTGACAAGCGGTAGTGTAGGATACGTTAATGTGGAGGATCAATCTGAATTCCATTTAAAACCAATAAGTAACGCATTAATGGTAGCTGAGATAGAGAATATAGGCAGACTAGAAAATCCTACTATTGTTGATTACCAGTGACTTCCTCATCGCCCTAAAGAGTGAGGTTTGTCATTCTTTCATGATTAAAGTTTTTAAAAAGCGTTTTTTATGGGAAAGACTTATTATATGTTGTAAGATAAATCATACTTGTTTTATGGGTGAATTTTTTGAAAAAATATGATGTAATCATAATCGGTGGAGGGCATAATGGTTTAATAGCGTCAATTTATCTGGCTATGAACGGCTTGAAAACAATTGTTTTAGAAAGAAGGGAAAAATTGGGAGGTATGGCAGATACAGATGAGTACAAAGGAGTTAAGTTCTCTAAAGCAGCTTATGTATTGGGACTTTTACCGGATAAAATAAAAACTGAAATCTCAGTAGACTTTCCTACTATTAATTCAGATTATATAGAAATTTTTGTTACTGAAAGAAAAAATATAATAAAGGTTTGGAGAGAAAAGGAAAAGAGGATAAAGGAATTTGAGAAGATTGGAGAGAAAAACTATAGAAAATTAGATGATTTCATATTAGATTCTAAAAGGTTACTAGAGGAAAGATTTACGTATGTTACGAGACCACCTACTATTGAGGAAGTTAAGGAAAGTAATAGTATGTTATTGGAGGAGACTGAGAAAGTTTTAAGAGAGTATTTAGATAATTTCGAGGAATTGTATCCAATATTCTCTTATGATTTCATACTTAATATGCCAGCATATCTATTCATTTACTTTTTCTCAACACAATGGAAAATCGTGAAAGGAGGTATGGGAACTGTAGGTAGAGTATTAGCTAATAGGGCAAGGGAATTAGGAGTAGACATTTTCACAAATTCCGAAGTCTCAGAGATATTAATAAAGGACAATTCTGTAAAAGGGGTAAAGCTCAGTAACGGGAAGATAATAGAGAGTAATAACATAATATTTACTGGAAATCCAGTATTATTAGAAAAATTGACCAACAATGAAATCAAGATGGAACTACCATTGTATCGCGCAGGTTACGGTAGATATAACATCATACTTAGGGATAACTTAAAAGTCAATGAACCATTAAAACCAGACTATTTTGACAGCCTAATAGTCTTACCTCAAGGAGAAATAACTCTTCCCTCAGCTGTAGATAATTCGTTGGGTGGTGACGTGATGACTTTAATGGGAAGTATTGAAGGATTAGAAGATTTCTTTCCGGATATAAAAGAAAAGACATTACATATTGATAAGGTAAATTGGAAAGTCGTAGAAAGTTTGTACAATAATCCTGGAGGGAACCCTAACCATTTGCCTCTTTCCCTTATTTTTAACGATAGACCTAAGAAAGGATGGGGATATAGAACGCCAATAAAAGGATTGTATATTGGTGGATCTGGAGCTTATCCAGGTGGACAAGTCACTGGAGTTCCAGGTAGGAATGCAGCTTTTGCCGTTTTGGAAGATGTGAGGAAAAATATTAAATATTAATAAGATGAAACTGGAAAGGATGAAGAAAGGCATTAGGTCGAAAAGAAAAAGTTTATTATTAGTTAGTTTATTGGCAACGTTAGTTCTAACGTCCTCATTTGCCTTACTATCTTACTCCTTACCTACTAATATTTTAGGGTTTTTACCCTTAGGCACTACGATAAATTATAACATCTATGAAACTACTTCACGTATAGGTACTTACGTTACATTTAATATCAGTCTTAACTTGAAATGGAACGGAACAGCTTTTCAAGTAAGTGGAAAATCAGTAGTTCACACTATACCTCAAATAAATTCGAACACTACAATAGAAAACGTAAGTGGAGCTTATCCCTATCCATTAAGTATGTGGAGCTATATTGTTTCTGCGGGAACTCCTAACGGTTTCTTAGCGCCAAATCAAGTCTTCACCTCATATAACGGGATACCTGCAATAGAATTCACTGATTATAATAATTACACGTATTTCTCATTACAATATATGATACCTTTAAAAAGCTACTACTACGTTAACCTAAATCCCCAATTAAACGTAACGTTCAGCTCACTAATTGAGATGAAAAACGCAGATTTATCCTTTTACGTTGGCTCTTATAAGGTTTACAGTGTTTCATTCAATTATGCTTATGATAACTATCCCGTTACCTTGAATTTTCTAGTAGCATCCCCTGATGCCGAGATTCACATAGTGAACTACTCTAATCTTTTAGGCTTTAACATAATAGGCAAAGATTTTGTAGCATTACTTGTTCCTATAACGACGTTCAATGACATGTTCGGTATCGGAAAATTCATCTATAATAATTCTGCTTATTTCGTAGCCTTCACTTATAACGCCACTTCAACATATTTTAATACGTCAAATCCCTTGGTAGGATCTTACATCCCTGGAACTAATTATTACATGATATCAGTACCAAGCTCAGCTAATCTCACCATAGTTTTCAACAACTACTACACGCCAAAGATAAACGGAACTGTTATAAATCCTACTGCTACCGTGAGTACTGAAGACATTGGAAATACATTTTCTCCTCTCTATATAATCTCAGTAGTGATTATAGTAGCTATTGTATCATTTATAACGTATAAACTTAGAAGGAAATAAAGTGTAGTTTTACGATAAAAAATCTAAACTTCCTCTCCAAATATAGTGAAGCTTTGCTTACTTTCCGACAATAAAATGTTGACCCTCGCCCTTCAATGCTGGGTAAAAGTTCTTATTTTCGGTAAAGGAATGTTATTGAGGGGAGGAAGATCCAAAAGGGGCTAAACTTGTGTATATCTCCTCCTTTAACACATATCTCCCAAGTCCCAAGGAGGGCTTCTTCACCCAAGGCATAGGGTCAATTTGGCTGAAGATGCAGCCAATGGTCTACTGCTGGACGAATGGGGTGAGTGCTAAGAGCCCATTAGCTATGAAGTGTTGAAGGTGGGAAACCTGTGAACCGCCCTAAGGTAACCTTCTGCATTTATAGCTGAGAGGGGTCAGTTCTCACCTAGCCATCTCTCTCTTTATAAATTTCTGCCTTCATTTAATAAATAAAACCATAAAATTTGTGTTATCTCAAGAGATTTCGAATCTTTTCATTATGCTTTAAGACAATAAACACTCTGCCTTCTCGTCCTAAAGGGCGAGATTTTACTCATTTTGTAAAAACGTGAACATGAAGATAAAACCCAGAAAATTAAATGGAAAATGTTATGATGAGTATATAGGAGTTAATAAAAAAATTGTTATGATGATATTAATTTAACTATATCGTATGGCGTGTTAGCTACTGGTATGCCAGCTTCTTTGAACGCCTTTATTTTACTTTCGAAAGTGCCCATTCCCATATAAACTACAGCTCCTGCATGTCCCATTCTTTTCTCCCTAGGAGCAGTCATTCCAGCTATGTAAGCAACTACCTTTTTCTTTATTTCTCCCTTCTTGTAAGCTTCAGCCAATCTCTCTTCCATAGTTCCTCCTATTTCACCTATTACAATTATCTTCTCAGTCTCAGGATCTTGATCAAATAATCTTACTACATCAAGTATAGAAGTGCCTATTATAGGATCCCCTCCTATTCCTATAACAGTTGATTGTCCCATGCCATGATTCTTAATTAATTCTGAAACTTCATAGGTTAGTGTTCCAGACCTAGATACTATCCCTATCTTACCTTTCTTGAATGATCTAGCCGGTAATATTCCTATCAACGTCTCTTCTGGCACTATGATTCCGGGGCAGTTTGGTCCAATTATCCTTGTACCTCTATTCTTACCATACTTAACTAACCTAGCCATATCTAACACTGGTATATGCTCAGTTATTATTACTAATACCTTAACACCAGCGTCTATTGCTTCATACGCAGCATCTACTGCATATCTAGCTGGAACAAATATTATTGAAGCCTCAGCGTCATGTTCCTTCATTGCCTCTTTCATAGTATCGTAAACTGGAACTCCTTGAACTTCAGTACCACCTTTTCCGGGCGTAACTCCAGCTACTATCTTAGTACCATACCTCAGCATTTGTTGGGTATGGAATGAGCCTTCTTTTCCCGTTATACCTTGAACTATTACCTTAGTATTCTTGTTCACGAGCGTACCGCATCACCTATCATTTTTAATACATCATCATATACGTTTATTCCATTTTTCCTTAATATCTCCTTTCCTTGTTCTTCATTCGTACCTAAAAGTCTTACGAATATAGGTTTTTTAACGATTTTTAGTGCATCAACTATTCCTAACGCTACCTCATCACATCTAGTAATTCCACCGTAAATATTAATAACTATCTTCTTCACCCTGGGATTACTTCCAACCCTTACAACACTATCTTTAACGTGCTCCCTATTAGCTCCACCTCCTACATCTAAGAAGTCAGCTGGATTACCTCCGCTCAACTTCACTAAATCCATAGTAGCCATTGTTAAACCAGCGCCATTACCTATTATACCTATATCTCCCTCTAATTCTACATACGTATCACGTGGTTCTTGTCTACCTAACTCTTTCAATAAATCCTCATGCCTATATAATGCATTATCCTCGAGAATTACTTTAGAGTCTAAAGCTAATAATCTTCCATCATTCGTTAACGCTAACGGATTGATCTCGACTAATTCAGCGTCGTATTCCACGAACAGCTTATATAGCCCATTAATAATTGGGGAGAGTCCCTTAACACCTAGATATTTTTCCGCCTCTACTATATCATAACTTCTTACACCCCTCTCTAAAGGTATAATTATTTTCTTCACATCCTTAGCCTGTTCAACATCAATTCCACCTTCTCTCGACAACACTAGCATCGGTTCTCCGCTTTCTCTGTCTAGTAAAACTGAAGCGTAAAATTCTTTCTCATGTGGAACAAATTCTTCTATAAGGAATTTTTCAACTCCAAGTTTCTTTAACTCTAATATAGTATTATATACATCTTCAGTAACCCTTACTAACCCTCTCTTTCCCCTTGCACCCTCTAACAATTGCGATTTCACTACTGCTTTACCTTCCCACTTAATAGGTTCAGAAGTTACTACACCATTGGGTATAGGTATTCCAACCCTCTTAAAAAGAGCCTTACCCTCATATTCGTACAACTTCATAAGAGAATAGTCTATTCAGTGGAATTTAAACATTCCTATAATATACTTAAATTTTGTAAAAGTACTTAAACATACTTATTTCATCGCATAATTACATATATCCTTTAGGATACAATTATCACACTTTGGCTCCTTAAAACAAAACGCTCTTCCAACCGTTACTATACCCGCATGAAAAAGTTTATACTCAAAAATGCCTTTCCTTAGGTTATTTTCAACCATTGTTTTAACTTCTCTTTTATTATTCAATTCTCTACCAAATAATCTGGACAAAACTCTTTTCCCGTATTCTGAGGGAGGAAAATGCAATTTATGCCCAGCAAATAATAAAATAGAATCTGCTGTTTCCTCGCCTACACCATCTATACTTAGTAGAATATCCCTATCATACAACTTCTCTAGACTACCTAAGTCTATTGTTATCTTCGCTAAGTACTTTAATCTTTTAACCTTTGTTCTATAGAAATTAATACTTTTAAAGAGAGAATATAATTCTTCATCACTTGTCATATATAATTTTTCAAAATTAGTTAGTCCAACCTCTCTCATCGATTGTATCACTCTCTTAACGTTTTCCCATCTAGACATTTGAACCAAAATAGCAGATATTATTATTTCTTCCGCACTCTTCAAACCGTCCCACCATTCATAAGAGTAAGGTGAAGAAACTATCCAGCCCTTCTTCCTTAATAATTCCTTCTCCTTAAGAAAAATGTCTAGCATTAGCTCAAAACTTTCTCTCATATTAATACAAACATTTCAACCAGTTTTAAGTTGATCTTTAAAGAGTATCTGAATACATCACAATGTCGGACAACAGTTTCATTCACTTCCATAAAATTTTATTCTAACTTATGTTTATGGATCTCGAGTAAATTATATTGATAACTGCACTGTATTCATACCGTCTTGAGTTTGATATGAGGTTATATTTATTTTACTCAATATTACCATTTTAATATCAAATATACATATATTTGTAAGAAAGTTTTCTAAACAAGTTATTAAAGATCCTTAGATAGAATTTTTAAAATATTAAACTAAATATTTTGTTTTGGGAAAAAGTTTAAAGACGAGATTATACGCGATACTCTTTAATGAACACTACAGCATTAATCGCAATAGTAGTTGTAGTAGTAGTAATAGTAGCTGCAGTTGGAGCTTATCTAGCGTTATTCCATAAATCCTCTTCAACTATGATGATGACGACAACAAGTACTATGCTTCCTACAACAACCACTAGTACAACGTCATCTACGACTACTACCACTACGACAACTAGTTCAGTAAAATTACCTCCAGGAGCTAGTGAATTGCCTTATAATCCTAATAATAAGACCGTATTTATCTATCTAGTAGTTTCCGTAACTGGACCTCAATTCAACTATAATGGAACCTCGTATGGACAAATGAAAATCTATGTTCCAGCCGGATGGAATGTAATGGTAATATTGACTAATGATCAACCCATACCTCATAACGCTAATATAGTGCTAAACGATACACTGACTCCTAATAGTCCTAACATAACTCAAGACGGTAAGATATTATTATATGTTGGAGATAATCCCTCAGATTATTACTCTAATGGAGTACCTTCACAAGGTACAGCATCTGCAATGTTAACAAATATACAGCCTGGCTATTACTGGATAGCTTGTGGAGTTTACTCTCATGCAGAAAGCGGAATGTGGGTAGACTTAATAGTTTCCAATTCCGTCTCGGTACCTTATTCCATTATAAGCAGTTCAGCGTCGACAACGACTTCTACCTCTACATCATCTCCACCTTCATGGGGATAATCTAAGTTATGAGAAAATTTTTATTTTTTACTTCATATCTTAAATATATGATTAGATATGTGCTTGCTACTATTCTTATATTTTTATCGCTAGTAGCTTATTTCTCTAGTCATTCTGATACGTTACTATGGTCTACAATATCAACTATCTCATTCTGGACGTCCATACTACTTTTACTGCCAAAATCATTTTACAGCTTTCTCCACAGGAGAATTGTGGCTTTTAAAACTCATAAAACATTGTGGGCAGTGATTGGAGCTTACATGACATATCACGTAATTCTTTACTCCTTCTTCTTTTACCTATTATTGCCAGGATCAATAAAGGCATTAAGCTTTCAATTTACGTTTAATGCTGGGATAGGTTATTCAATTCCTCCCTCTTTACCTTATTTCTTGCAATGGGTCTCGACAAGCCCAGCAATCTGGTTCTTCATAGGACCTTATGAGGGTGATATCATACCTTTTTCCACTATTATTGGAATTTTTTTAGCAATATTAATAGGATTAAACGTGATTGAAATAAAGGAACTTTGGGGATTATCAAGATATAAGGCTAGTAAAGCTGTAGTCTTAGTTCCTTCTATTGGGGTGATTTCAGGTTCATCTTGTTGCGTATTTCTACCCAGTATTATTATGTACTCGATTGCGTTATCAATAACCGCTTTAACTTCAACTATATTGTCAATATTATCAAACTACGTTTATTTCGTCTTAGCGTATTACATGTTACCAGTAATCTCAGCAATAATCTTATTTCATAACTTGGTAGTTACGGATAAATTATTAGGTAAGATTGCCAGAAAAGGAATAACTGGGAGAAGAGAATAATCTTAAATGAAAAGGCTTTTATTGATATACATGAAAGAATAGATTGTGGAATGTGAAGAAGTAGCAAGAATGTTATTATCTTCCACTCATGCTATAGTGTTTACGGGGGCGGGAATAAGCACTGCATCTGGAATTCCAGATTTTCGAGGTCCTAATGGACTGTGGAAAAGATATTCACCAGAACTCGCTACGATAGAGTATTTTGAAAAGGATCCTAAAGGATTTTGGGAATTTTATTCAATCCGAATGGGAAGCCTATTTGAAGCTAAGCCTAATAGTGCTCATTACGCGATAGCTGAATTGGAAAAAATGGGTATAGTTAAGGCTGTTATTACTCAAAATATAGATGGTTTGCATCAAAAGGCTGGATCTAAAAACGTAATAGAGCTTCATGGAACTATGAGGAGATCCTATTGCTCTTCATGCTATAGAGTTTATGACTCAAAGGAAGTTCTTGAGAAGATAGGGCAAGGTGAGATTCCTCCTAAATGTTCTTGTGGAGGAATTATCAGACCAGATGTAGTGTTATTTGGTGAACCAGTTAAACAAATCTATGATGCCTTAAGTATAGCTTATGATTCTGATTTAGTGATGTCCATAGGTTCTTCATTAACAGTATATCCTGCAAATCAAATTCCGATAATAGTAAAACATAGAGGAGGTAAACTAATAATTATAAACATGGAGGAAACTCCTATGGATAACATGGCTGATATAGTAATTAGGGAGAAAGTTGAGACGTTTTTACCGTGTGTTTTAGATTCCATAAAGAAATTAATTTCAGCTAACTAACAGTGGATAATAAAAACTAAAAAATACATGATAGATGAGATTTCCCTTATGAAAAAAATATTTCTTATAATAGAGGATAACGTACCGGAAGATTGCCGAGAATTAATAATAAAGAGAATAAAGGAGAGGCTCATTAAAGATTCCTTAAATTTAGGGGTTGAAGAAACCATAAAAAAGTGGTTATATGAGGAAGAAAAGGATGAAGATAAAGAGGAGGTAATACTATTGGAATAGAATATTTCATTTGGAATTACTAAACTTATTTGTCTTAATTAAATCCTCGCTTACTTCCTCTATGTCCTTTATAGTATCTATTGATCTCCAATAAACATTACTAAAATTAACTCCTAGTATTAGTTCCTCTTTCGCCAATTTTGGAAAGGTAAGTTTTTCCATATCTCCCTTTTCTGGCAAGTAATTAAATATTCTACTGTTCATAAGATAAACTCCAGCATTTATCCAGTAATTTTCTAGTATTGGCTTTTCCTTAAAGTCTATTACCTTACCATCCTTAGTCTCCACTATTCCATAAGGACTTTTCAAAGGAACTAATGCCATGGCGACAACACGCTCTCTATCTATTTTAAGCCTTGATACATCTAAGTCAGTTATTATATCTCCATTCATCACTAAAAATACATCCTCATCCTCTAACAGCTTCTTTACTTTCTTCAGAGCTCCACCAGTGCCTAAAGGTTCCTCTTCTATAGAGAAGTATGAGGAAATGCCTAGTCTTCTTTCGTTTTCACTAACCCATTTTACTAAAACATCCCATTTATAACCGGTTAATATAATAAATGAAGTTATATTATAAGATTTAAGCCACATAATTTGCCATTCTATTATAGGTTTTCCCGCAACTTCAATTAAAGGTTTAGGTTTGTCCTCGGTTAAAGGTCTTAATCTCTTCCCATAACCTCCAGCTAAGATTACAGCATGCATTAGATTATTTAACTTCCAAAATAAATAATAAATTTTTTCAGTACATTAGGAAAGGAATCAAATCTTAACGCTTTCTTTAACATAATGCTTATGAATTTGAATTACCCTCTATTTTCACTCCTTCAAGTTCTAATAAAGCCTTCTTTAACTTAACCCCTCTAGAATATCCTCCCAATCCTTTCTCAGATATTACCCTATGACAAGGAATTATCAATAAAATAGGGTTTTTTGACAATGCCATACCTATAGCCCTAGGGGAAGTATTCAATCTATCGGCAATCTGCTTATACGTCTCAACCTTTCCCCAAGGTATTTTCATAACCTCCTTATATACTGATAGCCTAAAAGGATACGTCCTTAAACTAATTGGCTCTCTTAAGTCTACTGGTTTACCCTCGAAATACAAGTCTAGCTTGTGAAAAAAGTCTGTAAATACGTCATTATCTATAGACTCTTTCTCTGCACAGTTACAGAAATCTAACATTAGGAAACCTTTTTCATCTTTAGCTATAGTTATGTAACCTAATGGACTTTTATAAAGCCCATAAACTATCATATCCTATCTCCTCCATCCTTATAAGACAATCTTTCTTATTCGTTTTATAATTATAGTATTACCTAGCTCAAAAAATTTTGCTATAACAAAATATTAAGCATATTTTTGTTTAACCTTTAAGCTTCTTTAGGGCGCTCTGTTCAACATCTCTGTCATTTATCTCAGCTTTAAGAGCGTTAAGAAAGTCTTCAAATTTAATGTTCCTAATTTCTACATTTCCTCTACCTCTCACTGTGACCTTTCCCTCATTAGCCTCTTTCTTTCCTACTATGAGCAAATAAGGTACTCCCTCATCATAAGCAGTTTTAATCCTTTTACTCAAAGTTTCTCCTGCATAACTTATCTCCACTCTTATCTTATTACTCTTTAATTCATTAAATAGCTTCTCGGCGTAATCATTTACTTCATCAGTAATCGGCAATATTCTAACTTGAATTGGGCTAAGCCAAGTAGGTAGCTTACCCATGAAGTGTTCTAAAAGTATTGCCATACATCTATCTATAGAGCCTAAAATCGCTCTGTGTACCATTACTGGTCTCTTTTTAGAGCCGTCTTTGTCAGTGTACTCTATCTTAAATCTCTCAGGCAAATTAAAGTCAACCTGTATAGTAGATAACTGCCACCATCTTCCTAAACTATCCCTAACGTCAAAGTCAATTTTGGGACCGTAAAATGCACCCTCTTTATCCTTTATTCCATAATTCATTCCTACCTCTTTCAATGCATCAATTAAAGCATTTGTCGCCTTTTCCCATTGCTCATCAGTTCCAATACTCTCATCTGGTCTAGTGCTAACGTACGCCCTTATATCATCTTGTTTAAACCCAAACTTACCCCAAACCTCTAATACTTTCTTTATTAACGTTTTAACCTCATCCTTCAGTTGATCTTCCCTTAAGAAAATGTGACCATCATCTTGGACTAGTCCCCTAACCCTTAAAAGCCCGTAAAGTTCTCCCTTTTTTTCCCATCTATACACATGACCAAACTCTGATAGCCTTATTGGAAGATCACGATAGGTCCTTGGCTTAGACTTATATATTAAGATGTGACCCGGGCAATTCATTGGCTTAACTCCGTATTCCTCCCCCTCCATATTAAATAATATTAATTTATCTCTATACAATGTATAATGACCAGATATCTTCCATAGATCTGACTTATAAACGTGGCTAGTATAGACTTCTTGATAGTTCATGCTATCATTAATCTCCCTCATGAAATTGATTAGTTCGTTTCTTATTATCTGCCCTTTAGGATGAAACAAAACTAACCCTGAACCAGCTTCCTCATGAAAACTAAACAAGTCAAGCCTTTCTCCTATAAGTCTATGATCAGTTTCTTGAGCCTTTTCTAGCCATGATAAATAGTCTTTCAATTGCTCTTCAGTCTCAAAGGCTACTCCTCTGATCCTAACGTATTGTATTCCAGGCTGAGGATGATGAGTTGATATGTTTAATATTTCGAAATACTTAGGGATTAATGAAGAAATTGGCTCATTTGCTTCTATCTTAATTTTCATTCCATTATACTCCACAGTATCTCCACGTAACTCAAAGGCTATATCGGTCTCCTTGATTACTTTTTTCGCCTCTTCTAAACTAATACTACTATCGGATTCAATATCAACATAAAAGTCCCTTTCTCCTAATCCAACATTCACTGGCTTATAACCTGACTTCGCAAAATTTATCGCCAGAATTATAGCACCCTTAATCCATAACGGCTTATAATTTTCCATAAAGTTAAGTATAAAGCTCAGCTTATATCTTTAGCTGTTAAAATACAATTGTGAGAATTCTAATAATTGCCAGTGGTGGTGGTCACACCGGTTTTGCTAGAGCCATTGCTCAATACTTGCCAGAAAAAGCAGATTTCGTGATACCCAAAAACGATGAGTACAGTAAACTAATGATAAGAGATTACGCAAACATAATTTACGAGGTACAAAAGGGCAGAGAGCCTAATGAGTCAAGCATCCATTTCGCTAAAAGGATTATGAAAATATTATATGAGAGCTCCAAGTTACCAAAATACGATATCATAATAGCTACTGGAAGTAATCATTCAATATTTCCCTCTTTCTTTCAATTCTTGAAAGGAGGTAAAGTCTTTGCCATAGAGAGTCAAGATAGATTTATTACTAAAGGAAAGGCCGTTGACATAATATCTAAGTTCTCAAAAGGGGTTTTCTTACACTGGGAAGAGCAAAGGAAGTTATATAAAGATAAAAGTATAGTAGTTGGTCCCATAGTTGAAAGACCAAGGTATGAGCCTAGAGATAATGATTATATTTTAATAACTGCTGGTAGCTTGGGATTTAAGAGGTTATTTGACATAGCCTCTAAAATTACATGGAAGAAAATAGTCATTCAAACCGGTAAAGTCGATCCAAGGCTTTATAAAAAGGAGAATGTAACGTCTTTTTCATTCGACCCGGACCTAGAAAAGTGGATAGCTAATTCAAGTTTAGTTATCACCCATCAAGGAAAGACAGCTATGGAAGCAGTAGTAATGTATAAGAAACCGGTCATAATCGTTTACAATAAGGACTGGAAAAGTGCTACGACTTATGAGGATGCTAAAATATATGCGGAAGTATTAGGTGCTACATTCTTAGACGATCCAATTTCATGGAATAGTGACGAAATTTTATACAACGCGTTAGAAAAAGTTGGTAAACCTAAGGAAATTAAGCCGGGAACGCCTAAGCTAATTCATTATTTACGAGATGAGGAAAACCTCATCCCTTAGGGAGAGAGTAATAAAAAGTTTTTGATACTAAAAAACTATTATAAATAAAGATAGGTTCTATGAGCCTCTTGAAAGCTCCTTTAACGAGAATCAATAAGGGAGACCAATGAGGCACCATAAGGGAACCTCCATCCTTTAAGGCGGAAGGAGGTCAGAACGATCTATGAGTATTACATTTTTATGAGAGTAAATGTATAATAAATATTGTGGAAATCAGAAGAATACAAGATAAGGTACATTTTGACGAATATGAGGAGACTTTTAGCATTAATGGATATCACTTTTCGCCTTGGTTATTAGATGAACTTTATATTTATTCTGAAGAAAATAACCTTTTATTATCGTTAAGTTTTCAAGAATTCTTATCTATAATGGAAAAAATAGGAAAAGACATAGAAATTAAAAGGATTAATGTATATAACTCTGAAAAAGGTATGATTATACATATAAATAACTCTGAAGTGAGTATAGAGTCGATTATAGACATGTACTCACAAAAAATTCTAACACTTATTAACGGTGAAAGGATAAAGAACGAACGAAAGCTTACATGTGCACTGAATGACTGCAGATATGACGCGATATTTAATTTGAATAATTATATTTATCACTATGTATTAAACTTAAGTTTGGATTACAACGTAAATGTCAGATTACGTTCTACTAACTTTAATTTATTAATTAATGAAATCATTATTGAAAAATTACTCAATAAGTTTAAAGTATCATAGAAAAGATTATACTTAATGATAAAATGTTAAGCTACTTATGGAAAAGTTTTAAAAAGAGAGATAGCGTATATTATCTTATGAAAGAAAGAGAAGTTGAGGCTAAAAGATTAGTGGGAAAGAAAAATGTTAGAGGTAAAGTATACGAATATGAGTATTATACCTTACCACTCAACTTGTATCTACCTAAATCTATGGTAGAGAAGTTTGGAAAGAAATACATGCTTCAAGTCGATGAAGATAGTGGTACAATAACAATAAAACCTAAGAGCAGTTAAATTTCAAGACCAAATATTTTTCTATGAATTATAAAAGTTCTACTCTCTGTAATTATTTTGATAATTTTATTGTTCACTTCGATACCAATAATTTTCTCATATTTATCATAATTATATTTGTTTATCTCTATATAAAGTTTTACAGCATATACGCATAATACAATTAAAATTAATAATAAGACGTAAGGATTATTTAACAGTACATATGTTATCATTATAATAATAGAAGATACTAAAAGAACATAATAGAATTTTAAAATCGAAGTCTTTCTGTATGCCAGCAATTGATCTGAAATTATTGACACCACGTAATATCCATCATTACTCAAAGCAATAGCTCTTCCTTTCACATATTTAAATATAGAAATGGAACGTATAAACCTAAAATTGGTTTAAAGGAAAACTATTAAAGCATAAAATAAAATATAACGATACTGTGATTAAAGAAGATCTTCCCAAAATAACTGGTAAATCTTCCTATATAGATGATATTAATCCTAAAAACTTGGCGTATTTATATATTGTCAGATCACCCATAGCAAGAGGTATAATAAAAAATATATCAAAACCTAGTAAGGCTCTTCTAACATTAACTTGGGAAGATGTAAAGCTATATATGCCAGTAAGCGGTGATCCAGAAACTTTGAAACAATCAAAAATAGTTAAGATGCCAGTATTAGCCGATGGAAGGGTTAACTATGTAGGACAGCCAGTATTAGCCTTCGTAGCAGAAGATAGGTACGAAACTGAAGATATAGCAGAAGATGTATCCATTGACTATGAAGAATTGAAGCCAATTGTAGATGTAGAGGAAGCAATGAATAGTAATGAGGAAATTCATTCCGGAGTAAAGGGTAATATTTCCGTTGATAGACTATTAGAGGGCGGTGAACTTAGTGCTAAGAGCAAAGCTGAAGTAGTAGTCAGAAGAAAACTAAAACAGAATAGGATAATCTCTAACCCGATGGAGCCTAAAGGAATAATAGCTCATTGGGACGGAAATATATTAAATATTTATGGATCTTTTCAGTCCTCCTTTAGAATACGAAATGATCTAAGAGAAGTACTAGGAATTTCGCCAGAGAAAATCAAGGTTTATTCATCTCCTAACGTAGGGGGCGGTTTTGGAAACAAAGTACCAGCTTACCCGGAGTACGTTTTAGCATCTATAGCTTCGATGAAATTAGGAAGACCTATTAAGTGGATAGAAACCAGATTTGAACATTTAAGAAACCCTACTTTTGGGAGAGGAGTGGTTTCAGATATAAAGCTATATGCTACTAAGCAGGGTGAAATACTAGGCCTAGAAGGATATGTTATAGATGATATTGGAGCGTATAATTTTACACTTAATCCCACTACTCCCTTATTCATAGCTAGACTATTAACCGGTCCTTATAAGGTAAAATTTGCCTCAATAAGGGCTTATGGAATATTTACCAATTTACCTCCTACTGGTCCTTATAGGGGAGCTGGCAGACCTGAAGCGGCATTAATCCACGAAACACTAATTGAAGATTTAGCGGAAGAGTTGAAGATGGACCCTGTCGAGATAAGAAGGAGAAATTTAGTAGGGGACAACGGTTACGTTTCTCCCTTAGGAATTAGAATTGATCCTGCTGGATATTATGAGGTATTAAATGAGGCTGAAAAGTATTATAGAAAGGCAAAAGAACAGTATAATGATAAGGGTATCTCAATAGTAGTATTTACTGATATAGTAAGGCTGTCTCCAGGAGAGGGGGCTAGAGTTAAGATAGAAAACGGGAAGGTTAAAATATATGTTGGTAGTGGTCCTCATGGACAAGCTTACTATGATACTTTCTCTAAATTAGCATCGGAAGTACTAGGAATACCTGCTGACTTAATAGAGGTGTATAGTAACAGTACAGAATACGTCAAGGAAGGAATAGGAAGTTTTGGATCTAGAAGTGGCACTATAGCAGGATCAGCAGTAATTGAGGCTAGCAGGCAACTGCTAAATAAAGTGAAGGACATAAATAAGGCTTTAAAGGAGATGGATGGAGTTGAGGTTGAGGTATTCTATAAGTCAGATGATATATTCTCTCCCGGAGCTTATGTAGCAGTAGTTGATTATGATAAGGATACTGGATTTCCAAAAGTTATAGAAATCTTTGCTGTAGATGATGTTGGCAGAGTATTGGTTAAGGATGAGGTAGAAGGACAAATAATTGGTGGGGTTCTACAAGGGGTTTCACAAGTATTATGGGAGCAAACACCCTATGATGATAATGGAAATCCCCTGTTCTCATCGATAGCTGAAGCTGGGGTACCTACAGCAGTTGAAGCAAAATATAAAGTCACCTTGAATGAAATAGAGTTTCCCTCAGCATTACCAGCTAAAAGTAGGGGTGTAGGAGAAGCAGGAACGACAGGAGCATTGCCAGCAGTTTTCATAGCACTGGAGAAGGTGACCAAGAAGAAATTCAATAAAACACCAATCCTACCTTGGGACATAATAGGCTAGATCAGTATTACAATCCCTTAAGAGATAAGGCTTGTGTTATAGAAATTAGCAAAAAGTGGCAAAATAACGGCAAAAACACATTAAGTTGATGAAATAACTGTAAGCCTAACTTTTTAAGGAGGAGGAAAATTCTTTAAACAACGAGAATAACTTCTCTTTATGATAATCTCACCCCTACTAACTTCCTCCTTGCCTTAAAAGGTGGAAGTTCCGCTGAGGTTTTTGACGTCATCTCTCTTTATGGAGATTACTCCATTTGAAGAGAATAGGAAAGAAAGAGGCTTCCTCAACACGTTAATAACTTTTTCCCCTAACCTCATCATATTCGTAGCACGATTAACGTCACTACTGTTAAGCTTATGATAAAGGAAAGGCAAGCCTAGCCCTTCATGGAATGTGAAGAACGTTGAGGAAAGCCTAAAAAAGGACAAATGAGAATGTTCCTCGATACATATCTTTAATCACCAAGGAGGGTAGGGAAAAGGGGTAATGTGAGTGAGAACCTAGCCTTTGCTGGACGAATTGAGTTTGTGTTAAAAACGCCCACTAGCTATGAAGGTGGTAAACCTATGAATATTCTTAGGTGAACCATCGCCTTTCAAGACGCAGAGGAGGTCAGATATTTCGAAATATGCTTAATATAAAAAACATATTTTATTATATGTATACTTTGCACTAAAAGATATTTATTCTCTCTAATCAAATTTTTATTAACCTACAATATAAATTTTATATATCTATATTGAAATGTGTAATTTTAAAAAACTTCTTTTAAATCCAAACTTCTTTTACAAAAGCTTATAATCTCACCATCATATATATAATGTTATGGATCCATCATTGCTCAAAGATAGGGCTAAACAGCTCTTAGACGTTTTGTTCGTTGATGCTCAAAAGATGTCATATGATACTGCGATCGTCCTAATCTCTGAAGCTTTGTACTTATACCTATGTAGTTTACTTTCAGAACTGGATATCAATAATCCGTGGTCCTATAATTTTCAACAAATATTTAAAGTATTAAGTGAAAAAATAATGGATAAAAAATTTCATAAAATAGTTGATGAGAATCTGGATAAGGTTAGACTCCTGGATAAGGTTAGATTTGAAAATATGCAATTAATAAGAGTAAATAATAAAATATTATATGAGATTTACAATTTTTCTAGATTAGTTATAGATTATTTGTCTTCATACAAAAACTTAGAATACGTTCTAGAGAATTGATTGCTCATAGTGCACGGGTAGTCATCTCATTTCTTTCATTAAAAATGCTTTCAAGATTTACGTCATTACTTATATGTATAGGTGTGATTATTACATTATTACCTTCATACTTTATGTTTAAGTGAATTTTAGTCAAATTATTATATAATAATACGTTAATCACACGGTTATCATAGTATATATCAATTTTTAGGTTATTTTTACTCGCAAATTCCAGTAAACTATTCATTAATTTACAAGTGTCTAAGCCATCTATAGATATAGAATGTTCCATCATGGATTTAATTATATTATAGGTTATATTTAATTTTTAGTCTATCTCAACGTATAAAAATTTTAAACATGATACAGTTTAAACTATCTCATATAATAAAGTATGTTAGCTTTTTACTCCATGCTTATATAGTTTTTACTAAAATTTTATTATAAAATAAAGAATTTTTGATATAAATTAAATTTATAGATATACGCTAGGTTAATGTCTTTTCTTCCTAGTATACAAGAAAAATATTATTACTACTATTACTAAAATAGGTATAAGGATAAACAATGAGGTATTTGAGTATGTGTTAGGAGGAGATATAGTTAAAGTAGTTTCTAAAAATACTTCTCCACTGTTAGAATAATTTGATTGAATATAATTAATAAATCCATTTTTATATATTATATATTGAGATTCATAATATACAGGAATGGAGGTTAGATTAAGATCTGAAAACCTTAATGATATAATACCATTGTTAATTGTAATATTTCCGTAACTCATCACTTGAAACGTTACCTTATTATCGCTTAGATTCATTACGTCGATAACGACATAGACTGAAGAATTTTTATTGAAATTGTAAGGCATATAGAAAGGATACAGTACAAATACGTTAGAGTAATTATATGAATAATACTTTATACTTAGCGTATCATTATTGAGGTCTATTAAGTAATAATAAGAGCCTTTCACGGTTTCACTTATACCTAAAGAACTATTATACCCCTTTCCTACCTCATATACTGTAACGTTATATTCGTTCTGTGAGATTTTAACATAATTCAAATTAATACTTAAAGACACGTCCAGACCAGAAAAAATACCCTTATACCCTACTAATTGTGATCCATGAAAAGCTATAGTCATAAATAACAAAAATAATAATAGAATACTAGTATAAGTGACATGCAACCTTATGCCCACCTTCTACTTCTTTAAACTCAGGTTCCTTATCCTTACATACTGGCATGGCAAAAGGACATCTATTATAGAATACACAACCTTTTGGGAGATCAATAGGACTAGGTATCTCCCCCTTAATATTAGGTTCTTTTATTCCTACATCTGGATCTGGTATGGGAACTGCTTGCATTAAAGCCTGAGTATACGGATGCAGAGGTTTATTGATCACTCTATCTGTTAATCCTATTTCTACTATCTTTCCCAAATACATAACACCTATTCTATCGGAAACATAGCTAGCAATAGATATGTCATGAGTTATAAAGAGGAATGCTGTGCCATTCCTTTCCTTCTCTTGAAGTATAAACTCAAGTATCTGTCCTCTCGTGGAAGCATCTAACATCGATACAGGTTCGTCAGCTACTATAAATTTAGGCCTTAGCAATAAAGCTCTTGCAACCACTACTCTCTGTCTCTGTCCTCCAGAAAGTTCAAATGGTCTCTTGTTTATGAAGGCCTCTGGAGGAGATAGTTTAACAGTTTTTAGCATTTCATAAATCATCTCTTTTTCTTCTTCTTTATTACTAGCTAACCCATGAAGCCTAATTCCTTCTGCCAAAATTTCATAAATTGTGTACCTAGGATCTAATGAACCATATGGATCTTGTTGTATCATTTGATAATATCTTCTTAAAGGTCTTAATTGCTTATCATTTATTTTTGACACTTCTACGTTTTCCCAGTAAATAGAGCCGGTATGAATGTTTATTAATTTTAGAATAGCTTTCCCTAATGTTGTTTTGCCGGAACCACTCTCACCAATTATTCCTAATATTTCTCCCTTACCAACTTCAACATTCACTCCATTTACTGCATTAACATAGAGTCTCTTAAATAGTCCAACTCTTGCAAATGGGTACTTGACATATAAATTATTAACTCTTATTAGTGGTTCCGACATCCTTCCTCTCACCTACTAGATGACACGAAACAAGTCTTCCATCTACTAATCGTAATTCTGGTTCCTTCGTAAAACATATGCTCTCAGCCATTTTACACCTAGGCGCAAAAGGACATCCCTTAATTTCCTTTGTTAAATCTGGTGGATCGCCCGGTATGTAATTAAGCTTCCTAACTCTACCGTACCTTATATCAGGTACTGATGATAATAGACCTATTGTATAGGGATGTAAAGGTTCCTTAAATATTTTCCTAACATCACCTAATTCCATAATTTTTCCCGCGTAAAGCGTAGCCACCTTAGTAGATAAATTGGCTACTAAGGCTATATCATGAGTTATGTAAATCAAACTTCTTGATGAATTTAGAATCTCTCTCCTTATTAAGCTAATAACTCTAGCTTGGTTAATAACGTCTAAGGCAGTAGTAGGTTCATCTGCAATCACAACTTCAGGATTTAATAGAAGAGCTGAAACTATAACTGCTCTCTGCCTCTGTCCTCCAGAAAGTTCATCAGGGTATTTTCTAAAAGTCTCTGGAGGAAGACCAACTTGCTCAAATAGCTTCATTACCTTCTCGAAAGCTTGATGTACATCCATTTCAGTATGTTCAAGGATTATTTGGACTAATTGATCCCCCACCCTTTTTATAGGATTAAAAGAATTCATAGAGTATTGAGGTATTATAGATATTCTCTTCCACCTAATACTCCTTCTAAATTCCTCTTTGTCCATACTAAGAATATCTTTACCGTCAAGCAGGACAGATCCTCTAACTTCAGCGTTTTCTGGTAAAACCCTCATTATGGCAGATGCTATAGTAGTCTTTCCAGAACCGGTTTCACCTATTATGCCTAATGCTTCTCCCTTTTCTAGGCTAAAGGATACTCCGCTAACAGCTCTAACGTACGTATTATCATCTAAATAGTATTTAACTTCTAAATCATTTACTTGTAATGTCAACGACTTTCACCACTTGTCAAACCATAAAATCTCGTTATAGCTTCTCCGATATAATACAATGAAATCCCCAAAAGGAACAATGCAATACCAGGTGGTAAAATCCACCACCAAGCAAAATAAGGTGCTGAGGTAGCTGCATGAGCTGAAAAACCTAACATGTTTCCCCATGTAGGGAAAGTTATTATACCTATCCCTAAGAAATCAAGCCCACTTTCTATACCTATAACCGCAGGTATATCAAATATGAGCTGAGCTATAATGATGGGTATTACATGTCTTACAACATGCTTTCTCAGTATCTGAAAGTTAGACATTCCTAATACTTTAGCCGCCTCTACGAAACCCATATTCCTAATACTTAACGTTTGTCCTCTGATTATTCTAGCAGTAGGAGGCCATGACAAAAGAACTAAAACTGCTGCAATTAGTAGTACTTTGGAACTTGAAATAAATATCTGTTGAAATATAGTTATTAAAACTATTAGTAACGCTAAGCCAGGTAAAAGTAGGATAAAATCGGAAATGGAAATCAAAACTTGGTCAGTCTTTCCGCTATAATAACCAGCTAAAAGTCCAGTTATGGCTCCAACCCCAACTATCACAGCACCTACTATTAAAGCTAAAATTAGATCAAATGCACCTCCTTGCACATATTCCGCAAAAACGCTAGCTCCATTATCATCCGTGCCCAATAACCCATACCTACTACCTAGGAACTTGAATAATAGATCTGAAAGATATATGATTATACTGGAATTCTTACCTGATGGGATATAAGATATTTGGTATTGCACAGTATAAGTCCCAGTAAGGTTAAAAACTGAATGTAAGAATATAGAATTGGCGAAAGCTTGTTCAGAAGGGGGAAGATTAGCAGTATAATACCAAGGAGTTAGTGAGGCATCACCAGATGTTGCTAAAACATATATCCATGTCTTAGGGGAAATATATTTCTCTACAGTAGCTAAAGTCGGTATTATGTAATTCCCAGAAGTTAACATCCAATAGGTTTCATTCTTAGAATTAACAATATATCCATTAAACAAGAATTGTGACCCAGAAGATTCATAGTAAATACTAGCCTGCATTAAAAAAGAGTCTAAACTGGAGGGCAATAGATAATTGTAATAAAAAGTATGATATAGTGTAATATTAACTGGATTATCACCTTTAATTATTACTTCTATGCTACCATTCCCGGTATTACCAAAGGTAGACATTGTCTTTTCAAAGGATTCACCCGTAGGACCAAAATTACTAACCCATAAGACTTCTACTTGATCCCCGTTTATAGACATATTACGGAGATTCCAATAAGTGATTACTGAAGGACTCTTGGCTGCTATTAGTGAATAGCTAGAGGGTACCATAATATCAGGTGGTAAATTGCCATAAAATGCATTAGCCCAGCTTGGTACTGCATAAGGAGCAGCGGCTTCTTGACCTGCTGGTGTGTAAGGATTAGCTTTTGGTATTGTGAAGTAGCCTATTACAATAGGACCAACAAGTATGACTAAAAAAGCTAATGATATTATGAAGTACTTTGATCTAAATATTGGATTCAAGTTAAACTCACCTCAACTTTATTCTAGGATCTACAAGGGGATATATTAAATCGTTAACGTAAAGGATAGCTAAAGCGTAGGCTGTTAATATGAAGAAAGATCCCTCAAGTAAAGGTAAGTTAAGTTCCAATGCAGCATAAGTTAAGAGATATCCCATACCTGGTATACCAAAAATGTATTCTACGAAGAATATTCCGGATAATATAAATGCAACATCGATTGCAGTTCTGGTAATAACTGGTATAAGAGAATTTCTACGTGCTATCCCTCTAACAATCTTTTCCTTATAACCTACTAATCTGGCATACTTAACGAAATCAGAATCAAGTACGTCTATCATTGTGTTCCTCATAAGAATACCCCTAACAGGGAAGCCAAATATAAAGGTAATAACTACCCACGGTAACCAGTATGCTTTTAAGATAGTTATTGGACTAGACCAGTTTATTACGGACACATCAGATATAGGTATTACTTTGACATAAATTGCTAATAATACCCAAAGTATTACCAAGATGAAAAACCCTGGAATATTATATTGAAGTACTAAATAATTGGAAATTATGTGATCAACCAATTTATTTCTCTTTATAGCTGCATATGAACCTAAAAGAATAGCCAATATGGTTTGAAATATTAAAGGAGGTACAGTAAGAACTATAGTGTAGGGTAAAGCTCTCATAATTTCACCAACAACATACTCATGATGTTGGAAGTCGTAAAACTTTAGGGTAAAAAGAAGATAAAAGTAATGTGCAAATTGAACGTAAATCGGTTTGTTAAATCCATAAAGATTTGTTAGAGCAACTAATAGGCTATGTTGAAACTGTGAAGATCTACCTATTTGACCTATGGGTAAAAACCATAGGGCTGGATCTATCCCTAACGCCTCAGGAAGACCCTCTAATAGAAACCAGTTTAAAATTACTAAGGCGATAAGTAATAATAGTCTATCCACAGCTCTCCTCACAGCATAGGTCCCAAATCCCATATGTTTATTACAGAACGCCACAGTTAAAAATTTTTTTCCTATCGTGATTGGAGTAGATTAAAAATTGTATGTAAAAAAAAGGTTATTTTTTAAATTATTTTCTTCTAAACACTAAGGCTACTATTAGTGCTATTATAACTACAACTATCCCAACTCCAAGTGATCCATACACTGCAGTGGAGGTGGTTATGACTACCGTGCTAACTGCCGGTGGAGATGGTGGAGTGTAGCTCGCTACTGGAGAAATAGTTGACACCACAGTCGTTGTAGTCGTAGTAGTTGTAGTCGTAGTAGTTGTAGTCGTAGTAGTCACTGGAGTTACTGGAGATAGTATGTTAAATGTGTAATATGCATAGTAAACATGAGGAACATCCACAATCCTAACTCCAGATCCAATACTGTTAGCACTCATGTTGAGTACTAAAGGTTCCGTATAAGTAGCGTTAACAAACAACACATAAGTAAAACCAGGTTTTAATTGATTAACGGGTATTGATACCTCATATTCGTTACCCATAACATGAGTTATTGGAACACTCATCATTGGAGTTGTACTACCATATATCCATATCCAAGCATTACCTGTAGCGTTTGTTATTGGAACTAAAGGTAGACTTACTGTAGGTTTACCGTTTATATACGCTGGGGCAGCATATACTTGAGTTATATTAAACGTGAAAGTATACGTTGATGTACTCCCATAAGTTATATTAGCGATGAAATTAGCTAATGGATCTAGCTTGAAATAACCGTCGTTTCTTATAAAGGTAGAGCCCACACTCTTGTTCCAAGCATATAAGTAGTAAGGACCAGATCCTATAACTTGACCGTTGGTTGAAACGGAATATACGTCAGCTCCCAAGTACTGTGGAGGTATATTTTCGAATATCGAGGGAGGAACTATATATATTCCAGATAGGCTGTAAATATTCCAATAACTACTATCATTAAAGTATATGTATATTGTATAAGGATTATTTGAGGGAACATAGGAATAAACTAGATTTGGCAGAGTACCAAACCACTCAAATGATGGGAACATTGCCTCAGCTGTATAGTTAAGTATAACTGGCTTTCCATAATATGTACCTATATATACTGTATCTTGTGACGGATTGAATGGATTAGAAGCATATCCACCCATATCGAAATACCACATAGTAAAGTTTATGGCTAAAGCATTTAATGGAAATCCATTCTGGAAAGTATCATTGTGAACTAAGTTCAGTATAATTTCTTGACCATTAACTATTTTTATATTAGTACCCGGAATTGTTTCGTTTAAGTGGCTAATGACAGTCCAGTTTGAAACAATCCATGGCAATAGTTGTAAAGCATTAAATGGAGGGCTTGTTAATGGTGTATCATAAACTTCTCCTAATCCGTCAAACTCACACACCGTCTCTGCGGTATAAACGTCATATGTAGTTGGAGCAGCACTCTCTGGAGCTAATCCCCAGTTAAACTTACCATGAGTTGAGTTAGATACATGAACATCTATTAATGAAATTCCTCCACCTACCGTAGGAACATAATTGGCATAGCCTGGTAAATAAGCTCCAATAACATCGTTAGCCCAACCTGCTACTATCTCGGGTACCGCAGCTTGTAAGTAATAAACAGCTTGTTTAGTATAATATTCACTTTGGTTAAGATTTGATGATAAAACATAAGCTTGAGTTAAAAGCTGATTAATAGTGGCGTTAACGAAAGCATCATCACTAGTACTTGGAGCTAATGGACCATCAATGAAATATAACCAATCAGGGGCTATAGCGTTTACACTCCAACCAAACGTTATGAGATCATAATTTTCCGTTAATAAATCTTGTATCAAAGTAGGCGTGAAAGGAACAACTTGGTATTGTATATTTAATCCAATCTCTTTTGCAGCTTGCGTGACTATTTCTGCTAATTTAAGTGCAGGTGGAGAGTTTGCTGGTATTATCCAAGTTATAGTTACTGGTGTTCCATTCGGATAAGTCCACGTTCCTAAGGAAGAACTATAAACTAAACCAGCATCTTGTAGATAAATTCTAGCCCTAGTTAAATTAAAACTCTCATGAGTCTGATAGAATATGGTTGCGTTAGGATTGAAGAAGTAAGCATATAGTGAAGGATCAACATACCAAGGCATGGCTGTGCCTAATAGCCCATTATCGAAAACCTGCTGTTGCACTAACTGGTAGTTAACTAAGCTAAAAATAGCCCATCTAAAATAAGTGTTGTTCATAGGGTATCTATTGAAGTTGAACTGAATTATTGGACCAAAACCGTAGACTGGTTGATCATATAGATATAAGTTAGGATCATGTTCGGCTTGAAGTATTTGACTCTCATGAACAATACCAGCCATTTGAACTTGACCAGCTACTAGTGCTTCATAAAGTGCAGTGTTCGAAGTGTAGTCCCATACCTCATTTAATACTGCAACATAAGGAGTTAAGTTTCTATATTCTGCGGCAGGAAGAACTGGTACATTAAAATTGCTTATCACTGCATATCCGCTGCTTACTATTACTGATGATAATCCTAGCATAAAAAACATTAACAAAGCAGTTAAAATTATACCCTTTTGCATATAAACGAATTAGATTAAGGGTTAAAAAATATTTTCCCATCTTTAAGCTTTATCTTGGTAAAATAGTTATAATCTGATTAAAAGTCAAGTCATTGATTATATTAACTCCCGTCACTTGGAAAACTCCTTGAGGTAATAATACTTCATTAAACTGTAAATTAGTATATTCCGTGTACGTTGAACCATTATATAGAATAATATTTAACTCTCCATAAACGCTAACTGTACCTTGCTCATTAGAGGTATACGAAATGCTGAAATAATAGGGTTCAAATGAAAGGGACTTTATCTCTTTTGGCAAAATCGTATCGATAAAATTACTTAATACGACGGTAGATGGAGTATAATTACCCATGTATGGGGGAGATGCTATATAAACGTAAGTTGGATAAGGTCCTATTAATATCGACTGTAGCTGTCCTAAGTTTTTGGTCTCCATATCTTGAACAACTGTTAAAGCAGTTTCTATCATCCTATACTGATATTGTGAGATAGCGTTATCAACCTTAAAGTAAACTATCTGCCAATTAGTTGAGTTAATATGTCTTAATGTTACTGTTACTATAGCATAAGTATTAATAATACTACCATTAGCTAGAGTGTCCTGAAAAGCTATTAATCCCTCTCCTAATGTATAATTGCCGAATGGAAATATTATTACCGCCCTATCAAATTCCCTTACTGAGATATAGTCGAAGAAGGCTGATATTGAAGCACCTAGCTCTCCTATTACAGTTGATGCGTTAGATGGGGTTAGATAAAATGTTGCGTTACCAGGAGGAGAAGTAATTTGATAGAACACTGGATAGGGGCCAATCATCATATTTTCGATTGATTGAGTATTAATTTGAGATAAATAGTTAAATACGGAGAGAGCGTCAGCTACACCGGAGAGTGTAATGTAATTATTAGATAGATTGGAGTAAGCCTGAGAAAGATTATTATATTCTGATGAAAGTGTAGCGTATTTTGCGGATAAATTAGTGTAGTCTATATACAATGTAGTATACTTAGATGCTAGAGAGTTATAATCACTTACAATAGAAGTGTAATAGGAGTAAAGTGTAGAATAATTAGATTTAAGGTTATTATATAGATTACTAAGACTTCCATAATCCATATATAATGTATTATAGGCGGATTGTAAAGTAGTTACTTCTGAATTTAAATAAAATATAAATGCTATATTTACTACAAAAAGTACTATAATCAAGATCACTAAAACATATTTTATATCCATACTTAATTACTACTTATAAACCGTTTATAAATTTTATCAAAAGGGGAAACTTATGCATTTATGCCTTCCTCAGTAAAAATGGTTAGGCAATAAACGTATTATCATTAGATGGTAATAATATAGTGTATATAAAGAAAATTGATTAGGGAATTTATATAAAAATAAAATTAAAGAAGTCATTATTATTTGTATAAGAGTAGATATCAGAAAAATTAAAATATGTATCTTTACTTCAGTCCTAAAACATTATAATAATTTTATTATTAAAGTTAATAATAAATAATTTATTCGAATCATCAACCACAACGCATTCTCCATTTTCCCTATCACACTCTATCCAAAGGTTATCTATCCTTATACCGTTTTCCTTTACCTTATCAACTAAATCTCTTGGCTTTCTTTTCTTCCTTTCAATCTTAAAGCCAAATTTTTGTGGCGTCTCTATGAGATCTTTAATATCAGATAATGCTAATCCCATACAAAAATTAATGAAAATAGGGAATATAAAATCTAACTTATGTCATCTAATAATAAATTACTATCAAAATTACGTATATAAATGTAATCATTAACTTTCAACATATCATTTACATTCAAGATATATTCTTCATCACCCCCTCTCTCCTTTAGTATTACCGTTTTATCATCTATTAGCTTACCCTCAAAAACTCCATTTCGCTCATTATCAACCACAATCAGTAAAGCTTTACCATTTTTACACAAGTATAAAAGTAGTTTACTATTCGTTATATCATTTAATGAACTTAACATGAGGAGAAAATTTGCATATTTTATATAAAAGGATTTTGGCTCTTTATGACATGAGGAAACCTTTCATTCTTTAGGGCGGGAAAGAATTTTAAGTTCTCTTTTATTTCATGAAAATGGGAGTTAATAATAAGAGTGGGATCGCAATAAAGGGTACACACCATATACATTTTAAACGGGACCATAACCAGAATTTATAGCTTCATGATTTCATCATATCCACACTCTTCAGTATTTGCGAAAAATATAGTAATCCTTCCACGATTCATAGTTTGACAATGCCGTGGTAAGCATTTTCAGTGAGAAAATTAAGTTTATAATTGATATCTTACATGGCACTGGATGAAAAAGGTCTTACCCCCAGATGTGGGCATATATCCCGAAAGGGAGGTAAGACAACTTGAGATGTGCGGGATCCCCACTGTGGGTTGGGGTTATCCCGCTAATGGGACAGAGGAGGGTGAAGGCGAAAATTTCGCTTGACTCCCGTGAAGCCCAAGGGTTGATATATATGAGATCTGATGAAACCCAAACCCCTTAGTATATATCAAAAACTAGAGTTTATAGAGATTTTTTAATTCTTTAGAGACCCAATGTATGCGCCTATCTTAATAACTGAATTATTAAAAATTTAGTATTTAGACTAATTCTGTATACTTCATTAATGTTCCGCATAACTAACATATATTCCTTCATATTATCTAAATAAAAAATCTTAATCATTTAGATAACTCCTCTAACTCGATCTTAGATGCCTTAGGTCCTAAGATAGCTACGTCTATCATAACCACTATTGACATTATAAAAACTATCGTGTACATTGCAATAGGACCTTTAGAAAATAGAACTATGGGAAGTATAGTTAACCATATGTAATTTCCAAGTCTGCTTAAAGAATATTGTACGCCATCAGCGAAGGCTCTTACCCTAGTTGGATACAGCTCTGCACCGTATTGATGAAATGCGTTAGAGAAGATGTTCGAGAGAAAACCAAATATGAAACCAGTAATTATAACCTCCACAGGTGTTATGGAAAAACCGAAAGCTAGACCAGTTATTCCCATTAATAGCATCACTATGCTTACCTGCCATTTTCTATCAAACTTAGTGCTGTCAATTATAAATATCGAAGCTAAAGAACTGAGAAAGTATGACGTATAAATTAACATAGAGTATTGTAAGGTGTGAACCAGAGTGAATCCTTTTGCGTATAATACTGAAGGGGCTAAAGACGCAAAGCCGTAATAGACCCCAGCCTGTAAGAACTCAAAGATCCAAAGCATTGTTGTCCTTTTCCTATAAAGTGGCGAGAACAATTCTGAGATCTTTACCTTTTGCGAAGTAATAACTTGAACTTGAACTGGCTCACCTAAGTTACCCTTTTCCCTTATAGCTACCTCTTCTATTCTTCTAACTATTTTATCAGCCTCATCTATTCTGCCCTTGTTCTCTAACCATCTAGGTGACTCTGGTATTAAGAACCTGAATGGAATTATCGTTAATATACCTAATCCTCCTATGATATATAGCCATTGCCAACCTAATAAGGCATATTTGTGGGGTATCAGAAGGTAAGCTAATGCCGCAACTACTATTGGAGCAGTCCATGATGCGGTATAGCCTATGGCTAACGCTTTTCCTCTAAATGCGGAGGGAAAGAACTCAGTAATCATCACATCTAAAACTATCAACGCCTCTGGCCCTACTCCCAAACCTATTATGAATCTTAAGAGACCTAGAACGTAAATGTTAGGTGAGAAAGGAACTAATAGAAGACCTATTCCAGCAATTATCATATTTAATATCAATGCTGTTCTTCTACCTAAAGCATCCCCAATATAGGTGAAAATAACGCAGCCAACAAAAGCTCCTAAAAAGAATATTGCAACGTTGTAATATATAGCCTCTGCCGAAGCCACTTTGTAGAAAGAGGCTATAGGTTGATTTACAAAACCTCCTACGAAAAGATCATATAATTCAAAAAACTCGCCTATACTGAGTAGTGCTAACAACTTCGTGTGAAATGAGGTCCAAGGCAGTCTTTCTAATCTACCCGCAATCGACATGTATGCTTATTTACCTTTGTGATATATAAGCCTTTCATATATTTATTAGCGTTTTTTATATTGAAACGTGTTTTAGAGAAAAACTCTAAATCGAGAAACACATATCCATGTGATCTTACCATAATCCTTATCCGCTAGAAACGGCAACTCAAAATTACACTAACCAATGTTAGACACATCTTGAAAAAGGAAAATTTAATAATGTTATTTACAAATCATAATCTAATGAGGTCAATATTTAAAGTGATCATTGGTTTGCTCATGCTTTCTTCTGCTATAGCAATAGATTATGTCGGCTATATGTTTCAAAGTTTAAGTATATTAATGTTATCAATGATCTTAGCAGTTGCTGGTGCTTTAGTAGGAATAAGAGGTTTAATAGAATTTTTAGGAGACAGATTCTCAAAGTAAAGAATTAATACAACCAACAAGCAACATAATGCCCTTGTTCTACTTCTTTTAAGCTTGGCTCCTGCTCCCTACATTTTTCTAAAGCAAAAGGACACCTTGGATGAAATACACACCCTTTATCTGGCCTTATAATATCTGGCTTTATCTTAATCTCTTTTAGTTTATCTTTTTGAGATGGATCTATCTTAGGATAAACATCAATTAAACCTTGGGTATAAGGATGTAAAGGCTTTTCTATTACATCATTAGCCCTCCCTATTTCAACTATTTTGCCTAAGTATAACACAGTTATCCTATCTGATATTATTTTAGCTATAGGTAATTCATGAGTTATAAGCATGAAAGTTATCCCCTTTTTCTCTCTCGCATCCTTTATAATCTTCAATATCTCTCCTTTTAATGAAGCGTCTAACATCGTAGTAGGTTCGTCAGCCACTATGTAATCTGGGTTAACAACTACGGCTCTAGCTATACTTAGTCTTTGCCTCTGACCTCCAGAAAGCTGATATACTCTATTTTCCAGAAGTTGTAAGGGAAGTCCTACTAAATTCATTGCATCAGTTATTTTACTCTCGATCTCCTTCTCTTTTCTATACTTTAGTGGTAATGATAGTACATCATAAACTTTCATAATGGGATCTATTGAAGAATATGGATCTTGGTAAATCATTTGAGCATGTTTACCTAATTCCTTTAACCTAGTCTTTGATACATTGATCTCCTTACCGTTCTTTGTCTTGATATAAACCTCTCCTTTAGTTGGTTTTTGAAGACCTAGCGTAACTCTTCCTAATGTTGTCTTACCCGATCCACTTTCCCCTACTATTCCAATAATCTCTGCTCTCTTTATATTTAGCGTTATCCCATCCAATGCCTTCGTTACTAATTTACTTCCTCCAAATAAGGACTTCCTCTTAGTAAAGTATACCTTCAAATCTTTTATTTTAATTATATAATCATCAGTAGAGCCAGCAAGCAACCTCGTCACCTTCCGAAAATAGTCTAAATTTAGGTTCCTCTTTAAAACATATATCTTTAGCGAAAGGGCATCTAGTATTAAACTTACATCCCTTGGGAGGATTGGATAAATCCGGCATAAAACCAGGGATTCCTTTTATTACGTTTTTATCTAAGGTCGCAATAGACTCTATTAATAATTGTGTATATGGATGCCTAGGTTTCTTAAATATTATCTCGGACTTACCGTTTTCCATCACCTTTCCGGCATATAGAACATATATTCTATCCGCAAGTTCTGATAATAGTGCCAAATCGTGAGTTATAAATATGATTGATAGATTAAGCTCTTTTCTAAGCTTTTTAAGCAGATTAATTATTTGTGCTTGAACAACAACGTCTAATGCCGTAGTAGGTTCATCTGCAATTAAAACTTGTGGATTCAGAGCTAAAGCCATAGCTATGAACGCTCTTTGTTTTTGCCCCCCTGATAGTTCATGGGGATATTTGTCAGCTAAAGCAGGGTCCATACTAACCATTTTAAAAAGTTCTTTAACCCTCTCATCGTAATCTCCCTCCCAATCGTGGATTTTCAGAATCTCAATTATTTGATCCTTAATCTTAAAGACTGGCGTGAAACCAGACATAGAACCTTGAAAAACCATTGCTATCCTCTTCCATCTATAATTTCTTCTGAAATCACTTTCATCTAACACCAAAATATCATTTCCTTTGAAAAGTATCTTACCTCCCTCAACCTTTCCTGGAAAGGGAACTAATCTCATAATGGCATACCCTATTGTACTTTTCCCAGATCCGCTTTCTCCAGCTAACCCTATTATCTCCCCTTCTTCCAAGTTTAAGCTAACATCATCCACGGCTTTAACGACTCCTCTCTTAGTGTAAAAATAAACTTTCAAATTTTTTACTTCTAATAGCATTTTACCTCTCCCCTAATGCTACCCTCTCAATTGCAAAACCAATTAGAACAAAGGGTATTGCAACAATTACTATCATAGCTCCCGGAAACACTACCCACCACCACCAACCGTTAACTTGGGCTTGATAAGTTTCAGCTGCATCCAAAATTCCACCCCAAGTTACAATATTTGCAGGAGCGATACCTAAAAAGGCTAACGTTTGGGCTAATAATATTCCAGCTGGAACACCTAGAGCCATGTATGCAATAGTTACGGGAATAAGTCTAGGCATAAAGTGAAGAAGAAAAACTCTATATGAGGGAACACCTAATAACCTATCAGCCTCGACATAACTATTAGACTTTATAGATAGAGCCATTGACCTAGCTATTATTGCATAGAATGGCCATGATAAGAAAGCTATTAATAATGCCTCTAAAACGAGATTTGGCTCAGTTACGAATGATACAGCCACTAAAAATGGTAAAGCCGGTAATGCTAAGAATACTAGTGTAAACCACTGAATTACAGAGTCCTTATTCCCACCTAAATAACCCGAAATACCTCCTACAAATATTCCTACAAGGACGGAAACCAAAGAAGTTAATGCACCTATTTCCAACGCATTAGGAAGTCCTAAAAGTATACCTAAGTCTAGTGGCCTTCCGAAGTAATCAGTACCCATTAATCCATATGAGTTGCCCAGCAATAATATCTCAGCTTTAGTTTGGTTCATGGGACGGGAAGATATGATTTCTACCTTAACTAGATATTTTCCATCTTCTGTTACAGTTAAATTAGATTTTGGTGAATTGAATAACGCTGAAGATAATACAGTACTATTAATTATACTAGGAGTTTTTCCGGTTATTGATGTTATATAACTTAGAATGGTATTTCTGATTGACGTAAGGTCGAAAGGTATATTAAACTCCTCACTAGGAATCGTGAGTTGAATAGTACTCCCATCCGGTTTTGTCCAGTATATTACTTCCTCTATAATACTAGTGTTAGTTGATACTATAAAATAAACGTTATATGCCGGAAGAGTCTTAGTCCAATTAAAACTAAACGTAATGATATTGATATAAATGTTTTTAGATGGAGAAAAATAGGTTGTGTTTGTTGGTGAAATTTTTTGTGTAGTAAAATATTTATTAGGATAAAAAATTGAAATCCAAGACGGAGGAACGTGAGCAGGATATTCACTCCATGCTGCTGGATTATTCCAAGAAGAATAAACTTTACTTGGAATAGATAATGCTATCCCAGTAAAGACTAGCAAAACTAACAATATTATTAAACCAGCTAAACCTATTTTTGTACCAATGAATTCCTTAAATTGCTTATACAGACTAGATTCTTTCACTCTACTCATTATTCACCAACCTTAATTCTAGGATCTAATATTCCATAAACTAATTCGCCTAAAAATAAACCTATTAAAAGGACTATTGTTAGCACGTATGTTACTCCTAATATTACGGGCAAGTCATTTAAAGTTATTGCAACATAAGTTAATAGCCCAACACCAGGCCATTCAAACACAACCTCGGTAGTTAAGCTCCCACCTAAGGATCCAGCTAATGCAAGTATTGCTTGGGTAGCTATCGAGGGTGAGGCAGTTCTTAATACGTGCCTATATAGTATTCTAGAGTCGGGCAATCCCCTAGCCTTTGCAGTAATTATGAAATCTTCCTTCATAATTGATGACACTAAGCTTCTAACAATATAAGCAAATCCACCTACATTCACTATAAATATTGTGATTAAAGGTAAGGACATATGATATAATACGCTTATCCCATAATCAAATGGATCTTTAGGAGGAGGAACAGATGTCATTCCACCCGGAGGGAATACCCTTATTGCGTATGCTAAAGCAGCTATTAATACGAAGCCTAGCCACCAGGTTGGAATACTTGAATGGATTACAGCTATAATAGCAATCACTTTTTCCCAGAACCGCGACTTAGCGGATAACAATCCTATTATAGTACCTATCACAATAAATATTATTGTCGCTGTGGTAAACAGAAGAATCGTGTTAGGTAAATAATATGCTATAATAGCACTTACATCTCTGGAACCTGATGGAGCTTGTATGAAATATGCCGTACCAAAGTTAAGACGTAGGAGGTTATACATCTGAATAAAGTATTTATCTATTACAGGTTTATTTAAACCGTACGCATTTATTAAAGTCTCCTTATATTTCTCCTCGGCAAGTTGAATTTGGGTTGAGTTTAAGTTATGAGAGCTCTTCAATAATGTTTGAGCAAATTGGGCTACTTGAAAATTAATACTTTTAGCTATTATCTCTTGAAGAACGGGAAAGGTAAAAATATAAAGAATAGTTAAAGTAGCAATTAAAACAGAAAAATAAATTAATACCTTTTTAATTATATATGTTCCGAATCCCATTTACAATCACTCTTATCTTCTTCTTAGTAATAATGCTACTAGAACTATGATAATGATTACTAGAACTATGATAGCAGCTATATAGCCGACATTCGATACGGCTTTCGTTATCGTAGAAGTTATTACACTACTAATAATGCTAGTCACAGTAGAAACTGAGGAAATTACTGAGGTCACAGTGCTTACGGAAGTAGTAGTAGTAACGGTAGTAGTAGTGGAGGTGCTAGTTGTAGTACTTGTTGTCGTAGTAGTCGTAATGGCTGGAGTGACAACTATTGTGTATGTCACTGGATTTATGAGTATTGAAGTATTCTGATAAGCTGAAATACTAAGTAAATAAGATCCTGGTAAAATATCTGACGGTAACGTGAATGCAAATTGACCACTGCTATTAGTAAGTTCTCTCGTTGAACTTATTACAGTTCCATTAGGATATAATAGCTCAAGGACTACAGTAGTATTCGGAGTGGGCTGTGAAGTAGTGGTTCCTGCAGGAGTTCCCATCACAGTCCCAACTAGAGTTTCTCCGGGTGATACTGTAGGAGGAACACTCAGAGACACTGAGAACATTTCCGGAAGTGATAAAGCTTGTGTCGGTGGAATTAAGTGGAAATAGGGGCTCTTAACAAGTTTAGCGTAAGGCGGAGATGCACTCGGATTCCAAGCTACAAGAATGAATGGACCATCTCCGATCATTGCATTACCATATGTTTTCATAAAACTAATAGCTGCTTGATAACCAGCTAATGCTTGCTGTGGAGTTACTAATGTTATATTACTCAGCTTTTCAACCTGAATTAAACTCTGGGGGATATAAGTCATTGCTGAAGCATTTTGTAAAGCTGAGATTATATAGCCTACATCAGTTGGACTAACCAGGTTAAGCCAGTCTATTCCCTTAGATTGAGCAGCACCTTCAGACCACGCTGCTTTACCTTCAGCTACAACATCTTTCATACCTACGTATAATTGCCATGGGAAGTATCCTGCATAAGGCTCTTCAGCGTATCCTAACGGATTAAAGGCTAAGAATAAACCAGTAGCGGCAACATTAGGATCGAAGAACCAATCGTTACCCCATATTTCGATTGCAGTTGAATTAATAATTTTAAATCCTTTGATAGTTTGTAATCCCGGACCATAGGCAGAAGATGCCTCAGAATCATAAATTGGGTTACTACTGTTTAGTGACATTTCGGATGCAATAATGTATTGATAAATTATATCAGCCATAGTTATACTTTGTCCATCAGCCCATTTATCATTATTAAACAGTGGAGCGAGATTATATATTACAGCCATCTGAGCAGTAGTATTAGGTGATACATAAGTTACTGCTTGCTTTGATGGATTCCACCAGAGTGCATTAGTTGGCACTTTTACTGCTGAAGAGTTGGGGCTTAGGGACACTATCTTATAAGTATAAATGTAAGGTATTTGATAGCCAGATCCGGGGACATATAAATACTGTGGAGCAAATAGTCCATTAGCTATCTCATCAGTGTAAGCATCTGTGAAACCTACACCAGGATTGGCTGAGCCTTGGCTCAAATATCTAACACCTATGGTAACATTTGGATAGCTTCCATTAGCAATTTCAAGATAAGTTTGGAAGTTAAGTAGAGTCCCTTGAGCATAGCTGGGATAAACACCTGAAATCGTAGGTAGAACATACTGAGGTATTAAACTTATTCCTAAACCAATTCTAACAGACATATTTATTCCCACATTTACTATATCATTTTCTAACTGATAGTACTCTTGCTCACTAGTAAACTGACTTTGAGCCAAAATTAATGACCAGTTGTCTATCTCATTAGCTTCTTTAAGTAATAATTGAGGCTCATATTTAGAATCATTATATGTTCCAAAAGATAATCCATAATAGGATGTAAATGGAGCATCACCAGCTAAAGTTCCGTACAAACCTTCTGCTAAACCAGCATCATAATAACCATAAGTTCCTCCCCATGCCTCGATTAATATATCCCAAGTTGTATTTGCTGGATCGCTACCGTAAACAAATGAAATTTCTTTTTGCAAATTACCTTGTACTTGTTGTACAGTAAATCCCAATTTCTCCAATTGTGTAATGAAATATTCAGCATACTCACGCCTTACTGTAGCATCCGTTCTGACAAAAACATACACTACAATCGGCTTACCATTATAATACCATTTTCCATTTACATACTGTGCTCCATGAGCAGTTAACACTCTATATATAGTCTCATTAGCATAAGTAAAGTTATAATGTATATACGCATATTTAGCAAGAGTATTTTGAAGATGTAAAACATCTTGCTCGCCAGCGTATAGTGTAATTGACGGTATTCCGTAACCGTGTAAGATGTTGTCTACAAAATATGTTCTATTCACGATAAAATTAAGCGCAAATCTTACTTCTTGAAATTGGAAAGGATTAAAGCCGAAACTAGTATTTAAAGGATTAACTAGAACATCATAATAGGTTGCTGGCATCAGATAAGCTTTGGCTCCAGGTGGTAAAGCAGTGTATTCAGAGGGTGGAACGGAATAAGCATAAAACCCTATTTGCCCATGTTCAAACGCTAGTATTCCATTTGCATCATTACCATTATATGATATAATTGTTATTGACGTGGATGCCGGTAAGGAGTTGGCAGATTGGGACACTACGTATAGGGAGCTAATTAACATGGCAAATAATACTAAAAGTGACAATACTTTCCCAAATTTGTTACCAGCTTTCATCCCTTATTCATCTCAAAACTAAACTCGAGAGTAAAGTATAAAAATTTATCCGGATGAAAAGTTGCTTCATTATTCGATTTTATCAGTACAATGATAACATGCATATTTTAATTCTTATATAGTAATGATAAGATTTTCCATACTCGAAATACTTATTATTAAATATTCTACGCTTATTTTAAAAATGACAGTATAGGCTTAAATCGCTCTAAATACGACTACTAAAATTTAAGCAATATATATTCGGGATATTTTTAATAATAACGAAAATATATAATGATACAAAAAGATAATTCATAATACAAACTTCTTAAGATACGCTTAAGCCACTGATTAACAGATCACCGGTTATTATATTACGATATTGTTTAACGTTATTGCTTTCAGCTATTATACCTCTTAATAAGTTAACTAAACTGCCCGTGAGTGTAGTCTCTCTAACGCCTTCATTGCTTTTAGAAAACCACGAAACAGAAGTTACTACACTAAACTCTCCAGTATCAAAGTTACTTGTGTGAACTCCTTGAATCTCATCCACCACAAGGTAATCTTCATCCTCGCTCAGCTTCTCCCTATGCTCTATCTTTATGTTCGTCGGTGATATATAGGGAATTGATGTATAACTTCTTGCGGCCGACGCTGTAGGTTCTTTACCAGCCTTTAAAGACCAATACCAATTATTTAAAAACATCTTCACTTCATTATCTATTATAACATTAACCTTAGATTGTAATCCTTCACCATCAAATGACCTACTATAGATTGAATTGGGTATGGTGGGATCGTCAATAATCTTGAGCCCAGCATTTATTTCCATACCTTCTTTAATGCTAGATTTACCCCTATATGCGTTCTCTTGACTTACAGCATGAGCCAATAACGGACCTATGAGAATAGAAGAGGCTTTGGGAGTAAAGATTACAACGCTTAACTTCCCTCCTCTTTTGCTAATCAAATCTTCCAACTTGCTTCTTTTCTTACTTACATTGACCTTAAATTCCAAATCTCTCTTCATCTCTTCTACTATTTCAAAGGAAGGTCTTCTAGACGATTTAACCTCATGAATTTCTGGGGTTACAACATTACCATCTTTATAATTAGCAAATACCGACAAAACAATTCCGGATCTCGATTCTCTCTGATCTAAACCCTCAGTATTCACTATTCCTACTTCATTAATGTAAGACTCGCAAGTTATGTTTACAAAATTCACCTTCATATCATTAAACGATTGGATAAATTCTTTACAAACCTCAACTTTATCAAAGTCGTAATATAAGGGTATTTTTACATTAACCTTATCCCCTCTAGGGATCTCATTTGAATTATCTGCCTCAGATACCTTCCACGATTTGATTGCCCTATCTAAAAGAGACTCGCTTAAAACCGTAGAATATGCAAAACCCATTTTCTTATCTTTAAAAACTCTTAAACCATAACCTTCTTCCGTTAACTCTCTCGAACGTGATTGTCTCTCTAATTCTAGTGAATATTCATCCCTCCTCATATAAAAAATTTCAGCTGAATAGCCTAAGGATTTAGCTTTTGATAATATCTTGTCAAGCAATCCCTCCCACCTTTATTCTGACTTTAACATATGGACCACCGTCACCTACTGGAACACTTTGTCCATGCTTTCCACAATAGCCTGAGCTGAAATTAAATTCTTTTGATATTGCCGATATTTTACTCAGAGTTTCTATTGTATAACCAGAAATTCCAACGTTTCTTAAAGACCCGGTAATCTCTCCGTTTTCTATCTTATATCCCTCTTGAATTCCAAACTGAAAAGTACCGTCTGGGCTGGTCTGCCCTCCTAAAGTGGAGACTAAAAAATAACCGTCCTTAATACTCTTCATCATCTCGTCTAAACTCCAATCCCCTGGCATCATATAAGTATTTCTCATCCTTATTATCATTGGGCTTCTGAAGCTCTCTGCTCTTGCATTACCAGTAGGTCTCTCTCCAAAGTAGGCTGAGTAAAACCTATCTAGGAGGAACTCTGAAACTATTCCCTTATCTATAATTTTCACATCCCTACCCTCTACTCCTTCATCATCGTAAGGAGTTAGCCCTATTGCATTGTCATAACCATTTACTAAAGGAGAGTCTACTACAGAGACGAAATCTGGTGCGATTTTCTTACCCCTTAAGGGATTTAATATGCCATTTACTGCTAGGTCAGCCTCAGCTAGATGACCTAGGGCTTCGTGAGTGAACACTCCAACAACTTCTGGGGCTAAGATAACATCATATTCTCCGCTCTTCGGGAGACCACCTTTAATTTGACCTTCCAATCTTCTCTTGAGAATTGAGATCATTTCATTTAAATCAAATATCTCCAATGCATATCCACGAAAAGTTCTATTGAATACATAAGATGATGCTGTAATATCTCCTTCCTTAGCCACTGCTGAAATTGATATGCTACTTAATGAATATTGTAAGGTTATTTCCCTATCCTCCGTACTATAATACTCCTTATAAACGTCATCTTGACTGTACCTTATCGTAATACTTTTAATCCTTTTATCTTTAATTAGCTCATTCTTAATTTTTTCAAGATCTTTGACTATCTCCTCTACACTCTTGTTCACTACTTTCTCTTGTTTTATATTTACCTCGTCATGTTTAGGAGGTAAGTAAACTATGTTTGTCTTTCCGTTTCCATAAGCGCTTTTAATAGCCCTTTCAGCTTCATCTCCCCTCGGCATCACAAAACTGTAATAACCAAAGTTTCCGTCATAAATCACCCTCAACGAATAACCTTCATCCATACCGTTAGTAGGAATATATTGCCTATTTTCGGTAACCAGTATCGAAATAGAGTTGACTTTATAGTGACGTAAGTCGACAAACGAAGCACCTAACTTTTCAGCTTTACTCAACATTTCATACATGACATTCTGACATTAACTTTGTAACATAATAAAACTTCCCTTGAAGGTTGCTTAAATTATTATGACAAAACGAGCGATAAGCCTCATCTTTTAAGGCGGGGTAAAAGTTCTTATTTTCGGTAAAGGAATGTTATTGAGGGGAGGAAGACCCAAAAGGGGCTAAACGTGTGTGTCCCTCCTCAATACATGTCCCCGAGTACCAAGGAGGTGGAGTGTCACCCAAGAGATAGGGATAATTTGGCTGAAGACCCAGCTAATGGTCTACCAATGGACAAATGAAGCGTGATGGGTGTCAAAAACGCCCACTAGTCATGAAGGTGATAAACCTGTGAACCGCTCTAGGGGAACCCTCGCCCTTTAGGGTGGGGTGAAAGTCGGATTCACCAGAATAAAGCTTAAATTAGAAAACTTGCGAGATGCTTTATCCTTAAAAGATTTTTTAGATTACTTTAACAACATATAATATTCATGTGGAACGATTTCATAAATAGGTTGATAAACTGTAATAAATGTCAAAGACTAGTTGAGTATAGGAATTCATTCCCAGAGGGCTATTGGAGAAAACCTGTTCCTCCGAATGGGGATATTAACGCCGAGATAGTGATAGTGGGTTTAGCTCCTGCAGCTCATGGAGGGAATAGAACTGGGAGAATGTTTACCGGGGATGAAAGTTCAGACAACTTAACTAAAGCATTATATTATTCTAGGTTGTCAAATCAGCCTTTCTCAAAGGATAAAGGTGATGGTTTAACACTTTATAACGTTTATATTACCTCCTCAGTTAAATGTGCCCCTCCTAACAATAAACCAAACTCTTCTGAGGTTAACAATTGTCTAGACTACTTGAAAGAAGAGATGGAAATGTTGAAAAACGCTAAAGTGTTCATAGCATTAGGAAGATTAGCCTGGGATTCTCTATTAAAGGTATTTAAGGAATTAGGATATAAGGTTCCTAATTCTATAGAATTTTCTCATGGAAAATTAATAAAAATTGAGAAAAAGGACTCATCCATTATATGGTTAATTGGATCTTATCACCCGAGTCCCAGAAACGTAAAGACTGGAAGATTAACAATAGATATGCTTGTAGAAATTTTCAATATGGCTAAGAAACTTACAAACAATTCGTCTTAATCTTTGAATACTCGATTTATATTCTAAGGCATCGATAGAATAATATGGAGATCCGAAATAAAACTGCTTTAATAACTGGTGGTGCTAGAAGGATTGGAAGGGAAATAGCACTAGGCTTGGCAAAAGAGGGAGTTAACATATTACTACATTATAATACCTCAGAAGAAGATGCGATTAAGACTCGAGAGGAAATTAAAAGTCATGGTGTGGATTGCTGGCTAATAAAAGGTGATTTGTCTCAAGAATATTCGACTCTAATTGAAAAAGGATTTAATATCGTTAGTGAGATAGATTTTCTAATTAACAATGCCTCAATATTTCCACTCAGGACATTCGAGGAGATAACTATCAATGATCTAAATAATACAGTTTTGTTGAATAGTTGGGCTCCGCTTTTTCTTATAAAAAAATTTGTTTCTCATACTAAGGAGGGGAAAATAATAAATGTTTTAGATTCAATAGTATCTGGTTATAATTTTGAGAGATACGCTTACTATTTAAGTAAAAAGTTATTAGAGATTATTACCCTATCCCTCGCTTTAAAATTAGCACCCAACTTTACAGTTAATGCTATCGCACCGGGGATTATCCTTCCACCCGAGGGAAAAGATTATTCTTACTTAGAATCCCTAAAAGATGCAGTTCCATTGAAGAAGTATGGATCTGTTAGTGAAATTGTAAGTGCAGTAATCTTTCTCCTCAAGAGTGACTTCATTACAGGACAGATAATTTATGTTGATGGAGGAGAACATTTAAAACCTAGAGTGATATTATGATCTATAAAGTATCGATAGAAGATTTGAGAGTTAAAACTGTAATAGGTATTAATCCTAATGAGAGAATAGAGAAACAAGAAGTATCAATTAATGTAGATATATGGTCCGATTTATCAAAAAGTGTAATAACAGATTCGATAAATGATACGATAGATTATAAAGTTATTAAGAAGGAAATAATATCTTACGTTGAGAATTCGTCCTTCAATTTGCTAGAGACATTAACTTATAAGATAGGTAAAGTAGTGCTACAAGATCACAGAATTAGGAAAGTCAGAGTAAGAGTTAGTAAACCAGGAGCACTAAGCTACGCCAAAAACGTTTCAGTTGAAGTAAAAATGAGAAGGAAAGATAATTTAGCTAAAACCTACATAGCCTTAGGGTCTAACATATCGCCAGAGGAAAATATCAAAAAGGCTCTTAAGTTATTGAAAGAGAGGTTAGGAGCATTAAAAATATCAACTGTATATTTGACTAAGCCACTTCCTCCCTTCATTAGCCAGCCTAACTTTTACAACTGTGTTGTAGAAACTAATGCTTCACTAGACCCATATAACATTAAATTCAATATCTTAAGAGGTATTGAGAAGGAGCTAGGAAGGGTAAGAGATCCTAATGATAAATTCGCCCCTAGAACGATAGATTTAGACTTAATACTATATGGTAATCTTATCGTAAATAGTAAGGATTTAGTAATACCAGACCCCGAAATCGAGAAAAGACCCTTCTTAGCTTTGCCATTATACGAACTAAATGAGGATTTAGTAATACCCGGAATTAACAAGTCTATTAAGGAAATAGTGAAAAAATTCAGTGAAAACATTGATATGACACCATTATATGATTATACTGAGAAGTTAAGAAGAGAAATATTAGAAGATTTTTAATCCCTTTAATTTTCATCAATAATTATTACCCGTTTAGCCTAAAATAGTGTTAAAGATATCATGGTCGCTTTGATAAAAAAAGAACAGCAAACCTCGCCTTTTAAGGCAGGGTAATGTTTTTAGTGAAGGATTATTATTGAGGAAAGTCAAAAATGAGTAGTGAGAACGTGTCCTTCCTCCTCAATACTAGTCTCGAGGAGGGTGAGGAAAAAGGGATAGGGGTAATTTAGCTGAAGAACTATCACTGGACAAGTAAAGTGGTTGGTAATGTCCACTAGCTGTGAAGCGATGAAAAAGAAGTTAGTTAACCATAAACATGTGAACCGCTCTAAGGGAACCCTCTAGGGGAGAAGGTCAGTACTATATATAAAGTAGAGTTTGCCTCTAGACTCTACTGACAACTTTTTCACACTCTTGCACAATCTAGATAAGCTGATGCAGGACTAAGCACTTTTCAAATACACTTTTTAATCTTAAGTTAGGAGAAGTAATTATGGAAAATCTAGATAATAGCATACTTAACGCTCCTTTAATAAAGGTTTCACCACCTGGTCCAAAGTCTTTGCAAATACTTAAACAGCAAGAAGAGTATGAGACTTCAGCAATAAACTATCCTAAATATTTTAAGATAGCTGTAGATAGGGCACAAGGTTCAACAATAGTAGACGTAGATGGAAACGTGTACATTGATATGGTAACCGGAATATCTGTAATAAATTTAGGTCATAACAACCCTTACGTAAAGAGTGCTGTTGAAGAACAATTAAACAAAGTTTGGCACACTCTTGAGGTTCCAACAGAAATAAGGACAAATTTCAGTAAGAAGTTATTATCAACACTTGATTTTAAAGCTAAGTTGCTCTTTACCACGACAGGTGCTGATGCCGTCGAGGCTGGCGTAAAGATAGCTAGGTGGATTACAGGCAAGAAGACAATCATTTCCTTTGAGGGTTCCTATCATGGAATTACAGCTGGTACGCTGGGTTTTACGGGGGCAAATAAGTATAGAGAATTCCAAGAGTTTTTTGATAATAGAGTTGTGAAGTTTCCTTATCCTTATCCCTATAGGTGTCCATTTAAAGATTGCCTAAATGACGTATTAAGCTTAATAGAATATGCATTATCGAATCCAGGCTATCTGGGAAACGACGTAGCAGGTATACTTGTAGAACCAATACAAGGGGAAGGAGGTTACGTAATACCCCCGAAGGGTTTCTTAAAAGGACTAAGGGAGATAGCTGATAAATATGGAATATTACTAATTGTTGATGAAGTTCAGACTGGTATGGGAAGAACTGGAAAAATGTGGGCTTATCAATGGGAAGGAATAAAACCCGATATTGTATGTATTTCGAAAGCAGTAGGGGAGGGAATTCCACTATCGATGGTAGCATTTAGACACGACTTAGATAAATTGCCTACTGGTTTTCATTTAGGGACTTACAGAGGAAATCCTTTAGGATTAGCTGCGGGATTAGCTTCATTAGAATTTATAGAAAAATATGATATACTATCAAGGGTTCAAAGATTAGGCAATAAGATCTTAAAAGAGTTATCCACGAGAATAAGTAATCAACACGTAGGGGATATAAGGGGATTAGGATTCATGATAGGGATAGAGCTAGTAAGTGATGGAAAATCTCCTTGGAGCGAAGGGACAAAGAAAGTGATAGATGAATCACTGAAAAGAGGATTATTAGTATACAAGGCTGGAAGATGGGATAATGTAATAAGATTAATGCCACCCTTAACTATTCCTGAGAGTTTACTTGATGAATCGTTGAAAATTTTACAAGAAACCTTAAATGATTTATAAAGATTTTTGTAAAGTTTTTAACTTCTTAGCTTTAAAATTTATATACCCATTTAATCCAGATAGACACATGCCGGAAACTAAAAGAGGTGCGTTCCTAAGAGAATCTTCTGGGTTAGTCAGAGAATTCGGTTTGATAGATGCACTCTGGTTTAATATAGCACTGTTAGGACTACTGTTCTCTACATACTATGTAGCGTCTACTGGACCACTAGTAGGAGGAAGTCCACTATTAGGTTTGATATTACCTCTTATAGGGTTTTTGTTCGTAGGTTTAACGTTCTCCTACATAGGATCTAAAATACCAAGGGTAGCTGCAGATTACGTTTACGTTAGCAGAAACTTACATCCTGCCTTAGGCTTTGTCGGTAATGCTGGATATTTCTTGGCTACAGTACCATTGTTTATGGGAATAACCGGAATAACACTCCAAACCTTTGGCTTAATTCCTTTATTAACTATTTTAGGCTACTATACTCACAACTACGCATTAATCTCCTTGGGTTCTGCTATTGATTCCAACACTTACTTAATAATGGCTATAGGAGCTGTTGAAATAATAGTAATGTCACTAATTTCGATTTTTGGAAATAAGGTTTATAGAGCATTACAGTGGGTTGCCATACCTTTAGCTCTTATAGCTGCTATCGGTATGATAATAGTTGAAGCAGTTATACCTCATACATTGGCTATATCCAGGTTAAATAACTTCGCATTAGTCTATGCTAATGTTTCTAACCTATATAATAATGTTACATCGTCTAGCGTTGCGGTACCAGCTTATTATAGCTTAAACAACATCTTGTCATTAAACCCAGTTTACGTAGTGGGATTTTCTTATATAATAAACACGGTTTATATTGCAGGAGAAGTTAGAAATCCAAAAAGAAGCATGCCATTCAGTATTTTAAGCACGTTATTAATAACCGGGTTCATCTTTACAGCTGCCCTAGCCTTGGAGTATTACCAGTTAGGATACGGATTTACAACAAAGATGATGTATTTAAGTATAGTTCAGTCAAGTCTTCCAATACCTACTCCTTATTTAGATTTGATTGAGGGAATTTCAAGCGGTAATGTAGTTTTGGGAGTATTATTCGCGTTAGCGAGTATTGTGCAACTCCTAATGTATCTAGCTGCAGCTTCATTCGTAGGAAGCAGGTTGCTATTATCTTATGCGATGGACAGAATAATGCCAGACTTTGTCGGAGAGGTCAGTGAGAAGAGACATGTTCCAATTAAGGCAATCATTCTTTCGATGATAGCTGGACTAATTGGTCTAATAGTATTTAGCTTACCGGTTACTTCAGCTGGAGCGTTCTTACTTTCAAGCGTAGCAGTAGCTATACTGATAATTTTCCCTATGACTGTAGTATCTATAGCAGTATTAAAGACGGAAAAAGGAAATAAGGTCATGAGAATAATAGCTAGCCTAGCTATAGTGTACCTAATCTACACATTTTATCAATACTTAACAGTTCCAGCTATAGGTGCAGACACCCTAGTAGGATATGCAATATTGGCTGGATCAATAATAGTACTATTTGCCATTTTTTACGTCGCTAAGCTTGTTAGGGCTAGACAAGGAATAGATTTCGATTTAATATTTAAAGAAATACCACCGGAGTAGGAAGAAAAATGGCAAGAGATATAAGAATTGTTTTTTCTTCTGATTTTCACGGTAATGAGATCGTATTTAGGAAAGCTTTAAATGTAACTAAGGCTATTAAGGCAGATTACCTTATATTAGGAGGAGACTTTGCTGGAAAGGGAGTGATAATAATTTTAAAGAGAGGAGAGGAGTATTACATTGGTAATGAATCTGTAACCAAAGAGGATATAGAAAGTTATCAGAAGAATGGTTATTACATTTACATTTCAGAATCTAAAGAAGAGGTTAATGATATTGAATCGAGCAATGAGAAGATAATGAGGCTTTTTTATGATCTAGCAAAAAGCCAGTTGGAACGTTGGATATCCTTGGTTAATGAAAAACTCAAGGATACAAAGGTTATATGGAGCGTAGGGAATGATGATCCTTTCATAATAGATGATGTATTTAAGTCTTATAAAATAGAATTTGAAGGATTAACTGAAATTGACAGTTCCTCATCTCCCCTTATGGTAATAAGTTATGGCTTTACTAATCAAACTCCTTACAAGTCATTTAGGGTGGTGCCAGAGTATACAATATATAATAAAGGAATTGAATTACTCAACAAGGTAATTATTAACACAAAAAATATTATTTTGAACTTTCATGTCCCTCCTTATAATACTAAACTAGATAACGCTTATATTAATGGGAGATGGGTTCATGTGGGGTCTACCTCATTAAGGGAACTAATAGAGAGATATAATCCTTTATTAGGGTTACATGGACATATTCATGAATCTTCAGGTATTGATAGTATAAACGGAACAGTACTAATAAATCCTGGTAGTCTCTATTTCGAGAATATACTTAAATATGCGGTAATAACGATTAGAAAAAATGTGGAGAGTTTTTCGGTCAAATATAAAATTGTAAATAAAGGTATCTACCAAGGTTAAAGAGTTAAGGAAAGGATGCTCATTCCTTCATATATAATGTTTGCAGCCAACATAGTAGTTAATTCACTTAGATCATAGGGTGGGGAAACCTCAACAACATCAAATCCAACTAGCTTATTAAACCTTAACTGTCTAATGATCTCGATTATCTCGAAACTACTCAATCCACCAACTTCTGGAGTACCAGTACCTGGTGCAAAGGCAGGATCAACAACGTCTATATCTATCGAAAAGTATGTAGGACCTTCTAGTGAGTTTATTTCGTCAATAACAGCTCTTGTATTATATTTTAAGTCCCTTATAGTATAACTCCTTATTCCTAGCTTTCTCTTATCATCCAAATCTTCTTTAGAAAAGGTTGAAGCTCTTATGCCTGCTTGTATCGCTTTATTAATTAGACCCTCTTCTAATGATCTTCTAAGCCATGTGCCATGAGTATACTTCTTACCCCAGTAAGAGTCCCAGAAATCATAATGAGAATCGAAATGAATTACGTTAAGGCTACCATATTTTTTGTATAATGCTCTCAAAATTGGTAAAGTTATTGAGTGATCACCACCAGCTATGAATGGCACGAAATTTCTTTTATTCAACATATCATATATACTATTCTCTATTATTCTCATAGTATCCTCAATATAGCCTGGAATTATATTTATATCGCCCATGTCACAAGCATTTAAGTTATCAAAAGGATATGTGTCTAGAAACTGATTATATGGTCTTAGTAGTCTCGAACCTTGTCTAATACCCATTGGACCAAATCTGGCTCCGGGTCTATAAGTTGTAGCATCATCAAATGGAATACCTATAAATCCAGCTTTAATTTCCTCATCTTCTTTACATATTGGTAATCTTGCAAAAGTGGAGATTTGAGTAAACCGAGGGGATTTTAAAGCATCTATCTGCCTCATGATTGATTCTTCTGTTATCTAAATATTTGAAATTAACTGAGGAAGGTATAAAAACGGAAGTTATCATGATAAAATTCAATATCACTCTGGTGGTATTTCACTAAATAATAATTTCATTTGTATTCCTCGCCTCGAATTAATGAAGTAAGATGTAAGGAAAATTATTATTCCACTTACATAAATCACCCCTAATGAAACTAGTGTTGGCACATTTATAGGTAACAAAACGGGGTTTCCCCATGTCATAGTCAATGCATATAGCAGGAACCCAAACACTGGAAAACCTATGAGCGATACTATTGGGATTCTTCCAATTCTCATCTTAACGGGGACGATACGATTAAATAGATCTTTCTTTATAAATGGCATTAAGGCTGAGGTAAAAGCAAAAATAGCATAACTAATTTCAAAGACTACTGTAACATCTACGATAGAAATAGCAGGGACGAAAGCGTAAAGTAATAGACCTAATATACCGACTCCTATAGAAATTATCGTAGCCTTTAATGGAATGTGGAACCTTTCATTCACGTCTGCTAAGCTCTCTGGTAATATCCTATCAAAAGACCAAGCGAAAAGATATCTAGTTAACGCTATCGTTAATGGTGACAGACTATAGAAGTTGGGTAGCCATAATGCAATCCACATTAGAATGTAGATAACTATATTGTGATTAACTAATAGAGCAAAGAAAGGTGAGAATACGCCTATTGACCCTAACTTATCATAGACTACTGAACTATTTACATTATTTGCTAGAATATAAGACCATGAGGTTAAGAAATTCTCGCCAAAGGCATGAAAATTAAGAAAAGTATACAATATATAATATATTCCTACAAAAAGTATCCCTAGAATTATTGATAATAAAGCATTAACTTTCACCTTTCTCATTTCACCACTCCAAGAGGCTGGCAAGTTATACCACACGTAATAATACCATACTACTGGAATTGCGAGTAGCGCCCCTTGTAATGGAGATACGAATGAAAGACCGTTAGAAGTAGCTGAGCTTACAACATCTTTGTAAGCGTCAGAAACTCCGGTAAAAGATGACAAAGATGAATAAAACTTCACGGGATTGATTAAACCTAGTTCAACAAATGTTATTAAAGTAGCTATAATTGAGATTAACCCCGCTAATAATATGAACCTCCAACCATACTTTCCAGTAGAGGATACAATTGAACTGACGCCTAAAATTACTATCCCTACAATCACACTACCCAAAGTTGACGTAAAAAACGTACCTATATTAACTAAGGAAGCATTATCGTAGTACAATCCAATCCCGGTAAAGAGATAAGCAAACCATTGTGCCCCTAGATAACTGTACAATCCTAAAGATAATGCGAAGGCTATCCATAATCCCCAATAGTTTACAAAACCTACAATAGGATGTGAAGACCTGGTATTAAAAACGTAATCTCCACCCGCTCTAGGAGTTGAGACTGCGGCAATATAGAACAAAAATGCCATGCCTAATGTAGGAATTAGTGTTATCAAGTACGATAAAGTCCAATTTGCACCTGGGGACAAATAAAGCCAAGTCAATATAAGAATAGGTATACCTCCCGTTACTAACCCAAATACTGCAAAAAATGATGACCAAGGACTTACTTCTCTTATTAACCCGGAGGATTGCCTAATAAACAATGATTGATTTTTATCAGAACTGCTTTTTGACATTTCATTTTTTAATAACTATTGAATGGTTTAAAAACTTAAATAGACAAAGCTTAGTAAAGTGTTTAAAACAATATTGCTAGCCGAAATCGTTTTATTCGAAAATTTTTAAAAAGTTATTTAAGACACCAATCTTTATGTAATTCATTTGATCATATAATCCCTTTTATTAAATAGTTTAAAAACTCATCAATGTATGAGAGATACGTTACTGATATGTACATAAAGTTACTTTCAACGTAATTACTCTTATCTTTAGAAAAGTTTTTAACTAATGGTATAAAACTAATTATCATAATGGGGCTCTTCAAGAAAAATAAACCTGAGACGAATAGGCTAGGAAATCTTAAAATACTATTTACCACAGATTTACACGGATCAGAGACCGCATTTAGAAAATTTCTTAACACGGCATTGATGACAAAGGCTGATGTCTTGATAATTGGGGGTGATTTAGCTGGAAAATCTTTAGTGCCAATATTAGCCCTAAGTGAAGGCAAATTCAAGGTTTTGGATAAGGTTGTAGGGAGAGAAGGCTTAGAAGATATAATAAAACATTATAAGTCAATTGGAACTTATTATACAATAGTTGACGAGAAAGAATACCATGAGTTAGAAGAAGATAAAAATAAGTTAGAGGAAGAATTTAAGAAGGTAATATTGGAAAGGTTAAACGAATGGAGCAGAATAGCAGAAGAGAAGTTAAAAGGAACAAATCTAGTGATATATACCAATCTAGGAAATGATGATCCTTTATACATGTTTGACGCAATCAAACAGAGCGAAAGATTAGTGAAGTGTGAAGGAGAGGTTATAGATATTAACGGTTACGAAATGATAACGTTTGGATACGTCAATCCCACTCCTTGGAATACGCCTAGAGAAATGAGTGAAGAGGAAATATATTCATACTTAAAAAATGAGGTAAGTAAATTACAAAGACCGGAGAAGGCAATATTTAATCTGCATGCACCGCCGTATGGAACTAACTTAGATAACGCGCCATTATTAGATAGTAATCTTAAGCCAGTGGTAAGAGGAGGGGAAATAGTAATGACAAATGTTGGATCAAAGGCTGTAAGAAAAATTGAGGAAGAAATACAACCCATTTTGGGTCTACATGGGCATATCCATGAATCTAGAGGCTTTGATAAGATTGGCAAAACTACAGTACTAAACCCGGGTAGTGAATACAATTTGGGAATTCTTCACGCATCCTATATAGTCCTAGAAGATAACAAGATAAAGGTTCATCAATTTGTAATTGGTTAATTTATTTTCTAATTAATTGTTAGATAATAAACATACTTATCGTTAGCAAAATTTTAATATAAAAATCAATGATATCTTATACTTAGGTGGTCGAATTGAGATACGATCCCATCAATATGTATGAAAGTAAAACTAAAAAGTCAAAGCATATTTTCAACGAGGCGTCAACTCATTTACCTTTGGGAGTTTCTAGTAATTATAGGTATTTTGACCCTTACCCAATATACCTATCTAAGGGTAAGGGGAGTAGAGTATGGGACGTTGACGGCAACGAATACATAGACTTCATATTAGGATTCGGAGTAATGGAGGTTGGTCATGCTAATCCTAGGGTTGTTGATGAGGTTAATAGGGCTGTTAATGATGGTAGTATTCTTGGCTTTGAGTATGAGAAGAGTGTTGAGTTAGCTAAAATCATTAAGAATAGGTATAATGTTGACATGGTTAGATTCTCATCAACCGGTACTGAAGCAACAATGCACGCAATAAGACTAGCAAGAGCATACACAAGAAGAAAAAAGATAATAAAATTCGAAGGACACTACCACGGCTCACACGACCAACTACTAATAAACGTTAATCCCATAAAGCTAGAGAATCGTGTCCCTACTTCTCTTGGAATACCAGAAGAAACACTTTCAAATACTTTGATTGCTGAGTGGAATAATTTGGATTCTGTTGAGAAATTGGTTAAGCAAAATAGGGATGATATAGCCGGTGTAATAATGGAACCCGTCCCAATGAATATGGGCCTAGTACTTCCAGATGTTGATTTTCTTAAGGGTATCTTTGATTTGGCTGATGATTATGGTTTTGTTGTTATTTTTGATGAGGTTAAGACGGGTGGGAAGTATTTTAGTGGTGCTTCTGGTTATTATAATTTAAAGCCTGATATTATCACCTTGGGTAAGGCTATTGCTGGTGGTTTCCCCTTGAGTGTTATTGCCGGTAAGAGGGAGATTATGGAGTTGATTGGACCGGGGAAGGTCGCACATGGGGGAACATTTAACGCAAACCCAATATCAGTAAGAGTAGCAATAGTAACACTAAAAGAAATACTAACAGAACAAGCTTTTCATCATATGCACAGACTGAGTGAAAAACTAAAGAAAGGATATGAAGATATTGCAGAGGATCTAAAAGTAGACTTAGCCGTAACACACTGGGGACCTAGTGGGATGATCTACTTTAGTGATAAAGCTCCAAAAAATTATAGAGAATTCATAAAACTAGACTTTAAATCTTGGTTCACATATTTCTACTATATGATATATAAGGGAATATTACCAATGGCGGGTTTCAATGAGCAGTGGACGGTATCGGTAATGCATACAGAAGAGGAGATAGATAAACATCTGGAAGCTTCAAATGAAGCTATTAAATTAGCTAAGGTTCAGAAAACTGAGGGAAGCATATTTGAGGCTTTTTAGCCTCTAAATTCCTTGTCCGCTTCTTTTAAAACATCGTCAATAGCATTAACCCCTTCATCTATCTCTTCCTTATTTATTATAAGAGGTGGAGAAATTATTAACCAAGACGGACCATTATATACATAAACACCTTTCTCCAATAACTTCTTCGTTATAAGATCAATTAACGTTGGTCTACCTTCATACTTATCCTCGTAATCGCCAAATGGACTGTTGTTTTTATCCTTAACTAACTCTATAGCCCAGAACAATCCAACTCCTCTTACATCTCCTATACTAATATGCCTATTCTTCAGTTCATTTAATCTCTCTCCTAGATACTTCCCCATAGCTTTCACGTGAGCTAGTAGATCTAATCTCTTATATTCTTCAACTACAGCGGGTATAGCAGAGAGGGAGACCGGATGTGCTTCGAATGTATGACCGTGTGGAAATATATTCTCTTCGAAGAAATCGCCGATTTCTTTTGTAAATCCAGTGATACCTATTGGAACATAAGATGCTGAAGCACCTTTGGCTGTGGTTAAAATATCCGGTTCTATTCCCCATAATTTTACGGCGAACCACTCTCCTACTCTACCCCAGCCTGTCATTACCTCATCTGCTATAAACAAAATATCGTTTTCCTTAGCTATCTTCCTTATTAATGGCATGTATTCTTTCGGAGGCACGATAACTCCATTAGTACCAGTAATAGGTTCAATTATTATTCCAGCTACATTGTGTTCTTGTTTAATAACGTATTCAACGTAATTAGCACAAGCAATGTTGCATTCTGGGTACTTCAACTTTAAAGGACATCTAAAACAGTAGGGCTCTGGTATTCTAACTACTCCTTGCATTATATTTGGCTCAACAAACCACCTCCTATAGTCTCCGGTAACTGATATAGAAGCTAACGTAGAACCATGATAAGATCTGTATCTGGCTAATATCTTATATGCTGGTTTCTTGTAAATCCTCGCCACTTTAATTGCAGCCTCGTTAGCTTCAGTACCAGAAGTCGAAAAGAAGAACTTTCTAATACTATTAGGCATAACTTCAATTAATGCTTTCGTTGCCTTTGCTCTAATTTGAGCCCCAAAAGAGGGATTTATATATTGTAAGGTATCTAATTGCTCTTTGATTGAACTGATTACTCTTTCATTTCCATAACCCAAATTAACGTTAACGAATTGTGATGAGAAGTCTAAGTACCTTTTACCCTCGTTATCATAGAAATAGACTCCTTTAGCGCTTGAGACGATAATAGGATCCCAACCTCTTTGTTTACTCCACGTCTTAAACGTATGATCCTTAATAATCTTCTTCTCCTCCATAATATTTGTTCTAAGTAAAATGGATTATAAACTTGTATTACGTTCAAGTTGGACGTTATATGATGGATCGTTTGAAAAGTAGGATGCTGATTGTTTTTCAGATAATTATGATGGGTGATAATGGAACTCTGTTCAATATAATCTTTATATATTTGTAATATATCTCATTTATTATGGCATTGGAAATAGATAAAATAGACCTTGAGATTTTAAAGATGCTTCAAAACAATGCTAAGTATTCCTTAGAAGAAATAGGACAAAAACTAAGAGTTCCTAAATCGACAATAGCATATAGAATAAAAAGGCTTGAAAACTTGGGAATAATAAAAGGATACTATGCACATCTTGATCCTGGCTTATTGAATTTTGACTACACGGTTATAAGCCTCATTAGAGCTAAGTACGGAAAGGACTACCACGTTAATTTAGGCTCTAAAATAGCTGAATTACCAGGTGTTTGGGGAGTTTACTTCGTTTTAGGAGATATTGACTTCATTGTGATGGCAAGATACAGAAATAGAGAAGAGTTCATGAGAAATTTCCTAGAGAGGTTAATGAACTTACCAGAAATTGAAAGATCTAGTACTCAAGTAGTAGTAAAGGTAATAAAAGAAACACCAAATACAGTCTTATGGTAAATAGTACTTTAGATAAATGAAGACAGTAAAAAATGTGATGCAGGAAAAATTGGTAATTTATAAGTACGCCATAATTTTAATATATTGCATATTCTCTATTTATGGATATTACCTCTTATAATAAAGCCAGCAAGATACGATCCTGCCATTCTCCTTAACATTAGGAGGTTCCTCAATTTTACAAATATCCATCATATATGGGCATCTCGGATGAAATCTACATCCTTTAGGAGGATTTATTAAACTAGGGGCTTCTCCTAAAGGAGGTGATAAATCTTTTCTATAAAGCTTAGGTACAGATGAGACTAGATGTTGAGTGTAAGGGTGAAGAGGTCTTTCTAATATTTCATCGCTCTTACCTTGTTCAACTACTTTACCCGCATATAATACAATCATTCTATCTGAAATGTAATTTGCAACTATTATATTATGGGTAATAAAAAGATAAGTGATGTTTAATTCTTTTCTTAAATCTAATAGCAAGTTAAGTATTTGTGCTTGGATTGACGCGTCAAGGGCTGATGTAGGCTCGTCTAGAATTAGAAGAGTTGGATTTTTAGCTAAGGCTTTAGCTATCGAGACTCTTTGTACTTGTCCTCCAGATAACTCATTAGGATACTTGTCCTTTACATAATCGTAAGCTAATCCTACAAGCTCTAACAATTCTTTAGTTCTATTAATATCTTTAGACACCTCTGTGATTATTTCCTCAACTGTCATTCTAGGATTAAGAGAAGATAAGGGATTCTGAAACACTATCCCTATGTTCTTTCTAACTAACTCAATATTTTTAAATACGTCCTTACCCATGAAATAGAGCTCTCCTTCACTGGGTTTCTCAATGGTCGCTATTATCTTGGCTAAAGTAGTTTTTCCACAACCGCTCTCTCCTATAACTCCTAAAGTCTCCCCCTTAATTATGTTTATTGAAACGCCATCTAATGCTTTAAGGAAAATATGATCCTTCAAAAAAATACGCTCTAGTACACCCCTTCCTCCCAGAGGATAATACTTCCTTATATTCTTACCTACAAAAATATCCATCAATACATCACTTCGCCCATAATTATTTCTTGAATTCTATCTCCCAACAATGAAAATCCTATAACTATTAACAGTATTGTTAGCCCAGGGAATAGTGGCCACCACCAAGCTTCTGGTAATCCTGATAAGCCATTAGAAGCCATTTCTCCCAACTCCGGTATTGGTGGAGTTATTCCTATCCCTATGAATGCCAAAGTAGAATACGTTAGTATAACGTTTCCAAAGTCTAGTGTAGCATAAGCTATTATTGGATCTATCACGTTTAAAAATATATATTTATAAAATAATCTGAATCTGGATACTTTGTATATTGTTGTAGAAATTATATAATCAGTGTTTTTAACTTCTAATGTCTGGGCTCTAAATAATCTAGCATATGTCGGCCACCATACTAATGATAAACCTAAAATTACTCCTAGATAGCTAGCTTTAAGTGGGACTGAAATAGCTATTACTAAAATCAGAGGAGGCAATGATAAGAAAGCGTCAGTTATCCTCATAAAAACTTCATCAACTACACCTCCAATATATCCAGCAATAATACCTATTATTCCACCGACCAGAATTGAAGAAAAAACGACGACTATAGCAACTAAAGCGTCTCTTGGCAATGCATAAAGTATCCTTGAAAAGACATCTTCTCCAGCCCCATTAGTTCCCATTATATAATTTATATTAGGCGGATGAAGAGCCTCTGAAGGATTAACTGCAAATGGATTATGAGGAAGAAGTAAATATCCAAGTCTAGGATTTCTAGTATATTGTGATATTAACTCAATAATGCCTTGAATCAAAGACCATGAAATGAACACAAGAACTATTAACAATCCTAATAATCCAGAGGGGTCTTTCACTATTAATTTTAAAATGGTTTTATATTTACTAACCACCTACTCTCACCCTAGGATCTAGCACACTGTATAGAATATCTGCTACCAGATTAGCAACAATTATGAATACCGCTACAATGACCGTTGTCGATAAAATACCTACATAGTCGAGGTTTAGTAAGGAATTAGTTATAAACCAGCCCATTCCATGATACTGAAAAATATCTTCGACTGCAACTGAGCCCGCTATCGATGAGCCAAATAACAATGCTATTAACGTCACTATGGGTATTGAGGCATTCCTTAGCACGACTCCATAAACTACTCTTCTCCTACTTAAACCCTTAACTAGACTTAATTTCGCGTAATCGGAGTTCATATGGACGAGCATTGAAGATCTTGAAAGTCTAGTAACTATACCAAAATTAGCCACTGCAAGAGAAGTTACTGGTAATATCATATGCCTTAATACGCTAACGAAATAAACCCAATCTCCGGCTATTGCCGAATCTATAAGTGGAAAACCCGTAATTCTAGATGGAGATGTTAAAGCAGGATTCACTATTCCATAAGGTGGGAGTAACTTGAGGTAATATGCTACTCCTAGCTGAAGAACAGTTGCTATAAGAAACGTTGGAGATGACCAAGTTACCAAGTATACTCCTCTCACGAAATAATCCAAAACCTTACCTCTGTTTGACGCTCCTATAGCCCCGGTTACTAAGCCAATTATGACTGATAAAACTGTAGCTGGTATCGTTATCTCTAGAGTTCTGGGAATATATTTTGATAATAGGTTTACAACTGGAACTTTATATACTGGATCCATTCCCAAATTTCCATGAAATAAATTTGAAATATAATTAATTATCTGAACATATAGTGGCTTATTCAGACCGTACTTCCTCTCTATAACTATTAATTGCGCATAAGTTGGATGAGGATTACCAGAATATATTTTTGCTAAGGTTAGTGGATTTGGTGCAATTACGTGAATAAGTATAAAAATAACTACTATTAACATTATAATAGTTATTATTGCATTTATGATACGCCTAATGATAAATAAAAATAGGTTCCCTTGCGTTACCTTTCACCTTCTTCCCCTCAAGAACAATATTATTCCAACGATAATTACTATTATCACTACTATTACAGCTATTATTACATCTAATGTTATAGATGAAGAACTATGTGTAGTAGTTGTTGTCAGTGTTGTGGTAGGAGTTGTTATAGTTGTAGAAGAAGTCGTTGAAACACTAGTAGTAGTTGACGTAGTTGGGGATACTAAAGTAAATGTTATGGGCTGATAATACAACATGTTATAGAAGTAGTAAGCTAGTTCTTGTGCTACAAACCCTTTCACATAGGGCTGAACGAGATAATACAAGGTTGGTGTAGGCATCCATATATAAGGTGCGTAATTGTATATGATTTTATAAGCTTGTGCAACCAATTGAAGCTGTTGTGTTTGATTAGTAATGAAGGGAAGAGTATTATACATGTTTTGTAGTATAGTTAAGTTCACCCAAGCCCAATTCCCACTAATACCTCCAAAGAATGCATCCGTCAGAGGCAATAGTTGCTGGAATACTGGATCCGGCCAGTCCGCTGAGTATATCGCATAAGCCAAGTTAGGTGATACTTGAGCGTTAGTCCAGCTGTCTATTACTGAAGGTAATACTGATTTTATAGCCGTTGGGATACCTATTTTTTCTAAATCTTCTTGAATTATCTGTAACTCCTCTTCTAATATTGCAGTCGGACGTGATACAGTTATGTAAATATCCAGAGTTGGTAATGGATTACCCTTCGGATTACCTATTATTGTCCCATTAGGTAAGGTAACGTAAAAGTCACCCTCATATCCCGCTTCATTTAAGTAGTGTAAGGCTAAAGAGATATTATAGCTATAAAGTGATAAATGAGTTATATTAAGTACTTTATAATATATTGGGTAAGTGGAAGGAATTGGTCCTAAAGCTTCCCTAGCTAGTAAAGTACCATTAAATTCATATAAATCTAACAATGCTGTATAATTAATTGCATGAACAATTGCTAGCCTAAGAGCTGTTATATTAGTGGGATAAACCTGGGTATTCATACCAATATAATCAATACACCCTTGAATCTCATTCGCTAAATAGAACACTTGATTGAAGCTCACGTACTGTTTGTAGACATAGTTATTGTATAGATAGCCCAAGTATTGAGGGCTTACATAAGATAATTGGGCAAAATTATTATCGAAGTCTTCTAGTCTAGTTTCATGGGAAAGACCATAGTAAATTATCACTACTGGTATATGAGCTGGTTGTAGCTCAGGTGGTAAACCTGTTACGTTATTTCCCCAATAATTAGGATTCTTAACGAGCACAACCGTTGAATAGGATGAACCAACCGACTTTATCATATATGGACCGCTACCCGGCATACCGTATTCATCAATATATGAATTGGGAGTATTAGCTTGAACTCCTCCATGTTCGTCAATGAACACAGGATCTTGTATAGCTCCCCACCAATAAGCTATGTCTAATATGAAATACCTATAGGGGTGTAATAGGTTAAATTGAACTTCATAAGGACCCTTAACCACTACAGCTTGATAAGGATATTCCATTATTTTTAAGATGGTTTGATTGTTAGCGTTAAAGTGAGAAAGTATTGAAGCTAGAATTGTGGCAGTTAAATTAGCGTTATTAGATGTGGGCAAACCAGTTACGTTTTCAATCGCATTTCCTACTCCCCAAGGGAGTGCAAAACCTGTGTCTTCGTACTGTGTACTATTAAACAACAAGTTAATATAATTATTTACACCGGGACCCTGACCCATTAATATCGTTCTATAAAAAGAGAACCAAACTGTTGTAGCGTTTATCTTAACACCATCACTAAAGTATGCATTATTTCTTAAATAAAATGTCCAATTTTGATAGTTAGTAGTAGTCCAATTATAAGCTAACCCTGGTACAACTTGTAATGGATTACTTACATTTGGCTCAACTAATTGTTGGTAAACTACGTTAAAAATAACTTGATCTGGATCACAAAATCCCGTTGCAGGATCTAATGCATCAGGAGGATATGTCCAAGCTACGTCTATTAACTCTGAGGAATTTTTGGGTTGGATAATGATAGTTTGTGAGTGAACTATAGTTGATACTGCAGAGATGCTAACAAGCAAAATAGTAAATAAGGTAACAGAAGTAAGTAAAAATCCAAGAAATTTTTTTGAGGAGTATTTCATGAGTTTTAACTTAATAAAATCGTTTATAAACTTATTTCATGTATTCATGTTAAACATTTTTTAATAAGAGGTCAAAAACTACTAATCAATTAATCAAACTAAGAGGATTTGTTGGATAGTTTTCAATCAAATCTCATGAGCACATACATTTATTGCTGATCAAATGACGTATTTCGTTTAAATTCCAACAGCACTGACCTATTCATGAATAAATTAAGGTAGTTTAAAGGCAAATCGCGTGTCCAAAAGCGTCGCGTCTAAAAAATTTTACAACAATATTACTAAAGGTCACGTTAGTTTCCCAGATTCTCTCTATATATAACATAAATTTCAAAACCCCTCCTCCTTAGTTCCTTGAAGAAAACGTCCGGTCTTACTACTTTTTCTGGTGGTAAGACACCATTTCCACTAACTTTCATTTGAACAGCTATGCTTGATGGAACTCCAGCTCCATATTGAGTTCCATCAAATCCACCTTTAGGTGGTATCACCACCTCAAATTCCACTGAAGTGCTGTCATACTCAAAAATAACCTTAGCTGACTCCCACTCATCCCCTTGAGCACCTATTAAGTTCTTTAACCTTAAAAGTTCCTTTAAATATTTCCTAGCCTTTATCCCATAAACTTCTGCATCATCTCCGAATATCCTACCTAAATTTGCAACTACTTCGAATCCATCACCTCCTTCCATCCAATCAACGTATTTCACTCCTCTGAAAGAAAATGGGAAAGTAGCTAGCTCACTATGTATGGTTAAGTACGTCTTTACTTTACCAACCGGTTCATGAAAATAGACTTCTTCACTCATACTTAACGGTTTGTAATACACATATTTTCCATCCTCCCAAACCGGAGCGTCCATCGTAATTTCGTCCATTTGTGTATCTACGCTCCAATTGAATTTAAAACTGGAACTAAGGGACCTCCAGCCGTTCCTTATTCTGATCCTTCTAGGTATTCCATATTTGTCAACTAGATATCTAGCTCCTACATTCGTTATACCTGGCTCCGCACCCATACCTATAAGCGCTAGTAGTCCATTTTTCTCGAACTCATTATTCTTATCCAACTGTTTTAATGTCATCCAGAACAATCCGCCTAAATCAACATAGTTCACCCCTGCTCTTAAACACGCTTCCATTGCGTTTAGATTGAAATAATATTGGGCAGTGTTTATAACGTAGTCACTATCCTTTATTTTTCTTGCAATTTCATCAATATTATTTAAATCACCGTAAACGTACTCTACGTCCAGTTTAGGTTTAACTACGTCAATTACCTTTACATCTATGTTATTATCTAACAAATCCTTAACTGTAACTGAACCGACTTGTCCACTACCTCCGATTACGCTAACTCTCATCGTTTACCACACTTCTTCAATACTAGACATCTTAATGAGTTCATTCACGTTTTTTAACTCATCTATCTTTCTAAGGGATTCATACGCTCTTTCTAGATGGGCATAAATGTCCCCTAAACTATGAGACACTGAAATAGTCCATTGCTCTTGAAATGCCATCGGTATTATTCCTTGAACTAACATTGAATAGAAGTATCCAGCATAAGCCTTAAGATCACTGTAACTGACTATCTCTTTATAATTTCTAGGCTGATTACTTGCTGGTATAACAGTCCCGCTAACTCCCCAACTATTTACTACTAAATCTAAATCTAAGTCCTCAGAAATATCCTTATAACCCTTTACTAGCTCAGAATTTAGCATATTCATTCTATAGAAACCTTGTTCTGTTAGTATTTCTTTTAGTGTTACTATTGCTACTCTTACTGATATTGGGTTTGCGTTAAATGTTCCCCCATGTGCGACCTTCCCCGGTCCAATCAACTCCATAATCTCCCTCTTACCGGCAATAACACTCAAGGGGAAACCACCAGCAATAGCCTTACCCAAGGTGATAATATCAGGCTTTAAATTATAATAACCAGAAGCACCACTAAAATACTTCCCACCCGTCTTAACCTCATCAAAAATAACAACAAAACCATAATCATCAGCCAAATCAAAGATACCCTTAAGAAAATCAACATCCGGGGTTAACAAGAACATGTTCATTGGGACGGGTTCCATTATTATACCGGCAATATCATCCCTATTTTGCTTAACTAATTTCTCAACAGAATCCAAATTATTCCACTCAGCAATCAAAGTATTATTAACTAATTCATCTACTATGCCTAAAGACGATATTACCCTTTGACCATTAGGATTTGGAGGAGTATTATTTATTAGTAGTTGGTCGTGTGAGCCGTGGTAGTGTCCTTCGAATTTTATTATCTTTTTTCTTCTTGTGTATGCTCTTGCTAGTCTTATTGCGTGCATTGTTGCTTCAGTACCGGTTGATGAGAATCTAACCATGTCAACATTATACCTATTCTTAATGATTTTAGCTAACTCAACACTCTTCTCATACTCAAAGCCAAGAATACTACCATCATTAACAGCCCTATTAACCTCATCAACAACCCTAGGATTAGCATGACCAACCTCTAATGCACCAAAACCCATGTTGAAGTCTATGTATTCGTTGCCGTCAACGTCCCATACTCTACTCCCCTTACCCTTAGATAGGTATATTGGGTAAGGGTCAAAATACCTATAATTACTAGAAACTCCTAGAGGCATCACAGTTTTCGCTTCTCTATAAAGAGATAGAGATCTTAAAGTACGTCTCTTGTACTCGTCTACTACCATAAGAATCACCGAAAATTAATCACTACGGAGAATATAACATATACATTTCTAAAAACGTGAACAGTATATGAGAGTATTTTACAACTTTTCTCGATGGTCTCAATTCAACCACCCTTATAATATATAATATCCGATAGGGTATATATATTTTCATGAGAGAAGAATGTATTATATAACTTAACTATTTATTTAACCATTTAGAAATATAAATTGACTACATAATAAGAAAATGCTTTTAAAAGCATTTTTAGGACTCGCCCAATATGTTAATTGTCTTTTCTAGGACGTTCAAACCATTGGTCATATCTTGATCTGAGGAGAACTCTTCCTTAGCGTGACTTATCCCTAAATGGGAAGGAATAAAAATCATTCCAACCTTAGAAATTCTAGTCATGTACTGGGCATCGTGACCAGCCCAACTATACATAAACTTATACCTTATATTTAGCTCCTTACATGCTCTTTCTATTGCATTAATGACTTCTTTGTCAAAATCTACACCCTCAGCAGTCCACAAGTGTCTATAACTGACTTCTAACTTTTCTTCATCAGCTATCTCCTTGGCAATATTTATCGCCTCATTAATCGTCTTTTCCCTTTCATTCTTCTCAATACTCCTCACATCTAATGTAAGAGTTGCTACCCTAGGAATAGCGTTATAAACGTTCGGTAAAACATTAATAATACCCACAGTTGCTCTTACACTGTCCCCCTTAGATCTTACCAAGTCTCTAACTCTTGTAGTGAACTTAGAAGCACCAATTAACGCATCTCTTCTCCTGCTCATGGGAGTTGGTCCTGCTTGACTCGACTGTCCCCTAAATGTAAATTCGTATACGCTTAAACCAACTATTCCTAAAGGTATGCCTATTTGATAACCTTCTTCCTCCAATATAGGCCCTTGTTCTATGTGCAACTCTATGTAATATTTAGGCTTATTATATTCAAGTCTATTACTTTTATCTCCCATGAAACCTGAAGTGATTAACGCTTTTTCGAAAGATATTCCGTTCTTATCGGTTCTGGAATAAACAAAATCTCTGCTAAAAACCCCAGTAGTTAAGCCAGAACCTAATAATGAAGGTTGGAATCTAGCTCCTTCTTCATTAGTGAAGTCTATAAGACAAAGAGAATGGTTTAATCTAACCTTATGATCTGTAATCCCTCTCAAAATCTCTAATCCAGCCATTACTCCATAAAATCCGTCAAACCTCCCACCATAAGGTACGGAATCCATATGTGAACCTATTGCTATTAGCTCATCTGACTTACCCTTTACCTTACTAATTATATTACCCCCGTCATCGATATTAATTTCACTCCCAATACTGGACAAGAGCTTAATAACTTCTTCCCTAACCTTAATGTCATACTCATTTAAAGCTATCCTCATTACGCCTTCTTCTGTCCACCCTATGTTTGTCATAGAATGGAAGGTATTTAGAAATCTTTGAGTGTTTATTAAGGTCATAGAAATAACTTTTACTAGGAAATATATATTATTTCTTCTTAGGAAATTAAATTAGTCAACCATCACTAAGTTTTGGGAAAAAGGTACAAGTATATAAGCTTTCGAGATAATATATTGTTGAGATGGGAGAAAGTAGTAAGATACTAACTGCCTCTGATGTTCTCATAGAGGAGGCTGATGATCTATTATCTAAAGGTGATATTACACAAGCATCCGAAAAATATTATAAAGCCGCAGAAGAATCAATAAAACTACTAGTAAAAATACTAGACATAAAAGAAATAATGGAAAAAGTTGAGAAAGATGGATATTGGGATTTGGGAACATTGGATGAGGCAGTACAAAAAATAAGTGAAAAAGTAAAGAAAAGTGAAGTTTTTGAATATTGGATGTCAGCTGTAGCAATACTTACAGCTAACCTATCAGTAGATGAATTGGAGAATGAAGCTAAAGAAGTGAGGAAACTTGTCAGAATCGCAGACGAGATCGTTAATTCTGGAATGGCTTAAAGAGGCTGATGATCTATTATCTAAAGGTGATATTACACAAGCATCCGAAAAATATTATAAAGCCGCAGAAGAATCAATAAAACTACTAGTAAAAATACTAGACATAAAAGAAATAATGGAAAAAGTTAGAAGGAGGAAAACTTGGGAGTCGAGTATACTATTTAAGGCTGCAAGACTAATAGCTAGGAAGACTAATAAATATGAAGTTATAAGAATATGGAGAGCTGCTTGGTACTTACATATCTTAGGCTTTCATGAAATGAAGATTAAAAAAGAGAGAGTCAAAGAACTGTCTTTATTAGTACATGAGATAGAAAAGCTGTTGCAATTTTATTAGTCTACACAGCAACTCATTCTGCTTACATCTCTAACAAAGGACATGGCAACTATTTTTAGACTTTCACTCATTGTGGGGAAGACGTGAATGGTATCTATTATATCATCTATAGTAGCCCTGAACTTAATTGCTAGAGCTGCTTCATTTATTACCTCAGCAGCGTATTTACCAAACATCTGAACCCCTAAAATAGTTCTAAACTTTTTATCAATAACCATCTTTATTAACCCTTCACTTTCTCTCAATATTCTAGCCTTAGCTACATTATCCATTTTAACTACTCTATAGTCTATCTGATATCCCTTTTTTTCAGCCTCTATTTGGGTTAATCCTACTCTGGCAGCGTTAGGTTCAATGAATATCGCTTGAGGAATACTAAGTCTATCAATCTTTCTGTGAGAATTAAGAATAGCATTTTCAGCAGCTATTGCACCCTCTTTTCCTGCTAAAGATTCCAACATTAAATCTCCTATCACATCCCCTGCGGCATAAATGTTAGGATTACTACTTTTTAGCTCGTCATCAACCTTTATTCCCCCTCTTTCATTTAGCTCAACGCCTGCAGAGGGTAGATTCAAGTCCACGTTCGGTCTTCTCCCAGTTGCGAGTAATATCTCATCCGCTTCTACTTCTCCTTTATCAGTAACTATTACTTTGGTATGTTCTTTCTTAACTATTTCCTTAACTCTAACATCTATCATAATGGGGATATGATCATATTCCTCCAAATACTCTTTTACTACTAACGATATTTCTGGTTCCCAATCTGGAATTATTAACTTACTCCTTTGCAATATAATAGTATCAACCCCTAACCTCTTATACATTTGGGCAAACTCTAAGGCTAATGCTCTCCCACCTATTATTGCTAGGGATTCAATTTTCCTATCTGGAGATAACGCTTCTATATTAGTCCAGTATCCAGCTTCCCTTAAACCCTTGATATCTGGTATATAAGTAGATGACCCAGTACATATAATAAACTTCTTAGCTTCAATGACTTCCCCATTTACTTTAATCGAATTGGGAGATATGAAATGTGCTTTACCATTAATTAACTTTACATCATAACTATCCAGAACGTTCTCGTATTTTTCTTTACGTAATTTAGATACTATGTCACTTTTATCTTCAAATGATTTAAAAAAGTCCGGATAGATTTGATTACCTAATATTTTAGAAGCGTAATTATATAGTTCTCCTATTCTAAGCATTCTCTTTGATGGAACACAGCCAACATTAACACAAGTGCCACCTATCTCTCCATGCCCTACTAAAACTGGTTTAACCCCTAATTCATTAGCCCTAATTATCGCTGCGAAACCTGCTGCTCCATAGCCTATAACTACTAAATCCTCCACTAATTGTCACCTAAAGAGAACAACAACCGTCCCCATCTAAGTTACCTAATCTACTTTCGTACTTATCAGCACAATGAGAACAACAGAAGTAATGGTCTTGCCCATTTATCAGCCTAACATAGATATTGTCCTCCTTTAACTCTACTCCACAATTCTCACACTTCAAATCTGACCCTTGCCTCATGTTAATCCTCAGTTTTACCATGCATTTCACCTAATATTACTGTTACATAAAATATATATAAGTTTATTCTTCATATGAACATATGAATTTACGTTCATGAATTAACATAAGATAAGATCTAATACGCAGATGACAATTTTGGTATCATAATTTCTAGAGAGATCCTTTTAAACTGACTTCCTCCCCGCTATAGACGCTTTCCTCAACATTGTAATATAGAGGAGCAGCACAAAGTACTGGGTAATATATTTGAAATTATTAATCCCACTACTGACTTAGATATTCAAATTTCTCCAGGGAAAGAATAAATAGTAAAAAATCAAGGGACATTCCCATAAATACTGAAAGTATAACGGATATCATTGCTATATAATATAGAAAGAGGCCTCTAAATATTAGATAACCAAAAAATAAAAAAGAAAATAATATCCTAGCTCAAGAGTTAAAATGAGTAGTATTGCAATAAACAGTGGAAAACATAAGTCGTAAAGCGGTCTTAATATATGAAAATATTCTCATATCTACAGATGTAATAATATATGCCCAATAAAGTTTTGCATAATATGAATGTGTGTAGATATAGCGCCGTTATGAAGTTAAAAAACATTAACCCCTTTAGTATTACTTATGGGTAAAAGGAGTAAGAAGAAGGTTTATATGGATATGCATTATTTTTAATGGCCATCCCTTTGTTACGGGTAAGTAGGGGGTATATAGAAAGTTTCTTAAGGATGTAAAGCATAAGCGTGTTAAGGAGTTAGCCTTGAATATGCTATTTCAAGGGTTCTAAATAGGGGTAATGCCTTCACTTGGGTATGGCAAGTGTTTGTTGAACTGTGAGACCTCTAAGGCAATATTAAAATTAATAGACTTGAACATAAAGGATTATAGAAGTAGATATTCAAAATAATAAGCAGCCAAGGTAATATATCTAGGTAAAGACGAGAAAAACTTCTAAGGAAACTAAGATGCATGGATAAGCTATAATTACAACGTGCTACATTGAGAAAACACACAAAACCCGGTAAACTAGAGCATAAACTCGTCAATGAGAGAAAAAGATAAAAGAGAAACAAAGCAGTAAAACACTCATATACGTTTGAAATAAGACTACAACCAGAATTTATACCTTTATGATTGCATTATATCCACACTCCATATGACTTTAGAAAGATTAATTAATCTTTTTATTCTTACCTTAATATATGGAGTCATTATTGACGGAGTTGGACATGCTTTTCTCCTCATTGGCCGATAGGACTAGACTGAGTATAGTATTATTTCTATTGGACAAAAAAGAAGCTACTGTTGATGAGATTAGTAAAAAATTGGAAAAATCACAATCTTTAATTTCTCATCACTTGTCTTGCTTAAGGAATTGCGGAGTTGTTAAGGTTAGAAAAGAAGGAAAGTTTTCATATTATTCACTGAGTAGTGATGAAGTTATTGAGCTAATTAAGATAGCTATAAATCACGTTAGAAACCATAGCCAATCTATATTGTCATGTGAAGTTTTAGAAGAAGAGAAAGGTATAAAGGTTAAACAGTGATGATGAACGCCGGCTATCCTTGAATTAATGAGATTCCTAGGCCAAAGCTGATTTTAAATTATTATTTACAAAACTCATACCATGAATCCAGTTCACATATTGGCAAAGAAGGGAGAAATAGCTGAGAAAGTATTAATAGCAGGCGATCCTGGAAGAGTTAAACTATTGTCTACACTATTAAAAGATGTTAAGTTGGTTAATGAAAATAGGGGATTTCTGGTTTATACTGGAAAATATAATGATGAGAATGTTAGTATAGCAACACACGGTATAGGTGGTCCGTCTATAGCGATAGTATTAGAAGAATTAGCAATGTTGGGTGCAAACACTTTTGTAAGATATGGGACTGCAGGCTCTCTCGTGCCTTATATAGATATAGGAAGCTACGTGATAGTCACTGGAGCTTCGTATAATCAAGGAGGATTATTCTATCAGTACGTTAGAGATAGTGCATGTTTGTGCGCAAATCCTGACTTTGAATTAACTAACAAGATAGTATCTACCTTTCATAAGAATGGTTTGAAATTTTACTTAGGCAACGTTTTTAGTAGTGATGCTTTTTACGCGGAAGATGAGGAGTTTGCAAAGAAGTGGAGCTTTAGAGGCAATGTGGCTGTCGAAATGGAGTGTGCCACTCTATTCGCTTTAAGTAAAATGAAGGGGTGGAGGAGTGCTAGTGTAGTAGTGATAAGTGATAATTTGGTTAAGGGAGGTTTATGGATAAGTAAGGAAGAATTAGAGAAGAAAGTCATGGATGGGGCTAATGCAGTTTTAGAGGCTTTGACAAAAGGTTAGGAAAAAGACCATTACTGTTCTAACTTAAATCTATAATTTGGTAATCCCTTTACGTTTACCTCAGCTGTGAACAGTTTTCCTGCCAAGGGATCTGGGCTCTTACCTGCAGTTGATATGAACACTTGGCTCATTTCCGGAGTTCCAAAGGTTATTGAAGTAACGTAAGTAGCAGGAACTTTAATTTCATCGACCTTTTTTCCATTTTTTGGGTTCCATCTACTAACCTTACCACCTCCCCAATGGGCTACCCAAATTAATCCTTCCTCGTCTATTGTCATGCCATCTGGATTCCCCGGTTCATTTCCGAAATCTACAGCAACTCTCTTATTATATATTTCTCCTTTATTTAAGTCAAAATCGAATACGAATACTTTTCTTGTAGGAGTATCAATTAAGTACATCACCTTATCGTCGCTATCCCACGCTAAACCATTAGATATCGTTAAGCCCTCTAATAATTTTGTAACCTTCTTACCCTCTAACTTATAGAAATTGCCAGTGGGCTTTCTTTCCGTCATGTTCATGGTTCCCGCCCAATATCTACCTAATTTATCGCATTTGCCATCGTTAAACCTATTACTCTCCATGTCACTTTCGACTTCAGCTACTTTTGTAAACGAATTTTTAGATAGATCTACTATATAGAATGTGTGCCTAATTGTAGCAATTACCCTCTTATCATCTATTACACATAGGGAAGAGACCAAATCTGGCATATCATAAACTACCTCAGCACCGCTGTTCAAATCATTCGTGATTACTTTTTTACCTTCAATATCTACCCAAAACAGCTTGTTTAGCTCTTTGTCGTAAACTGGACCCTCACCTAAGATTGCCTTATAGTTACTTAAAACGATTAGTTTAGTTTCCATTATAGCTCAAGTTAAGTAAGAGTATAAATTAAAATGTTTTAACGACAATTAACTATCTAGAGAATGCATTCATTAAATATTTTGAAAATTTTTCTATGACTAAATGCGATCGTCTCAAAATCGTTAACGCCTACTATTCCGTCTTAATTTTTTATCTTCAACTTTTGAGATTATTCATATTTCTAAGTTATTAAAAACAATAAAAAGTTGAAAGAGTTAAGAAAATGTTTCTTTACTGTTTTACCTTAGTATTACCGCCTAAAATAGATAGAATGATTGAGACAAATATTATTACTGATGATACTAAGAATGCAAAATGCAATCCATTTACAAAAGCCATGCTAACCTTTCCGTCTAGAACGTTAGTTCCTAAGAATATCTCAAATGCCACATATCTGGGAACTACCAAAGTTGCTACAGATATACTTAAAACATAGCTTATGGTAGTTCCTACATTTCCTAATGTTCTGGAAATACCAGAGACTGAGCCGTAATATTCCCTAGGAGCGCTAAACATTATTGCAGTAGCATTAGAAGGCCAGAACATAGCGGAACCAATACCGGTTATGCCTGAAATTATTAAAATAATGTAATATGGGGTGAAGGGAGTTAGCGTAATATAATAAAGTATTAGAGATACCAGAATTAGGGACAATCCTATTCCTGCTAATAATCCTGGTTTTCCTTTATCGGCTATTCGACCCATAAATGGTGCTAATATACTTGCTATAACATAACCCGGCGTAAGTAACAAAGAGGAGCTTAGTGGTGACAATCCTCTAACTCCTTGTAAATACATTATGAGCAAGAAATTCAAAGAGAGAGCTCCTACTCCTTGTAGGAGTGAGGCTAATAATGAATATGATAAAAGCCTTATCTTAAAGACATTAAGGTTTATTATTGGCATTCTGGCTCTCATCTCATTATATATGAATAAAGGAATTAACAAAATTCCTACTACTACTTCTACTATGTACAAAATTGACACACCGTAACTAACTATGAATATAGCTCCCAACGAGATCAGTGCTAAAGAAATGCCTAAGATAATTGAACCGGTAATGTCAAGTTTACTATTAACCTTATTTATATCTTTAATTTCCCTCAATCCAAGGAGTACTGCTATAATCCCTATTGGTACATTGATATAGAAAATATATCTCCAGCCTAAAAAGGTAGTAAGGATACCTCCTAAGACTATTCCTACTAATGCTCCAATGTTCCAACCTAGTGACGTTATACCGTAAGCTCTTCCCCTTTGATTAGGGGGAAATATATCAGCTATGATTGCACTACTATTAGCTGTTAACATAGAACCTCCGATAGCTTGTAAAACTCTGAATGATATTAGCAATAGAATGTTAGTAGAGATACCACATAACGCTGAAGCTATAGTAAAGATGGCAAATCCCATATTGTATATTCTACCTCTACCGTTTAGATCGCCTATTCTACCAGCTTGAGTAGAGAGTATTGACAGTACTAGTAAATATGCTATTAATATCCATATTGATGATAGTAAATCAGTATGTAAGTCAACGGTAATAGTGGGTAATGCCAATAATACGATAGTCGTATCTATTGCTGCCATCATAGAACCTAAGGTTAATACAAATAGTATGAGCTTAGTGTTCATAGCGATTATTGTTTAGATAAAATACAGTTAAAAAGTTAACTTATAGATCTTTTAAAATAGTGACTATACATAATTACTTAAAAATATAAAAGTTTTTATTTCATTAATACATTTTTCGCAAATTATAAATATAATAACTTTCCTAGTTAAAGAAATTATCTCTTCCCTACCCTTAATGGAGAGTTTTGCCTTTCTCTTATCCAATAGCCGTTTAATCAAGAAATATATTGTTAAGCTAAATTAATTAGGTAATGAAGCCAGAAGAAGCATACTCGTTAAGGGTTATACAAGACATCTATATAATGGATAAAATGTACAGCCTGCTTCACGTAGAGACGTGGATAGAGGAGGATAAGTATAAGTCTTCAATTTACATGAATTTGAATAGGATAACGTTTCAAGGTAATGAGTCATTGCCTAAGTTTTATGAAGATAAAATATACTTCGTTAGAACATCTGAGAATCAATCTTCACTTTTAGAGGGTTCTCAGTTTGGTGAGCCCAAGAACTTAGTAAGCTTAGGTAAAATATATAAATATGATTTTCATCGACAAGGTGTACTAATCATTGGTGAGGAAAAGGTAGATAAGACTTTGCCCTTCAAAACTGAGAAGTTAAAATATAGATTTGATAATAGGGGATTACTTAGGACTAGACAGACGCTCTATTTATTTGACGGTAAACAGTTAAGGAATATAGTTAATGGAAACTTCGATGTTACTGATTTAGCCACTAACGGGGATAGGATAGTAATTTCTGCGACTAAAGATGGTGATGATTATGGTTTAGCTGACCTATATGAAGTTGATTTAAACACGGGAGAACTGAAGAAAATAACTAAGGGAGAGGGTGTAATTCAAGCAATCGCAATGAATCAAAAAGGTGAAATTGCGTATCTAGGGCACAGAAAAGGGCTAACTCCTTGGGCGGTTCTAGAAGTTAGCTTACCGGAAGAGGAGAAGAGTTATCTATGTGGAAAGACTTGCGGGAGTAAGGTTTTAACGGATTTGTTCGATGGAGTTAAGGATAAGTTAGTATTTGATAAGGATGAAATAATCACATTAGGACAAGAAGGTGGAACAAGCCATATTTATAAAATATCTGATGGTAAAGTAGATAAAGTAACTAGTGGAAACATAGTTGTAAGGGGATTCGATTATAAGGATGGAAGACTAGCGTATTTTTACTCAACACCCGAGAAACCAGTAATCTTAAAGTACAAGGATGTTGAATACGACCCAAATCCTAACATTAAGGGGGAAACTCCAGAGAGACTAGCCATTAACTCTAATGGTATGGAAATAGAAGGATGGTACGTAGTTAAAAATCCAGAAGCTCCAACAATAGTGTTTATCCATGGGGGACCTCATATGGCTTATGGATATGCCTACTTCATAGAATTTCAGTTCTTTATATCAAATGGTTTCAATATAATATATACTAATCCTAGAGGTAGTCAAGGATACGGAGAGGAATTTGCTAAAGCATGTGTAGGCGATTGGGGAGGGAAAGACATGGAGGACATAATAAATTTCGTTAATACTGTTAAACAAAAATATAATCTAAAGGGAAAGATAGGGGTTACTGGAGGATCGTATGGAGGATTTATGACTAATTGGATAGTTACTCAAACCAATATTTTTTCGGCTGCAATCAGCGAAAGAGGGATATCAAACCTAGTAAGCATGTGTGGCACTAGCGATATTGGTTTTTGGTTTAATGTAATAGAGTCTGGAATTGATGACCCATGGAGTAAAGAAGGTATTGAAAAGCTAATGAGGATGTCCCCCATATACTATGTTAAGAACGTTAAAACACCAACTATGCTAATTCATGGGGAAGAAGATTACAGATGTCCTATTGAACAAGCAGAGCAATTCTACGTGGCATTAAAAATGAACGGTGTACCTACTGAGCTAGTTAGATATCAAGGGGATAGTCATGAACACGCTAGAAGAGGAAAACCTAAGAATATGGTAGATAGACTAAATACTAAATTAGAGTGGTTTAAGAAATACCTTACGTAATATTTCACTAAATAAAATTTTTATTTATAAATATGAATAGCTTTGCTCATTATATGATAAAACTCCATTTTTTCTTCCTTATTTTGTAACCTTCTCTCATCAACTTGGTTGCAACCTCATTCAAGCTGGATTTACTTAAGTTTATTCCTCTAAGATTATGTTTGTCCCTAAACTCTGACCTCCTCCCCGCCCTAAAGGGCGAGTGTTCCCTACTTTGTAAATCTATCCTTAGAGTAAAGCCCCCATTAGGTGAGTAGATAATCTTTAAGTTAGGACAAAGACAACGAGAAGGGTTAACAAGGATTACTGGAACATCAAAAATCTTTAGCCTTCTTGATAATAAGCCTTTTTAAGAGATTTGAGTGTAGACTTATAGATTCTGTCCTATTGTTTATCCTTAATGCGTTGAATGATCCTCTCTGGGATATTTTTAGGCAAGTCTATAGTGATGTTTTGAAGGTATAGAACAAAATGTGTTAATTAGTAGTAGTCATGAGGATTTTTAATTTAGCAAAATCTAATGCGTAATCGGTATTTTTTATACCCATATAACGACACTATATCCGCGTATAAGTCTCACATAGGTCTAGTTAAAAGTTTTTATAAAGAAGTTTACAAGGTAAGGAAAGCCTCACCTTTAAGAGTGAGGAGGAAGTCAAGATAGGAATACTGCTTAAACATAATAAATTGTCTATTCAGTTTTATAATCCTTATAACTACTAGAACTCTTTGTCGTGGATAACAATTTCATATATACATACCCTCCTATAGCTTGGAGAACTCCACCAACTTCTAGTGGTAATGGCAAAGCGTATTCTAAAAGATATCCGCTCAGTCCAGAGCTCATTTGAGATAGCCTAGTAGCTATACCTTGAATACTTGAGGCAGTACCAAAATCTTCAGCGGAAACTCCCCTTACATTTACCATCGTTCTATTAGGAGAACCAATTCCGGCATTTAGCCCTCTAATAATATAAATTAACGCAGCTAATGGAAACCACGGTGACAGCGCCATGGCTATTAAGAATACTCCATTTAATATTCTAGTCACTGAAGCTACACGCAGTGGTTCTGCCTTAATCTTATTGGATACTAACGAACCTACTGCTGTGAATAGATAAGACATAGTAAATACTAATCCAATCATAAATGAGTTAGCATGAAAAGCTAAGTTAAACCACAATGGTAAAAGGGGAATTGCTAGTCCTAAACCAAATCCAGTTATTGAATTAGATATAATAACTTTTGAAATGTATTTAAAGCTGGAAATTGACATTATCTTGGACGTCTTTCTGGGTCTCTTAACTTCTCCTACGAAGAAAAGTGAAATTGTAGAAATTAATAATAATATAAAGGATATCAAATATAACATTCTATACCCTTGAATAGTGTTGTTTATATAGGCTCTAAGACTTAATAGTATACTTCCGCCTATACCAGAAAAGGAAGAAGCTGACATCAAAAAGCTCATTCTCTTAATTCTTTCTCTCTCATCTTTCCAGTTACTTGCTACTAACGCGGTAAGTCCAGGTGAAAAAGCCCCTCTAATTCCACCTGCTGCTCCACCTACTCCACCTATAATTAGAGCTGTAAATATTAAATAGTAATTAGAGACTACAGTACCCAAAATTAGGGAAGCAACACAGGCTAATGTCTCAGTCGCTATTAAAATCTTCTTATACCCATACCTGTCACCTATCATACCTAATGAAAACGTAAGAACAGAGGAAAACCCTATTGCTCCCAAGAACACTACTCCTATTACGTCTGGTTTTACTCCTAATGCTGATAGATATAATGAAGAAGAAAGCGTTATGTAAATTATTCCTACGCTTCTAGCAACACGTGATATTAAAAGAAAGACATAGCCATAGTCATCTCTCAAAAAAATCCCCTAATTTACGAATAGTTAATTAAATACTTAAACTTTTTCTTTCTAACTAACTAATTCGAAAAAAGAGTTAATATAAATGAAATGATTTTATTTTATCTTAAGTTTGAGGATTAAATTTAATAACACGTTTAAAGATACATTAGGTTATATGCCTATATGCCCATCTTGTGAAATTAAATTTAGTTCTTGGGAAGAATTAACGAAACATATAGATGAAATGGCTAACTCAAAAAGTGAACCCTCTCACGTAATGTGGTTAAATAGGAATATTTCCATAAAGAGGATAGAAAGAGAAGAGCTTCAACGTAGGTTAGAAAGTTTCTTTAATGAGCCTGAAAGTTTAGCAATGTGGATAAGAAAAAGATTCATAGACAAATTTTATGGTGATAATCCTCATCCATTCATGATAGCAATGCAGAAGCCTACTAGAGGAGTATTACTAGGTTACGTCATTGAACATCAACATTTCTTAAAGAATTGGGTGAAAGTACTATCATCAATTGTCTTTAATACTGATAAAGATGACGTATTGCATTATGAGTTAGAAAATATCAAAGTAGAGTTTATAGGATATGGTAATAGACCATCACATTATGAATTACTGTTGAGAATGGGAGAGTCATTAGGGATGCCTAGAGACAAAATCCTATCCACACCTCCACTTCCTGCGACTCAATCTGCTATAAGAACGTGGGTAAACATAGCTAAAACTAGGAATTGGCTGATAACTATGGCTTCAATGCACAGTTTAGAGTTAGTTGCAGATAGATCACTGACAAAGTACGGAGCCAAGTTAACTTATTTTAATCCCTCTATATTGACCTCAGATGAATATCCGAAAGAAGTTAAAGATTTCTTAAGAGAAGGCTATGAAGCTGATATATCACATGCTGGAGAAGCATTAGAAATGGTGGAGAAATACGCAGATCAGATAAACTTGAAGGAAGAAGTTCAGGTCGTAGTTCTGAAGTCATTTGATGCCTTTTCAAAATACTTATTAGCTAGATTAGAGAGAGGATTTGAAATAGAACCTAATCTGGTTAAGGTGGTGTTTAAGGGATGAGGATAATCGTTAATGGAAAGGAAGCGGGAACCAAGGAAAAAGGTTGTGCACTGTGTGGGGCTACTTGGGGAGAGTACTACGAAGAAATAGATAATGAAAAACTGTTTTTCTGCTGTGACTTTTGTGCATTAGAATTCACTAACATGATTAAAGAGGTTAAAAAGAGAAATAATTGGGATAGAATTGATGACCTAGAAATTAACGGTAATTATTACACTGGAAGAACTTGTACAGCAAAACGACAAGGAAAGGAGTATAAATTCTACGTCAAATTTGACGATGAAGGAGGGATAGGCACTTTCAAAGAGTTAAATTAATATTTTAGAACTTTAACCGGCATCCAAAAATGCTTCTAATTTTATTAGAATTTAATCTCAGTAATATAGGAAGAAGCATTCTAAACTAGAATTCTTACTGATTGAAATTTCTCCTAGCTTGCTCTCACCTTAAAGGGGAGGCTTTCCTCGCTTTGCAAAAAATTAGGAATAATATCTTTAAAAATTATATAAGAATTTAAGTAAATTAATTAATCTCTCTGCATAACCCATTCTCATCTATCCTTACCTTATTACTTCTTGGATGTTCTAAAGAACGACAAAATACTCTGGCGTTTCCGATTTTAACTAGGAGTAAGAAGTATGAATTTTCGAATCCATCTGGAGTAGCATTTAATTTCCACGACTGTATTACTTCACCTTCGTTTGCTTTAATTTCACTGAATTCAGATGAGTTACACTTAGGACATCTAGCCCTTTTTACCCAAAAGGTATAGTTACAGTTCTTACATACATATATCATGGCTCATCACCATATATTATTACAGTGGCTGAATTTCCGAAACCAGCCATACTTAATGAGAGTCCAGTTCTAGCATTTTTAACTTGTCTCTGTCCAGCTTCTCCCCTTATTTGATAAAAAGCTTCAATAGCTTGGGCTACACCACTAGCCCCTATTGGATGACCTTTAGAATTAAGACCTCCACTAGTATTTATAGGTATTTCACCATTTATTGAAGTATAATCATCTAGATACGCTTTCCAACCTTCACCCTTCTTGAGCAGTCCTAATTCTTCAGCCTCAACAATTTCTAAAACAGTTGCCATATCGTGTAATTCAGCAAAATCCACTTTTTCTATTTTTGACGATTTCCTAGCCATCTCCCCAGCTACTTTAACGGCTTTGATAGAAAGTATATCTTCTCTCTCCGATATTGAAGATGAATCAGCATAAGTTCCAATACCTTTTATGAAGACAGGTTTTTTATTATAGCTGTAAGCATCTTCATCTCTCGTCATAACTATGGCGCAAGCTCCATCACTAATTGGTGTAAATTCATAAAGTGTTAAGGGATCCGCTATTATAGGGGACTTTAATACTTCTTCCAGAGTCACTTTAGATTGTATATGAGCATATGGGTTAAGGGAACCGTTATAGTGATTTTTTACAGCTACTAGTGCAAAAACATCTCTGGGTGCGTTATACTTCTTCATATATTCTTTTGCCATTAATCCGGCTAATGAGGGCAAAGTTAATCCAGCTCTTCTTTCTTCATATGGTAGTAATGAAGCTATTATCGAAGTTATTTGCTTAGTATTCCTTTCAGACATTTTCTCGACTCCAATAACTAAGACCGAATTAGCTACCTTAGAGTCAAGTAATGATTTAGCCACTAATATAGCTGAACCTCCACTTCCGCTTGTATTATCTACTCTTATTGAAGGTAAATTATCCTTGCCTATATAAGTTGTTATTAGATTATTTAAACCTGATATCGAGTTAAACTCGCCAGAATAACTATTAGATATTATTGCAAAGTCTATATTTTCATACTTTTGAACTAAGGGCAGAGAGACCTCAGCTGCTAGATCTAATACATTCTCTTTTCTCTTACCGAATCGAGTTATTTTCACATCGATAATTGCAACCATTCAATTTCAACTTTAGTAATAGAATATAAATTTAAATTCTATATTTAGAGAATATAAATTAAGTTCGTCTATCATTTTAAATAGACTGGATCTCTATCTAAGAAATATCTATAAACTAGGTATACGATCAACATATATGGCTATATTTATTGTTTTATCAAGCTTAACGGATAAAGGAGCTGAGACTATAGCAGACAAACCTGAAAGGATTAAGGAAGTGAACGAGGAACTGGCTAAAATAGGGGCTAAAGTGAGAGAACAATATGTGGTGTTTGGCGACATTGATTTTATTAATATTGTGGAAGTAGAGAATGTTGAAGCTTTTTTGAAAGCTCTAGTCGAATTAAATAGTAGAGGTACAGTAAGGACTAAGACCTATTTAGCACTTGCAGTTGATGATGCTATTAAAGCCTTGAAGTCAACTCCCACTATAGGACACCCACATAAATAGTTTTACAAAGGTGAGGAAAGCCTCGCCATTTATGGCGGGAATGAAAAGTATTTAACTCTTTTTCATGCTTCTATTTATGGATGAGGGGGGCTAAAAAGAGTGGGAACGAAATCAGAGCTACAGTTTGAAGATTTCCCCCTACCTCCCCTCTACCCAGAGGGGTTCTCTGAGCCTCTCGACTGCCCCTCAGATGTAAACCCGAATCAATGAGGGGAACCTCCTTAAGGGGGAAGAAGTCAGAAAATTATAAAGGCCTAATTCTAAGGGCGATAGAGGAGAACTTCCAATCAATTGCGTTTTTACTAACAATTGCAAGATAGTCTTTTCATCAAATATATCAGATATAGATTTTAAGCCATGATAATATACTTTTTATGTGAATTCAGTAACTACATACTGGTGGAAATACTATCTGGTATCATTTTTTTCAATCTTCGTTATAGCTCTGCTTGTATCAACTTTAACCTTAAACATACCTTTCTTCCTTATACTTCAAATTTTCCTAATCTTCTTTCTATGGTATCTCGTCTCACCATTTATCATGATCATAACTTTTAAGATGAAAAAGGCTAATGATACCTATCTAATATCACTAATTGAAAATCTATCTAATAAATTCGAAGTAAAAAAACCTAAAGTGTACGTTATTAATGATAATTTCTTAAACGCTTTTGCTTTTGGCAACGTATTATTTAGAGGAATTGCTATAACACTTCCACTAATAGATGCCTTAACTTCAGAGGAATTAACAGCTGTATTAGCCCACGAGATTTCCCACATAAGAAATTTCGACCCAGAAACAATGTTAGTAACAATTTTATGCGTCAACTTAATTTACTCGGCTTTACTGAATTTCATTCCTATCTATTTTATAACATTATTGATACTTGTTTACATCTTGCTTCTATTACCTCTAGTCTTTTACGTACATAGAAAGGTAGAAAGAAGAGCTGACTTAACAGTAGTAAAGAAAGACCCGTCACTAGCCTATTGGCTTGAGAGTTCTTTAATAAAAATCGGATACTTGAGCAGAAATATACCAGTAAATATGCTCAGATATGTAATGCCAATTCAAATATTATTTGCAAAAGATTTTATATTGCATAATAATATAGAAAAATCTAGCCCATTTTCCTTTAGAACTCATCCCAGCTTAAAAGAAAGGTTAGAATATTTAAGTAAATATGAAGGACAAAAATTGTACTACGTTTAGGCCGAACCACTACCACATCCACAATAACCATATTCGTCTATTTCTACTCCACATATTGGACATGAAACTCCTAGTGTTTTGACTTCTTCAGCCCTCTTGCCATATAGAAGCAAATGTTGATCAAAGTAGATATCCTTCAAACTAGGCAACTTTTCATTTTCATCTATTTTTTCCTCTAGGGCTTCTTTTATTCTAAACCTGAGTGACTTTCTCTTTAAAGCTGTTTTAACAATTTGCTTGGAAGTAATTTTGCCAATACTCTCATTATTACTGTTGAGTATTTCAATTTCCTCATCGTCAATGTTTAAAACAACTTTTTCCACGTTTTCATTTTCATACACTTTATTTGTCCTGTACATAGTCTTACTTATACTTTTTAAAATATATAAACTTTCTTCTCCTTATCTAGTTTTTATTTATCTACAATTATATAAATATTATATACACACTAATAACCAAAGACCTCTAAATTTAAGATAACGGATTAAACCCAGTTTTCATCTTACTTCTTTCACACTGATACTTCCTTTTTCATTCATAAAATATTATTAAAAACGAGTTTATCTTTCTCCTATAACTATAGTTAAACTATGAGCCAGAAAATTGACTTTGATTACATTAATCAGCTTGCCAAAAGATCATTAGGAGGTGATCTAAAAAGTTTTGAAAAACTACTTAATATACTAGAAAAATATGAGAATTTTCCACAAGTAAAATTCGGACTATATTCTTTAATTTATCAACTTTCTATGAATGTTTTTATCGACGTCTCAAAAGAATGTGAAAAATGTGGTGGGAAATGTTGCAAATCTGGTTATCCTATACCAGTCTATGAATTTGATTACAAGGAATTAGCTAAAAGAATGAATAGAGAAGAACTTGAGAAATTGAGGAGAGTAGACAACATTTATTTATTACCTAGACCTTGCCCATTCCAACAAGGATGGGTCTGTACTATCCATAGATTTAAACCTTATGCTTGTTTATCTTTTCCATTTGCTACTGAAGATGAACAAAGAGAGATTATTAATAATTACGATGGAAAAGGTATACCAGACTTCAAAGTGCCAGAATACTGCATCGCAGGAAAGAAAGTAAAAGAAACTCTTAATGCAATAATCAGTGACTTAGAGAAATGCCTTGGAAGAAAACCTACTCCTAAAGAACTTTACCAAGCAATAATGAAAAAAAAGAAATAATAAAATAGATTTTATCATTTAAGACTTACCCTTTATCCTCCCCAAGTATATGTTGCAGTATGAGTAGCCGTATGAGCAGAGGTAGTCATAGCTGTATGAGAAACTGCTGCCATACCAAAAAATACGCCACCTATTATCAATATAGCTATAGATATTCCTAGCAATATAACTCCAACTTTATTTATTCTCATTTAATTTTATTTCTGACACTACTTCTTTTAAATTTTTTCCTAATATTATTCTTTCAATTAAATACATGAATTGGGAAAAAATTTAATTAGTAACAAACCACTTGTTGCTTTATATGACACAAGTCTCAAGATTATCGTTAGTTTTAAGTATTATAGCAGGAATACTAAGCTTTGCCTGGGCTTTTGTTCATATACCGCTATACAATATATCTTTCCTACCTTTTGGAATAAGAGTGTTTTTCCTTGCCGACGGAGTTCTTGCAATTATAGCTGGTATACTCTTTATACTATTATTTAGATTAGTAACTCTAAAAATTATCTATATAATTGAGATAGTATATTGGTGGATAAATTACTTATTGTTAACCTTAACCAGAATACTACCAGCACCTATTATAGGAAGACCTTTACCAGTAACTACTGGTCCGGCATTAATAGCGTTTATCCTAGACATTTTACTTATTATAATGTCAACATTAATCTATATTATACAATGAGGATGAGGAGATAGACCGCTACAGAACTTGATGAAGAGAAAGGGAAGGCTGACATTAATTTATAATAACAAATTATTGTCTTTTAAAAAAGCTTTAATAATCAAGGGGAAAAAGTTTTAATAGTTTAAAGTTAATTTCCTAACCATATGGTTCAGTATAAATGGATAGCGTTATCTAACACAAGTCTTGGAGTATTTATGGGTTTTATGAACGCTAATATTGTACTAATATCGTTGCCTGCTATATTTAGGGGTATTAACATCAATCCATTCACATCATTTCAGTATCTATTATGGATATTATTCGGATATAGTATAGTATCAGCAATATTAGTTGTGAACGTTGGTAGAATATCTGACATTTTTGGAAGAGTTAGAATGTACAATATAGGATTTGCAATATTTACTGTCGCTTCCATCTTACTATACCTCACTCCAGGTAAGGGAAGCATAGCAGCCCTTCAGATAATCTCTTACAGAATACTTCAAGGTGTTGGAGCATCTTTCCTAATGGCTAACAGTACAGCAATCCTCTCAGAAGCTTTTCCTCCAAACCAGAGAGGGTTTGCCTTAGGGCTAAATGGCGTTATCGGAATTTTTGGAGGAGTAGCAGGGATAATAATTGGAGGAATCCTTGCCTCCATATATTGGCGTGATGTATTCCTAGTTAGCGTTCCTTTAGGAATAGCAGGTACGATATGGTCATATAAATCATTGAAACAACTGAGTAAACCTAATAGAAATCAAAAAATAGATTACGTTGGAAATATACTATATGCCGTAGCATTGATACTAATACTTATAGGAATTACTTATGGTATCCTACCTTATGGTACTCAAGCGACTGGTTGGAGTAATCCATTTGTTATAACGAGTATAGTAGTGGGTTTAGCTCTATTTGCCGCCTTTCTCCTAGCTGAGAAAAAAATTAAGGATCCTATGTTTAGAATAGAATTATTTAAAGTGAGAGCTTTCTCAGCAGCTGCCACGTCAATACTATTAGCACAATTAGCTTTTGGTGGGTTACAGTTAATGTTAGTATTGTTGCTTCAAGCTATATGGTTACCTTTACACGGCTATAGTTACGAGGTAACTCCATTTTGGGCTGGAATATACTTACTACCACTATTAGCTGGCTTTGGAATCATGGGATCCATAGCAGGGAGGCTCTCTGATCGTTATGGAGCTAGACCTTTATCTACATTGGGTTTAGTAATTATGGGCATAGGGCTTCTCACTTTAACGTTGTTACCTTATAATTTCAACTATATAGACTTCGCATTGATCGTATTCTTCATAGGAGTAGGAAATGGGCTTTTCGTATCCCCTAATACAGCAGCATTAATGAACGCATCTCCACCACAACATAGAGGTTCAGCATCTGGTATAAGGGCTATGTTAACTAACACTGGAAGTACACTAAGCATAGGAATCTTCTTCACAATAGTAATAGATGTGCTATACGTTGCATTACCACCAGCACTAACATCTGCTCTCAACGCTGCAGGAGCACCTCAATTAGCGCCAATAATGGCTAAAATTCCACCTACTGCAGCAATTTTTGCAGCATTCTTGGGATATAATCCGGTGGGCTCAATATTGTCAACTCTCCCATCTTCTATAACCAGCTCAATACCTGCGACCACTATAAATACAATAACTAGTACATATTGGTTCCCAACAGTGGTAGCACCAGCCTTTATGGAGTCACTGAGGATAGCGTTCTTTGTAGCTTCAGCATTAGCTTTTAGTGCAGCTATAGCCTCGGCATTAAGAGGAAAAGCGATAATATATGAGAGAGATCTAATGAAAGCAAGTACTATATCTCAAACAGAGAAAAACAGTTAAAATTTTTCATTTTTTATTAGCTAATTCGAAGAATACTTTCCAAAATGGATCCTCTTTAGGAGTGTCGATTTTCTGCCTACTACCGTCAGACTTAACTAAGTTGACTTCCTTGACATCATCTACTATTTTACCTATTATTTCAGCCCTAATTCCTTGCTCATTTAATCTTTTCTTAACTTCATCTCCTTTGTTAGTGATTATAATCATAGTACCTTCACTTATAGATACCCAAGGATCTATATTTACTAATTTAGTAACTTCTCTCACAGCCCTATTCATAAATAACTTATCCTCGTAAATCTTCATACCTTTTCCACTAGCTATAGATATCTCAACTAATGCCTCAAACACTCCTCCCTCAGTTGCGTCGTGCATTAAATGTATTCCTACATTGGAGGCAATTAAACCATCTTTCCAGCAACTCATCTCCCAGTATAGATTATAGGCTTCATTAAAGACCTCCTTATCTAACCTGTTTCTGAAGTATTCTGGATAAAGGTTAACTAATAGAGCAGTAGCTTCAATCGCTGGTCCCTTAGTCATTAGTATATCGTCACCTACTTGAACCTTTGAGGGCATTCCTAATTTCTCCTTTTCGCCTATACCGAACATCGTAAATCCACCAACCATAGGGTAATCTGTACCTTCATATATTCCAGTATGACCACCTACCACCATAACACCTATTTCACTTAAGGCTTCATGAATACCTATCCACATCTCTTCAAACTCATTATCTCCAATTTTAGGGGGTAGATTAAGATCAATAAGAGCATATTTTGGAGGTATACCAGAAGTCATGACATCACTAGCTAATATGTGAACAGCAAACCACGAAGCCTTCTTAAAACCAAATTGAGGAACTATGAAAACGGGATCAGTTTTTACTACTAGTACTCTTCCGTCTTGAAGGTCAATTGCACCAGTATCCACTCCATGTTGAGGTCTGACTATTACTTCATTATGCAAGAAGCCTAGATGTGGATATATAATCTTGTTAAAAATTTCTTGGTTTATCTTGCCTAATCTCATAAAGTGTAAAAGCATATATAGTTTTTATCGTTTTTGCAACTTAGACAAAAAGAAAGGATAAAAAATTCCTTAAATTATCTCATTAGAGTACCATATACTCCTCTTATTCGATATTTGCACACTCTCTATCGTAAAACAAGGATCTTCTCCCTTATCCTTATGCATAGCTTGATGCTCGTATGCTTTATTAACCGATAGAATCTGATTACATAATTTGCATCTTAACATTAATTCTGTTTGATCGTAAGTAGAAATGTTAGAAGGCGAGGGTAAACCTGGAAATACTTGATTAGTTGGTATTATAGGTAATCTACCAGTATTTGATATATCCCTTTTGCTCATAGATACTAAGTTCTCTTTGAAGAATAAAAATTTTATCAAAGTAGATTGAATTAACCAAATATTCATATATTTTAGTTTATACTTTATTAAGCATATAATAAAATTTTAGCAATACTGATCCAATTCTTCGAAATGGTCTGATACACTATTGTCTTTTCACCCTTTTCTTTAAATATTCGTGTGTGGACAACAATTTGGTTGTTTTAATATAAATTGAATTTTCTTTATTATGAAAAAATATTTTTAGGGTTATTTATTACGGCAAGAATATGAATAGGTTTGATTTCCCAAATTATCTCTACCCTTTTAAGCCTAGGTTTCACTCCTTGGATGAGATTGTATTAGCCTTAACATCTTGCTTGTCAAGTTGGAGGACTTCATTTCCTCACACTACCTTGCTCCTCACAAGTTGGCTAATGTTAATTATGAGCTTAAGCTTGATGTTAAGGAGGGGATCGTTTACTCGTTGATGAGGGTTAATGGTGAGATGGGTTGTTAGGCATTACCAGTCTGGGCTAGTTGTATTCTTCATGTAGTTTCCACGTTTACGTAATGTTAAGCTTAAGAATTGGAGGGATAATATTATCTTCCTACACGATAAGGCTACAAGGCATTCTCTTGGTCTAAACACGATGTTGAAACTTTTTGCAAGCTTAGTAAGTGTTCAGAAGCTTAAGCAAGTATGCACTTCACATGAAACTCAACAGGGAACACGATAACGAGATGGCTAAAAATATTCTTCAACACAATTTACTCGAAATCTATTGGCATAAGTTAGAATATGGGGGGTGGATGAAATTGTTGTCCACATACAGTTTAACTTTCAGAAAACTTGTCGTCTCCTCTTTTCCAAACCACTTTACAATCGGTTTTTCTCTTTATCATTAAGACTCTATGCATTGGGATTATTGTATCATCATTTAAATATATGTAGTTTCTATCTATTTTGTCAATGTTTTCAAAAGGTATCTCACTTATACCTGTAGAGCTTATCCTATCTTTGATTATTAATACGTATTCGCTTATCCTTTCTTTTTCTTTCCAAATAACTCTATTTATGGCATCTCTTATATTCATTGAATTAGAGTTGGAAAAAGTTATTTTTAAGCTGATGCTACTAATTGATCTATCTTCTTCATAAGTTCTGACTCTACATGAACATTCCACAGCATTTCCGGAACATCTACAACTAGAAATAATTCAGAAAGTAATAGTACCTCAATAGCTGTAACAGCTAAGTTCTGTATCCACTTCCCTATTCCTGCCGTTACTTTCAATCCTTGAGGTGTATTCTCAAAGGTGAAAGTTAGAGCTCTATCTGCAGCTATAATATCGCGTAGTATACCTCCCTTTTGTGCTTGTAAAATTGCCTTATTTCCTTCTACTTTTTGTTGTACTTTCCAGCCGTTGCTTTGAAGATATGTTGAGAATTCATTTACTAATTTGTTTACGTCTACTTGTTTAGGATAAATTTTTTCCTTTTTAAAAGGATTCATATTAGTATTGTATAATATTCATATTTAAAATTTTTCGTAAGTTCATCAACGGTAAAAGGTTATCTTTTTATTACTATTTCTCTAATTTTTTATAAATAGTTTTATTGAAGCAATTGGTTTTCTTCAAGAATACTTTTTAGACTTGAGTATAGAATTATTTTTAAACAACCATAAGATTCTGATCGCTTACAATAATACGAAATCTTAACGTAATAACAACTGTTGTATATGCGAAAAGTATAATAGTGAAATAACACATTAACATAAATGATATAAATTTTACTTACTACTATACAAAAATTCCGATATGGTTAACATCCGTCCCTAGAAAATTACTTTAAAATAATACGTATCATAACTACCAGTGAATATTTGTGTTTCCGACTTCCTCCCCACCATGAGTGGCGAGGCTTTCATCACTTTGTGAAATTTAGAAGCCCTGAATAAGACTTTTAACGCTTAATGTAATATTTCATTATACATGATAAACCTACTAATATTAATTTCACTATTTTTAGTTGCATCTTTAATGGTAGCAATCATAGTTATAATACTATATTATATGGAGAAAATAAAGACGTACATTGGAGTTTTCTTCATATATTTCTCTCTTGCAATGATGCTTACAATGTTTATAGGTGCATCGATATATCTTTTCTCGCCATCATCAACTTCTTTGGCTATAGCTTTCGGAGTTAACATGGCAATAATGATTTCCGCTTTGGCGTATTTTTTTATAATAGCTGAAGAAATTGCTAAAATAAGATTTAATGGTCAAAGGATACATGTAGTATTTTTCTCAATATTAGTAGTAATAAATGAAATATTAATGGGGACTACGTTCGGATTAGCAGAATTCGGGAGTGTACGCTTTTCTACCCCTTATGATGCATTCTATAACTCCGTAAACAGTTATTGGTTCTTCTACCCAATGATGGCTGAAATGTTAGCGTTTTATCTCATTCACTACTTAAGAGGATTAACGTTTAGAGAGATCTTTCCATTAATAGGAGTAGCGGCATTTCCACCAACTGCTTTCAATTATACAGATTGGTTCTACTCTGCTGTTGTATTATCATTAGGATTTTCAGCTTTAGGAATATTATCATCTAAGCGATTATTACGATATATTTACTCTGCACTAGCTTTAACGATATTACTAACACTTATCAATCCTATTCCGTATGATGCACTTATTATAACATCAATGATAATATATTATAATTATATCTTAACTTCCACACTAACCAAACATTGAGGTTAGATTAACATAATCTGGTAAAATCTTATTCGTACCAAACTTATTTAGCCTCAGCTCATCAACACTATGTTTATCTACCTCTTCTAACATTTTCCTTAAACTACCAATAATGCTTAACTTATATTGTTCATCTTCATTAAATTCCACATCCCTATCAGAGTGATAATATGGGATTAGATCATCATTGTAAAGTACTACAGCCGGAATACCATGTTGAATAAAGCTAAAGTGGTCTGAGAAAGGTGTTGGCATTTCTATCCTTTTTAGCTTAAAATATTTAGAGAAATCCCATAAGCTAGGTATTGCAGAGAAGACAACTCTATTAGGAAATAACGCGTCTAAAACTATTGCAATACTTACACCATCCTTAGGATACTGAAATGAACCAGCACAGCACCTAGGACCTTCCTCTGAAGAGAAGAAGACTACTTTCATACCATGATTTCTTACCATTATTTCTTTACTATAAATAAGAGAAAGTAAAGTATCAACGGAAAACAAATTATCATGATAGCCGGTTAGCCAATGATCTATATGAGCACCAATTAAAATATAATCGTCTTTTCCTTCTCTCAATTCTACTTCAAGATTGTAAGATATAGTATCTTTTAATTCAGATTCAGCCTCTATTTCTATCACAGTTCCCTTTTCTAGCTTTTGGGGTATCATCAAGATGGGGATATTTACATCTCCTAAAGTGATCCTTCTCTTTAAAGAGTTCTCATAAAATATTAGTGCTTCTGCTCCTTGCTCTATTGCCACCTTGTACAGATCCTTTACCTTAAAAGGATGATTTGGAAAAGAAAATTGCAAAATATTACTACCCACTCTCCCCTTAACACTTCCACGAGAATAGGGAAATAACGTAAAGTCTTCAACTTCTTTATTATTAATCAAGAGTTTCTGAAACTTTATAGCCCATTCCTTCGTGTTTACTGGTAATTGTCTAATGCTTATTCCCTCATCAAACTCTAGGCTATCCTTTATCATTTTTAGTGCTTTTTTCTCCTTTTCTGAGCCGTGGATTATTTCACCTAACCTATATATTTTGGACGTTAACTCTAGCACAAAATTAAGCTATCAAAATATATTAATAAACATTTTTGAACATGTTCATGATTTCAAGAAACATTTATAATTTTGTTACTTAGTTGTATTTCAATGATATTGATATCTGCAATCGGATTTGAGGAAAAATTTCTCGTAAGATGCTTTCTTAGGAATGGTAAAAATAACATAGATAAGGTTATATTAATTAAACCTGAGGGAGAGGAGAATCCTAAGACTAGGGAAGCAATAAATAATTTTAAGAAGCTACTAGATGAAGCTTCTATACCCTTAGAAATCTTAGAGGTTAATCAGCTTGACCTAATATCTACAATTGTAAAAATATCTAAGAAAATATTATCTATAAAAAAGAGAGATTTCTTACTAAACTTGTCAAGTGGCATGAGAATATTAAATTTCGAAATATTGGCTACGTTTTTAATGTTAGGATATGACGCCAAGGTTGAGATTGAGGCAGAAAACCTAACTGGTGTCGTTACGTTCGAGTTAAAGGAAATAGTAAATGATGAGCTAGACGAAAAGGAAGTGGAAATCATAAATGCAATAAAAGGTGGTCATAAGAAAGTCAGAGATATAGCAAAGGTAACGAATATACCACTGTCTACGGTATCAAAGAAGATTAATAATTTAGCTGAAAAGGGTTATTTAGAAAAAGGAAAGGAGATAAAATTAACCAAGAAAGGAGAAATAATATCACAAGTATACTAGGAGGGAAAGTTTTCTCCTATTACCTTACCGTTTAATTCTATTATAAAGAACACTACTATGTAAGGATATCCACCATAATTTACGTTCAAAACACTATCATTAGTCGGAACCACTATGGGTAGTCCGTATATATAAAATGAGTTATTCAAAAAGTTCTCAGTGGCATTGAACATCACTGGTAAGGACTGATTAGTAAATGAGAAGTTTAAAAGAAATGGCGGAGAATATGAGGAAACATTGTATGTTATGTTAAGTATGATAGGCAAATTAGTGAATTCCCCTTCAGATGCGTTATACTCAATATTAAACGAAGATAAGTTTAACTGGTTAATTGAACTTCCCTTTAAGAGCACTGATACGTTCATATCTAGCCATCCTAGAAATATTTTTGATCCTCCTACTCTCATGAAATTGTCACTGCTATAATTATAGTTAATACTATATACATAATAGTAATAATATAGATAGCTATTACCAATTGAATGTATTTTTTCCACGTTATTAATCGTTGGCTTAACCCATAATTCACTATAATTTCCTACTATATAATACCCGCTCTGATTAGTTACATTATAAGTGTAAACTGTCATACTTAATGGAACATAACCGCTCTCACTGACATTGATATTAATCACATATCCGTCAGGATAATTAACTGGACCATAAGAATAGTAATTGTAAGTTGTATTGTAATAAATATGAAAGCTCCCAACTGGTTGAGATTCTAGCAGTCCATTCTGATAATAGTTAGCATAAACGGTACCATTCCAACTAGCCTGACCAGCATAAATCAAATAAACCTTATTATCCCTTATATCGACTGCCTTAATTACAGTAACATTTTCGAAATACTTAACATTAACGGTATAATAATTTACCACAATTCTGGTCGGAGGAGTACCAGTAGGCGGAATTGTACTATTAAATAATGGAGGCGTTTTATTGTATATTAACTCTACACTAGTGACATTTTTAGGACCTAACAGATTTGAAGAACTGCTTTTTATAGTCAATATACTATCGTTACCTATTTGAAAAACAGTGTAATTTTGGCTCGTTTCTCCAGCTTGTAACGTCTTAGTGGATGGGGGGAATAGGACTAAACTAAAGGTAGAGCCACTCTCAGTGACAAATATTATTTGACCTGTGGTAATGTTAGGTCTTATAACTATTGCTTGACCGGGACTTAAAACTACTCCTTGCTTAGTTATAGATCCGTTAGTGAATATCACTAAACTCTTCACGGGAAACATACGATATAATCCATTGAAGGAATACTCAAATACGTTTGTAATAGTGTAAACTCCTTCCATGTCAAGTAGATAAACATGAGGTATAAACGATATTGTGTTATTCTTTAATTCCTCAACCACCCAGTAATAACCGACTTTAGCTTTGGAAAGTATTTGGTTATTTTCTACATTTTGAGAGCTTAAATATTCTCTTTCATTTTGGGCGTTAAAGATGATAACTCCAGTGACAACTGAAAATAAAATGATAACAACTATTGCTAAAGCAATTAATCCAAGAGTATCCTGCATCTATGATAAAAATATACATTAAGAGAGTATAAATATTATTATTTTTCTTTCAACTATATAGAAAATAGTTTTAGTATTATAGGCTCTAACACGTTAAAGAAGTGGACGGAAAGTAAGGCTATTGCTAAAGTTATAGTTGGTAATATCATGTACTTCACAGTTCCGTATAACGCCTTAGTAACCAATAATCCTATCGTAAATGAAGACATGAATATGAAAGAGAACATCTCTAGTAAGTTAATTGGAGATAATATTACTTGACTAATTATGTTAGGAAATTGTATACCGAAAGTACCGGGAACATCAAATAAGGTAAAAGAACCCATAATCACTACTGAAATTAATATTGTAGCGATTAGAAGTATGGGTGTTAAAACTCCTAAAACTTGATACGCTCTCATTCTTGAAAATGCCTCCCTCTTAGATTCGATAAAGTTCTGGGTAAACTCAGTTAAGTACTCTAAAAGATCAGGTCTAACGGCTCCACTCTCTATTAGTATTTGAACTGTAGATAAGGCAAACTTTCCTAGCCAACTACGTGTTGTAATTTTAGCTCTAGTTAAAGGTATTCCCATGTTGTTTTGCCTTACAAGTTCATTTAAAACCCTATTAAACTCAGCCCTATATCTCTTCTCTTCTGCTAAAGTTCTTATAGCCCTAACCATATCATAACCTATCTTCCTAAACTCAGTAACATCACGCAAAAATTGGGGAAGTGAGGCTTCTACATCACTTATCTCCTTAACTTGTTTATATGAGAATATTGTAAATAATAAGCTAAAAGTAAATAAACTTAATCCAATTGTGTAGAAAATCTTTCCTATAAATACTTCTACAATACCACCTATTACGAATGATGCTAAGAACGCTATGAGAACTTGAATAATACTTAACCTTATATCGTCCATATACCTAGGTCTGTTAGCAGTCGTTATAGCGTAAAGAATTGTGCCAAACAGTATGGGTATTACGAGTAGAAACACTATTACAGCACCGTTCGTGAAAAAGGCTAAGGCTATAAGAAACATCGGAAAAATTAGGAATAATATCACTATTAATTCACCAAGAAAGGCTGTCCTTTCTGAATAAACTCTCCACCTAAATTGTAACCAATTTAAAAACTCTCTAGCTTTTTGAAAAAGATAAGCCTCAATCTCACCTCCACTTCTGATTATTGAAGTATATCCAGCTAAAAACCACGAATAGTCCCTGTTTAGCGTTATTCTAGCTCTGTGCTCTAAAGCGTCTAAAGGAGATTTCCCAAAGAAATCTATATCCCTTAAGATTAGTAATGCTTCCTTCCTTATGGCTTTAAACAATGGAAACTCTACGACTTTCTTCATGGCTTCATAAATGTTACTCCCCCCAGCTGAAATTATTGTGATTAGAACAACAAAAAATGGTAGTTCATCTTGTAGATTATCTCTCATCTCTCTTGCTCTGCTTTTGTAAGCCTGGTCTGGATAAAGTAGAAAAATTATAGGGACTAGGAGAAGTACGAAAGGAATAGGAGAGAGTAAGGCTAATGCCAAGGCAATTGATAACGGGATAACAATTAGTAATGATATTAGAAAGTAAGCTGTAAAGCTAATTCCTATTTGCAGTGGGCTCTTTAAATCTGCACTAGCGTTAACATATCTCTCAATTCTACGCCTTATCCAATACGCTAGATTACTTAATCTACTACTAGTTATTATTCTAGATTGAAGTATAGTTGAAATCGGAACTCCAGCTTCATACTCACCTCTAACCCTAGTGTAATTAACAGTAAACGTAATAGCTAAGAGTACAATTCCTCCTATGAAAAGCCCTAGTAACGAGGCCTGCAATACCAAAAGAAATCCCAAAGCATCGCCAAGAGCTACTGAAGAGCTTATCACAATATATCTAAATAAACTGGAGAAAACGTATAGGAAATGACCCTTAAAAAGAGTTAAGATTAAGTCTAATACTCCAGAAAGTATCACTAAAATTAAATCGTATGATACTATATTAGCAAATTTTAATTTTCCCCCTCTATCCAATACTATCACCGTTTACGTAATACCTTACTAAAGCCTTAGCTAACTCATCATAGTCTGATATACCCTTTTCACCTAATCTCCTCAAAAGTAAGATCCTCCTATCAATTTCTTCATATAATCTTTCCTTAGTCCAACCTAACAATTCTCTCGCCTTATCTAATTGAACACTATTTAACTCCTCTGGACTATTTGGTATGAAAAAGTCCTTACTATAATCGTACTTAAAGATCTCCTTAAAATCATTACCAACGTTCTCAACTATCGATACTATTTTCCTATTAGCTTTTTTGTTTCCATGCTCTTCTATTCTCTTTATTGAAGCGACGACTGAGATTAATTGTCTAAACTGTTGTGAAAGATCTGGACCTAATAACCCACTTATCCTAGTTATTACATCAACATGATTTGAGCCGTGAAAGGTCGTGAGTCCCCCATGACCACTAGCCACAGCTTGCACTAACCATTCTATTTCTTTACCTCTAACCTCTCCTACGATTATATAGTCTGGTCTATACCTCAGTGAAAGTTTAACTAGATCATAATACGTAATCTCCCTCCCACTACCATAAGAAGATGGTCTAGTGTAGAACTGAATCCAATACTTATGCGGAAGTTTCAGCTCTGGTGTATCTTCAATTGTTAAGTATTTTGATAGAGGGTTGAGGAGCATTAGCAATGAATTTAATGTGGTAGTCTTTCCACTTCCAGTTGGACCTACCAAAAACATAAACAACTTAGCCTCAGCTATTATCCATAAATAAACTGCCATTAATTCACTTAACGTATTATACTTGTATATTAGATCAACTATAGTTAAAGGTTTTTCAGGGAACTTTCTTACGTTAAAGGTAGTTCCTTTACTTATCTCCTCACCGTAACTTACTGCTACTCTATGACCTTCAGGTAACATGAAATCTTGCAAAGGCATAGCTGTACTAACACTTCTCCCGCCTAAAGACGATAAACGCTCAACTAATCTCCTTACTCTTATCTCGCTATTCAAGATAATGTTAGTCTCAAGTCTAGGCCATTCAGTATGTCTACTGTGGACTACCGATACTGGTTTATATGGTGATACTAATTCAATTTCTTCAATATATGGATCACTCATCGGAACTTGCAAAACTGAGTACTTTATCTCCCTTAAAATGTAATATAAAAATTTTCCTAAATTGCCCTTAACTTGAGAAATTACCCCTAACTTGGCTGAAATTTTTAAAATCTCCTTTTCCAACTCCTTTACGTTAATTTCCTTAGAAGAGAAAGCTGTAGTGGGGCTATAAATAAGGCTATCCAATAAAGCCATTAATATCCTATTTTCCCTATCACTCAGGGGAGGTTCATTTACTAAATAATATCCTATGCCTTCCCTCTCTGCAATGTAAACATCTACGTTATAAGAAGTTAGAGTATAGTGGTCTAAAACGTTAAATCCATCTAAATTAGTTCGTAGAGTAATCAAACCCGAATCATCTATTGATTGCAAATAATATGATAGTTCATCAAATTTATTATCTGATTTCTTTTTGCGAATAAGTGCCATATATTATATTAAAAAGGACAAATATAAAACCATTAACTTAAAAATGATTATTTTTAGCCGTTGTCAGTAACTTCTATAGATGTTGAATAAGTATTTCCATTATTATACTTCACAGTGACGATTATCACGTAGTTATTTCCGCTTACTGCGTTTTTAACACCTATAACAAATGAATACGTCTGCCCTGGAGAAATATTCAAACTAGAATTAGCGTAGCTGACTATAGGAGTTGAATTCCCAGGAATATGGACTTGTATAATTATTTCAGTTATATTACTATTTCCTTGATTTAGAATATCCCCAGTAACTATACCACCTACCATCTGAACATTATTTATGCTAATGTCACTGCTAACGAAACTGTGCCTTAACAAACCAAAAAAGTAATAACTTATCAGACTTACTGCAGCTATAGCAATGAGTATTAAAAGAACCGTAACTAATGCGTTCTCTAATCCTTTTCTTTGCCTTTTACTGCTCATATATCATAGTATATTGGCTTTTACTTTTTACTTTTTCGTTTAATTCAATTTAACATAATAACTATTCCCATATGAGGTAACTACTACGTAAGATTGAGCATGCCCGACATGTATTATTATATTCTGATTAGGGGAAATGCTAACGTTTTCCGGTTGTATTGTAACATTAGTGGGATTAATCAACAAAATTGCAACAATCTTAGTGACAACAGTACCAGCGTTATATATCGAGAGAGAGCCATCTGAGTAGCTTATGAGAAGATTTTCCTTAGCTTGATTTGCCTTTATTTGGGATATAGTGAGGTACTCTTTTTGCAGACTTAGATATGAAGCTGTAACGTAAAGCGTCAGGCTAATCGTTAAGAGTAGCAGAAAGAACACAACGATCATGGCTATTACTGAAGCTTGCCCTCTCATTCTATGCCACCAATTGAATTAAATTGTCATTTGATGTTCTAATTATGATAGAAGTAACATTAGCATGGACTAAGATCACATAGACTAACTGGGGATAAAGTACATTGATCTTTGTATTAGTTGAATTATAAATTACATAGCTTAAGTGTGTGGAAGAACTAACTTGTGTTGAATTCAAATAAATTTGAGTGACATTTATTGGGACGTTTCCAATATTCTCTACAAAGAAATAACTACAACCCCCCTTTTGATAATAATAGACCACTGTCAAAAGCTGACCTATATCTTTATATTGATTACTTAGCTCCTCTGATAAGCTCAATTGATGGAGACTGACTACATGTAGATAGTAAATAGAAACTATAGCAACAGCAACAAGTGTAATTAAAATCAAAAAAACTACAGTTATAGCTTCTGATATTCCCTTATTCATTATAATATTATTCACTTAACATTAGAATATATATTTAAAGCGTGGAATTGATAGAACGTAAGTCATTGATATTAAATTAGAAAAACTTGTTTAGTTTATAAAAATCACTATAAATCTCTGACAAGTAAATAAGATAAGATAGAAGTATAAGGTATTGTAAAGACATTGATTACTGGTATTAAACTAAGCAGAGAACCGATGAAGATAACTATTGCTGAGCCTGCGTCTCTATTAAAAGCCTTGATATACCAATCTATAGAACTGGTCAAACTCATAGGTTTACCTAATACTACTGAAGCTGACATTATGTATAGTAATATACCTACTAGTCCAACTAAGAACCATACTACAGCTGATGATCTGCTTAACCCTCCCAGTATTCCTAATAGTATTAAAATACCTACAATAGAATATAAGTGAGATAAAGTAGATCTAGCTCTGGAGAAAGAGTTGCTAGCATTTATTGGTAAGTTATTACTCGCATCACTTGCCATATACATAGTAGTGTGAACGACTACAGAGAATAAAATCGCACTTATCAACCCCATAATTATGGCAAATATTACAGCTAAAATTATACTAGCTATAGGCGAAACAAAGAAAATCCCTAAAGTTAATACTGAGAATATAACAGCCAGCACTATCTCCACTATCAGTAAAATAATTGATGGTACTACCATTCCAAGATTCTTTGTAAATATATTAAATGCTTCGCTTAACCTATCTCGCTGAGTTGGAGGAGGCAAATTAGGTTGAGGAGAGGAAGTTAGCGGTAAGGGATAGCCACAGTTAGAGCAAAAATTTGCAGTATCAGGGTTTAAATATCCACATCGAGGACACTGTTTTGCCATTAGTATAGTTACTCAACTAAAGTTTATCAGTTTTGCGCCCGGTATCTCATCAATCGAGGCGGCGGCACAGCACTATTTCCTCATCTATTTAGCTATCTTGACGATCAAGATTAAAAGCTATCATTACTGTTTAAACGTTTTTATACTTGTGAAGGGATATATTCGTATGGATAACTTATCCAATACCGCTATCATGCTCGTCGGTCATGGATCTCGCAGAGAAACGTATAATGAGGACATAGAAATGATGATAGACTATATAAGAAAGAGAATAAACTTACCAATCTTCTTAACTTACAATGAATTTTCTAAGCCAGACTGGAGAGAGTTATTGAACGTTATCGTAGAACGCGGATTTAGAAGAGTAATAATTGGTTTAGTGTTCTTAGGGAGAGGAAATCACGTATTTAAAGATATCATGAATTACATTAAAGTAAATAAGTTAAACACTTGGACTAGGACACAGATTAATGATAGTATTATAGAAGTTTACGTAACTGAACCTTTAGCATCGTCTCCCTTAGTAGCTTTATCTTTATTTTATAGATTATCTAGAGCGATTAACCTCTTTCCGTCATTAGATGACTTTATTGAAGATCCTACAGAAATAGAGGAAGAGAGTATGAACAAAATTCTAAAAAGTTTAGTTATAAACGATGAAAGGGAGAAAAGGGTTATAGCTAAGGCCGTATTTGCTTCTGGGAATCCAGAAATTGCAAAATACGTTAAAGTGAACAACATAGACGCTGGGATTGAAGCGATAAAGTCACAAGTAGAAATCTTAACGGACGTTAAAATGGTCGCTGCAGGTATAAGATGGAATAAAGTAATTTGCCTAATAGATGATGATGAGGTAAAGAAGTTATCTAAAGATTTAGGAATTACAAGAGCAGCTGCAGCTATGAGACTTGGATTAAGCAAAGAAGATGGAAAATTAGTAGTAATAGGGAATGCACCCACAGCCTTAATTGAAGCTATTAGACTAGTGAGAGAAGGAAAAGATATACCATTTATAGTAGCATCTCCACCCGGCTTTACTAACGCTGCAGAGGCAAAAGAAGCTCTAGTCAATAGTAATATACCCTCAGTAGTAGTTTCAAATACTTATGGGGGAAGTGGAATAGCGGTTGCGATAATTAATGAAATAATTAAAATGGCATTAGAGGCGTGAAATCATGGGTAAGCTTTACATAGTCGGGATTGGACCAGGTTCAAAGGAACAAAGAACGATCAAAGCTCAAGAAGTTTTAGAGAAAGCAAATGTAATTATAGGCTATAATACTTACTTACGGCTGATCTCTGATGTATTAAATGGTAAAAAAGAGGTTATAGGGGCAAGGATGAAAGAGGAGATATTTAGAGCTAATACTGCAATAGAAAAAGCCCTCGAAGATAACAATAATGTAGCATTAGTATCTAGCGGAGATCCTCAAATTTATGGAATGGCTGGATTAGTGTTTGACATTATTGCGAAGAAGAAAATAGACCTTGAGGTAGAAGTTATTCCAGGAGTAACGGCTGCATTAGCTGCAGCAGCTAAATTGGGTAGTCCACTTTCCCTAGACTTCGTGGTCATAAGTCTAAGTGATTTACTAATACCAGCTGATGAAATTCTGAAAAAGGTTACAAAAGCGTCAGAGGGTGACTTTACGATAGTATTTTATAACTTAATAAATAAGAAGCTATTACTCCAGAGCATGGAAATAGTGTCGAAACATAGGAAACCAGATACTCCCGTTGGAATTGTAAAGAGTGCATACAGAGATGAGGAGAAAGTGATTATCACTACATTATCCTCTTGGAAAGAACATTTAGAAGAAATAGGTATGACGACTACTATGATAATAGGAAACTCTTTAACGTATAGATATAAGAACTACATGATAACTCCAAGAGGATACGAGAGGAAGTATAACCTATGATAATAAACACGTTAAAGAGATTTGGAATAACTACTGGTGCGGCAGCTGCGGCTGCATCTAAAGCCTCAACTATTTTACTAGTCAGAAACGAAATCCCTAAATCGGTAACTATTCCCACCCCAATAGGTTTAAGGCTAGAGATTCCCGTAGAGAGTGTGGAGAAAAGAGATGAATTCTGTTGCGCCGAAGTTAAGAAGTTCTCTGGTGATAACCCAGACATATTAGATGGCCTAATAATACAATCTTGTGTAAAGTTTAATGGGAACGAAATTGAGATAGAAGGAGGAGAAGGAGTAGGCATAGTAACTAGGCCAGGGTTAAAAATAGGAATAGGAGAGAGAGCGATAAATCCAATAGTGAAAGAGATGATTAAAAACGCTATTAGAGAAGTTACTGACAGAGGAGTTAAGGTAATAATTCAAGTTCCTAATGGAAAGGAGATAGCACCGAAAACCATGAACGAGGTGGTAGGTGTAGTTGAAGGCATTTCTATTCTAGGAACTACTGGAATAGAAACCCCGGTAAGTGATGAGGATTACATCGAGCATATTAGTTGTGAGCTAAATTCAATAAAAACTTCACACAAGCACGTAGTACTAGCACCAGGTAATACTGCAGCTAAGCTAGCATCTAAGATTTTCGATAAAAATACGGTTGTAAAAGTAGGTGATAGGATAGGCGATTCAATAAGGATAGCTTCTAGTCTATTTCAGAGAATCATATTAGCTGGATTACCAGCAAAGCTTCTCAAAGTTTACGCGGGCATCTTTAACACTCATAACTCGTTTGGAGATGCTAGAATAGAATCTTTGACTCACGCCTCGTTACTTTCCAACGTAGTTGATCATGAAACTTTAATCAAAATCGCCAATTCTTCCTCAGTAGAGGAGGCGTTTAGTTACATGACTAAAGAACAGAGAAGAGTGGTAATGAAGATCGTTGCAGAGAGAATCTTATCTAGGATTAGAAAAATAAATGATAAGGTATCTTTTTGTGTAATTATCTTTGATTATGATGAAGAAGAGTTATGTAGGGTTGGTTGTGAATGAAATGGGAATTTAACGTACCTGGGATACCAGACGACTATTTTGAAAGGGAAGAAGAAATACCAATGACTAAGGAAGAGATAAGGGCTTTAGCACTATCGAAACTCAGAGTAAAAAGGGGTGACAGATTTTTAGATATAGGATGCGGTACTGGTAGCGTAACTATTGAAGCTTCCTTGCTAGTTGGAAGAGAAGGTAAGGTTTATGGTATCGATAAGGAAGAGAAGGCAATTAAGTTAACCAAAAGAAACATTGAAAGATTCAATTTACAAGATAATAATATACAGTTGATTTTAGGCAAAGCACCCGAGGTGCTACTTACCCTAAACGAGAAGTTCGATAAGATATTCATCGGAGGAGGGTCTGAAAAGATAGACGAAATATTAAAGGCATCATGGTTAATATTAAATGAAAATGGTAGAGTAGTACTAGATGCTATTTTAATAGAGACCGTAAACAAAGCAATTTCGGCTATGGAAAGTATTGGGTTTAATGATATAGAAATAACTGAGGTAATAATTGCCAAGGGTATGAGAACTAAGGTAGGCACGGCAATGATATCAAGGAACCCCATATTTATTATTGCTGGTGAAAAGAGATGAAAAAACTTTACGTTATAGGCTTAGGTCCAGGTGACAATGAACTAATTACAGTCAAAGCCATGAAAGCGCTATCTGATGTAAAAACAGTATTCATACCATATTCCACGGGTACGAATAGAAGTTTAGCTGAGACAATTGTTAAAAATTACGTTAGTCGAGATACAAAAATCGTTTTGTTAGGATTTCCAATGTCCAAGAACGTAAACGATGAAGTATTACGGGAAATAGGGAAGAGGATATGTGAAGAAATGGGTGAAGGAGAATCCGCCTTTGTTACATTAGGAGACCCAACTTTATATAGTACGTTTTTCAGGGTTAAAATGCCTTGTAACCCTGATGTAGAAATCATTCCTGGTGTTAGCTCAATAACCGCTTGTGCTTCAAGGGCTAAGTTGTCATTAGCAAATGCAGAAGATTCTATAGCAATCATCCCGGCATCAAGACTTGATTTAATTAAAAAATCTAAGGAATTTGAGACTATTATAATTCTTAAAGCTAATGAAAACCTCAAGGAATTAATAGAAATACTAGGTGATGATTATGATTTGCTTTACGCTAAGAGATGTTTCATGAAGGAAGAGAGAATTGTACCCTTGAGTATGAATGTAGAAGATAAAGATTATTTTTCTATGATTATCGCAATTAGGAGAAAAGGTGAAACTAGATGAATGGAAAGGTAGTTTTCATTGGAGCCGGTCCGGGAGATCCAGAGTTAATTACAGTAAAAGCAAAAAAATATATTGAAATTGCTGATGTGATAATCTACGCTGGATCACTTGTTAATCCAGAAATTCTAAAATGGGCTCGAAAGGACGCTGAAATTCATAATAGTGCACCTCTTACCTTAAATGATATTGTTGAATTAATGGTGAAGAATGCAAGTCAAGGAAAATTAGTGGTGAGGATAAAGTCTGGAGATTCTTCAATCTACGGAGCTTTATTTGAAGAAATATGGGCTTTAGAAGCTGCTGGTATAAAATATGAAGTAGTTCCAGGGATAACTGCAGCTCTGGCTGCAGCTTCAGTAATTCCAATAGAGCTAACAGTCCCTAAACTAGCACAAACTGTTATCATTACTAGAGCTTCCTTAAGAGTGCCAATGCAAGGTTCAATAAGGGACTTTGCAAAAATGGTTAAGATAGGTGCGACTATGGTTATCTATACTGGAATACACGTAATTGATAGAGTAGTTAATGAGTTAAAAGAGGGAGGTCTAACTGATGATACTCCAGTGATTGTGGTGTACAGGGCGACTTGGCCAGAACAAAAGATAATCAAAGGTACCTTAGCTGACATAGTAGCCAAAGTAAGAGAAGCTAAAATATATAGGGATTCAGTGATAATTGTTGGATTGGCAGCATCTCCAGAGACGATAAAGAATATGGTAAGATCTAGTGTATATGATCCCAAGCATAATCACTCTTATAGACCATGGAAGGTTGAAGAGGATTGATAGAGAGATTATGGAAAGGAATTGCGATAATCTCAGCCTCCGAAGATGGATATAAGGCTGGAGAGATAATAAAAGAAAAGCTAAAGGGGGTTGAGGTACCAGTAGTACATTATAGATATAAGGACGTTAATTTAGAAAATATTTGGGAATGCTTCGACGCAGTAATTTTCGTAATGGCACTGGAGGGAGCAGTAAGAATTTCTTGTAAGTACGCTAGGAATAAGACTGAGGATCCTGCAGTAATATGCATCGATGATAAGATTAATTATATTATACCATTATTAGGCGGACATTGGGGGGCAAACGATATTACGAAAGATCTTTCCAATATTTTAAATGCTAATCCAATAATTACTACTGCATCTGAACTTAAGGGAAAAATAAGCGTCGAAAAAATTGCTGAGATGCTTATTGCTAAGATAGAGAACCCTGAAGCGATAGTTAAAGTAAATTCAGCCTTATTAAGAGACGAGATAGTTTGTATTGACGAAAACGTAAATTTAGATTTACCTAAAAATATAGTAATAAATGACTCTTCATGCAAATACATAATATCATTACGAGAAAAGACTTATGACGATAAGGTAGTTGTAAAATTAAAACCCTTGAAACTAGCTATAGGTATTGGGTCTAAAAAAGAGGTCAATTTAGACGAAATTAAAAACGGAATAGACAAAATATTAGAGAGACTTAACGTAGGCAAAGACAGAATAGGAGTAATTGCGTCGATAAGGGAAGGGATAAGCAAGATTGCTGAAGAACTAAATGTTAAGTTTAGGCTGGTAAGTGAGAAAGAAATAAACAGTTTTACTAACCCTTGTCTAACTCCACCTAGTAAAACTCTTGTAGAGCTGGGACTTAAGGGAGTTGCTGAAATCTCAGCTTTAATAGCTGGAGGAGAGAAATCTAAATTAATATTACGAAAAGTAGCAATTGGGAAAAATGTAACAATTGCCGTGGCAAGTTACGAAGGGAGGTCTGACTAAAATGGTCGTTTACATTATCGGTGTTGGTCCAGGGGATCCAGAGTATTTAACATTAAAAGGTTACAAAGCTATAAAAGATAGCAAGATAGTAGTTGGATGGAAAGGTGTAATAGATAGATTTTCACCCATCTTGGAAGGTAAGGAAATTGTAATATTGGATTATAAGAATGAATTAGAACAATTAAATCAGGTAGTTGAAAAAGCTAAAGGAGAAAACATAGCAATATTAAATCATGGAGATCCTTCTGTTTCTGATTGGCAATTCGTAGAGAAGATTAGAAACATTTGTGCAGATAAGAACGTAAAGGTAACAATAATATCTGGAGTTTCTTCCCTAAATGTACTTTTAGCAAAGTTAGGATTAGATATGAACTTTATCGGATTTGTCACCCTTCATGTGAGAGGTGATATATCTGATTACTTAAGGAATATTTTACAAATATTAGAAATGGGTAGAGTAGCAATTGTAATACCAGAACCTTACAATGATGGTCCGCAGAGAGTAGCTAAATATCTATACCAGAATGGATTAAATTGTAGAGTTGCTGTATTTGAGAAGTTAACATATGAAAATGAGAGCTTAAGATACTATGATAACTTAATTTCACTAATAAATGACTCTCATAACTTCAGCGACTTAACAATAATGGCTATATTTTCTAAATGAATAATTTTAGTATGCAGAGCGTTGAATACGTCTTTCAAGAGGTCGTAAGAATATATGATACAGATGCCCAAGGAATTGCCCACTACGCTGCGTATTATAGATTTTTTACCAACACGATAGAGAAGTTCATGCACGATAAGGTGGGTATCCCCTATCCCATTGTGAATGATGAGTTGTGGTTTGTTATAATCGAGTCACAAGCAATATATCATAAGCCGGTAAAGTTAGGTGACAACTTAACAATACTTTTAAGCCCTAAGATCATATCCAATAAAATCATTAAATTTGAATTAAAAATATACAGAAATGGAGAGCTTACAACTGAAGGTTACTTAACCCAAATAGCAATAAATCCAAAAATTTGGAAATCTACAGAGGTTCCAAAAGATATCTTGAGCAAAATAATGGTAACTTAATCCGGTGGAATTTCTTTAAACACTATTGAAATGTCAATACCTTTTCTTGCATTAATAGTTTTTGAAACGTACCATATTACTACTCCAGCTATAAACGATATTAGTACAAAAGCTAATGTAATATAATTAATTCCACTTGAGGTAGTAAAGCCAAATAATGGATTAGTTCCAGCTTCATAGGTTAAGTAAACGAAATATCCAGCCATCAGAAATCCAGCAGTAATCATCATGGAATTATTATTTTTCAAACCATATACTATTGCAGCTATTCCAACTGCCAAGAAATATAACATACCGACTATTGACGCACCATATAATGCTAATGCAGCGTTCAGCGAGAAAACTGGTACTAGAAGTAATACCAAAGTTAATACTAAATCAAGAGTGTGAGCATAAACTGGTGAGCCATATTTATTGAGTTTTGAAAATATTTCTGGTAATACTCTATCAAAAGATAAGGCAAAAACGTATCTAGAAAATACTACTACACCATAAGCTAATACAAAGTAATTCCATAAGATTAATCCTAATCCTAATATCCACTCTATTACATAATTGTTAGATAATGCTATAGCCGCAGTCCAGAAATTGTATATAGCAGATGGGTAGGCATTTAAATTATAGTAGTATCCTGCAACAGCATCCATTTCAAAAAATCCCAGCGTAACAAACGTTCCCGTTAATAGTAAGGATATAAGTACATTGTATTTTGAAACTTTGCCTCCCTTAAATTCTGAGGATACTGCAGGTCCTGCATTCATCCACGGATACGTATACAAGGCAAACAGTGGTAATAAGAAAAGAGTAGCTCCTAAAGATACTGAAGTGGGGAGTATTGTCTTAGGTAAGTTTGATTGTACACTAACGTTGAAATCATTTAATAATGGAGTTATGGAAGAACCAAAATGTGATGAATTAATTGCTATTATTATCATACCTAAAATTACGGTTAGCATAGAGAATATTCCTAACCCAGTAACAAGCTTAAATCCCCACTTCGATCTTAAAATATTGATCAAAATTATTGCTATAAAGGCTATCGATGATATTCCGTAAAATATTAACCTTTGATTAAAGGTTGGATTAATGTAGGGATTAACAATGATATTTTGAGCTACGTATATTAAAGAACTTTGATGATTTAAATAGCCTATTGTAAGAAGAGCTGAATTGATAGCTGATGCCGAAAAGAATGAAATTAAAGCATAAAAGGCTGTTGATTCTATCAAATAAGCTATTGCGAAAATAGTTCCTAATGAACCTCCCAGATTTCTCGAAATCCATATATAATCCCCGCCAGTCCTCCCGATTTTCCTATTAAAAAAAGTATAGACTAAGGCTTGTGGAAGAGCTAAGACTAGTCCAATCAGAGAAGCTATCCATAACACACCGCCCTTTGTAATATATGGAGAGATCGACTGAAACAAGGCTATACCTATGGACATGTTTGCTATGTTCAACATTACAGCATCGATCAAGGATACTTGCTTAATTAGACCAGAAGTTTCCCTAACAAATATAGTTTTCTTTTCCATGTCAAACTTAACTAGTTACGCTTTATAAAATTACCTTAAGCAAGAAAATTTAAACTGCTAACGTAGTGATATATTTACTTAGCAAAGTAAACAAGAATTCATAAGAACCTCTTATGTATAGTATTAGTGTAATATAGTATTTATTTTAAATTATATAATTTCAAATAAATTATAGATATCTTACATAATGCTGTTATGAGTAAAGATAATACCTATCTTCACCACAAATCATTAGAAAACAAAGAATATTAGCGAAACTAGATAGATATACTCTAGCCTAACGTATTATACTGTTTTTCTCCTCGCCCTAAAGGGAGAAGTTTGCTATTCTTTCATTCATTTACTACTAAAGGTGTTTGTGTGACTTAAATTACAAAGTAGGGAAAGCCTTTCACTTTAGGGACAAAAGGAGTTCAGTGACAATTATCTTCATAAAAGACATAAACCATTTATTTCTCCTTTTTGATCTGACGATAAAGTTGACTCAGATACCCCTACGCCCCTAACCCTTTTATTAGAGTGTTAAGTTTACTCAGTAGATGAGGAGATATAGTTAAGCATTTCTCACAATAGCCTAGAGGCTTTTCCGCAGTCGTATGAGTTCCCCAAAAAACATAAAAAGAGGATTTACTTCCTTATGGTGCAAAGGATTAGAAAAAGATTAAAAAGTTTTAGGTTAATTCAACCTATTAGGCTATTTACTCAGCTTTCTTTTTTTCTCTAACAGCTAGAGGGATAATAGCTGGCAAGCAAATTGTTGGAATGTTTGTTACCGCGGCGGGATTAGATGAGGATTGATATGGTGGGATGTTATACACGACGTAGAACTTCAAGGTCAGATTTCCATAATAAGACACATTAGGTGCCATAATTTCCACATTAAATTGCACGTCCTCATTAAATAAAACCCCTATCAGCTTAGGATATGTCCCTACCAGTTTGAAGGGCGGAGTGACGCTGATACCTACTATCGAGTAGTTATATACCCCCGCGTAGAGGTTAGTATAACCTGTTATGTTAAACGTCTCTCCTGAGTAAAGATATATAAAAAGGTATGGTGGAGTTGTAATATATACATACGTAGTGTTGGTAACTTTACATATGGTACCTATAAGGCTGAAGTATATAGGCTTTATGCCTTGTACAGGAATCTTGTCCATAACTATCCCGTTTTGGCTTCTGAAGACTAGGTAGTAAGGTTTAGCCTTAACAGGCACAAAGAAGACTAACTGGTAGGAGAGTTTTGAGCCATTAAGTACGGAGCTGCTGTAGAGATCGTTTGTAACTGTGGCTAAATGTGTGTTACCAACATATGTGGTATTAAAGGTGCCGGCACTGGTGACTAAAACGAAGTCTTGAGCCTCTATTCCAGCCTCACTGCTGACGGGATTCACAAAACTGACCGAGATGTTATAGACAAAGTACGAGTCGCCAAACTCTTGGACAAACATAGCCTCTGCGGTATCGTTAATGAAAGCGTCAACCTTTATGCTCCACGATGGTATATACGTGAAATAGAACGAAATGTTAATGTCCCCCTCATAGTTCTCTGGTGGCAAGTATATAGTAAGGCTGATGGGTGTTGAAGAAGGCACATAATAATATGAGAGGAATTCAGAATTAATACTTACCAGAGGTAGCTCTTTCCCTATTAGCCCCTTAGTGACCGTGAAGTTGAAGCTGGGTGAGATATTTACAGCTGTGAGGGCTACAGTGGCTGTGATATGTTCGTTCACTATATCTCCTTTGATATTTAATACGTTGCTGATGGTATATATTGGGTTAGAGGAGTTATATGAAATACAGACACTTGAATCGTTACTTATGAAGTTCAGCTTTATAACTGACAAGTAGTGTAAAGTAGAACTGCTTATTGCAGTACTCCCCACTGATATACCTCTCTCTACGACCTTTATACCCTCTATAGTTGAGCCCTTGGGGACTACGAATATCACTTGCTTCCCACTCACGCCATAAGATGGTATGAGCTTAACACTACTAGATGTAGATTGGAATAAAGGAGTTAGGGAGACACCAGTCTCGTTTAGGTCGTAGAAGGCAGTAGTTGGGACAACTACACTGCCATAAGTACCATTACTGGTAATTATGCTGAAGTTTGAATAATATAGTGTTACGTTTTGGTTTGATATGTCGACTATTGAAATGTTAACGATGACGAATTCGCCTTGTTTTAGTTCATTTACAAAGGTGTAGTTGTATGTTGAGTTACTCATGAGTTGGTTGGCATACATTAAAGCGTCTTCATGATCTACTATGACGTTGTTGACGTTGAGTTGTAATAGCTTAACTTGGGGAGGAGGAATTGTTGAAGTAGTAGTTGGAGGAGGAACTGAGGTGGTAGTGGTTGGAGGAGGGGCCGTAGTAGTTGTGACTGAGGAAATAGGGGCTGTTGAAGTAGACGTAGTGGTTGAAGTTGATTCTGTAACATGTTTATGTAATAGGGGTGACAATAGGAAGAAGAGAGAAAGTATTACTAATAACACCAAATCTATTATAATAATGGGTGTCTTGCTCATCTTCTTCACCTCTATGTCTTTTTTATTAATAGACCATGAAATTTAAAAATTTTATTATGTTTAAAATAGTACGTTTTTAAAAGAGGTATGGGAAAAATAGAGGAATTTTCAGATCCTCCACTTATCACAACAAGTTCACCTTGGATTGCCCTAACATACATATAATATGAGACATCTACATCACTCTTTAGTTCCACCTATAGTGTTTTCATATGCTTCTCTTTGGGTAGGTCGTTTGATCAACTTATTTTCCTCGTAGTCAACTTACGTATTTGTCGTCTGATTAGATCACAATAAAAGAAATTGAAATTAAGGCTACTATTGGTACCTTTATGCGTGTCTTTTAACAACTTTTTTGGCTTATTTTCTCTCAACCATTCAAGGACGAAAACTACCCTTTTTCATAGTTTGGAACAAGGCTGAGCAGAGGGGAGGTGAGGGAAATCTTCATCGAAATTGTGCCTCTGATTTTGACCCCACCCTTGTCTCTGACCCCTTTGCTCATAGATTATGGATATGGAGGAAAGAGTTTTGTATACTTTTCACAACCCCGCCTTGAAGGGAAAGGTTTTCCTCACTTTGCAATATGAAGAATATTTTTATGTATAACAAAGACTTGAATATTACTAATGAATGTAAGCCAGCTATATGAGAGGGCATATAATTTTTTGAAGGCAGCTAAATTTAATTACGATAATGGCTATTATGATATTTCAATTTATGCTACCGAAGAAGCTCTATATCTATTTCTTAATGCATGCATAATAGAGAGGTGGAACGAACTACCGTGGTATTTCGACTTTGATGCATTGCTAAGAGCTACGAGCAGATTACTAAGCATTGATGAGTTAGATAGGATAAGAGTAACTGAAAAGAACCTTATAAAAACTTTAAATGAAATTAGAATTAGGTTAGGCTATTCTATCCCCTTAGAGAGTAATAAAAAAGAGGCAGAAGAGTTGATGCTATTCGCAGAAAGGATATTTGAAATTATTAATAAGGTGAAAAAAGGAATAACTTAGTAAAAATTATCTTAGATTATTATTAATTACCTCGTATATTTGCCTTGCTGTTATATTTTGATTTAATGTTCTATAAAGTAAATTAGAAAACCATATTGGAACATTTACTATTTTTGGTAATACTATATAGTTTTTAGCTTGGCTTAAGTAGATAATGTAATTCCTTCCTCCTCTTGTATAGTCATCTATCGCTTTTTCAATTAAACTGTAATAATTGTCGGGGAAAACATAAGATCCAGTTAGTAACTTATACATGGAGGAACCTAGTGCAAAAATATCCATTGAGGGTTTTGCACCATCAGTCTTTAGGATAGCGCTAACTATTTGTTCATATGGACAATAAAATTCTGTGAATTGATCAAATTTCTCTCCTATTCTTCTAGCTGACCCTAGATCGCCAAGTTTCACAGCTACCCTTCCCGTGTATAGATTGTGAAAAATTTCCCTCTCATCCCTACCAACTGGCTTATCGAAATATATGTTCTGAGGTTTAACGTCTAAGTGAACATACCCCGCTGAATGAATTATATCTAAAGCCATAGCTACTTCTCTCATAATTACCGCAACTACCTTATACCATTCACTAGAGCGATAAGTTACACTACTCATAAGCTCATAAGAGCTTCCTCCTTCCATTAGTTCCATTACTATAAAGGGAGGTTTAGTCAAATATAGATAAGAATCTCCTTTTTCAATCCTCATTATATTATCTATACTAATCTCACTAATCCCATAAAGCTGAACTATATTATTGCTCTTTAATGAAATCTCTTGAAGACTGATGAATTCCTTTCCTAATTCTAAAACTATATTACCAGCGTTAATCCTAGTCTGCCCACTTTTACTCCCTTCTATCTTAGGTATTTTCATGGCTAGGAATTTGTCACCCTTTCTAACCTTTAGTACGTAAGAGCTTCCTCCTATCCCAATTATTTCCTCTACCTTATACTCCCCTATGTTTCTGCCTATCCAAATTTTTGGGTCCCAGTTGCTAACAGATGGTAAATGAGTAAGCTTTGTGAAGTATATATCAATTACTGGTTCACGTATTATACCATCACTGGGATTAGGTATGTATTTATCATTACCTATTTGCAAAGTGTCTACTCGAAACGTGTTAAAACTACTACTCCTTTTATCTAAATTAACCTTCAATATTTGGGAATCGGTATAGTACTTGTTAACGTTATTAATTGTAACAACCCATCTAACACCTCTGGGTAAGCCGTAAGCTCTAAAAATTACACTTCTGTTATTGAATTTGTTATCCCTTCTCCTCGGCTGGTTATAATTAGAAACGTTTACTCTAACCCCCTGCCATGCCAAAAGCTGTAAGGCATTGCTTATTTCATAAGACAAGATTATGAGTGACACTAATATTTCATTGCTTATTACTTCTGGCTTTACAATAAACTCATTATATATATAAAGAATTAATAGTACAAGAGACAGTGAAAAGGGGATTATTGAATATTTTTTCCTACTATCCCTATAAGCCTTATAAAGAAAGACGGAACCAAGAAGAAGGGAAATAATTGAGAATAAATACGCAAATATCGAGTTAAAGAAAAGAGGAGAATAAAGTGCAAAAGAGAAGAAAAGTCCAGCCAAGAAAGAATAAGCTATTGATATAAGACTTCCAAGTGCTATGCCGTAAATTAAGTAACCTACCAAGGGAATTACAATTGATATAATTATTCCTATTTTTGCTATCGTCTTGTTAGCCATCCTATTTGATTTTATCGTTTAATCACTTTTATATTTCTCCAACATGAGACCTTTAAATTAGACCAATAGAAAACTGGCCTATTTTGAGTATCACCGTTACTACGTCATAAATTATAATTTCGTATTAATAGAATGCCTAATGAAAATAATTTAAGTTTAACAACTCTGAATTTAAAGCTGGCTTAAGAATTCTATCCTTAACCTATCTAATATCGGAAAAAGCTCTACAAATAGACTTAACTATTTTTTAAAATTGAAAACATATGGATGGATACCATCGAATTTAAGCACATTGCTAAAACTTAATTTGAACGTTAAGATTTTTAATACTGTAGATTAAATTAATAATATAATCAATCTTATAGGCTGATTAATTAACCATGTGTACTATATCCTTGGAATATTCCTTGATATCTCCCTATAGTCATATTCTATCCAATTATTTAGATTTTTACAAACTACCTTAAATATATCAGCTCTATTATCATTTATTACGTCATTAGCCCAGTCCGGTATCCAGCTGATTATATGGGTTGTCATGAAATTATACTCATCGCTTAGTATTTTGAATAAGTCTCTATTTTCTTTTCTGATCTCATATTCCTCCTTAACTAAGTACGACATAAATGCTAAAATTGTTGATATATGGTCTGGTTCATGAACGAAGTTATCTCCAAATTTTATTAATAATCTCCTAGAACCATAAAATCTAGTTATATCTTGATACTTAAATAGAGCTATCTTTTCACCGCTAATTACGAAAAATCTTTTACTTTCTACCGGAGTCAATGGTTTATAACCCAAACCAGTTAAGAAAAGTGTTGAGTACTCTACTAAGTAGTCACTCTTCTTCTTTTCGAAAAACTTTTGTCTGATTTCTGATAAATCGACCTTTGCAATTTCCTTTACTAAATCTCCTAACTTTTCCTCTGCCTTATTGATCTTATCAATCATTTGCTGATATTGTCTATCATCAATCTTGTACAAAAAAATTTCAGAAAATAAATCGTAAATATGGAACCTTAAAATGGTCTGTTCAAACATAAAAAATAACCTACCTTTTATTCTTGACTAGAGTTAGTTCCTTGACCATTCCCTTCAGTATACGTCGAATTATCTCCTTGAGCTCCTAACTGAACTACACCATTACCAGTCCAAACATTATAATATTCAGCCTGAGATAACAATTCGACATCCTCGTCAGCTGCATACTCACTTCTCCAAGGTAAATATCCGCTAGCTGGATTAGCACCCGTTTCTGGACCCAATACGAAACCACCTTTATCAACAAACAATATTGTTCCTGGATCTGTAGGATCTAATATATTAGCCCAAATTCTAGCTTGAACCATACATCCATGGATACATGCGGGTATTCTTTCTTCTGGAGGCAAATTAGGATCGTAAATCCTATCAAAACAGTGAGTACACTTCTTTACTACACCTTCTATAGGATCGAACAGCCTATTTCCGTAAGGACAACCATATATACAGTACTTGCATCCTATACACTTAGTATAATCTACTAGAACTATTCCATCTTCAATCCTCTTAAATGTGGCTCCTACTGGGCAAACTGGTACACATGGGGCATTTAAGCAGTGGAAGCAATTTATCGGAATATTATAAACCTTAGTCTGAGGCCAGTTTCCTACCTCTATATATAATACTCTAAGCCAGAACATTACGTCTAGATCTCCATAGGGATTTATATCGGGCAATGGACCGAACATACCAGAAGTATTCCATTCCTTGCACGACATCTGACAACCTCCGCATCCAAAACATTTATTCAAATCAGTAATGATAGCGTAATTAGTGTTTGGCTTAAAGGGTAATTGATACTCTACTCCATTTTGATATATATTTAAGGTTATTTGATTGGAGGAGGACATAACTATTATCACCCCGCTGACGAAGTAGACTCAGATGCAAAACCATATCTTACCTTATAATTACCGATTACATAACCGTTCTGAGCTAATGAGCTAGGAGCTACAAAGCTCCATATTGAAGTGTTTTGAATCGTATTAGCGTTAAATCTTAAGTGTGGAACATTTACGGGTTGTGCAAATGCTGGTATAGCAGGAGCATTACTCACACTTATCTGCCCTCCGCTTAACTGAGACGAAATTACACTAAGAATGTCTTGACTACTGAAATTCTGCCCCATGTAAATGAATCTATTAGCTGTTACAGATACCTTATTTACCGTGGCTTTTCCAACAATTTTAATTCTAGAATCATGCCATGCAGTCTGCCCAGTTATGGGATCTAAATTCATTATAGGAAATGCATTATCTGTCTCTGGGCTTAATTGCCCACCTCTAGATGGAGGCATGTATGATATATTAGCCCAGTTATTAAGGATACTGTATTTTACTTGCGGTGAATCAGGAGTCTGACTTCTAAACCCTGGTAGAGCTTGAGCGGATACTACAACCCATGCTGATCCAGGTCTAGTAGCCTCGTCTAGAAATGCTATTCCCGTTAATTGAGTTCTTAATCCTCCACTCCAAGGTTCATTTACTGCCTCAAATATGACGAAATCCCCATTATTAATCCCCATTGACTTGACGTAAGGATCAGCCTTACTTAACATCACTGGCGTATAAGGCATTATTGCGGTAAGCCAAGGTACGTTAAAGGACCAGCTGTGATAAGTTCTATCATGTCTCCTAACGAAGAAGGTTAATGGATATTCTGATAAGTTTATTCCATCTTGTGTTATATCAGATTGCCACGTGGGTGGTGGGTAGAAACCACCAAATGGTCTGTGATAGTCTAAAAGATTTTTCTGCAGTGCTTTTCCATAACTATCGTTCGGAAGGACTGACGGTATCAAGAACTTAGAGTTTCCAGTGAGCTTGTAGTAGTAATAATATGCTGCATTATATCCCTTCCATTTTCCAGCTGCAGCTAACCTAAACTTTTGCAAATACTCTAAATAAATTCTGTGGACATAAGGCAAGCCAATAGGGCCGTAACCACCAGGCATATACGCTCCCCAGCCTCTGAAATAGAACATATTAACATTTCTCATGTATCTTATTGATGGAGGCAATACATATACTGCCCCTCCTTTACCTACTTTCACCATGCCAGGATTAATATCGTTTAACGTCATTTGTCCGCTTGCATAATTTTCAATAATCGTTTGAAACATTGCTTGTAATAGGGGTTGGAACTTAACTGGTATCCTAAAGTAGTGTTCAATTCCACTGCTCCTATTACCTGCGGAAATCTTATAAGTTGTCGCGGTAGAGAATTGCATACCAGATGGTACTTGGGATAGAATTTGGTTTATCACAGTAGTTTGGTCAGCACCATTCGGTACAAAAGATGCATACAGTTTTAATTGTTGAGGATTGGGTGATTGTGCCCCTTCTTCATTCGTTAGTATGTACTCAAAGTTACTACCATATCCTGCTAAAAGCGTTCCACTTTTCAGTATATACATTCCGGATGATATCAGTCCGGGTTGCCCTTGAGCTAAGATTTGTTGACCAGTTACTGGATCGTGAATCGTAATAGGGCTTACTAGAGGGAGACCTGTCACTGGATCTTGTGTAGTGTAATGAGGATTATTAGAAGGAGATATAGATAGATTTGGATTTGCTTTTTGATTTGGATAAGCTCTTAATAGCCACGCTAAAGTAAGGAGAAAATCGCCTGCAGCTAGCACGGGATACAAAGAAGGCAATGAAGGCCAATTTAGTGAGTCAGAAGGACCTTGTGGAAGACTAGTGGGCCTATCGAAAGTGGAATGGAATCCGTAAATCTCAAGGAACGATAAGTCTGGGATTATCAGGTCAACAACGTTATTAGTCTCTTGCATGAATAAGTCTATACTTATTGTGAAAGGAATGTAATAGTTTCCATTAGAATCGGTATCTGTGACTTTTTGTAGTAAATCAGTTAAAGTATATGCATTATTCCAGTAGGGTGCTGTGATATACCACATCATTGCTTGTATCTGATATGGGAATATTCCAGCACTAGCATATTTATTAATATAATGAGTCGTATAAGCAACAGCTGAAATTGACCTTTGAGTAGTTAATGGTATTTCCCAACTATATGCTCTATCTACTAATAATGGCCTTCCAGTCTTATAGATAACTAGGTCATCTGGACCATCTGGAAAGCCATACGGTCCTGCAGGCACTACACTTACACTAGCTATATCCACAGTTCCATCATTGTAAATTAACTCATTTTTCAAGAACCCTGCTCTTCCTCCGGCTTGAGGCTTAACACCTAATGAAGCTAGATCTGGGTCTATTGATGGAGTATTAGCTAATGGATGAGGAGGTACTGCATGCCCTGGGAAGTAGTGAGGATATGGATATTTATACAAATCAGCCCCTGGGTTATCCCAAGCACCTACAACTAATACTAAATAGTAGAGCGAAGCAGCAGACATGAAACCGTTTGCATGGGCAGCTAGACCTCTCATAAAGTATATTGAAACTGGTCTACCAATCACGTAATCGTGATATCTCCCTAAATAATCTACCCATTTAGCTGGCTGTTGTATAGCTTTCTGGAAGGCAACTGTAGCTATTTCATTAGCTATTCTGACCACTGTATTATGAGGTATGCCCGTTACATTTGCTACATTAAGTGCACCATATTGCGCAGGTTGATCATATGGCGTATAAGGATCATAATTCATTAATTCTGCCCTCAGTAGTTCAAAGGCTGTAGTAACTGTTAACGTGATGGTATTATTGCTGTTAGGTGATACAGGGACAGTGATCTGTATTGCGGGAACTTTGACAGTCTGTCCATTCTTCAGTTTGTATGGAACTTGAACTATTTGAGACAACATATTGGATGGTAACTCGTCTAGCGTCAGTATCGGAAACACGCCCTTCTGCCAAGGAGTGTCTACAAAAGCATAAACATTACCATCATTACCCATAACAGCTTCGAGCCAAGGATGAGCAGGGAAAGATATCGAAACAGTCTTACCGCTTGAGGTAGTCGCAGTTATCTTCTGAGGTTTTGCGTATAACGGGTTATTCACTGGCATTCTAACGTGTAAGCCCACATTGCTTCCTGCTGTAGGATCAGTAGGATCTAGTGCATCTCCGTTTTGAGGATTTGGATTTACTATGACGAGCCAAGATAAATTAGTATAATACCTTAGAAACTCCTCATCTATATGCGGAAATACGGCGGTCTCTGGTATATCTCCAAACTGAGGTAATTGCACTACTTGACCACTTGGAGAGATAGTTTGCATAATTAACTGTCCAGTACTTGGATCATATACAGGTGAAACTGGTTGTAGCGTTATTGGATTTAAGACAGTTTGCCCTTTAGATACTTTATAAACGTAATAATGAAAGTCAACTAATACCCTTATCCATCCCATTGCTAGTGCTCCATCCGTAGCGGGGTTAACATACAGATGTTCGTCAGATACACTATAGAATCCAAACCTTTCTGGGGCTATTGTAACTACTTTTCCTCCATTCTCCCTAATTCTTGCTATTATTCTTCTCATCCAGTTAGGGAAGTGGTCTCCAGCTAGTCCAGCTAGTATAAAGTATTGTGATCTTTCCTCATCTGGTCCAGCATATTCCCATACTGGAGCTCCAGTTACGTAAACTCCAGCAGAATAGACGTTCATTGAGCAAAATCCGCCGTGAGCTCCAGCATTAGCTGTACCGAAATTACCCGCAAAGAAACCTGCAGTTATACCCGGTATTAATTGGTCTCTACCTTGGAAGAATGCTAATCCATGGGGATTCGTTTCCCTTATCTTAAGTAGTCCCGGGAAGTTACCTATTCCTAGTTCAGAAGGATTTAATCCAAGTTTAGACCAAGAACTAGCATTTGCCCCATTAACTATTATATCATAAGCAGTATCATAATCTATAGCTACCCATTTACCCGAGCCTCTTGGACCAGCTCTTAGTAATGGATATCTTAATCTTGCTGGTGTGAAGTAATAGAAAACGTCTGATGCTCCTCTTGGGCAAACACCACCATCATTTATGTGCCAGCCAATTGTTCCAGTAACAAATCTGGGATAACCCTCTGGTGTTCTAGTAACTTGAATAGCACACCTACCTAGACACTGAAAGCAATTCGTATAAACTATTTCATCTGAGGGATAATTTAGTGTATATTGAACGTCATTAGTAGCTGATGAGAAAATTTTATCTATTACTGGTGGAGCCTCGAAAAGTAAAGCAGTACCTACAGCAACAGCTCCGCTAATCTTCAGAAAATCACGTCTAGTCAGCTTTAATTGGCTCATTCCTAATCTAAAAAACTAATTTTACTTAAGTTTTTTAAAGATTCACTTCAAAATGTAGATATTACCAGTTGTTCATATTTTTAATAACGGTAAAGTTAGGTTTTTTTAAGCTCTACTCATTTAAACTAATATATTAAAATCTCTTTCTTTTGAAATAAGTTAAAATAAGGGTTTATTAGACTATATAAATTAAGTTTTTAAGATTGGACGAGAATAATAGAATGTAATGATTAAATTAGACGATATAGATATTATGGTGCTTGAAGAGTTTATAATATATTTAAATTTGACCTCTTACAAATTCTCTAAGATAACTGGTGTTCCTAACGCTACATCATGGAGAGTTTTCAACAGACTAGCTGAATTAGGTTTAATAAGGAAGAACGATAAGGGATTTGCAATAACTCCAAGAGGTGTGGTAATCACATATCTTCATACGAACAAGGAAAATATTAAGAAGAGTTGTCTGTCGTTGCTTAAAAAGTTCTGGAATTATAACGGTAATGAAGAGGATCTCAAAAGTTTCTTAGAAGATATTTGTAAAGTGCTTAAGTCACTTAAGCTGTCCCCCTTTACAATATGTTTTAATCAACCAGTAACTGTGGCTACAATGTTATATAATAGAATAGAGAGTCTTCGAGAAGAGAGTAAAAGGGTAATTGCGGATATCTTCTTGAATTTCTTTCCATCAGTTGATTTAAGTAACGGCTGTAAAGCAATAATATCGTACGATAATGAAGGAAAACCCTACGCATTAGTTGCTAGATGTAGAAAGGAAGGTGTAAAATTAAATTATTATTGCCCAGAAATATCAAAATACTTAGGTAAGATGAATAATGAATTACTACAAAAACTACATTGAATTAGGGTTTAATCCTTCAACTCTCCTTGTCACTTGTGACTTAGGCAAGCAATCAGATATATACCATGGCAATAAAGGTGAGAGAGTAAAAATAACATTAATAAAATCTCCCGTTAAAATGGAAAAGTTTGATAAAAATTCACAAATTCTAATTTATTACTTCTCGCCTAAACATAGTTTAGCCATAGAAAGGGAAATCTCATTACAAAAAGATTCACTAGTTTCAGCATCTACGCTAAGATTTGTTGATTTAAGCCTAGATCCTTTGTCAGAAGTTTATGAGGATATACTTAAAGGATTAGTGTTGAATCCAATAATAATTAAAGGAGCAGTTGATAATATATACTTTAAGAGAGAAGACGTTGTATTTGGCTGGGGTATAGGTGAGGGAAGGGCAAAATTTGGTAATTTTGAACCTACGGATTGTTGCATAATAGGTACGTTAGGAGAATTGGCGTTTATATCATTATATAATAGATATTTACTAGGATATATTAATAATGTTGATATAAACTACATAAGGGAAGAGAAAGATAAGATAATACGAAAATCGTCAAAAGTTTACAAGGAATTGGGAGAAGCGATAAAGGAAAATGAGGATCACGTAGTTTTTGCTGATGATATAGGATTTAATTCAGATATGAAGAAAAAACTGGTTGGAATAAATAAGTTACCTATACGTGATAGGAAAATTTTATTAATCGCTAGTAACATAATGAAAAACCCTTTAGCTAGTCCTTTTCTAGGTCTAGTTTTAGGGGATAAAGTAGGTATAGAGAGAATTTGTGATAAGGCAACAAGCTTGGGTTTAAACATATATAAGGTAAAGGTTTCTACTCCCCCAAAATATACTTTTTAAATTTTCCCTTCATCTTTTCGATATGAATAGTTATCCATATTTACTAATCATTTTAAACTCTACACACAAAGGTTGTTTAGATGGAAGAAGATATAATTGAGGAAGCTGAAAAATTGCTTGAGAAAAGAGAGAATTTAGAAGTGATTAAAACGCTCAAAGAGATTCAAGTGCCAGATGCATATGTCCTGAGAAGCAAAGCTTATTATAACTTAGGAGATAAAGAAAATGCTATAAAAGAATTAGAGGAGGGTATAAAGAAATTTCCATATTCGCACTATTTATATTATGAATTAGCTCTGATATTTTTTATGGAAAATGAGTTGAATAGAGCTCTAGATGAAATTGAAAAGGCGTTATCAATTATACCGTATTCATATGATTATAACAAACTTAAGGCAAAAATTTTATTCAAGATGGAAGAATACGAGAAGGCTTATGAAGTATTAGTTTTCGTAAATAAACTAAAGCCAGATGATGTTGAGAGTAGAATGATGAGGGCTGAATGTTTCTATAGGACTGGCAAATACTTAGATGCATTATATGAGATAAATAGGGCATTAGAGTATAATAATAGAGATCATTTATTACATTATTTGAAGGGTAAGATATATTTGGAAACTGGCTATTTCAGGTTAGCTGTAAGTGAGTTTAAAATAGCAATTAGCATTTCTCCCTCAGCAGAGTATTACTATTATTTAGCACTGGCTGAGTATATGAACAAGGAATATGATAAAGCAATGAATGATATTAGTAAGGCGATAAGTATAGATCCTAATAACCATAAGATTAAAGAATTTTATGAATCGTTGAAAAATATGAATAAATAGTAATATCAGTTTTCTGAAAATAGATGTTTATTACATGACAATTCATAGATTTACTTATATGTCACTAATGAGGCTAAACGTTGGTTTATTAGTGTCAAAAAAGGGCAGAGAATACTTAGGAGATGAGCTCCTCAAAGAAATATTCAGCGAGGGTGAGTTGTCATATGCTGCTGAATATGGAGACTATGTAGTTAATGATCTTAGAGATAATGACATACAAGCATTAGTGATTGTGAGTGAAAGGGAAAATAAAGATATATCAGATTTTCTGAGAAATATTGATGATCTAACAGCTATTAATCCATTATCTATCGAACATGTTTATCTTGAATGGTTAGAAAGTAAGGAACAAGCTAAGGCATTGATATTAGCATACATAAGCAAGGCTTCATTATCTTTTCTCGCTAAAAGAGTTCAGCCAGTAAGATCTAAGAATTTATCGAGAAGATCATTACTAAGGGGAAAGTTGTACTACTATAAGCCCTATCCAGTATTATATCAAGAAATAAGCTTCGAAAGAGAAATGAACTATTTATCCTCTTTATGTGAGTTAGTTACTAAAACGCCGGAAGGACCACAAGTTTCTAATCCAGAGACGTGTTCGGCTTGTGGTTTCTGTTCTGGAATGTCGTTTTTAGGTTATTTGGAAGTACCCAATTTTACTACTGACCAAATAATAGCATACTTGAATGCTTTAGCTAAATATGCCCCAAATGATAAGCCAAGCGTTGTTTTAATTACATGCAATAAAATTGGAAAGATTCCTCAATTAGACGGAATACATATTTATCCCCTAATAGCCCCATGTATTTCGTCAGTTCACGATTCATTCTTAATGATAATCTTTGCCTCCGGCTTTTATCCCGTTGTATTTTCACCAGATAATAAATGCGAATTGAGAGATATCGCAAAATTGAGGGCTGAAGCTATGATGAAAAAATTTCCGGGTACTGAAATAAATTTCCCGTATGTAGAAGACTTCAAAGAACTTGAACTAGTATTAAAAGGTATCTCCAATTCTCAGAATCTTGAGAGGAGTTACATTCCTCAAGATCTCCCTCTAAGTAGGAGTAGGAGAAGAAGCCTAATGCTTTGGTCGTTATCAGAGGTTAGTAAAAGAATGGTATTAAATGAGGAGGATGAAATTCCCGGTGTGTACGAAGTTATAGTAGATCCTAATAAATGTGTATTATGTGGCGTTTGCGTGAGATCATGTCAGATGTTAGTCTTCGACATGAAAAATAATCCCGAAACTTCCAATCTATATTATGATCTTTCTTACTGCATAGGTTCACAGAGATGTGTTAGAAACTGCCCAGAAAAGGCAGTATATGTAAAAGGATTTGTGAAAATAAAGGATCTGGGTAAAAAATTAGTCGTTACATCTAGGATTGTTAAATGCAGATACTGTGGAAAGCCATTAGATTCATTTAGGATAAAGAGCAGGGTTGGTGAAATGTTATCGAGTTTAGGGATACAAGATTTAGAGGATTACACTGATGTATGCAACGAGTGTAAACAAAAGATATTAACTAAAAGATGGATAGAAAAGGTGTTGATGAAGAAATGAGTTACATCATAACTCTTATAAACACATTAGTGAAGTTACCTAATTCTAATACAATTATAGATCAGATAAAATCTTCAGACAAATATTACAGAATAGAAATTAATGTAGATGACGTAACTCCATATGATGATATATATTATCTAGAAGAGTTATCCTATAGGGGTAGAATATATATTGCAACTAACTTGCCAAAGAAGACCGCGTATGATATATTAAATAAGTTCAACATTGATGCATTCATTAGTAATGTAATATCCGCTGAAGAACCTAAAGCATTCACCAATAATCCAAACTATTTCAATTATTTATTAAAAATCACTAACCTTAAAACTGGATATTTTATAACTGCTAATGATCTCTCAATAAGTGTTGCAAAATCATTTGGTTTAAAAACGATCTTTTTAGACCGAGATGGTAAAAAGAGTAGTGTAAACAGCCTCAAGAAATTGGTTGAGATAACTTCCAAATCTTATGTCGACTCTAAAATAGGTGACTCGGCATTGAGGTGTAGTTAAGTGATGGATTCTGACATCGTAGACTTGTTTAAAGAATTAGGGATGAAGGTTGAAAAAGGCAAGGGCGAAGGATTATATTTTCATGTAACAGTTTCTCCACCAGTAGGTAATGCTCCTGCGGTATCTATTATAAGACCTAACGCCAATTCCAAATATTATATAGTAACAATGTTAATTGAACTGGATATTTCTAGGGTTACCTCGGAAAAAATAAAGAGAGTTTTGATAGAACTAGCTAAGATGAACGTAGAGGCATTTATGAACCCTCCAGATAAGCCCAATTTGATACAGATTGCTAAGTTGCTTTACTCTGAGGGTTTAACTAAAAATGAGGTTATTAATGCTGTAACGCTAGTGAAGAATGCAGGCTTTCTAGCGTATAACCTTATATATGATTGAAATATGTATACTTAGTAATATCAAATAAGTGAAATTAAGGTTTATTTATAATCTAATGTGATTTTCTATTTAATGGGTCTATTTACTGCACCAGCACCTGGTACCAACTTCGGAATAAACTCGCCAATAATACAGATTAATCAGTATCCAGTGTGGGATATAACAGTAGCGTTAGCTCTCTATTTTACTGGACTAGGAGGAATGTTAATGGCTATAACGGGTGCTTTAGAGTTAAGTGGCAAATATCCTAATCTTGTCAAAAGGAATTCAATATTCGCATTCATATTCACAGTATTAGCTCTAGTAACTTTCGATATACACTTAGGGAATCCAGTCAGAGGATTCTTCGCTCCGGCTAACGCTCTTCTTGAATTAACCCATTCATGGATGGCGAGAGGTATAATATTTGTGGGAGGTCTACTATTATTCTCATTTCTGTTCATGGTACTAAAAGTGCTTAATAATAAAAACGTAGTCGCTAATTGGACATTAGCCATACTGGGACTAATTGCGGGCATTTTTTCGACTACGTATAGCGGATTTGAATTAGCTGCAACTACTGGAATACCATTTTGGAATAATGGAGGATTACCAGCTCTGTTTTTAGCGTCTGGAACTGTAGGAGGTGCTGCTTGGAGTTACATAATGAGCTTAATAGATAGAGGAGAGGAGGGAATAAGAGCGAGAAGGTTAACCGCAAAAATCTTAATGTATTCTGCAATAGCAGAACTGGCAACGTGGTTCTTATTTATGGCTAACGTTAATTTTATCTACGTATTCGATCAAGTAGCTTACGAATATATGCTATCCTCTGTAACATTTATCATAGATTTAGCTTTCTTAGCTTTAACTTTCATTATCCCTGGCGTAGGAAACTTAATGTTATGGAGAATGGTTAAACCGACCGGAGGACAATCTATTGTAGACTTTCCAGCATATATTAAATACGCAATCTTGGTTGTTGCTATTCTAGCCCTTATAGCGGGATTCTATACTAGAGCCGATGTATTATTTGCTGGGCAATACGCATATCAGCTAGCTCCGATGACTCCATTTCAAACTACTAGTAATCAACCTATACCTGTTGGTTCGTTCGGATGGAGAAGTTAATTTTTCTTTTTTGTTTATAAAATTTTTTTAACTATATCATGAAAACCAATTCAATACAAATAAACTATACTAATTAATGAATTTTTTCGTAACTTATATTAGCTAAATAAGAACTTCTAATCAATGGTGCCAAATTTATTAATTTCTATCCTTGTTGCGTGATATAATATTTATTTTTGAGAGCGTCTTACGAAGAGAAAACTATCATAGAGAAAAATTCTGCAACATTTTGTAAATGGTAAATACAGAATTATAATGACCATTTGAAGGTATAAAATAAATTATAAAATTTGTTAATATATTATAGTCATGAGGATTTAAATTTTGTAAAATCTAATTCGTCAATAAGCTGGTTGTAATTAATATTTTATACCTATGTAACGGCACTATGATATAAAATTCATCTGTATTGCCTTTAGTAATTATAATCAATTTGCGTTAATTGGCGCGAATATCAATATCCTACTAAAATGTTACTGCGTAATCTCTAATCTGAAATTTATTTTATCATTAACCAAAACTTCTTAGTAAGTAATGGAGATAATTCATCTTGAGCATTAATGACTATCGTTCTAAAGAAGTCTTATCCTCGTTCTTCTTAATTTAATAAATTTTTATAAAAATTAAAGATATAACTTACACACATCTTAATGAGTATAAATTAAAGAATAGTTTAATATGAAGATTTAAGAAGTGAAAAACAACTATGATAGTCTTCAATCTTATAAATGAACGCTTTCAAAAAAAATCTATTTTAATTTGGAGTAAACTTGTATAAGTTCTTCAGTGGATTTAACCTGCCTCTCGATCTCCTTATATTTTATCCTCTCAAGAAATTCAAGAATCTCCTTTGGCTTATCAATACCGCACATCGTCATAGTACCCCTAAGTAAATAACCGAAAACCCAAGGACCCCCACCAATACTGTTAACAAATTCTTTAACCTTCTCAGAGTTATCGATAATGAAATTACAGATTTCCTCCCTAACAAAGGGATTATGTGCCAATAAGCTAAACACGAATCTAGCATCTTGAAACTTTATAGTTCTGTTAAATATCAATTCTATAATCTTTTCGACTACTGATTTATCTCTTATTGCAACCATACCTTTTAGAAATCTGTATCTTTCCTCGTCAATATTAGCAGAAATATACTTATTCAGTAATGTTGAAAAATCTGACGTTGCAACACCATAAGCTATCGCGACAGCTTCCTTAATATTACTATCTAACTTGTCATTTTCCTGAAACAGATAAGATAAGCCCAATGCAAAATCCTCATCAATAGAAGCTAAGGAACTCATTAGAGTGGAATAAGCCATTTTGCTTAAGTCATCTTTCAAATCCTTATAGATCTTTACTTGGTTAGTCAAAAACTCTCTTATCGCGTCATAGTATTTATTCTTATTTATATTATACAAAGTGAGGAGTTCAGACACAATTTCGCTTGTTAAGAATGAATTTTTAGTATATTCATATTTCTTGACTATATTAAGATATTGATCCACTTTAAAAAGACCAGCTAGGACAAAATTCCAGTAATCATTCACTAATCCTAGCTCCTCATATCTGTTGAGATTAGCTTTAAACACTGGCTCTAAGGAACTATAGAATACTCTATAGAAACCACTCCTATTTACATTAACTTTTATAGTCTCTATCCCTCCTTCTACACTTAATTTATAATATGACTCCTTCATGAGCAAAGTACTAAACTTTCCATTTGTTTCAAACGTTAATGGGACCTTGTATATAGTATTATCATTATTTTCCAATAGAGTAAATCTCCTTTGGCGAAATTCAATTGAGCTATCTCTTATGTCAACAAAGATTATGGGGTAGCCTTGTTTTGTTATCCAATCTGATACTACATCATTAATGTTTGAACCATAAGATGAGGAAATACTACTCCAAAAATCAAAACCCCTAGCATTAGAAAAGGAAAAAGACTTAAGATAAGAAACAACACCCCTCCTAAAAAACTCATCACCAACAAAAGACTCAAACATCCTCAAAACACTAGCACCCTTACCATAACTAATATCATCAAACATCTGCTCAACATCACTAACAGAAGAAACATCAGACCTAATAGGATGAGAGGAGAAGAGAGAGTCCTCTTCTAAGGCACTAAGCGTCTCATTATATATAAAAGAGCCTATCGGATCCCACTCTGGGTGTAGTTCTGCTAAAGCCTTATGACTCATGAAAGTAGCAAAACTCTCATTAAGCCAAAGATCATCCCACCAATACAGAGTAACCAAATTACCAAACCACTGATGAGCCAACTCATGAGCAACAACCTCAGCAACCCTAAACCTCTGCTGAGAAGAAGAAGAATCATCAGCCAACAAAGCAGTCTCCCTAAAAGTAATAGCACCCCAATTCTCCATAGCCCCATAAGCGAACTCTGGCACAGCTATTAAGTGAACCTTTGGTAGTTGGTATGGTATTTCAAAATACTTTTCGTAGAAATCTAAGACCTTCCTAGCAATGTTCATTGCGAAATAACCCCTCTTAGACTTACCCTCAGTAGTTGCAAGAATAATAGTAGGCACCCTACTACTATCAACAACCTCCTCAAAATCACCAATGCCTAAATATAACAAATACGTAGACATCCTAGGAGTCTCATCAAACTCATAAACAACCTTACCACCATCATCCCTAAAACTAACAATAGGCATATTAGAAATAACCTTCAAACCCCTATCAACCCTAACAAACAACTTAAACCTAGCCTTCATATAAGGAACATCAAAACAAGGAATAAAACGCCTAGCATGAGAAGCCTCAAACTGAGTAGTAACAATATACTTTTTATTATTGTCATATGGTGCGATATAAATACCTACTATTGATTTATCAGAGGCTCTCCCTTTGAACCTTATTTCTAATTCCTTACCTACCTTAGAATATACTACTAACTTATCGTTATTTACATCATATCTTACACTATTACCGTCTGCCTTAACTTCCAAAATTTCTATTCCAACACTATCAATTTCTAACTTATCCTCATCTGAAACCATCTGGATTTTTTCATTGCCATAATATTCAGGTCCATTGAAGTCGAGAAAGATTTCATATCTATATAAGGTAATCATACATCTTTAAAATAGCTATATACATAAAAAATTATTTGTAGGGGATTTAGATTGAGGTTGGAGGAATACTTTGGTGTACCCTTGGGAGGAATAGGTACTGGTAAGATAAACTTCTATAGAGACTTAACAATCGGAGACATTACTATTATGAACAATTGGTCTAATCCTTTAAAAGTAGTTAGAGGGTTTCATATAGTGTATTATATGAGGGATAACCCAGTATTTCTACAATTAAATCCGGGTAAAAACATAGAATCTCCACCACCTTACACGCATATAAAGGACTTCGACGTAGAAGTAGAATATCCTAAAATTTCCTATTACATACCTCTACAAGACGTGAGTAAGGTGGAGGTATACTCTATCTTAATAAAAGATAACGTAAAAGATTCTGCCATTCCTGCTATTAAGATAAGGGTTATAGCAAATGGCAGATTTGCTATCTCATTTCCAAACGTCACTGGCAGTAAAAGAGCCGGTAGAGTTAACATACCGTATAAGGGTAAAATTAACGGTGTGATAATGAAGAACAAGAGGGCACTGCAAACAGACCCATCTTATGGAGAAATATTTCTGGGGTGTAAAGACTGTAATGTGATGACAAATTATGCTTATTATAAGCCTGGAAAAAGAGGAATGACAGAGGATATAACGTACTTCTACAAGTTAGAGAATCACGATAGCGAATACGAAATAAAGCCTTATGCTAGGGAGGAAATCGGAGGAATAGTTTGGAAAGACGTTAATGGAGAAGAAACATTTATATTATCTTGGTACTTCAACGGGAGACCATATCATTATCCTTATGGGCATTATTATGAGAATTTCTTTAAAAACTCTGTTGAAGTTGCTGAATACGCATTAAACCTAGAACCTTATTTAGGAATCGAATCAGAGGATTGGCTAGGTGACGCAATGCTGAATAGCCTATATGTACTGGTTTCAAATAGCTGGTTAACTAAGGATGGAAGATTTGCAGTTTACGAAGACCCTTACGTAAGTAAGCTAATGAACACTATAGGCTCACTCACATTTGATGGTTTAGGCTTCACTCTCCATAAGTTATATAAAGACCTAGTGCTAAAGGCTGATTCTTATTTCCTCAACTTCATAAATAATGGGGAAGTTCCCCATGACTTAGGAGAAGATAGTATTGAAGATCCTATTTATGGAGCATCTTATCCTTATTGGTGGACTGATTTAGGACCTACTTTCATATTAATGTTATTTAGAGACTACTTCTTCACTAACGATGTAAAAATTTTGGAAAACGCTTATCCTAAGATGAAGGAAATAATAGATTGGCTAATTTACAAGGACAAGGACGGAGATTGTATACCAGACTCAAAAGGAGGATACGACAACTCCTATGATGGTACCCACATGTATGGAACTTCTTCATACGTTGCTTCTATGTTCTTATGCAGTTTAAACGCATTTATTAGAGTTTCTGAAATTTTAGGAAAAAAGGTTGATGAGAAATATTACAAAATTTTGGAGTGTGGAAAGAAGACTTTAGACTCTATGTGGAACGGAAGGTATTTTATAATGTGGAAGAAGGGAGAAGAAGAGGACAGATCTTGTTTGAACTCCCAATTGCTAGGTCAATTTTGGTGTGATATACTCGACCTACCTCCTATTGTAGAGGAGGATAAGATAGTTGGAGCCTTGAAGAGCATTTACGAACTAAATTATAAATCATCAAACTTCTGCCTAACTAACGCTGTAAATTTGGATGGGAGTGTAAACGTAAATTACGATCAGTTAAAATCATGTTGGCCTAGAGTGTCATTTGCTATATCCGCTCACATGATATTGAGAGGGATGGTTAGGGAAGGTTTAGAGATTGCTAGAAGGGAGTGGGAAACTATAAAAAGATTAAACCCATGGAACCAATCGTCTCGAATTGATGCAATAGATGGAAAATACGTAGGATTAATGTCCTATATTGGTAGCACATCTATATGGTTAGTTAGACTAGCATTGGAAAGAAAGGGATTGATATGAAATATGAGTATTCTTATAATTTGTCTAGCGGTATTGCATTGGGAGGATTGGGGACTGGCACGGTAGAAATAAGATCTGATGGTCTATTTTACGATCCTACAATTTTTAACGTAGGATCATATTCACTAACTAATAGAAACGAGAAATTAATGAATCCAGAAGATATGGTATTTTTAACTAGAATAGAGAAATTAAGACAGGTTAGAATACTAGCTTCTACCAACTACTTACTAACTTCTAGTCCATATAACACACCATGGGTTAGACCCACGAGAAAAATTCTGTTTGAGGGAAAAGGAGCTATAGCAGAACTTAGTTATGATAATTATGGAAGAATTACATTCTTATCTCCAACCATTCCATTAGATTTGAAGAATTCATCAATACCTGCATTCATAGTCGATTCCAACTTAATTGGAGAATCGATTTTAGTATTTAAATTTCCCTTTAAATTCTCATTAAGGAAGATTAAAAATGGTTTAACAATATCTTCTGACGAAACTAATGAAAATAGCCCGACGTATAATGGTAATTTAACAATTTTGTCTGATAATACTATAAACGTTGGTAGGATAAATGATTTAAGAGGTGCTTTTGCCGATTTTAGAAACGATGGAATAGTAGAGGATCAAGGAACGGGGGATTATGTCTTTCTAAACTTTAAACCTAAGTCTAACATTATTTTCTCATGGTATTTCCCAAATTACAGAGATAACGATGGGAATGTTCTAGGACATTACTATGAGAATTTCTTTAAGGATTCAGAACAAGTAGCTATATACGTTAAGGAGAACATGAATTATTTAGTAGAAAAAACACTTCAATTTATCAATAGTATTTATAACACAAAAAATATCCCTAACTATGTTGCTGATTTAATAAGCTCACAAATTTCAGCGTTAAAGAAGATTACAGTAATTACAAAAGATTTCTCAGTAGGTATATGGGAGGGATATTATGATGATGTTTTTGACGGACCTATAAGAGGAGCTTTCAATACCGCTGATGTAGCTTTTCATTATGCCCCCGCACTATTGATTCTTTATCCTGATCTATTAAAGAACTTATTGGAACAACTTTACAAGTTTAGACTAGATTATAATACGGAAGAATTTGTAATAATAGCAAATTCGATCCTAGAAAATTTTATAGAGTATAAGAGAGCGATTTTGAAAGATCCATCTTTGCTATCTGATTTTAAGAAAATTGTCGAAACAGTCAAGGATATTGTTAAGAAAACCGGTAAAGATCCAAAGGATAGGATACCACATTTCTTCAGAATACCTAATAGAAGATCGGTACAAGGGTACCACCTTTTAGACGCTTCAATAAAGTATTTGTTAATGGTATACTTGTATAGTAGATATACTGGTGATACTTCTCTAATGAAGACTACTGAAGAGGTTATTCAATCTATCGTAAGGACTCATTTAAAGGACGGATTACCATATCACTTCACTCCAGCTGGAATAGATCAAGAATGGAAAACTACCTTTAACTTCTTCAGAAATCAAGATATGAGAGATAATGCTAGATCATTACTAGGCTATACCACCTCAGAAATAAGTTATCAGACATTTGATGATTGGAGCATGATAGGTTTCGTATCATATACTTCAATATTATGGTATTCAGCAATTAAGTTGTTAGGAAAACAGAAATTATTAGAAGAAGCCGAAAATGGTTTGAATAAATTGTGGAATGGAAAATATTATGATTTGTGGTATGATCCGGAGAGCGGTTACAGAGATACAGCTTGTTTATCATCACAGTTAATGGGAGTTTGGTATTGTAGATTAGTTGGGGAGAGTTGTTTTGATGAGGATAAGGAGAGAAAAATTATGAGTGAAATATTTAAAAACAATTTCATAGAAGGAGAAGGATTAATAAATGGAAGATATATAAATAAGCCTAGACCATCAGAAGTGGGAAATATTCCTTACTTTAACAATACTGGATTAATCAACAGGGTTGGAAGTCAGATGGATACTCCATGGACTGGAGTTGAGTTCGCTTTCGCTTCTCATCTACTTTATCTTGGTATGGAAGATGAAGCTCTTAAAATTCTCAAAGAAGTCTACGATAGATATGAGACAGCTGGAATGTTTTGGAAACATGTTGAGTGGGGGGCATATTACAGTAGACCATTATCTGCATTTTCAATAACCTTGGCGTATGCTGGTATTAGTTATGATGGAGGGAGGAAACTGCTTAAGATAAGACCTAAGAAGAAAAATTTCACATGGATAATACTTTTACCCTCTTTTTGGGGGATAATAGACTACGACGAAGAGAACAGACTAATAAAAATAAAGGTTATAAAAACTAAAGATGGAGTTGCTGATGTTAATGCAATCGAAACAAACTTTCCGATAGGTGACATAACAATAAATGGAGAAAAAACTAGATTTCCCTTAAGAATAAAGGATGGTGACGAAATCCTAATTAGATGAATATACTACTCTCCCTTCTTTCATAGTTAACAACACTTTTAGATTTTCATCTAATACAACGAGATCAGCTTTTTTACCCCTTATGATTTCTCCGGCGTCTATCCCTAAAAGACTAGCGGGAGAATAAGTGGAATATGTTATAGCCTTTTTAATTCCCAGAAACTTTGAAACTCTCCTAATGCCTTCATCAAGAGTTATATTACTTCCTACCAGCTTTCCCTCCTTGGAGTAACAAGCGCTATTACAGATTATTTCTTCATCATATAGATAATAACTTCCTAAGTTACTTATCCCTGCTGAGTGTAAAGAGTCAGTAATTAGAATAACTCTGTCATCACTTTTAGCCATACTAACGAGTTTTATTGCAATATCACTTACATGAACTAAATCGGCTATTATTTCCACGTATATGGGAGTAGTTAGTGAAACTCCTATTATGCCCGGATCTCTATGATGAAATTCCCTCATAGCATTGAATAAATGTGTTATAGAAGTAGCTCCAAGCCCTATTGCTTCCCTAGTAATTGTTGCATCTGCATCAGTGTGTCCTAGTGATACTTCGAAGTTTTCCGCTAATTCTTCTATTTCATTATCTTTTAAGATTTCGGGAGCTATAGTAATTCTCTTTATTTTAAAAAGTTTTGAAATTTCTAATATTCGGTTATTGTACCTATCACTCAAAAATTTATGAGCTCCTCTTCTCTTTGGATTTAAAAAGGGACCTTCTAGGTGAATTCCAGGACTTTTGGCTTCGTGAAGAATTTTAGAGACTTTTATCAGTCTATCAATAGAGTCTGAAATAGTAGAGGGAATAAAGGTGGTAACTCCATGAGAATAATAAAAACTCTTCATCCTCTCATAATCTTCAACAGTAGCGATCTCATTAACTAAAACCCCACCTATTCCATGAGTGTGAATATCAATCAAACCAGGGATCGCGTACTTACTGTTAGGAACCCTTATCTCCTCCTTACATATGCCACTGCTTCCAACTCTTGAGATTATATTATCATAAATTACTATGTCATCCCTTAACGTCTCTAAGGGAGTTATAATCTCTAACCCTCTTATACATATCATTCTCTAACTACCTTAACTAACTTCTCTGGCTTATCTGGATTTAGACCCTTAGCTAATGCTTTATAAAAAGCTATAAGTTGAACTGGGATGATATAGAGTATTGGCTTCAATAATTCATTAGTTAACGGAATATTTATCTCACATCCTTCACATATTCTAATCAATCTTGAATCATAGTGTTTAATCTTATTTATAACTTGAATCTCGTCTTCACTGTTTCCTAAAATTATTACAGTAGTCTGAGGATCTAGAATTTGCATCGGTCCGTGCAGAAATTCTCTGGATGGATAAGCTTCTGACAGAAGATTCGCTGTCTCTTTCAACTTTAATGAGGCTTCTAATGAGGTAGAGAATAAAATTCCAGAGCCCAAAACCACTATCTTTTCCGTTAAGAATTGCCCATACTTCCTAAATAATCCTTCCATGGATAAAATTTCATAAACTTTCATTGATAGATTTTTTATTTCTTCCAATAGTTCATGATTTTTATTATATAACGAGTAAAGAGTAGCTATAGAAACTAGCTGAGCGATGTAGCTTTTAGTTGCCGCTACTGCCCTCTCTTCACCCGCCTTAGTTAATATACGCTGATCTGCTATTTTGTAAAGAGTGCTATCACGTGTATTAGTGATCGCTAGTATTTTGGCACCGAATTTCTTGGCATATGTTACTGCATTTACGGTGTCAACACTTTCACCAGATTGACTTATACCTACTACAAGTGTATTTTCGTTTATATCTAAACCTCTCTTTGTAAACTCTGAAGCTTGTATTGCCTTAGCATTTTTAAATAACATTTCAAAATACATTGAAGCGTGAAAACTAGTACCACTACCTACTACATAAATGTTTTTAGAGTCCCTAATGAGAGGATTATATTTATAATAATTATTATATACCTCATTCAGAGTGTCTGTTATTACCTTAGGTTCTTCATAAATTTCCTTATGCATGAAAAACATTCTATTCAACTTTTTGTTCTCCTACCTTTTAATTGTTTTTCCCGTAAAGATAACAAGAAACCTTGTGGTTTGCATTAGTATTTATTAAACTAGGTTCGTTTTTCCTACACATTTCCATCACAAAAGGGCATCTAAGATTATAAGGACAACCTACCTCAACTCTGGTATAGTCTACCTTAACGTTTTCTCCGATTACTCTTCTTTCAGATATTACATTTTCGATGCTAGGAGTTATCTTTATCAGATCCTTAGTATAAGGATGAAGAGGGTCTCTCAATATTTCCTCTAAATCTCCTTCTTCAACTATTCTACCGGCAAACATTATTACTGTCTTGCCTTTATTAACCAAATGATAAAAATATCTAGCTATAGGTATATCATGTGTTATAAAAACCATTGATAAATTTAATCTATTCTTTATCTCTGCTAAAATATTAAGTATACCCAACCTTAAAGATGCATCTACCATCGTGACTGGTTCATCAGCAATAATCAACTTAGGGTCAAGTGACAAACTCCTCGCAATATTAATTCTTTGTCTCTGTCCGCCTGATAACTGATGAGGAAACTTATTAATGATCTCCTCTTGTGGAGTTAGTTTAACCATTTCAAGCAATTCAAATATCCTTTTTCTAATCTTGTCTTTATCTAATTTCATCCATCTCTTGATAGGAGCTGATAAGATCTCTTCTACAGTTTTATTATATGGAAGAGTTGAATACGGATCTTGTGGAATTAATTGAACTTCTCTTCTGTAAGTAGCATAAATTTTCCTCCTATTCTTCCACACATTATATCCCTTATAGATTAGTGAACCCTTAGTAGGTTTTTGCAACCCTACCATTACTCTTCCTAATGTCGTCTTGCCAGCTCCGCTCTCACCTAAAACAATTAATAGATCATTCTCTTGAATATTTAAAGAAATATCTTTCAATGCGTAGAATTCCTTCTTTTTAAAAATACCTGACCTATCTTCAAAGATTACTGAAACTCCATTAAGCTCCATTAGATTCATATAACCTACACCTAACCTTTCTATCTTTAACCCCTATAAGCTGAGGCAATTCCTTACATCTATCGAAGGCATATTCACACCTGCTAAAAAATGGACAACTCTCACTTATTGGAAGACTACTAGCATCCTCTTTGATACTTATTGGTCTTATTTCTCCTCTCACGGGAGGTATTGATGATATAAGCAGTTTTGTATAAGGATTCAAAGGATCTTTAATGATATTTTCAGCCTTCCCCTCCTCCATAACATAACCTCTGTACATAACTAATAACCTATCAGCTATTTGAGCTACGTTTAATATATCATGAGTAATGAAAATTATGCTAATTTGTCTCTCTCTATTTATCTCTTTAATTAGCCTAAGAATTAATTCTTGATTAAGCATGTCTAATGCACTCGTCGGCTCATCCATTATTATGAGCTTCGGGTCTAGAAGTAAACTTAAAGCAATCATAATTCTCTGCTTCATCCCGCCAGAAAGTTGAAAAGGATACATAGAAAGCACTCTTTTAGGATCTAGTCCTACTGATTTAATTAGCTCATTGACCTTTTCCCTCATTACACTTTCATCCTTCAATCCATGGCTTTCAGCTATATATTTGAATGAACTATAAACGTTTATAACAGGATTAAGGGCATTTTGACTAGCTTGAGGAACAAATGAAATTTCCTTCCACATTATCTTCTTAAACTCCTCTAGGCTAACCGATAACAAGTCTGTTCCGTTAAAGAGTATCATACCAGAAACTATTTTACCGGGAGGTTTTATAGCCCTTATAATAGCATGAGCCAAAGTGCTTTTACCAGATCCACTTTCACCTATAATTCCTAAAATCTCGCCTTTTTCTAAATCAAAGTTCACATCATTTACAGCTTTAATGATCTTATCGTTTGTTGAATAGACTACACTCAAGTTTAAAACTTCTAATAACATATGAAACTATAATATGTATATAATACTATAAACGTTTTCTGTTGATTTAAAAAGCTAGTTGAATGATAAATGCTGTGATTAATTCCTTTAGAAACGTTATTGGATTGGTAACTCACCAACTTGCCTAATCCACACAATCATTCCCCCAAGATCTAATTTATATGAAATACTGGGAGTTAACCATACAGACGCTTTACGAACCCTAGGATCCTACCCCTCTTAGGATTTTTAACCAACACTTATATATTACTAAAGCATCCCTATAACAGTCTTGAGCAAGCTTAGGGTGTAGGTTAAACCTTTCCTTCAAAACTTGATAAGTTGCCTTATGAACTTCCTTAACTAAGTTCTTCTTCAGTTTATTTTCTTTCAACCAAATAGGTACATATCTTAAACCCATCTCATATCTTTCAACAATGTTGTGTAGGGAGGGATAAGGGAATCATAAGGCTAATTGTAGTCTTAATTCCTAACCTACCCTTCTTATTAGCTCCCCTACCCCTAAAATGAAAAGAAAGGAGTTTACACACTTTTCATCCCCACTTTAAAGGGTGAAGCTTTGCTTATTTTGTAATTATCTTTCCATGAAAAATCTTAAGGAGTAGTAGATCAGTTTATGGAAAGATTAAAAAGTATAGGTAAACCATATTATATTATGAGGAACAAATTTCTGGAATATTTGTATCTAATGTGGGAAAATAGGAAATCGAGAGTTGGATTAATAATAACCGTTTTCTATATTTTAATTGCTGCTATAGGACAAGAAGTGTTTCCCAAAACTTACTCATTGCAAGCTAGCTCTCAGACCATATTTATGCCTCCGCAACTTTCAAACTTTTACCTAATTTTTGGCACTGGACCTTTTGCGGAAAGTATATTAATACAACTCATACAAGGAGCTAAATCGGTAGTCGAAGTAAGCTTCTTGGCTGGTCTCTTCGCGACCTTAATAGGAATAGCTGTGGGAATAACCGCAGGATATCTTGGAGGTATAATAGATAATATTCTAATGGGAATAACTGACATTGTATTAACCTTACCTAGTATAATACTAACCGTAATAATAGCTAGTGCATTCAGAACAAGCAATCCCTTCTTCCTCGCTCTCATACTAAGCGTTACCAGTTGGGCTGGTCTAGCTAGGTCAGTAAGATCGCAAGTACTAGTCGTGAGAAGTTCACCGGCAACTGAGTTACTGAAGGTGTTGGGATTAACTAGAAGGTATATAATTTTCAGAGAAATAGTACCGTCCTTAGGTTCTTACATTGCAATACATTATATATTTAATGTTGAATCAGCTGTATACTCTGAGGTTGGTCTATATTACCTAGGCGTCCTACCATATAATCCAAATAATTGGGGTGCTATGATACAACAAGCCCTTTCTTATGGAGCTGCATTAGGTGGAAAAGCCATATTCTACTTCTTCTTCCCAACTTTAGCAATAATAGGTTTCATGTCAGGTCTTATACTACTAAGTTACGGAATAGATGAGATTGCAAACCCTAGAATTAGAACCTATTAAAAAAAGTCTTTTTTAAAAATTTGTCTTTTATATTTTACGTGAATATTTACCTTCTTCTTGTTAGCAAAACTACTACTGCTATAATTATCACTATAATAACCACTATGATAGCAGCTATTATTGCAAGCGTGTTTGAAACAGCTTTAGTTACTGTTACAGTGCTAGTTGTTGGCACTGTTGTAGTAACAGTAGACGTGGCTACAGAAGTAGTAGTTGCAGTTGCTGTAGTGGCTACAGTTGCTGTAGTAGTTGCAGTCGTAGTAGCTACAGAAGTTGTAGTAACGATAGTACTCTTATAAAGCGGAACATACCAGTAGTCTATGAGAGCTTGTAACATTGCCGTACCCCCTATCCCATATTCTGACTCCTGCCATATCCATGAATTAGCTGGAGGGGCATCTAATAACAAGGATGGGTTGACAATTACATAATTATCAACCTCTACTAATGGTAATACCGGTAATAAGTACTGATTCATGTAATAGGATAACTCTTGATTAGCTTGTATCAATTGTTGAGTTGTATTAGGAGATTCAGTCTCTTGAAGAAGTTTATAGAAATCTATTACGGTACCGTTAGGTAGAGTTAAGTTTTCATCCCACTGTGTAACATTCCATGGATATCCACCAAAATACGACAGAACTAGACTCCATGGAGCAGTTTCTGGGGAATAGGAGCTTCCCCAGTTCTCAAACCATAGATCATAACCTGTACCATTCTGCCATGCTTGATGCCACTGACTTACTACCGAGTAAATGTTTAATTGTACACTAATACCAAAAGCTTCTAATTCCTTCTGAATTTCCTCCATCATAGCTAACGCTTGAGGTGGAGGAGCCCCAGCACCTATAACAAGAGTAAATGGAGTACCGTTAGGATAATACCATTGACCATTCTTCTGATATAAGCCTACACTCTCTAGTAATTGAGCTGCCTTAGTGAAATTAACATTATAAGGATTAAGTGAAGACAAATACTGAGGAGACATTAAAAATGAATAGTAGCTCTCATTCGGAATTGCGTTAGGAATTGACACTGGAGCTGTTAGCGGACCGCCTACAGCTGCAATAGCACTCCTATTTAGTATATATGCGATAGCAGCCCTAACTTGATAATACCTTAACCATTGATCTTTCAAATTGTAAGCTAGTGCCCATCCAAAAGGCTGTGGTATCTTGATCAGCTCTAGAGTTGTAGGCAAAGATTCTAATTGTGTTGGAGATAGCCCAGTAAATCCGGCCCAGTCTAAGGATACTTGCCCGCTTGTTATCGCTGCTGTAGCTAAATCCGATTGTCCATACTGATATAGTATGACTTGATTAAATGGTATATACTTAGCGTCAAAATAATAAGGATTCTTATCAAGTACAATCTCACTTGAAGATAACTGTGCAAGGTAAAACGGACCACTATAGGGATACGTTGTGGGATTAGGTCTGAAATTCTTTATTTCCGTTCTAATGTTATTTATTATTTGTTTAGCCAACTTCATGTTACTGGTATTCTGTATTTTAGTCCAGTTACCTAATATCTGATTGACTATTGGTTTCCAAACAGAATAAGGTATAATCAGTGCTACAGAACCCAGTCCAGCCGTATTTATTAATGTACAAGTATATAAAATTGGTGATAACGTATCTTTAGGCCAAGTCTCAACTATAGTATAATTATTTATTACAGTATAATTAGGGAAAGGAGGGGCTCCGAACATGTCTAACACTAAACAGTCAGCTAATATGTCATATGCAGTTACTGGCTGGCCATTACTCCAGCCAGTATCATTTCTAATAACCAGTGTTACATTTATAGGCTGTGTAGTCCATACTTGTTGCCAATTGGATGGAGAAAAGTTCCAAGATACTACTAATCCTGGTATCATCTGGGAATTTGTAACGTTCACAATGGCAGAATACGCGTACAGAAGACCGTAGGTATTGCCACCTAATCCTCCTGCAAATATGTTTGGATTATAAGTAGCAAAAGATGAGTATGCTTCGATGTTTGAGTTATAAAAGGATAGCGTTAGCGTTGATGGGAAAGCTGAAGTCTGAGACATAGCTAGTGTACCGCTTAAAGAAATTAAGACTACGAAAATTGAAAACAATATACCTATTTCTGATATTAACTCTTTTTTCATAAGATATTATATCCATTTAACCTATTAATAAAATTTATCACAACTTCATTATACGATAGGAAAACACTTATATCTACTCAAAAGTATTAGTATTTATGAATTATAAATGGTTGATTAGAAGAATTGCCTCAGTGATTATTGCAGTATTTGTAACGGTAGTCATAAGTTGGGCTCTGTTAGAGTATTCTCCGTATTCTCCAGCCAACTACATCATGCAATTCATAAACCCTCAAGATTTCGCCCAAAAACCTGGGCTTTATGCATCACTAGTTCAATATCTAAATACGCTAAGACCTCACGGAAACCCTTTTATCAACGCAGTGAATTACATTGGCAATATTCTTCATGGAAATCTTGGTGTATCGATAGTAACTGATGTACCGGTGGCAGAGATAATCGCGCAAGCCCTCCCTTGGACCTTATTTATCGTAACCACCTCAATAATAATAAGTTTCTTCGTAGGGATAAGATTAGGTCAGAAGTTAGCCTATATTAGAGGAAGTAAAACGGACTCAACTTCTACCGTATCTTTATCCATTCTTAGGGCTGTACCGGTTTACGTATATGCTGCCCTTCTTGTGTTTGTATTGGGCTTCATTTACCACGTTTTTCCTACAGGAGGGGCCTATAGTATTAAAGTAACACCGGGGTTAAACTTGCCATTTATTATCAACGTGTTATATCATGCTTTTCTTCCGATAGTTACCCTAACTTTAGTTAATCTAGTAGGTTGGATATTACATATGAGGGCTAATACTATAAGCGTATTAGGTGAAGATTTCGTAAATTTTGCTGAGATTTCTGGAGTGAAGAAAAATATAATCGAAAGCAAATATATTGGTAAAAACGCAATATTACCCCTTTACACTAGTCTAATAATAGCCATAGGATTCTCATTCGGTGGATCCTTATTTGTTGAACAAACCTTTTCTTATCCTGGAGTGGGCAACTTATTGATAACAGCAATAACGTCAAATGATTATCCAACCGAGATGGGAGTTTTTATCATCCTAATTGTAGCAGTAATTGTTGGAAATCTAATAGCAGATCTTACTTACTCGTTCTTAGATCCTAGAGTTAAGGTGGGTGAGGAATGATGTTAGAGAGCTATAAAACATTATTAGCTATAGGTTATACATTACTACTCTTAGATCTGTTTTCAATAATAATCTATAGGGGGGCACAAGTTCTTTTCCCACAACTAGTAGTCCTAATATTATCAATCTTCTTAATAGTATATGCTATTGTTCAGATAAAACACTCAAAATAGCATTTTTAAACCTATTATCAGTATTAAAAAGATAGTTATATACCACATCTTCTTTACCATTAAAATTTATACTAGAATTAATAAAATGTATTTTAGAATATACTAGTTCAATATTCTTATTATTACTTAATTTACTTAGAACCATTTTGTATGCTAACTCGTATATTCTGAGAATAGAAGATAAGGTAATCTCCTTCTCCTGCTTTCTTAAATAATAACCTGGATTATAGAAAATAGATAAAATGGTATCAATACCGTCAATATTTCTTCTATTTCCCTCCATATTATTTAAATCATTATATCCTTCCTCCATTAGCTCTTTTACCTTTGGTATAGGAATAGGCTCCAATGGTTTTTCAACCATTGCATTCTCTAATACTACATCACGCCTTATCAGTAAAATTCTCTCATAACTCCTAGTTAGTTTATCTATGAAATAGGCATCTATAAATAAATCGTCACTTACCCTATAGAAAGGAGTAGCTACACTCTTCATCTCTTCTTCACCCTCCTTACGCTTTTACTTAAAGATCTGTAGTACCCAAATGTAAATAAGCTAATAATGATAAATAATGCAGATATCAGATATCCAATTCCCTCAAACCAAGTATTAATTACCAAAATTTCCAGCGAGACTTTAGTTAAGTTAGTATACGGGAGAGTTCTAAATTGAATATATAGATTACCATTTATGTGAGACAAAAACGATATTCTAAACGAAGTAACTGAGTTAGCCAACGGTACTATTTCCGGGCTTATTATGTAAATGTCAACTGGATTAGTAGAATTTCCCTTTATTATTATTGTATCCCCTGCTTTAGTAAAAATGGAATATGAGCGAGCACTAGCTTCTGATAATGAGATATAACTAGATACTTTACTAGTTATAGCTGAAGTATATAGATACGTAAACAAGGTTAAACCTATACCTAGTAACAGAAACACGAGAAAAATCATGAAAACTGTCCTTCTCTTCACATAACTATTTGTGGTTACTTGCCTAAAAATTCTTTATCCAAATTAATAGGCAAATACTTCTAAAGAACGTAAAAATTATTATCAGATTGATTTTCACATCAAAAATTCAAAATGAACTTTATGTTGAGCTATGACAACTATTAATAGATAAAGAGAACACTTAAAATAAAGAATGATTAGCATTTATGTATGACGAAGATATCTGAAATCGAGGCTTATATTATAGGAAGAGAAGTTACTAGTGCCCAATGGGCTTCATTAATGGTATTAGTAAAACTCACTACTACCGACGGAAGAGTTGGCTGGGGAGAGACTGTAAGTGCTTTAAGAGCTGAAGCTGTTTCAAGCTTCGTGAAGAAAATAAATAAGGTGCTTAAAGGTAAAGATGTTTTTGATATCGAGAAAAACAGATTCGAGTGGTATAAACACGACTTTAATCATACCATTTCTCTTGAGTCTGTTACTGCTTTGAGTGCTGTTGATATTGCTTCTTGGGATGTTATTGGTAGGGAGTTTGGTTCTCCTATTTATAAGTTGTTTGGTGGTTTGTTTAGGGATAAGGTTCAAGTTTACGCTAATGGTTGGTATGAGAATTGTGTTACTCCAGATGATTTTTATAATAGGGCTAAGGAAGTGGTTAAGATGGGTTATAGGGCTTTAAAATTTGACCCCTTTGGAGACTACTTCGACAATATTGATGAGAAAGGTTTAAGGGAAGCTGAGGAGAGGGTAAAAGCAGTGAGGGATGCAGTAGGAGAAGAGGTAGAAATACTAATAGAACACCACGGAAGATTCAACGCAAACTCAGCAATAAAAATAGCAAAAAGACTAGAAAAATACAACCCAGGGTTCATGGAAGAACCAGTACACCCAGAAGACATACAAGGACTAAAAAAATACAGAAAAAACACAAACCTAAAAATAGCACTAGGAGAAAGAATAATAAATAAGCATCAAGCCTTAATATTCTTAAAAGAAGAGCTGGTAGATTACCTTCAGATTGACCTATATAGAATTGGTGGAATTACTGAGGCTAAGAAAGTTGTAGGAGTAGCTGAAATTTTCGACGTTCAGATGGCTTTTCATAACGCACAAGGACCTATATTAAATGCAGCAACACTTCAACTAGACGCATCAATACCTAATCTGTACATTCAGGAGTCGTTTTATGACTGGTTTCCTAAGTGGAAAAGGGAGCTAATCTTTGATGGTACTCCAATAAAGGATGGATATGCTATTGTACCTAATAAGCCTGGAATAGGTGTAGATGTAAATGAGAAATTAGTAGAGGAGCTAAAGGTTAAAGGGGAAGAGTACTTTAACCCAAATGAGCCTGTTTGGGTAGTTAAGGGAACGTGGAGAGGATTCTCAAAGGATTCTATAACATAGACGTTAAACAATTTCTTTTATAAGCGTGTATTTTATAAAAACTTTTTATTTCATTTCATGATTTATATTTAAATTCAATAATAAGGGAGAAATCAAGGAGAATTTACCGATAATTTTTTAGGGCGTTAAAAAGTGAAAATATAATACAACGATAAAATAAAAAATTTTTAAAGATAACTGGAAAACAAGTGTGAACAACCGCTACTCTAACCTAATAGATCGCGTGTTCGACGTGGAAAACTTATGTTAGGACATGCTAAGTGAGCAAGATATTTTGCTCCTCAAATAAATAGCTATAAATTAGATGATTGCATCATATTATTGTCATATACACACTTATCAGAAAAAATTTATATAAAAGACTTAAATCACATTACCTACAGTGGTTGAAGAGAAGCAGAATTTTATTCAACTAATGGAATTAACACAGTAGTTGATGGGAAAAACATGAATAACATTATGGCAAATTGTGTATATGACGAAGATCGACTATTTGACGATAACAAATAAATTAATGAAAAAAGATTATATTCACAGATGATAAGCCTGATTAAAGATAAGAAGTTATCCCTTAAACCTCTAATATTACCAATGATACTACTCGTAATCGCCTTTAATCCCTATGTTGAAAGTTTAGAATTTAAGAGCCCAGCAATTTACATGATTTCACATTACTTAGTGTATTTTTCAGGGATTTATATAGGTTATAACTATTTCAGAGGAGGTATACCTAGCCTTATTATAGGACTAATACCCGCTATAATATGGCATGTCCCATATTTCTTTTCTTTAGGAGCCGCTTTCATACTTTATAGGGCTGTTTTAGAAATAACATTGTTTCTAGGTGGACTTTTAGCTGGTTCTTCTATTAGATACATAAGGTTCTCACTAAGGATTTCACTATTTGCCCTCTGGATGTTAGGAGATAGTGCTCTAGCTATAATATTCATAGTTTCTGATCCTATATACTCTAACGCAGAGTATAGCTTCTCTCCTTATCCACCGTCATCTTTGCCTTTAGCAGGAATTGCTATGTTTATCGCTATGAATGTATTCCTTGCGTATGTTTTGTCTAAATATATAAAAAGTTTAGTAGGGTAAAAAATAAAACTTCACTTTAGAATTTATATCGCATAAAATAGTATAGATGAAGTGCAGAATAATGAGCCAAAGAAGCCCAATGCCATTAGATATGAATAGTCCGGATCCAGAGTGCCATAAAATGCTAAACCACCCGCTGCAGCAATTCCTATGAATATCATGTTTAGAATTGAAAGCAAGTAAACACTTTTCATACCTTCTCTTACACCTTGAGCTAAAATTGCGACTCCAAAAAATGCTACAAGCATAGCCATAACTATATGGCTGGATAATATTAGAGCTTCAGAGTATTGATTCAATGGAAACTTATCATAAAATAATGTAGAAAGGCCAGCAAAGAACAATCCGCTCAATAGCACAGTTTCAACTAGAGAAATATATAGCATTAACCTGCTTGGTCTTATTCTAGCTTGAGTAACTGCCATCTTACTCTCCCCTCCTAATTGCATATATAATACATCCAGACGCAGTAATAAGTACTAAGACAAATCCCATACCCATTTCCAGTAAATATGATATATCAATTATTCCTCCAAAATAAAACGATCCTGCAAAGGCTGCAAATAATACTGACAAAACGTTAAGGAAGGAAATTATGATTATCCCCCTATCCTTATACCTCACAGCAGCTGCTAATAATCCTAAGCTTAGTAAAGCAACTAGTATAGCTCCGTATAAATGCATAATAAGAGGAACTCCTTCTAAAGGTAAGTTATATACTGCCATCAACATCCCTCCTGCATATAAAAAAAGAAGGACTAGTATTTGAGCAGATGCAATAGCTGGGATATAATTCATCTTTGACATAAGCTTTGCCATTTCGTTATATTTTTGATAAATAGTATCTATGGGGGATGCCATAAAGATCACTCAAACGTATTTCCATCATCCTCAAGCTTCGTGTAGCAGTTTGATGGAGTTTGATTAGAGCTTAAAAGCATTTTTGGACATCCAGTGCTTTCATCGTAAGATGATAGATAAGCATAACCTTGCAAATCGCTAGAATGTCCTAGAATTGGAGGTGCTTTAAGATTCATTCCAACTGCATAGAGGAAATCAGTATTAGAGTCCCAGTACAACTGCACGTAAGGTAATGGCCTAACAGTAGGTCCGGTTAATACAGATGCTCCATGATAAGGATCATAAGTAGATCCATGGCAGTCACAATGTATAATAGCGGGTGCATTTGCCTGCTGAGCTGCTTGCAATGCAACTGAAGGTATATAATTGGGAGTAGGTAATCCAACCTTCATATATTTGGGCGGGTAGAAGTGAATTTCCGGTGGAGTACATCCTAAATGCTGACATATTGCTGAGTACGCGACTATTGACTTATGAGGTCCTACTCCTCCTGGAAATGTGTAAGTTTCACCATTTTCTGGAATGGTAACTGTAGTTGGGGGAATTTCAATTGGATTGTCATTTTCATCACCTAAGTTTAAGAGGAAGGTTATATCACCCTCCATCGGGTATTGGAATAATAGTATTTCAGGATTATTGACTGGAACTTGAGAAGCCTTTATAGGTTGCCCATCAGAATCCACTATAATTATCCAAGGAAACTTGCTTAATGATATTTGAGGCTGATTTAAATAAGAAATTACAGGTATTGCGCTTAGAACAGCCGCAGCACCTATCCCAATTAAAATACCCTTCAAGAAAGCCCTCCTACTAGGATCTAAAGGACCAACGTTCTTCTCTGCATAATTAAATAAATAGTCCCTACCCTTCTTCACAAACTCCTTTTCATCAAACCTGGTCTTAGGGTTTCTCATTTTCCTTATAAGCTTCATTGAGAATATTAAGTCATCACGCTTGATTATTGGAATTCCCTTAGCCGTAATTCTCACCAATCCATATTTCGCTCTAATCCTTAAAAATTTTATTTTAAAAGTTTCATTGTCATATTTGAATAATAAATATCTTACGGCTTGCAATGAATCAATTAAGTGATTGTCTTAATTGATGGCATAGACATGAAACTCAATTTTAATAATACAAGCAATAGGTCTATGGTTAATATGGAAAATTTTCCAACATTGTTATAACAATTTGTAACTAAAAACTAAATAAATATGAAAGATGTTAAATTTACAATATATCCTAAACAGATCGTATCTAATAGTGTAGCCGTCGTAAAAGTTGTTAGGTACGAGAGTTATATTATTGTACATCCTCTATTAATTTTTTATTGTGCCTAATAGGTAAAATGTTACTAAATAAAGTCCTCATAAGGGTTAGTAAATTTGTTAAACTTATTCATTCGCTTAATTATCGAGTATCAGAGAAACCTTATAGATTTACAATGGTAAATGCCATATTTAAACGTCGTAGTCTCATTTAAATGAATATTTATTAATATCAGACCTTAATGCTCTTATTTAATCATACTGCAGTTAATAAGCTTTAGATTAATATTGCGTAGTTAAACTATTTTTTATTAGTACTTAAATAGTCATTCAATCTTCTTCAGTCTCTAAAGGTGTTATTGAACGATGATAGTCAGCTAAATTAATAATTGGTATAACGCGTTTATTTTTTATTTATTATGAATATGAAAATAAATAAACAAATAAATATATATAAGCACTGACCTTTTCTTGTCCAACTTTAAAATATTAACTAAATAAATACGTTAATTTATTTTTCTACATTAAATCTATAAAACCAACATAATGGTTTTCTAGTTTAGTCAGTGTGTGGACAACAATTTCGTCCAACTGTAAAATTTTTTTACTTGTGCAAGAGTCTATTTTGGAAGAATATTTTCAGCCATCTTGCTATTGTGTTTCTCGTTGAGTTAGGTGAGTGCTAGGAAATCAAACTCATTCAACTACTCGTCCCAATAAATAAGTCGCCTCACACAAAATACTTTTCGATAATAAAGAAAATTCAATTCATATCAACCAAATTGTTGCCCGCACACAAGTTAGTTTTCCGAATTTTTTAATTACTAAGCTCAAGAAATGTGTCATAATGTAATTGTTTAAAAATAAAGATTTATAAACCCTAACATTGATGTATACTTAAGGTGATGTTTTTGGATATTAAAGAACATGCTGAAGAAGCGTGGTTTATAGTTATGTTAATTTTGGTAGCAGTATTCTTTAGTTGGAACGTCTACTATATTCTAACTGGAAAGAGTTTCAGTTTAAGATATGGTTTACCTTGTTTTACGGGATTACCAAAACAAGCTCAAGAAGCAGTAAAGTATTTCGATTCTCACCCACCACCCCCAGGGCAGTACTCTGAAGTAATAAATGGTATGTTAATAGTAAATCTAACGGCAACTCAGTATAACTGGACACCCAGTGTGATAATTGCCAATGAAAGTGAACCAGTTATTTTAATAATTAACTCTCCCCAAGTAGACACTGGGTTTTATTTAAGGTTGCCGAATGGAATAATAAATGTGAATAACGTTCCCGGGATAACGAGTTATGTATATTTTGTAACCCCTAATCAACCCGGCAATTACACATGGAGAAATGCTGAATATGATGGATATGCCTCTTCATATATGACTGGAACTCTGGAGGTGGTACCATGAGCTTAATGGATAGGATTAAAAATGTGGCAATTCCAAAAGATACCCTAGGTGTAGTTTGGCTATATACTATAGGCTCTATATTTTGGCTAGGTGTTCTAGGAATAGCAGCTATGAATCTTAGAACATTCCTAACTTATCCCCATAACTCTCCAAACGTAGGAGAGTTGTACTATAGCGCTTTAACTATTCATGGATGGGCAGGTATGTTAGCATTTGTGCCATTTGCTGCTGCTGCAGTTATTGCTTTTTCTATGTATAAAAGTAAGCTATCAATAGTTCATACAAAATTAATGGCATTATACTTCTGGTTAGCAAGCCTCTTCTTAGGTATAGCCATGGCAGGAAGTCCGGATATGGGATGGTATATGTATCCTCCGCTAGCTATAGAATCCAATAGTCAGTTTCACGCTTTTCTATTCTATACCACTCCAGCCTTAATGGGAATGGCATACTTAGTCCTTACTTTAGCTTTCGTCTTACAAACCGCATCATTTATTACGTTGATAGTTGACGCGTATGCTACAAAGCCAAAGGATCAAAGGTTAAACATATTTGCAGCATATGGTGTAGCATTTGCAATAGTTATTGCTATAACTCTCCCTGCTTTAGCAGCATCCACATTATGGTATGTTTTACACTTCTTCGCAGGGATTCCAGTAAATCCTTTACTATGGGCATTATTGTTCTGGTTCTATGGTCATCCTGTAGTTTATTACGTTCCCTTCCCATTATTTGGCGCATTATACTATTATATACCAATATATGCTGGAAGACCATTATTTAGTGAAAAATGGGCTAGGTGGAATATTTATCTATTGTCGATAGGTACTATGTTAATTTGGGTACATCACCTACAGACTTGGCCATTACCTATTGGGTTAAGAATCTGGGTGAATTTATCTACCCTAATTCTAGCCTCAGGTTCCGGTTTAACGGTGATGAATTTAGGCTTAACTATATTGACTTCCCAGAAGTATAATTGGAAAGACCCAGTAGGGATGGGAGCATTAATTGCACTTATTGGATTCATATTAGCTGGAGTTCAAGCATTAGTTTTACCAGAAAATTCAATAAATGCAATATTTCATAACACATATTACGTAGTCGGACATTTTCACTTAATGATCTGGACCCTCATAGTCATGGGCTTTACCACGGTATTCTTGGATATGATAAAAAGCACGCTTACTGGATATAACTTTAGTGAGCAAGCTTCAAAGTGGATGAGAGTAGGAATGATCTGGTGGACAGTGCCATTCATAGGAGTAGGTTATGCAATGTCTGTCGCAGGTTATTTAGGATTCTTAAGAAGAATGATAGCCTATCCGATAATTTTCCAGCCGTACAACCTTATAGAGTCTTTCTTGGCTGAAGTGGGAATACCCGGGTTACTTGTGACGTTATTCGTAGGAATATTCGATGCACTGGCTTATGCGTCTAAGCAAACAGTTTTTTCAGCTCCTCCACCTTCCTCTTCCCTTACTATGCAGGTTAATGGAAATGAGGTGAAAAAAGTTGGTTGAACAAGAGAAAAAAGGAATTATAGATACCATTTTAGATAGAGTAGGAATTAATGAAGCGCCATTATTTCGAACTCCAGATTATATGTACAATATATCCTACTGGCTAGGTGCCATGGTCGCAGCTTCATTTGCATATACTGTAATTACGGGCCTATTCTTACTATTATATTATCAACCTGCTTTCGCTTATCAATCTACTCAAAGTATAATTAACGGCGTGCCTTATGGTCCTGTGTTATTATTTAGTCACTTATATGGAGCATACATTATGATCCTATTAGCCTATATCCATATGTTCAGAAACTTCTATAAAGGAGCATATAAAAAGCCTAGAGAACTACAATGGGTAACTGGCGTAATTTTACTTGCTTTAACACTAGGTGCTTCGTTCTTTGGATATAGTTTGGTAAGTGATGTACTAGGTGTGAATGCAATAGATATAGGAAGCGAATTGCTTGTGGGAACCGGAATACCCGGCGCTTCAACGATAGTTGGCTGGTTATTTGGTCCAGGTGGAAGTGCGGCACTCTCATCTAATCCATTAGTAAGATCTGAGTTATTTGATAGGCTGTTAGGTTGGCACATAATTCTAGTATTCTTAATAGGTGTTGTATTCCTATTCCATTTCATGCTGTCTGAGAGGTATGGAATGACGCCTAGAAGTAGTGATAAGCCTAAGGTCCCAGCATATTATACTAAAGAGGAGCAAATGAGGTTTAATGAATGGTGGCCTAGGAATTTTGTATACATGCTATCCATAGTTCTATTAACATGGGGTATAATATTATTTGTACCCAACTTATTAGCAAATATAAATGGTTTACCCATCGTTATTAATCCTCATCCGGCACCACAAGCAGGATCTCCTCAAGCAGTTAGTGTAGAGCCTTATCCTCCATGGTTCTTCTTATTCTTATACAAGTTCGTAGACTTCTTATTGCCTAACGGAATGCCGATTACGCCGATACTAGTATTGGCAATATTAGTAGTAGGTTTAGTAATACTTATGCTTTTGCCATTCTTAGATCCTTCAGACTACATTAGTGTAGCCAGAAGGAAATTCTGGACTTGGATAATGAGCACACTAGCAATATATCTTATTGAACTATCTATATGGGGATACTTACAACCTGGTGTTCCAGAACCAACTACTGCCCAGATAGAATACTTAGGTCCACCATTAGTAATAATAGGCTTAATAGTTTATCTATGGCCCACCAAAGGCAATACAAATAATGCAGGGGGAGGGAATATTAACTTGGTAAAAGCTCATAACACTACTAAGGTAATTAAAATGAACATTACGCCATTAGAGATATTATTGGGTGCTGTTGGTGCTTTATCTTTCTCTGCTACATTATTCAACTTTATTGAGTTTCCAACAATCGTTAACGGCATAATCTTAATCCCTCTAGGATTATTTGTGGCATATATGCTAAGGAGAGTTGCAGCTTATATTTTAGGTAGAAAGCCCATTGCAGCAGTAGGTAGTCAAGTTGGTTACAGCTGGAAGAAGAGGGCTGCCTTTTATGGAATAATAGTAATTTTTGTAGTCTCACTATTCTTACTAGGATTGATGTGGACCTTACCAAGTATAGGACCTAAGGCTACGTACGCAGGAATGGACTTAGGTGTAATACTTATGTTATGGGGTATTGGAGTTCAATTATATCATTATGAGGTCTACGTTAAGGAGTGATGCTCGATGACTAGGCTAGGAATAGCCATTTTAAGTTTAATACTAGGCGCTACAGCATTCATGGCTGGATTTATGGCGTATAACCTTCTGTGGGACTCAGTTAGGTTAATCACAATACTGGTGAGGTGAAGATGAATAAAGTATCATTAGCAGGAGTTATTGCAGGTATTGTAGCTATATTTTTTATAGCAATATCAGTCCCATTGGATTTTGTCTCTTCCAGAGCAATAGGTGATGGATTAACAAGCATCATAATGGCTAGCATTTACATGATATTAACAGCAATAGTCTTTCTAGTTCTGTTTAGGGGTATAAATAAGATATAAATTTAAGATATATTCTATTTTTTTGATAACTAATACGCGTAAATAATTAACATTTTTTGCTTATTAGCTTCGGTACTATATAATAAAATCTATCATATTCGCTATTAAATTGAACAATATTTAGCAATGACTTTAAATAGATAACGCTTCCTAAATAATTTTATCCATCTTAAGTATAGATAATAACTTATTTGATATTGTATAAACAAAATTTTTACATAGTATAAACCCTCATGAGGAAGGGTGAATTGAGGTTTATAATGAAGAAAATTTTTGATAGATTATTCCTCTTTTAAGACTAGAGGCAATTAACAAGCTTTATGAAATTTACGAGCTGGCGAGTGGAATTCTCGCTTAAATATCTATAAGCAATCATTATAAAATATCATCTGAATTAGGCAATTTTATGCTATTACAAAATCTTAATATAATAATAGTGAAAAAGTTAAAATCTTAAAGCCCTCTATCGTTAACGAGTTAGTTATCCTACGTTTCTAGTCTTAACGTATAGTGGGTAATTTAAGCAGTTTATCAACAATAAAATTCGGTATTCTAAAAATCATTTTTTGGAGTAATTTTATATAACTCTAAGGTATAGAGAAGATGTCCATGGTCATAAAGTGGAAATATGTTTTCATAATATACGCCATTTATTTGGTAATTTCGGCAATTATTAAAGTGATAGGTGAAAAGAGCTTTCCAGGGAACGTTTACCTCTTTCATCTCATTAATGATGCTCAGATTTCTCCGTTAAACCCAATCATGGTTTTCTTCTCCAAGTACGGGAGGGAATATATATGGATACCTGTAACAGCCATATTGTTTATAGTTGGTGGTAAATATAGAAGATCTTCATTACTACTCGTAGGTGGATTCATAATAGCTATTATCTTAGGAGAGATCTCAAAATATGCTATGGCTCAGCCTAGACCATTTCTAGAACTAAGTCACGTAAATTTGCTGGTCCCTAAGCCTACAGATTTCTCTTATCCTTCTGGCCATGCACTAATCGTGAGTGTAGGAGCTGTAATTGTGCTCCTTACATTACCATATTATATTTCAATTCCACTTTTAGTTGAAGCTTTAATAGTCAGTTATTCTCGAGTCTATGTGGGAGTACATTGGCCCTTAGATGTTTTAGCTGGATGGATACTTGGAATTGCAATAGGACTAACTGCCATAAACCTTGAGAACTTTATCAATAAAATATACTATAAAGTTTCTGTAAGTGTACTTAACTCAATTCACAAGAATAGTATTTACAGAAAAAATGATAAAACTAATTATTGTCAAATTGATTAGTAAAAGTTTATTAATTACTGCTAATTATCCTTAGTTATTTATCATATTTAAAAGGACTTTTTTAAGATTTGCTTAGAACTATAGCATGAGAGACAATCAGACTCTTCCTCGTTTATCCCCATTAAATCTAATTAAGCTTCCATACAGAATTATTATACCTTACATATCTAGAGAGGGAAGAAATTTATCTTATCTTATAAATATATTATAACGTGAGAAGGAAACTTTCTGACTTAGAGTATAGAGCGCTTGAAATTTTAAGAGAAGATTCTAGGATAAGCGCAAGCGAGCTAGCTAAAAGACTAAACGTAAGTAGAAGCACTGCAACTAAACTCATAACAAGACTAAGGGAAAAGGGGGTTAAATTTACTATTGAATTTATGTCTGAATCGTTCATTGGCTTCGTTATATCAGAAGAGTGCAATGGTGAATGCTATAAATTGCTCGATGGAAGGTATATGAATCTAGTTAGAGCTAACACGCTAGACGAATTGCAAATCAAATTGAGTCAGATAAAAGGTAAAGAGATTACTTTCTTAGCTAGGAATGATTTTACATTAAAATGTGATTATTGCGGAAAAGAAATACATGATAGCCCAATAACGTTTAGAATGGGTAGGAGGGTTTACTATGCGTGCTGTAGTTCTTGCCTAGAGGGAATAAAGAAAAAATTTGCACGTAGGATCGTTAGTAAATAGAGCTAATTATGTGTTCATTTTGCACGTAAATTTTTAGTTTTACGTTCAATATGACGCAAGATAAAAATCTTAATGCCATACTCTATATATTATCTTATGATTGATCCAGTATGTGGAATGGAAGTAGACGAGAAGAGCAAATATAAGACAATGTATAAGGGAAAGATGTATTATTTCTGTTCAGCAGGTTGTCTTAGAGAATTTCAGAAAAATCCAGAGGAGTACTTAAGGGGAGGACCTAAGGGAATGCCCAATGGATAAAGAGGAGGAGCTAAAAATAATAGGAATGCATTGTGCAACGTGCGTGTTAACAGTATCAAAATCATTAAAAAGTGTAAGAGGTGTAAGGGATGCTGAAGTAAACTTAGCTACTGGTACAGCTAAGGTCATATTATCAGATAGCGTTAGAGTAAAGGACTTGATAAGGGCGGTAAGAAAGGCTGGCTATGATGTTGCAACTGATAGATTTACAATTAGAGTTGAAGTCAATCCAGAGGAATTACCAAAAATTGAGAAGAAATTAATCGAAACTAAAGGAGTAATAGATGTAAATTCTAATGCAAGCCTAGGTACTATAACGATAGAATACAATCCCTTAGTTATAACCAAAGAAGATATACTGAGAGAAGCTAAGATTAAGGGAGAGATATTAAGTTCTGAGAAAAGCGAGAAGGATATAACTTATAGGGAATTTAAAGACTTATCAAGAAGATTAATTGTTGGTATTATTTTTTCGATTCTATCTCTCGTATTCACACACTACTCATTATTTTTATCTATACCAGTAGTATATTACTCTGGTCTGAGGTTTCATAGAGGAGCGTATAGAGCGTTGAAAAATAAATCAACTAACATGGATGTTTTAGTATCATTATCATCAAATGTAATGTGGATATCCAGCATATTTTTACCTAATCATCCGTTCTTCATGGACTCAGCTTTACTGATTACTTTCGTATTAATTGGCAAGACTTTAGAGGCTTACATCAAAGCTAGGATGAGTTCTGATATCATCGTAGAACCATATAAGGCTAGGTTAAAGGATGGGAGATTAGTTGATTCAAGTAAGTTAAATGTTGGCGACGTGATAATAGTGAAATCAGGTGAGAGAATCCCCGCTGATGGAATTATAGATAATGGAGAAGGAGAAGTCGACGAATCAATATTAACTGGGGAACAGAAACCAGTATTAAAGAAGAAGGGTGACAGTGTATTAGCGGGAAGTGTTTTAGCTAATGGTTATCTAGAAATCTACGTTACAAGGAATTGGGATAGAAGTTATATAATGCAATTAACCCAAACTGTTAGGGAAGCCTATAACGCTAGAGTATCCATACAAGGTTTAGTAGATAAGGTCTCTGAAGTATTTGTACCAACCATAATTACAATTTCCATTATAACTTTTCTAACGTGGAGATTCTTACTACATTCCACGATAATATCTTCCCTACTATTTAGCGTAGCCGTTTTAGCTGTAGCTTGTCCTTGTGCTTTGGGATTAGCGACCCCTATGGCTATATTAGTTAGAGTTCATAGGTCATTAAAGAGAGGAATAGTTTTTAGGGACGGTAACGTTCTAGAGGAGCTAAAGAACGTAAACTTAGTCATATTTGATAAGACTGGTACGATTACTGAAGGAAAGTATTCAATAGTGAGCAAAAAGGAATTCATTGAAGGGGCTTTTGAATTGGCTTCTATAGCTGAGTCAAAGAGTAACCATCCCATAGCTAGGGCTTTTCCCACAATTAATGGGATAGTTGAGACATTTGAAGAATTTCCTGGTAGAGGTATATATGCGAGAGTTAACGGAAATGATGTAATTGTTGGAAATAAGGATTTCGTACTAAATAATTGTGAGTGGAATGTTGAAGATAAAGAAGGGGATATACTCATTTGCGTAAATAATAAGGCGGGAGGAATACTAAGTGTTAGAGATAAGATTAGGGAAGAAGCTAAAGACGTGATAAACTTTCTCAAGTATAAGAAAATTAACGTTGTTATAGCCACGGGAGATCATAGTGAACAAGTTGAAGAGATAGCGAATGAGTTGGGCATTAAGTATTATAAAGGTCTTACCCCGGAAGATAAAGTTGATCTAGTTAGAAAATTCAAAGATGAGGGTTATAAGGTAATGTTTGTAGGAGATGGTGTTAACGATGCGATAGCGATAAAAGAAGCTGATGTTGGTGTTGCCATATACAGCGGAACAGAATTAGCTAAGAGTGCAGGAAAAGTGATTATTAGGTCATTGAAAGATATTGAAGAACTCTTCCGTGAATCTAATTTAGCTATTAGAAAAGTAAAGGAGAATCTTGCATGGGCTTTTGGATATAACATAATAATGGTACCGTTAGCTTCTGGCTTACTATATCCTTATATATTCCTACCTCCGGAATATGCTGCACTAGCTATGAGCTTTAGTAGTGTAATAGTTAGCTTATGGTCCCTAGTTCCCATATAGATACTGCACTCTTCATAATAAGTTAAATAAAGTTGAACAGAAGATATTATAAAACACTTACCTTGAATAACTTAAAAACTTTAACTCTGAGCATTGACTACAATTTCTTTCTTATTATTAGCAGAATCCTCTTGTTTCTTCTTAGCTTCTACTTTTGAGAGGATATAATTAATTGCTCTTTGTAACTCAGCCTTATGTTTAGTAGTAATATGTTTCTCTAACTTAGCTTCATCTATCTTCTCGTTACATATTAAGCATGTATAAAGTGTATCTGTCTTGTAAACTATAGGGCTCACTTTTGCATTTGACTCCTTTATCAACTTTATTAACTTTCTAGCTTTTCCTTCACTTCCAACTTTCTCCACGAATCTCATAATATTTCCTCTGATCGTATGCTTCGTTATGTTATATTTGTGGGCTAATACGCTAGGTCTTTCTCCTTCAACTAGATAACTATAAATAGCATCTACTACATATGCTTTATCCGCTAACATCTTTATTGCTAAGTATTTTATACTCTCATTGGTCATACATAAAATATTCTCCTAGGAGTTTTTAAACCTTTCTATTATAACTACTTTATACTTATACCCTATTATAACTATCATACGAGTGATACAATTGAAATTATATCGATTATCAAACCAATGATCTTATCACATCTGATAAGTAAAATGTTAAGCTTATATAAGAAAAGTTTAATTTCGATATCGTCAAATATTTAACTAATGACGATTGAAGTTGTCAACATTTCAAAGATCTTTAAAATAAGAAGAAAAGTAATTAAAGCATTAGATGACGTAACGTTTAAAATCGAGAAGAAAAGTATAGGAGCCCTTGTAGGACCAAACGGTGCTGGTAAGACTACTTTGATAAAGATCCTCTCCACACTATTAATACCCACAACAGGGGATGCAATAGTAAATGGGTATAGCGTGACAAGAGAAGAGAAGAAAGTTAGAGAATCCATAGGCTTGGTAACTGTTAGTGAAAGATTGTTTTACTACAGATTGACAGCATTGGAGAACTTAATATTTTTCGCCAGTTTACAGAACTTATCATTATCAGATGCTAAAAAAAGGGCAAATGAGTTATTAGAGTTAGTAGGATTATCAGAGTGGGCTAATATACCATATATGAAGTTTAGTACAGGGATGCAGAGGAAACTAGCCTTAGCAAGAGCATTAATAACTGATCCTCCAATTTTATTGCTTGACGAACCTACATTAGGTTTGGATCCTCTTTCAGCAAGAATGTTTAGAGATCTCGTGAGGAGAATTAGTAGAGAAAAGACTGTTTTGCTCACTTCACATTATATGAAAGACATAGAGGAACTAGCTGAAAAAATTATACTTCTCAAAAAAGGTAAGGTTTTAGTAGAAGGGACAAGAGAAACTCTTAAGAACTATTTGGGTAAAGTAGTTGAGGTAGAGGTAGGCGACTATCCTACTGCGTTAGGAAAATATGTGATAGAAACTAGCAGAGACTATTATGTGTTGAGAGTTCCGGAAAAGGAATTAGATGAACTTAAGGACTACAGAATTATCAAAGAAGAAGATCCTTCATTAGAGGATGTTTACGTTTATCTCATAGGAGACGTTGAGGATTCTGCAAGGTTAGAAGCCGTTAGAAGAGGTGGGAGGTGGGGTAGAGGATGGGAATAAGTGGAAAATTATATTCTTTCCTATACCTTAGAGGATTTAGAGTATGGGTTTCATACAGAACTCAAACTGTCCTAACGGTATTAGGCTGGGTTCTGCCAGTGTTTACTTATTATTTTGTAGGAACTTCTTTAGGAAATAGATTAGTTACTGAAATAGGAGTTAAAGATTATACAGCATTCTTTACGGTAGGCTTAGCTTTTCAAGGCTATGTATCGTCTGTAATTTCTACGATAAGCCAGAGACTGAGAAATGAACAACTTTATGGAACTATAGAGTATTATGTAATTTCTAGAACTGGAACCATTGGTTTTCTATTATATTCTGCTTTATGGGGATTAGTATTAAATACCGTTAATGCTGTCGTAATACTCGCAATAGGATACGCTTTAGGAGCTGATTACCACATTAATATTTTAAGCACTCTATTAATACTTGTTCTACTACTTATATCTACTCTAGGAATAGGAATGCTCGCGGGAGCTGTAACCATGATAACCAAACAAGGTAATCCCATTTCACTATTCTTTAACACTTTCACTAACTTACTAGCAGGAACAGTATTTCCTATTACTGTTCTACCAATATACATTAGATACATTAGTTATGCGATACCATTAACGTGGGCACTACAGGGATTAAGAGAGTCTACACTTGAAGGACTGTCGATTTCAAAATTAGGGAATACAATTATAATCTTGATAATTTTTGATTTGATTTTAATCCCCTTAGGAGTATTATCATATAATTATGCGTTTAAAAAAGCTAGGGAGAAAGGAAGTCTTAGTGAATATTAAAGAATATTATATTATACAAATGTAGATTTGGATGTATAATTAAACGTTGTTTCTACATATAGATTTTTAAACCATCCATCCAAAATTTACTAATAAGCGGGGCAATAAGACATGATGTCTGATACTGAACTTGAAGATCACATCATAAAAATTGCAAGAACATTAAATATATTTAATTTTAGGGCATATAATATCAGCATAGTTTCGGACTATCAAAAATTCCTAGAATTAATCCTTCCAAAGAATGTGACAAACATATTAGTGGTATTACCTTTAGATGGGAACCGTTTAGTCAATCAGATTAAGGAGGCAATAAGTAAAGTTAGACCTGCCTCATCACTCACCATTATGTACAGTAAAAACATTAATCAAAAAATGTACATAGGATACTGCTCTTCTACTGATAAAGTAACTAAACAGAATTTAGATAGTTTAACTGAATCTACTAGATAAAATATTTTAATTAATAAATACCTAATGCTTCTATAGTTAAAAACTCATCTAAATCTATACTTTCTCTATATAACATCTTACATCACATTAACTATTACTCTCATATACTTATAAATAATTGCAATACTAAGTACTAGACAACTGTCTAATAAATTTGAACAGAGAATGTGAGTAAACTTAGTACTACAATAAAATTACTTACAATCATTTGCATAATTGTAATTGGAATATTTTTCCCATAATGATCTACTCTGCGCCCTAAAGGGCTATGTCTAAAGTGTTACTACCCTTCAAGAGTTACTATGTTATAGAGATAAAGTAAAGAGCCTTGTTGGACGTGTTAATGACATTATCTATTCCCAGTTCCATAATATTTAAAGCACAATTAACGTCTAAACGCAGTTTATGACTTTAAGAGTAGTTTACAATAGGCCTTCTCTTAACTTTAACATTATGAAAAGCACAGATGAAAGTATTATTTTTAATTGTCAAGTATGTCTAGGTTTAGGAAAACAAATCGCTTAGCTTAGAAATGATTAAGCTAACCATTAAATCGATTATAATTTGTAGATTCATAAACTCGGTAAAAATATAAATAATCATTTTAGCTCATTATAAAAATATTTAATAAAAAATCCTTATTATTTTTCACAAATATCATATGCCTCTTTTATCAATTGCTCCGCTAAGCTTTTATCCACTTTAGCAGAGTACCTATACTTCTCATGAACTACATGCACTTCCATGTCTGTACTCTTTTCGCCTTGTAAGTCAAAAGTTAAATACTGAACTGTTGAAAATTCTCTTCCCTGCTCCCTTCCTCCCTCAGGGTCTCCTTGAATTAATTTGGTTCCTACTTTTAAGAAGACCGAATTATATATCCCCTTGAGGTTATCATAAACCCAATCTAAATCCTTAAAATCATGAGCGTAAATGTACAGAGATGCCTTTATCTTTCCATCACATGGTAATAGCGTAGAGTAGATTTTAATCTCCTCTAAGATATCTTCCTTTCTATCCTTTTTGTCTAGATAAACCATTTCTTGAATCTGATGTAGAATGGTATCCTTATTCTCAAATAATAAAGATAATCTATCTCCTAACTCTATCCTTCTCTTGTTCTTAACTTCTACAATTCTTCTTATCCTATCTAATCTGACCTTTTCATAAGTCTGCCATGGTAAAATTTCATCTAAAGTTATTTTAACCATTTTTCATCGCCTCTTTTAAGATTTGAATTGGATGTAAAGGCTTCTTATTCGAAGCTTTTTCTATTTGAAGTCCAGCTAACGGACATTCCGTTGAAAAAACATTCGCACTACTCTGTTTAAATGATTCCATCATTTTACTTCCAACTCTCTTAGCTGTATCATAGTTCCTTAAACCCCACCCACCATCAATACCAGAACAACCCTTATCGGATATTTCGACTTTAGCTCCCATTTGTCTTAATAGTCTTACACCAGGATAACCTAGCTGTAAATATCTTAGATGGCATGGAGGATGATAGTAAACAGACTTCTCGAATTTTCCCTTTAGGTCTATTTTACCATCATTTTTGAGCTTTAATAAGTATTCCAAAGCATCATAAACTTTGGGAACTTTTTGGTCTAATACCCTTTCATATTCCTTAATCATCAAAGTACACGTAGGAATAGGAGATACTATATCATAACCTTGTTCTATAAGCTGCCTAATAAGAGAAAGGTTATATTCAGCGTTTTTCTTTAATCTATCTATATCTCCAGAGTCTAGCATAGGTGCTCCGCAACACAAAAATCTGGGTATTACAACTTCTATACCTAAACTATTATAAACTTCAATTATATCTTCTCCTATTTCAGTAAAGAAATTTTCGACTAGACATGTTGGAAATAATGCTACTTTTGCTTTGGGATTATCAATTTTCTTGGGTTTTACCTTTTCTCTTAAACCCTTTTCTGCAACCGGTAATGTAGGTGCCTCTCTATGAATTCCTAAGAGCTCTTTACTTTTCTCCATAATATTTTTAGCTAACGGTCTAGCTAAAGCAACCCCATCTAACATTTCAAAAAGAAAGTCTCTGAGAGTTAACCCTCTCTTTTTCTTGTAGTATAGCCAGCTCCACTCCATTAAGCTGGGGAAATCCATGCTAAACTCATGGGGAGGAGTGTAAGGACAATTGACATAACACATCTTACAATGGAAACACTTAGATGCTACATCAAAGAGATCATCTAATGTTAAGTTTTTAGGTTGTTTCTTATCAGTGTATTCAAATAACGTAGGAAATGCGTCACAATAATTAAAACACCTTCTACAGCCGTGACATATACTAGCTTGTCTTATAAACTCAGATAATAACTTATTCGAGTCAAAAAAAGAAGGATTACTTGGATTTAAAGAATACATTATTTGCCTCCCTTTAACATATTAAGGGCGTTCGTGAACTTCTCTGCGTGACTCTTTTCTGCTCTAGCTAATGTCTCAAACCACTCTGCAACCTCATTAAATCCTTCCTCTCTCGCTACTTTAGCATAGCCTGGATACATTTGGGTCCATTCATAAGTCTCTCCAGCTATAGCAGACTCTAACATTTGCTCTAAAGTTCCTATTGGTTTATCAGTTGCTGGATCTCCTATTCCTCCTTGTCTTATGAAGTCTAAGTGCCCAAAAGCGTGAGCGGTTTCTCCTTCAGCTATGCTTCTCAACAATCCCGCTAATTCGGGATATCCTTCTTCATCAGCTCTTTTTGCAAAATATAAGTATCTTCTATTTGCCATTGCTTCTCCACAGAAAGCATTTTTTAGATTCACGGCAGTTTTGGTTCCTTTAAGCTCTTTCATGTTTTCACGCTATAATGAATTAGTATCGATAGTTTTTAAAAGTTTCTCTCATTACTATATAGAAGTGTTTATTAGAGAAAAACTATTCTAATCTATAAGCCAGCTTAGACTTAGATATAGCTAAGAAAAATACTCCAATAATTATTAGAATAGTAGGTATATAGAATCGAGGTTCCGGAGCTAGAAAATACATGAAGTTCGTAAATATTGCTATATAAAACAATATTAATGATAAAACAGTTAATACAACACCAGTAGCACAAAACGCTACATTAAATGTATAATACGTGAACACATCCTGCCAATCAACTTTTTGAGAATCTACAACTACACCTAATCCTTTCATAAAGACTAATGATTCCTTTTCACCGAATATCGCAAAACCATTCATCTTATTAAATCCCAGCTCTCTTGCCTCTTCATTTCCTCTCTTAAGATTAAAATTAATGACCTCAGCTAATTTAGCAGGATTTTCAACATTCCTACTCTCTATTATCTTCCCTTGTTCATCAATCTTAATATGGCCTACATACCCCTTCAGTTTATCTATTCCCCTTTTTATACTAACCATTTCTTATCACTACTCCCCTTAATGCATTTTTAATTAACATATCCCAATTTGTAGCCCTTGCGTCAGTAAAAATTATGTAACCATCAATGAATACTAATCCTAAATTATCCAAAATCATCGCGAAACCTTTAAGAGGTTCTAGAAATGATAGCTCTTTTGCCTCCTCCTTACCTATCCTAATATTCTCAAATATTATACTAACTAACTTATTAAAGTCGATATTAACATCCTCACCATCAATTTTTATAATTTTATCTCCCTCAAGCTTATAAACTGCAATAACGCCAGGAATATTAATAATAGGTACCAAATTTCCCACTAATCATTAATATCGCTAATCAAGTTAAAAAATTTTACTCCAAATAATTAAAAAATAGCAAGAATCTTACTATGTATTGAATAAAATAAAATTTTATTTAAAAAATTATATTATTTCTTACTTAAAATGACCTTTAAGATCTCTTCTGGTGTAGTGGGAGTTTTGGTAAATCTCGCTCCAACAGCATCTTCTAACGCACGAATGATAGCCGCAGGACCTACAATTAGCGCAGCTTCGCCAACACCTTTACTACCTGTCGGATAATTGGATGTATGATACTGTTCAGCAAAGATTGATGTAAACTTGGGAGATTCCACTGCTGTAGGAACATAATAATCAGCATAGCTTACTATTAACTGACCGTTTTCATTAAGTATAGCTTGTTCATATAAAGCTTGACCGACTGCTTGTACACCTCCCCCGTGGATTTGTGACTCCGCTAAGGCAGGATTAATTACTTTCCCTATATCATCATAAGCTCTGTATTCCACTACTCTAGCTATTCCGGTTTCATCTACTTCAACTACAGCTACATGAACACCATATGGAAAAGTGACGTCATTCTCATAGATCAGTTTTTCTACTAAACCAGGTTCATGACTTCTGTAAGCTAAATTAGCTACATCATCCCAGCTCATCTTCTTACTTGGATCACTCCTCAATTTGAATTCTCCTTTTTCGTATTGAACCTCTTGAACATCTACGTTCCAAGTAGACGCAGCTATTCTCTTCATTTTATCTAGTATCTTCTCGGCAGCTTTTAACGCTGCGGAACCACCTATTGTTACTGATCTTGAGCCATAAGTTCCCATGCTGGCAGGTACTGCATCGGTATCTCCCCAAATAACTCTTATCCTTTCGATTGGTATTTGGAAGGCATCAGCTACTAACTGGGCGATTGCAGTTTCAGTACCTTGCCCATGTGGTGTAGTGCCGGTTACTATTAAAACGTCTCCTCTTTCATCTACTCTGACTTCTGCATACTCCCAAGGACCAAAACTGCACACCTCTAAGTAAAACGCTAATCCTACACCTACCCTGTGTCCTTTTCTCCTCTCTTCTTCAGCCCATTTCTTCAATTCATAATATTGCAGCCTTTTTACGCCTTCTTTTAATGCTCCAACATAGTCTCCAGAATCATATCTCATTCCAAATGGATTTGTATAAGGTAGTTCTGTCACTAGGTTCTTCTCTCTAACAGTAACGTCATCTAAGCCTAATTCGTCTGCTACAGTACTCATTATCCTCTCGATTATGTAAGTAGCCTCTGGTCTACTAGCTCCCCTATACATAGTTATAGGTGGAGTATTAGTATATACTGCAACACTCTCTAGACTTAAATTACGTATTTTATATGGTCCAGGTATCATCATTGGTATTATTAATGGCTGTATGCCTGCAGTTACTGTTATGTATGCCCCTAAATCTAAGAGTAGTTTGCCTCTAATACCTAATATTGTCCCATCTTTCTTAACTGCGACTTCTCCCTTGAATATATTATGCCTCGCCTCACTAGCTAACATCTCTTCGGTTCTTGTTGCAGTCCACCTAATTGGCCTCCCGAGAATAATTGATGATGCAACTACAGCTAACTCCTCTGGCATTAAGTGTACCTTACTACCGAAAGCTCCTCCTACATCTGGCATTGAAACTTTTATCTTACTTTCTGGTATACCAAAGATCCTAGAGAACTCTAAGCGCATGAAGTGAGGAACTTGAGTAGAGTACCATACACTTAACGTTCCTCCTTCATATCTAGATATTATACCTCTAGGTTCCATAGGGTTTGGAATTAATCTTTCGTTTATCGCCTCAACATTAACTACCTTATCTGCTTCATTAAATGCCTTTTCTACTTCTCCCGCTTTGAACGGTATCTTGTATGAAATATTAGTCTTCAACTCATCATGTACTATGACCTGATCCTTCTCAGCCTCTTCCATTTTAGTTACTGCCTTAATAGGTTCATAATCCACTACCACTTTATCGATAGCATCTCTAACAGCATATTTATCTTGTCCTATCACAACCGCTACAGGTTCTCCTATATACTTTACTTTATTTTCTGGGAAAGCTTTTCTTTCAACATATCTAAAAGCTTTAAGGTCAATATACGTAGGCCAGGGTCTTATACCTCCTTTCAATAATGGATTTATTTCTTTTGCTGTTAGAACAGCTACAATTCCATTGACTTTTAAGGCATCACTAACATCTATTCTTTTAATATAGGCGTGTGGATATGTACTTCTTACGAAGCCAGCGTATAATGCTGGTATTCTTATATCATCTACATAATTACTCCTTCCGGTTATGAATTTTTCGTCATATAATCTTTTAACCGATTTTCCGACATAACTCATGCTCTCAACCTCTTGGACGCATCTATTACCGCCCTAATTATATTTTGATAACCGGTACATCTGCAAATATTCCCATGTAAACCATCCCTTATTTCTTCTTCCGATGGATTAGGATTTTGCTTTAGTAAAAAGTATGTTTGCATTATCATTCCAGAAGTACAGAAACCACATTGTAAAGCAAAATTATCTCTGAATGCTTCTTGAATTGGATGTAATTTAGAATCGACTGATAAGCCTTCAATAGTAGTGATTTCAGAACCATCAGCCTGGACAGCAAAAATTGTGCAAGATTTAACTGACTTACCATCAAGTAATACTGTACAAGCCCCACAAGTAGTAGTATCACATCCAACCTTTGTTCCGGTTAGACCTAGCTCATCCCTAATGAAGTCCACTAACAACATCCTAGGACTAACATACCTTTCATACCAAACCCCATTAACCTTAACTCTAACCTTAACTTTGTCTCCCTTGTTAACGACTTGCATCAGCCCATCACCTCCTTTAAAGCCTTTCTAGTTATAACCTTCATAACTTCCTTCCTATACCACGAACTCCCTCTAGTATCAGAGGGGGGATTAACTTGACTAGAAACCTTACTTACTATGTCCTCTATTAAAGAATCATCTAATGACTTACCTATTGCACCTTTTTCTACTTCTATTGGCCTAAACGGTTTATCGGAAACTCCAGCATACGCTAATCTAATATCCTCTATATCCCTTCCTTTCATTTTGATTGCTAAAGCTAAAGATACCAATGCATAGTCTCCAGCCCTTCTCACAACTTTCTTGTAAGTCGTATAATAACCCTCTAAATTAGGTAATACTATTTCTGTTATCAGTTCTCCCTTCTTTACATCAGTAGTGAAAGCTCCCTTAAAGAAATCTAAAGCCTTAACTGACCTACTACCAGAAGAAGATGTGAGGACTATTTCAGCGTCTAGAGCTGTTAAAACAGTAGGAACGTCTGAAGAAGGATCAGCGTTTCCTACACTACCTCCTATAGTTCCTAAATTCCTCACTTGCATATCTCCAACTAATCTAACTGCCTGATATAAGAGAGGAACGTTTATCTTTATAGTATCATTCTTAAGTACTTCATAGTATCTGGTTAAGGCTCCAATTTTAGTTGAATTAAAACCACTTCTAACGTAACTAAGGTCTTTAATTGGGTTCAGATCAACTATGTAATTAGGTGAAATTACACGAAGTTTTAACATGGGTATTAAACTTTGACCGCCAGCTAAGGGTCTGGCATCGTCTTGCGAATCCAAAAATTTTGTTGCCTCATCCACACTATTTACACGCACATATGTAAAATCTGGTGGGTACACATGTTAGATATGCGTGTTGAGTATTTATTTTATCGAGTTAAAAGTGTTTAATTAAAGTAAAATTTGAGTAAATTCTTTTTCTCCCAATATGAATTCTTAATTAAGAAGTTCAACTTTAATAAGTACTCTATCAAAAATTTTTCAATAAACATACTTTGTCGAGTAAGTAAGTATAAATATGTTAAATAAGAAATATTTAGAACTAGAAATATTTCATCTTATCTTGAATTGTCTCAATACATTATTCCTATGAATAAATTTAGTAATGGTTGATGGTACAATCACGTTTCCCTCTCCTTTTCCAATAACTTTACCAATAATGTAGGGTTCGTAGCCTTTAGACTTCAACTCATCATATAAATCTTCTATTACTTTTTTATGAGCAAAGATTACTATAGCACCATTAGTGCCAGCAGTTGAATTTGGAATAATGAAGTTCTCAGTTGCGAATTCATGAATATCAGGATCTAAGACGGGAATTTCAGTTAATTCTACATCTACTTGAGCCTTTTGGGCGAATTCCTTTATAACAAATAACCCTGGTCCAGTAACGTCGGTAGTCATAGCTATATGAGACTCTTCTTCAAAAGGATGCCCAAAATTAGGTAAGTATTCGTAAATGATTTTAGCCACTTCAATGTTGGGAACTCTCATGAAGTTTATGGCTTTCTTTTTAACCTCTTCAACCCTACTTATTGTTATTCCCTTCTCTTCTAGGTTTTCTATCAGCTCTGGTACCGTAAGTAGCCACATATAAACGTTAATTGGAGTTAACTCTCCCACTGGTCTAGTAACTAATATTTCCATCTTCTCATTAACCTTGTTATAGAATGTTGGCAGTTCATGATCCGATTTCCCTATAGTCGTAGCTCCTATCATTAATGTCTTAGTACTGGGTTGTATATCATCTAATAATTCGATGGAATATTTCCTAGAATAATTAATAAAATTGTTGAGTAACTGGGTCTTTAACTCATCGATTGGAGCATCAGCTACTGGAATCATCTTCAAATCTTGAAATACACCTTTCGTAAATAAGTCATTAAACGAATTAGACACTCCCACATCGACTTGCATTTGTGAACCTGGATCATCTAAGGGATCGACAATTTGAATTGTATCATTATTAGCAACCGTGTATGATTTCTCTTTTTCTCCATCAAGTCTGAATAAATCTAGTACAGCAACTTCTCCTTTAGGATTAGTAGTTACAATTGAGTGCCCTTTTCCTATAGTTAATTTCCTAGAGGTTTTGATTGAAGTATAGACTCTTATTAAGAAATCAGCGAATTTCTCTGGACTTCCTGCAGTTTCTTGGTTTACTTGAATTAAGCTTATTGCTCTGTCGGCATCAAATTCTCCAGAATTTATCACTCTTTTTACTGTGATATTTTTTCTTGTTACAAAAATATCGGCATCTTCTCTTGGTAATATTTCAATATTTCTTTTAGCCAACTCTGAATTGATTTTCCCTAAAGCCGGATAGACTGTATCTATTAAGTCAACTTTAACTGCACAACCAGTTGCTAGAGATAAAGGGTTCAATCCCATTTTTTTATACTTTTCTAGGTTCTCTCTAAACTTATCAATTAATTTATCAATAGACATCAAGTACTAGTTTATCTTTAACGGGGTTAAAAACTTTCCCGATAAATTTTTAACAGATATCATATCTATTATTATAAATAAAAATAGTTTAGAAAACACAAAATTCCGACATACTTATATTCTTGATGTGTAAGGCATAGATTGTGACCCAAATAACTGAGAGGAGAACTCCATATTATGCTAACATCCAAAGTGTTCCGCCATCCATAGTTAGAAGACTTATTAAAAGTAATGCTATTAAAATAATTGATATAAGACAGCCTTGGGAATACGAAGATCATCACATACCTGGATCAGTATTGATACCTTTAGACTATATTGATGATTTATTACCACTATTCCTTACCAAAATTAACACTAACTCATTCGCAATAGTATGTGAACATGCTAATAGATCTACTTGGTTAATATTTAATAAACCTTATCTCTTTGAGGGATATAAGGTTTACAACATGCTAGGTGGGATGGAGTTATGGATTAGAATGGGATACGAGGTAGATAAGGGTATAGATGATAATGGCACTTTATGGTATAAGCTACTTTTAGGAAAGACTAAATAAAAGACAAGTTATTTATTACATATTCTTTGCACTTATCGATAGTCTTAAAAAAGACGTAATAAAAATAAAATTGATGGAGAGACTACCCCCGTCTGCTAAACTCGTATTAAAGATACTACTGGAAAAGAAAGTTGTAAGATTTAAGGAACTGAGAGAGGAAACCCATTTACCTACTAGAACGTTACATTATGCCCTAAAGATTCTTAAAGAAAAAGGAGTTGTAAAAACGTTACCTTGCCTAGATGATGCCAGAGAAAGAATATATTCACTTTTAGAAGTTGAAGAATGCTACAAACTTTTTAATGACTAATATTCCATTTCCTCAGCATACATTTCCTCATCTAGTTCTTCTTTTACATTCTTCTTTATCTCCTCTAAGTGTTCAAGAACTTCTTTTAAATTATTATAACCGGTAGGCATATATTTCAATCTACCGTATGACATCATATAAGAACCTGGGCATAAGAATTTTTGCCTTACAACTATAGCATCGGCGTTTAAATCTAGAATAACTGCCATTGTTGCCTCCTTGCTACCTATACCAGGATTCTCGTACTGTTCTACTTCTTTCTTCTCCTCATCTATAATTCCTATAATTTCTGCCTGATCTAGAGGTTTTAATTCTTGATTTCTATCGTACGTTAAAGCTATTCTCATAGGTTTCACTCTTTCATCTTTCTCTTAAATATTTTGTGATCAACATATTTAGAAAAATTAGGAAAAATTATCTTGGTGTGAACTCTTTGCCTATAGCTCTAACTAGAGTAAATAAAACCCCTAGTCCTCTCTGAACTTCTGGATCTGATAATAATCTGATTAGACCACCTATAGAAACTTGAGGAGGGGATTCCAAACTCTTTTTAACTTCTTCTGACGTCATAGCCCTCATTATCTTGTAAGGCACTTCACTAAACGTGTATTCCAGAAAGTCCATAGCCTTAGGATAGACTTCCAGAAATTGTGAAACATATTCTGATATGTGAGTAATAGCTTCATCATTTAACATATCCCTTAAAGTCTTAGCAGCATATGCTAAGTTTAGTACTACATCTAAAGCTCCGTTGTTATTTAATTCTTCAACTTTTTCTAATACGTCGTTCACTAAGTTTAATCTCTTCATAGCCCTCTTTATTGAATGTATTGTTGTGTCATCCATTTCCTTCATGATTTCAAGAAGATTGGAAACATATTTGCCTAGGTTTTGTATAGCGTCATCATTCAACATATCTCGCATTGTCTTACCAATATAAGCATAATTAACTAAAACATCTAATGTACCATCACTCTTCATTTGCTCTAACCTATTAATTAAGTCTGAAATCGTTGAAGACTTTTCTAATACCTGCTTTAATGGATCTAAATGATTACTAACTACCTTTAATAGTTCTAGTGAGCCAGAGAGTGTACTTGCTATAGTTTGAATAGCTTCGTCATTTAACATGTCTTTCATGGTTTTAAGAGTGTACGAGGCATTAACTAGAACATCTAAAGTTCCATCATCCTTCATCATCTTTACCTTATCCAAAACATCAGATAAAGTGCTCATATTATGAATGACTTTCATCGTATCATGAAAGACTTCAGGCTGTGAAATAACCTTACCTACTTCAAGAAGGGATGAGGTAATTGTGCCTAGGTTTTGTATAGCGTCATCATTCAACATATCTCGCATTGTCTTACCAATATAAGCATAATTAACTAAAACATCAAGAGCCCCGGACTCTTTCAGCTCATTGACTTTCTTTAGGACTTCATTTAAGGCAGGAGTCAGATCAATAAGCTCAGCTAATTCTTCTATCTTCTTCTCATCAATCTTTGATGCTAACTTCTCTAAGTTGATGACTTGCATATTTACCACACCGAGACTATTTGTCCTCCTTCCACATCCATTGCAAATGTAGTTATACCGGCTATCTCATCAATTAAATCTATGTAATCCTCCTTAGCATAGTTGAACAATTTACTTGCATAGGAACAAGCGTAAATCTTAACTTTTCCACTCTTCTTTGCTTTCCTAAATAAGCCTATATAATCCTCTTCTTTTTTCTCCACCATAGTCTTAGATGACATATCTTCAGTTTTTACCTCGGGGTTCTTGGTAAAAGCTCTAACTGCATCCATAGTTAAAAAAACATAAACTTCATCTCCCATTGATGATATAATCACCGATGTCATTGCAGCATAAGCTAATCTCGACCTCTCATTAGAGCCCACTATTATACCAGTCTTCATTTCACACCACAGCTTTTGCTGTAACAGTCCAATACATCTTATTGTACATTATTTTACCCCACCAGTGCACGTAAGAAGGTGGTGGTGGGCTTTCATTCATAGTATAACTAAATCTAATATACGTAGCTTGGTCAGTTCCAGTGGCTATATAACATAATACGTCTCCGCCATAGTGCTTTACACCTAAGTTACCCTTAATGTCATTAGCGATATTATGGGCTACAGTGTAAGATTCAAAGTCTGCTGTTGAACCAGCTTTTGACACTGGCAAATCTGTTGCATCACCCATTACATAAACGTTAGAGTGATCTTTCATTCTAAGTGTAAATTTATCAGTTGGTATCCATCTTCTTCTATCACCAATTCCAGAATCTCCTATTACCTTAGCTCCCATGTTAGGAGGTATCCCTATTAATAAGTCATACTTAATTTTTTCACCTTCTTGGGACTCTATTATCTTCTCTGACGGATTAACACTTGTTACGGTAAATGGGGAGTGAACCTCTATCCCTCTTTCCTCAAATAACTTTAACATGAACTTATTAGTTATTGGTCTACCGAATACTCCTTGTACTGGATAAGTATAGATAATTTTCGTCTTATCCCTAATTCCTCTCTTTCTTAAATAATCATCTAGAATTAGAGTATTCTCTAAAGGTGCTACAGGACATCTGTGAGGAAGCCTAGCAGTATTTACTACTACCGTTCCCCCTTGGAACTTCTCTATTGCCTCTCTCATTTTTACAGCATCATCGTATTCATAAAATGAAACTGATCCTGCCCTATAACCGGGAATCTCATCCCACGTGTATTCTACACCCGTAGTAATCACTAAATAGTCATAACTATGGGATACACCATCTGCTGTAACAACAGTATGGTTCGCAGGATCTATTTTCGTTATTGTACCTTTCTCCCCATGTATAAACTTAACACTAGAGTCTAATAGTTCACTTTCTTTCTTTACCAGTTCGCCCGGTGTCTCTAATCCATAAGCCACTAACAATTGACCAGGTAAGTATATATGTTCGTCAGTTTTATTAAGAACAACTAGTTCTACCTCTCCTTTATGAATTTCATGATGTAATTTCTGAGCTAGTCTATTCGCTATTATCGTACCGCCTATATTTCCTCCTGCAATTATAATCCTTTTAGCCATTCCATTTCACCTATTTCGAAACTAATAAAATGTATTTGTTACCTTCTTGTGATTCTTGAACAATCTTCACGCCTCTTTTCTTTGCCCATAATGTAATATCCTTCTTAGTTGCTTCATCTCCTAGAATAACTTTAACAGCTTCACCTTCTCTTAACTCATCAATAACACTAGAGAGTTCTCCAATAGGCCCAGCGCATGATGAACTTGTTAGATCTAATTCTTTATATATCTTTAAGGAGCTCATTTTTCCAATCCCTAATATTATATATTACTTAGTTGTTTTTAAATATTACGTTTTCATCAAGAATATATATATTGGAGAATATTATTATTTAATTTAGTTTTATCTAAATATATATCCCAATAACAATAAAAGTATATTTAAACTGTTTGTATCTTAAACTATTGCTCATTACTGAAAAATTTTTAAAATATCATTTACAAAACTTTTTGAGTCCTTTGAATTATAGATTTGCAACTCCATATCTATTCAAGAGTTAAGTGTAGTTTTCACATGACTTATTGGAAATAGATCTCTAATTTTAATTTGAGCTTTCTAATATTTTCTATAATAATACACGGTGGGCAAGATTTTGGGAAAACTTTATATATAAGTAAGGCAGAAGATGATGCACTATGAGTAAGTTATTATTCATAATACTTAATGATCCAAGTAATCTTGCGGAATCTATTAAAGCTGCACATACGTTACACTATGCTGTAGAATTAAAAGAGAAGGGTCATGAAGTTTACGTTTACTTTGATGGTTTAGGCACTAAAATTCCTATAAGTGACAGTCCTTACAAGGGATTAAAACCGGCTTACGAACGTGCGTTACAAAAAGGAATAATCTTAGGAGCTTGTGGATATTGTGCCTCTCCCCCTCACCTTAACATAAAGGATAAATTACCAAAAAGTATTCAGTTAATCGGCGATGAAGAACATCATTACGCCTTTACAGACTTAGTCGACAAGGGTTTTCAAATAATAATATCATAATTCTTTTATCCTTAAAGAGGAGAGTAATCATTTTTCATATCTTCGTATTATATCCATCACTCCTTAATAACTACTCTTTTTGACTTCCCTTCAAATCTAGGTAGCTCTCCTCTACTTACAAATTCCACCTCTGGAGTAACAAATGCAACTGTCCTAATTTCTTCTATTAATTTTTCTCTTAATTCTTCGGATGGTTTTTCAGTTTCTACTTTAATTATTAATCTATGATCTCTAGTACTCTTATCAATAATAACTTGGTATTCTGATATTTCCTCATGCTCCATTATGACCCGATTAATTGCAGTGGGAAATAATTTAACACCTTTATAGAATATTACATCATCTATTCTTCCCTTTAACATATGTATCTTAGGGTAAGGTATTTCATCATCGCTCTCAATCATAGTTGTTACATCTCTAGTTCTATATCTAACTAGTGGCATAGCTTCCTTAGTTAAAGTAGTAATAACTAATTCCCCCTCTTCGCCTTCTGAAACTCTTTCGCCAGTTTCTGGATCAATTATCTCAATCACATAATGATCAGTCCAAATATGCATCCACTCATGATCGTCATAAGGGCATTCTTGAGCTACACCAGGTCCTAAAGCCTCTGTTGAGCCATAAATCTCTAAAGCCTTCCCTCCTCTCTTTTTTAAGCCTAGTTCAGTTTCTATCCTCTCTAACATCTCTTTAGACATAGCTTCAGCTCCCGGTATTGCTAGCCTTAGTTCTAAATCTTTTTCAACATCTATACCTAGCCTCACAAGAGTCTCAGCAACTAGTAACTCGTAAGATGGAGTGCCCGTGATTACTGTAGCCTTAAATTCCTTTAGTGCTCTAGCTAAAGCCTCAGTTCTTCCGGTACTCCATGGTATTACCTTAGCTCCAACTCTCTGTATACCTTGATGTAAACCTATACCTCCAGTAAAGAGACCATAACCATAAATGTTCATAACTATGTCTCTCTTATTAACACCAGCTGTAGTTAGAGATCTCGCTACTAGATTAGTCCAGGTTTGTATATCCTTCCACGTGTAAGCGTTTACTGTAGGAACTCCAGTAGTGCCTGAGGTCATATGCCATCCAACTAGTTCATCAAAAGGTACAGTCAAGAATTCACCTCCATCTGGATAAGCATATTTCCTTAAATCGTCCTTAGTAGTAAATGGGATTTTTGCCAAATCTTCTATACTTCTAACGTCCTCTGGTTTTAGTCCTTTCTCCTTAAATATCTTGTGATAAAAACTGGAACTTTCATAAACCTTTCTAATTAATCTCCTTAACCTGAAATTTTGAATGTACTTTATTTCATCCTTAGTTAAAGATTTAGGATTTATCTCATCGTATTCAAACATGATTTACTACCTCTGCAATTAGCCTAACCCCATCTGAGGTTATTCTAACTTTAGCTCCAACCTTGGGTTCACCTTTTATCCATGCCATTAAGTTATTTCCATCATTAGTTCTTATAATTCCAATGACATAGTTATCATAGTTTTCGAATCCCTGTGGTTTCTGATACACTATACTGTAAGTCATAATTTCTCCTTCATTACTTTGTAATTTTATCCAGTCCATCTCGCTCTTACCACAATTAAAACAATCCTTCTGAGGAGGAAAATAAACTGAGCCACAATTCTTACATTTAGTTCCTAGTATTTCTCCTCTCTTTAGGGCCTCGAGAAACTCTTCTGGATATTTAATCTTATATTTCAAATTTAAGGGAATAGCATCAACCTGCATTTTTTCACCTCCTTAAAATCATAACATAAGCGAAGTGCCCGGTACCACCAACGTTATGAACTAAGCCTACATAATTCTTTAATGGTTGTTGCAAAGGACCAGCCTCATCCCTTAACTGTTTTGTTATTTCGTATATCATTGATAAGCCAGTGGCTCCAAGAGGATGACCCTTAGCTTTTAAACCTCCAAACAAATTAACTCCCACCTTACCGCCTTTCTCGCTTTGACCCTCTTGAATAAATTTACCTCCTGCACCTTTCTTTACGAATCCTAAATCCTCGTAACCCATGATTTCTGCTATAGTAAATGCGTCATGTACTGTAGCAACTTCAACTTGATTTGGATTTATTTTTGCCATCTGGTACGCTTGGTGAGACGCTAATTGAGTAGCCTTAAACCCTGTCCACTCTCCTCTTTTAGCAACGTAAGCATAATCGTTGGCATATCCAATTCCAGTTACCCACACCGGCGTATCAATCTTTAACTCCTTTATTTTCTCCTCAGATGCAAAAATCGCGGTTGCAGAACCATCACTAATTGGGCAGGAATCTAAAAGTTTTATTGGCCACGATACAACTCTAGATTTTAAAACGTCGTCTACTGTTATCGGCTTCTGGAAATGAGCTTTAGGATTTAATGAACCGTATTTATGTGCCTTCACGGCAACTAAAGCCATTTGTTCTTCAGTGGTTCCATAAACTGCCATATGCCTTGTAGCGTAAAGAGCGTAATATGTAGGGAATGTAGTTCCATAAAAATGATATTCCCACTGATAGTTTCCTCCCCTTCCTCCTATTGCCAATGAAGTTGAAGTATCAACTTCTGTCATCTTATCAACCCCTACAGCCATTGCTATATCTGCTAATCCCGACGCTACAGCAGTATACGCAGTTAAAGCTGCGGCTAGTCCAGTAGCACACATAGCCTCTACTCTCATAGGCACCTTTCCTGTCAATCCAGAGTATTCCGCAACTAGGGGAGCAGGATATAACTCAATGCCTCTGTAAGCTGTACTTCCTACTACTACAAAATTAACGTCTCTTTGAGTTATACCACTATCGTTAAACGCCTCCTTAATAGACTCCCACGCTAACTCTTGTACAGAAACATCATCTCTTCTTCCAAACTTAGAATTGCCAACTCCTATGATGCCTACTCTTCTTATCATAACTAAACATTTTGTAGATATTAAACTATATAAACTTTAATGGGCAAACTATATGTGGGGGAATAGCATATATATGTATAATACAATACAAGTAGAAGTTAGGGAAAATATAGGAATTATAAAATTGAATAGACCAGATAAATTAAATTCTATAAACTTTCAAATGGTTGACGAATTGGTAAAAGCCTTGGAGGAAATTGAGAACAACAATAGCATAAAAGTAGTAATAATTACCGGTAATGGAAAGGCTTTCTCAGCAGGAGCAGATGTAAAAGAGATGTCCGAGACTTCTCTTGAATACATTATCAAAAAAGGTCATATGCCATTATGGGAAAAATTGCGAAGTTTTAAAAAACCAATTATAGCTGCATTAAACGGTGTTGCAGCTGGGGGAGGACTAGAACTTGCAATGGCATGCGACATAATTATTGCAGCAGAGTCTGCTAAACTAGGTCAGCCCGAAATAAACTTAGGTATAATACCGGGGGCAGGGGGGACGCAAAGACTTACTAGAGCAATTGGCAAATATAGGGCTATGGAATTAGTATTAACTGGAAAGCTAATAAGTTCCAGAGAAGCTGAGGCTTATGGTCTAGTAAATAAAGTAGTACCAGATAACTCTCTACTTGATGAAGCTATAAAGTTAGGTAAACAAATAGCAGAAAAACCAATGATCTCATTAATGTTAGCGAAAGAAGCTGTAAGTAAAGCTTGGGAGACTACACTTCAGCAAGGTTTAGATATTGAGAGAAGGAATTTTTATCTAACGTTAACTACTCAAGAGGCAAAGGAAGGCATGAGAGCGTTTCTTGAGAAGAGAAAACCGAGGTGGGAAGATGATAAAAGTGGAAAATAAAGATGGGTACTCAATAATCACTTTGAGTAGACCGGAAAAATTAAATGCACTAAACTTAGAAATGAGAAGAGAGCTAATTAGCAAAATTAAAGAGGTTAATTCAAATTCTACAGCTAGAGCAGTAATTATAACAGGTGAAGGAAGGGCTTTCTGCGTTGGGGCTGATGTTACCGAAATGCCTGAAGATATAATTGACGATTTGAGGCAAACCTTCTACCCCATAATAAGAGAAATCAGATTCTCGGATAAAATATACATATCTGCTATAAATGGAGTAGCAGCTGGTGCATGTATAGGTATTGCCTTATCAACTGATTTCAGATTCGCTAAAAAGGATGTTAAATTCGTGACAGCTTTTCAAAGATTAGGTTTAACTTCAGACACTGGAGTAGCCTACTTTCTACTGAAATTAGCTAGGGATCAGAAGGCTTATGAGATGGCTGTATTAGGTGGAGAGTTCACTGCTGAGGAAGCGGAAAAGTGGGGGATATTAAAGGTTAGTGAAAATCCTATCGAGGACGCTGAAAACCTTGCAAGAAAGATTGTAAATGGACCGTACCAATCTTACGTGGCAGGAAAGAAAATGGCTAACTTAGTTTTGTATAGAGATTTGGAGAGCTTCCTTGAATACGAATCATCAATCCAAGGTTACTTAGGCAAGACTGAAGACTTTAAGGAAGGAGTAATGGCTTTTAGAGAAAAAAGAGAGCCTAAGTTTAAGGGAATATGAAATGCCCAAAGATAGCCCATTTACAAAATTTTTGAATATTAATTTGGAAGAAATCAAGGAAGGATATGTTAGAGTTTCTGCAATAGTGTCTGAGAACGTACTTAATTTGCATGGATTCGCTCATGGATCCTTCATTTTCGCCTTAGCTGATACGGCATTTGAGTATGTAAGTAATTTTTCACGGGATTCAGTGGCTCTTCATGTAGATGTAGACTTTAGGAGACCAGCTACTAAAGGAGAAAAAATAGTTGCAGAAGCATTTGAAGAAAACCAAGGTAAAACCACATCTTTGTATAGGATAGTAGTCAAAAACTCTGAAGGAAAAACCATTGCTTATTTGACAGCACTAGCTTACCATCTGGACAAGTAATTGATTACTCCTCTTATAAAAAAGTGAATTAATGTTATTTTTCAATAGTATGCAAATTATATTTTATAACCGAAATCCTTATAAGTCATGAAAAATACATATATATGGTGATCTGATGGATATAAATTATGAAAATGATCCAATATATCCCACTGACAACGTATATCCGCCCATGTGGAACTTTGACGATGAAAAAGCTATGAAACTATATAGAAGGGCTAAAAAAGAGCAATGGGACGAAGAGGATTTAGATTGGAAGGGATATGAGGAAATTATCTCTGGTTTAGATAGAAAGCAAAGACTAGCCTTAGCTTATTGGTGGGCATTATTATCTAACTTTGATAACGCAACTCCAGTATTCGCTTATGCACTAGTCAAAGCTGCCGAGAAGAAACTACCAGTTACGGTAAAGGCTTTGTTGAGTACCATAACCTTTGATGAGAATAGACATAACATACTATGCGGGCTTGCAATAGAGAAGGCTATGAAAGGATTCCCATTTAACTTTAAGCCTCAAGACGATTTAGAAAGAAAAGCTATGCTTAACGTCGAGTGGGTCTGGTGGAATGGTTCTAGGTATTGGAAGGGATATTTAGAAGCATACAACAAGTATACTTTAGACATATTGTTCACCTCATTCATGATGGGCGAAGCAGCAGCTGTTTCAGTTTTCAGTGGGATGAAGGATAAAAGTAGGATACCTGCTTTTAGTGAAGCGTTTAAGAGGTTAACGGTCGATGAGACCAGACACTATGCCTTTACACACCTTATATTAACTAACAACATAGCTCAAATGAACGATGAAAAGAAAAAGTTTGTAACTAAACAAATAAGGGCGGGTTTTGTATTCTTATCTCTAATAACCTACAAGGCCCCTAAAGAGTTTTGGAAATTACCACCATGGTATCAAGAGGTTCATCAAAAAATGGAGGAAATTGCTAATTCAGCAGGATTAGGATTACCTAGTATAGAGGAGAGAGAGAAGATATGGAGAGAAGCTGTTTCAAGAGTAGCCGGAAATCTAAAGAGGTTTAACGTTAAAGTACCATCAATGCCAGAGATAGGTATTAACGGGGAAGAGGACGTAGAAATTAAAGAAGACGAATTAGTTGCAGTCATGTTCTAATCATATTAGCTAGAAAGGGACTGGCACGCCATACTCATGAAGTAGTTTTCTAATCTTATATTTCAATTTTAATTGAAATACTTGATTATATGCTTGTTTCCATTTTAATTAGATAAATAGTTAAGTTATCGTTTTTTTGTAAAAATTTTCACATAATAAACTTTTTTACTAAGTACTCAAGTGATATAAATAATGGAGAAGAACTTAAGGAGAATTCAGAAAATCAAAGGTGGAAGTTACATTATTACATTACCTCCAGATTGGGTTAGACGAAATGGTCTAGATGCAAAAAGCGAGGTTATAGTAATTGAAAGAGATGGAGAATTGGTAGTAAAACCTTTTAGAACATATAATGATAAAAAGACAATCGACTTGAAAAACAGTGGCAATGATATCGATACTATAAAATACCTTATAAACGTGTATTACATGCAAGGAGTGTCTCAAATAGAACTTACATCAGACTCTGTTATTCCAATTGAAATCAAGAATGAGTTGAAAAAATTACAACTATATTTACCTGGATTAGAAGTAGAAAATGAAAGTTTCAATTATATTAGACTTAAGGTAAAAGATAACTTAAACCTTGACATAATCGAGGAAATGAAAAACTTTTCATTAAAACTTCTAACCTTATTAGAAGATTTAGAAAAAGTTATAGCTAAACCGAATAAACAGATGGCTATTGATCTTAAAAATAGATCTGAAGATTTGAATAGAGTATATAACATTTTAATCAGAGAGATAGCTTTAGTCTCTCAAGAAGAGGAAAGATTTGAACAAAATAAAATCACGTCAGTTAGGGATCTAATTCTTTACGCGATCGCAATGAGAGATATGGGACGAATGTTGTCACATATAAGAACCACATCAACAATTCTTTCAATATGTACTAATATTTCACATGAATACCAAAATATAGTTTCTCAGCTCATTCTAATGTTCAAAGACTCCTTAGAAGTCTTCTTTAACCAAAACTTAAACTATATTAAGGAAATTAGGGACAAGATGAAAGAGATTAGCAAGATAGCGGATTCATTAGATGGTGAATGTAAAGAACTCGGAAAGGAGTTAGTCAGAATAGGCAGTTACTGTGTAGCTCTAATGGATGATGGAGTTCATAAGAGTGTAAAACTATGAAAACTGTTTTCTAATAATTTAACCATTTATATATTTAACCTAACTTAATCTGACATTTTAATAAATTATTTTCAAATAATTTCCCTAAAAAATTGAACGATAAATAAATGTCAATAATTCGTTAGGATAAACTTTTTAAATTTCTAAAGGAAAAAAGAATGGGATAGGTTATGTCCCAGAACATCAAAGCTTTCTTACCAATATTAATAATGATAGTAGGATTCCTAATATCACCTATATTTTTGCTTCAAAGTAGTGCAGCAACCACGATAACTATAGCACCATCTAATAGTTCGATACTTGTTGATGTATCACAGACAGTTCCACCAGACGCACTAGATCCTGCAACTGGATTTTATGTGCAGGACGGACCATTGTTCAATGCTATATTCCAGGAACTCGTAGAATATAATGGCTCTAATTATTTGCAAGTAGTTCCGGTAATAGCTCAGAATTGGAGCACATCTAATTACGAGAACTGGACGTTCTTCATAAGACAAGGAGTTTACTTCCCAGACGGAGTACAAGTCAACGCGTCAACAGTATGGTTCTCATTATATAGGACAATATTGATGGGTCAAGGTCCGGGTGTATCAAACTATATAGAACTATTATTTAATGCCACACAGTATGGTCAAACTGGCTATGCTTTACCTTGGGGAGTAGCTAATGCAATCCAACAAGTTACCGGTTTACCAACTACTAAAAATGCTACATTAGCTGCACAAGTCCTAGCATCTATCCTATCACACTTCAACGCAAACAATCAAACAATTCAGAAGATAATGGAATACCCATACCAAGCAGTAGTTGTTAAAGGACCATATGAGGTAGAAATAAACACACTAGAACCCTACAGAGACTTCCTACTAGACTTGGCAAACTGGTGGGGAGCAATAGTAAACCCAGTATACGTAGACCAACACGGAGGAGTACAACCAAACAGTGCAAATTCATATATAAATGATAACGGAATGAACGGAACTGGTCCATACGTAATAAAGTATGTAGGACCTAGTCTATCAGAGATCTTACTTGTCAAGAATCCTCATTACTGGGCTCAAAATATAGCTAATATACCAACAGTAGCAGAGCCAGCTCACATACCTATTATTGATATCAAGTACGGTTTATCTCATACTGATAGAGTTGAAGATTTCGCAACGAATCAAGCACAAATTTCATACGTTTCCCTACCCTTCCTTCAGCAGATGTACTCAGCATATGAATATAATAAATATGTAAGCTTTAACCAGGTATTTCTTAATTTAGGCTATCAAGCTGCGGTTTTCTATCTCTCACTAAACATGCAAGTGTTCCCAACTAATATTACTCCCTTCAGACAAGCTATCGCTTATGCAATTAACTACTCTGCATTATTAAGCATATTCAAATTCCAGAACCAAACGCTTGCCATAAACTATTTAGGTCCAATTTCTCCAGTATTCCCAGTTTATAATGAAGTAATGCAACTTGATGATTTACATCCATTCACTTATAACCCATCACTAGCATTACACTACTTAAATGAAGCTGGATACGAAGGTCATTTCTATGTCGTATTGCCAAATGGAACAGCAATAGGCGATACAAATGGTAGCCAATTACCGACTCTTACCATTTATGCTTTAGCACCCGTTAATGAGTTAGAACAAGAAGAACTGACTATAATACAAGAGAATTTACAAAGAATAGGAATTTCTACTTCTATAAAATATGTTTTACCATCGGTAACTGATAATTGGGTTACTCCAAGTGGGACACCAGCCATAGTTGATCTAGGATGGTATCCAGACTGGCCAGACCCTATATTCCAAGAGTTAATAGCACAAACCGATGTACTATATGGAGGAATATCTGGCAATTTGGCATGGGTTAATATTTCAACATTACAACAGATATACAATACATTACCATTCTTAACTAACCAGACACAACAGACATTAGAGGTTGCTAAAGTATATAAGATACTGTATCAAGAAGTTCCCTATGTTTACTTACCTAACCCAGTAAACTACTATTTCGTGCAACCATATGTAAAGAATTTCGTGTATAATCCATTTATTGGATATTACTATAATCTAATGTACTATCAACCTTACACTGTAACCATAACTCAAACCACTACTACAACGAGCCCTACACCATTAACTACCACTAGTACAACAACAAGTACTATGACAATGCCATCAATGACATCTACAAGCACAAGTAATAATTCGACATTAGTATATGCTGCTATTGGTATCGTAGTTGTGATCATCGTAATAGTAGCTGTTGTTGTATTGCTTAGAAGAAGAGGAGGACCTGGATTCTAAATTATTTTTTTATTATTCTAATTCTCTATAATAATATGTCCATAACTTATAAGCCAGCTTAATATACCTAGTAAATTATATTAATGGCTTTAAACTGTATTAAAATGAGCGTGGTATGTCATTAAATATTGTCTTCTTTATTATTAGAAGAATTATAAATGCTTTAATCACGCTCTTATTGCTAATTATACTTGTTTTTATCATGATTCACGTGATAGCACCTAATCCATTAGCGCTAGCTAGACTATACACTGGACCTCATGCTACTTATACTCAGTTGGAGCAAGTAGCTAAGGAGTATGGCTTAAATAAACCACTATACGTGCAAATAGTCAATTATATCATAAATGTTTTTCACGGAAATTTAGGAATTGATCCGACTTACAAGGTACCAGTTATAGATTTGATAGGAAAGTATCTCCCGAGGACCCTAGAATTAGTTATACCAGCTACTATCTTGTCAGTAATTATTGGACTCATAACTGGGGCAATAGCTGCATCTAATAGAAATAATCCATTAGATTATTTGGTACGTGGAGTTTACTTAGTTACTTGGGCATCTCCTCCTTTTTTTGTGGCTACGATACTTCAATTGGTAATTGCCTATTATTTGAGATTATTACCGGCTACAGGTACCGTAAATCCCACTCTTACCCCACCGAAGCCATTAACTCCATTTCCTTTGCTAAATGCGATATTATCTGCTGATTGGCCATATCTTTCGAGCCTAGTACATCATATGGTTCTACCAGTAATTGCGATAGCTTTAGTAACGTTTGGAATTGTAACTAGAATTGCGAGAGCTTCTATGCTAGATTATATGGAGTCAGATTTTGCGAGATTAAGTTTCATGAAGGGGTTAAGTAGAAGAAGAGTAGTTTATGGTGTAGTATTACGAAACGCTTCAATACCTTTAGTTACACTAATTGCCTTATTATTTGGATATTCTGTCGCTGGAGCTGTAGTGATAGAAGATGTATTTCAATATCACGGAATGGGTTACTTCATTACACAAGCAATTGAAGGTTTAGATTATACTTCGGTGTTAGGAACTACCATAATAGTAGGAATTTCAATTATAATAGCTAATTTGATAGCTGATATTCTTTATGGAGTACTTGATCCTAGGGTGAGGATAGTTGAGTGAAAGCTATGGAATTAAGTTCATGCTTAAGGCACTGATCAGAGACAAGGCTGGATTACTAGGGCTTATAATAGTTTTACTATTCCTAGTATGGTCTTTTATTCAAGGTATTCTAGAAATACTATCGGGATATCTCAAGAACCCACAATTAGGCTATATTTTGCTACCACATAATCCGTTTAAATATGATCTCAGCTTGGCTTTCCAACCCCCATCTTCCCAATTCCTCTTAGGCACAAATGCAGAAGGAGAGGATATATTGTCACGTATGCTATATGCGATGCCTAGGGATGCTCTCGTAGCTGTGGTGGTAGTTTTTTCAGCAATAGTTATAGGGGGTATACTTGGAATTTTAGCGGGATATCTGGGAGGAATAGTAGATGAAATAGTGATGAGAGTAACTGATGCGTTCTTATCTTTGCCAGCATTAATATTAGTCATAGCAATAACAGTTCCCTTGAGAGCAACGTTCTTAGCTGTGATATTGGGCTTAGCAGTAGTCTGGTGGCCGACGTACGCTAGGTTTTACAGAGCACAAACATTAAGGATAAAAAATATGGACTATATATCCGCAGCTAAGTTAAGTAACGTATCTTCATTTCAGTTACTTTACAGATATATATTCTTAAACTCTATCGATCCTATATTAGCGTATGCAGCTTTAGACTTTGGAAATGTAATCTTAACCTATTCTACGCTAGCTTTTCTAGGAATTGGAGTAACTCCACCAATACCAGAATTAGGTGCTATGGCTGCTGACGGTTTATCCGGCTTACCGCAATATTGGTGGTGGGCAGTTTTTCCAGGTTTAGCTATATTAATTATAGTTGTGGGATTTGTATTGCTTGGTGATAGATTACAGGACGTAATTGCAGGTAGAATTGTTTACTAGGTGATGAAGTTGTTACTCCAGGTAAAAAATCTGAACGTTTATTACAATACATTACTCGGATGGGTAAAGGTTTTAGATAATGCGAGTATAGAAGTAGAAAAGGGAGAGATAGTAAGTATAGTAGGAGAGAGTGGATCTGGTAAGTCTACACTTGGTCATGCAATAGCTAGAATACTTCCCCCAAATTCTAGGATTAGTGGAGATATAATAATAGATAATGTGAACTTAGCTAAGTTAAAAGAGAGTGAGCTACAGAGGTATAGAGGAACATGGGTTTTCATGATATTTCAGAACCCACTAAATAGTCTGAATCCTGTTAAAAAGGTTGGTTTTCAGCTACTAGAAGCATGTAAAATTAGACACCAAAGGGAAGGGAAAAAAGTAGGTGAAGAAGATTTGATGAAAGAAGTTATAGAGGTATTGAAGGATTTAAGGTTACCGGACCCATATGCAATAATTGACAGATACCCACATCAGCTTTCTGGTGGTCAAGTTCAAAGAATTGTCATTGGAATGGCTTTGCTCCTTAAGCCTAAATTACTTATAGCTGACGAACCTACTTCCGCACTAGACGTAACAATACAAGCACAAGTAGTGAATTTGTTTAAGCAATTAAATAAGGAGTTAGGTACAAGCATCCTTTTCATAACTCATGACATTTCATTGGCTTATGTAATAGCTGATAGGATAATAGTAATGTATGCAGGCAGAATAATGGAAGATGGAAATATAGAGGAAGTTTTAAAGTCTCCGATGCATCCTTATTCACAAGGATTAGTAGCTAGTATACCCAAGGGAAGTAAAGATCAAGGAAGGCTGAGTGCAATACCAGGTAATCCTCCTTCGTTCTTTGCTTTACCATTAGGTTGTAAATTTAATCCAAGGTGCGATAAAGTGATGGATGTGTGCAGACAAAAGGAGCCTCCTCTAATAGAAAAGAATGGTAGAAGGGTGAGGTGTTGGTTATATGAGTGACAACATTCTCTATAAAACTGTTGGACTTAAGAAATACTATCTAGCTAAAAAAAGAGGAATTCTAGAATCAATAAGTAAGCAACCACCAATTTATGTTAAAGCGTTAGATGGTATTTCGATAGAGATTAAAAAGGGGGAAACTTTAGGTGTAGTAGGAGAAAGCGGATCTGGTAAAACAACCTTAGGTAAGATTTTAGCAACATTAGAAAAACCTACTGAAGGACATCTATTTTTCATGGGAAGACCGGTTAACAATGGTAATGAAGAATACGTTAGGAAGAAAGTACACATGGTATTTCAAAATCCAGCTACTTCTGTAAATCCTAGAATGAGAGTTAAAGACATTGTTAAGGAAGGTATGAAGAGTAAAAATGATCAAAAGGTAAAGGAATTGTTGAAAGAAGTTGGACTAGACTACGATTACGTTAAGGATAAATATCCTAGAGAGCTTTCCGGTGGTCAGCTACAAAGAGTTGCTATCGCAAGGGCATTAGCTAAGGAGCCAGAGTTCCTTATACTAGATGAACCTACATCAGCTTTAGACGCTTCAGTTCAGGCGCAGATATTAAATTTACTTGCTGATCTTCAGAAAGAGAGAAATTTAACATATTTATTCATTACACATAATATTTCTGTTGCAAAATTTATATCAAATAGAGTAATAATTATGTATGCTGGGAAGCTAGTAGAAGAGGGAAATAGTAGTGAAGTGATTTCTGAACCAATGCATCCATATACCCAAGCCTTATTAAATTCAGTACCAGATTTAAATAGAAAACAACTTAAACCACCATCTGGTGAAGTACCCAGCTTAATAAATCCTCCTAAAGGATGTAGGTTCCACCCTAGATGTCCTATGGCTATGGAGGTATGTAAAAATAATGAACCTCCCTTGGTGGAAGTAAATGGGAGAAAAGTCGCTTGTTGGTTGTACGAAACCAACTGGAAGAAGACTTCTAGTTGAAGGTACAATTATACTAATAATTTTTTCATTATTTTTAGAGATTACTAGCATAATTAATTACTTAATATTTGTAGTCATTTGGTATGTAATACTCTGCATGATAATTTTGTGGTTTAAGAACCATACTTATTGTATTTATGGAAATGAAGTAGTAGTGAAGTCAGCTTTCTCAGAAAAAAGGGTTAAGCTTAGTGATTTGAAAGATATTTTTGTTTCTCAAGGTCCTATAGCGAGGAGATTAGGCTGTGGATCGATATATATAGTACCAAATTCTGGTAAGATAACCGTATTGATGGATATAAAAAATCCTGATGAATTCTTTCAAAAAATTAAAAATTCGTTATCTTAACTTATAGTTTAGAAATAACCTGCCTAATTTCTTCATAATTAGGCTCTTTGCCAGGATCTTCAGAAACCCACTTATATCTGATTATCCCATTCTTATCTATAACAAATACCGATCTCTTAGCTAAAACATATCCCTTCAATATTGGTAATTCTCCAGCTACTCCATAAGCTTTAACTGCTTCTCTGCTAAAATCACTAAGTACTGTAAAATTGAGCTTATTCTGCTCTTTGAACGCTTTATTACTGAATGGAGGATCTACACTTATACCAATCACAGTAGCATTAAATTCATTGAACTTTGCTAAAGAATCTCTAAAAGTGCACATCTCCTTGGTACATACTGAGGTAAAGGCTGCTGGATAAAAGGCTAATACGACTACTTTTCCTTTAAAATCACTGGGTATCTTTACTTTTTTCAAGTCAGTATCTACTAATTCTACTTCTGGTGCTTTATCTCCTACTTCTACCATACTACACTCGTATATGATTCAGAATATAAAAAGCTAAATATGGAAAATTTTAAAATGTTTAAGCATTAACTGCTAACACAGGTATTTTAATTTCCGCTTCTCTGGAATCCTTTAATACCCTCACCTTTATATAAGAACCTACTTTATTTTCTAATATTGCTATTAGATCACTAGGTGAGGTAATATCCATATCATCTATCTTTAATATAACATCACCCTTTTCTATCCCATACTTATAAGCGCTTCCAGCTGGATCTACATTTACGACAAGTAACCCATTAGTCTTTTTTATACCCAGATACGTTGCTAAAGCTTTATTTAGTTTCGTCACTGATATGCCGATATAAGGTCTTACGTATCTACCAAATCGCATAACGTTATTAACGAAACTTATAACTAGCTTAGACGGTATTGCGAAACCAATGTTTTGAGCATTTCTAATCATCGCTGTCACTACGCCTACAACCTCACCTTTTTCGTTGACTAATGGACCACCACTATTCCCCGGATTTACCGCTGCATCAGTTTGAATAACATAAACTGGAGATCCGATTGGAGACATAATAGTCCTTTCTTCACTGCTGATTATTCCCATGCTAACACTATATAACCCTAAAGGATTACCTACTGCTAACACAACTTCTCCCGTTCTATACTTAGTTGATAACTTAAGAGAGGGTAAACTAAGACTAGTTCTCAATATTGCTAAATCATGAAAAGGATTTACAGCAACAACTTCTACATCATCTCTGAAACCATCCTCTGATATTGCTATTATATCTCTAGCGCTTTCAATAACGTGATAGGACGTTATTAGAAGATTTTTCTCTATTGAGAAGCCAGAACCTATACCTTCAGCGACTTGAGGTGTAAAAAATTCATCTAATGTAACTTGTCTAGTCAATATTGTAACTACTGCTGGAGTTACCTTTTCCACTAAATCTTCATACATAATTTATCATAACTATTACGCAAGAATCGTATTTATTTATGTGTTTCTTAGAAGCTAGCTATTTTTCTTAATCCGGAACTTAATTCGGCATAGTTTTGTTGCAAAATAGATCCGTTACTAAATTTCATCTAACGGAGAAATACAAAGATTAGTAACTCGAAATTTCGTTATAGTATGTTTCTTCTAAGGTTAGATACAAGTAATTTTAAATTCAATACAAAACGGGAGTAGAGTTGATAAGGATAGATAAAAATTTAAGCATTATGTGAGAAGGAAACAAGAAATGAAGGGAATTTCTAAAAGTATAATCGCCATAATAATAGTTATAATAGTCATCATAGCTATATTAGGTGCTTACTTAGTTCTAACATCCCATAAGCCCACTACTTCAACTACTACCTCGCCTGCTATAACATCTAGTGTTACCCTCACTGTGGTTACTTTTTCAGGTGAATCAGCTCAATTTATTCAATATGCAGGCGAATTATTCTCACAAGAGCATCCTGGCGTAACAGTTAAGGTCATTACGTATCCATTCAGTAATTATATTGATCAAGAACTTTCCGCGCTAGAAAGCCATTCAAGTGAGTATGATATAATAGGTTTCACGTCAACCTCTGCCCAAAGAGTAGCTCCATACTTGTTACCCCTAAATACTTCATTATTTAATATGACAGATCTCATAGGACCACAAGAAGCATTTGGAGGAATTATCTACAACTCTACTCTAGGTAAAAATATAACAATTGGAATAGCATATGAAACAGCAGTTTACTTAATGGCTTACAAACCTTCTATATTTCAAAACGCTACTTTAGCTAATGAATTTTATCAAGAATATCATATAAGTTTTAATCCATCTACATGGCAAAACTGGACTGATGTATTAGATGCTGATCAATTCTTAGTATCCCACAATATCACTAAATATGGTTTTCTGATAGATGATCACGTAGCTCATGGCATCATAGATGCTTATCCAGCTGTTTTTGGGTGGTATTATGCTAGAAATAATACACTGAACCATGGTTTAGTCGGAGGTATTCCAGGGTTTAACATAATGTTTGAAGGTTACATACCCCCTGGTTTCTCCTTCCCCCTTCCGTCCTTTAACTCGACATCTGGCTTAGAAGCTTTAGAAGTTTACAAATCACTAATAAGTTATGAACCTTCTCCGTCTTCAATTCAAATAAGCTATGATAATCTAGCGCAATTTTATCCAGATGCTGCTGGAGCTTTCCTCTTTACCAGTCAGCTATCATCATTTAACACGTCTCAGTTACAAGACACTTACTTGGCTCCATTGCCTGGAGGCTATGCTGAAACCGGGACTGACTTCTTAGGTATAAGTAAATATTCTACGCACGTAGAATTGGCAGAAGAATTTCTAGCTTTCTTAGTCTCTCCTAAGGTTCAAACTATCGCTTTTCTAAAGTTCAGCAAGTTCCCAGTATCGAAAGAAGCTTTCCTAAATTTAATATCAAATACTTCACTACCAACTTATGAGAGGGAATGGCTTTCAGCGGTTTATAATGCGTCGTTAAACGCTTGGGCTAACCCACCTAATATTCCACCTACTTATATCTCACTAATTAGTGACTTCAATAGTCAAGTTTATAATTACTTAACCGGTCAAACATCAGCTCAACAAGCTTTACAGACAGCAGCCTCAGATTGGGTCCAAGCAGAAGCATCGTATTATGGGTAAAAGTTATGAGCGTCGAGATAGAGAGACTGTCTAAAAAATATGGTAGTAATTATGCAATAAGGGAAGTAAGCCTAAAAGTAGAAAAGGGAGAATTTTTTATAATATTAGGTCCTTCTGGTTCTGGGAAAACTACGTTCTTACGTTGCATTGCAGGTTTAGAGAAAGTGGATAGTGGGAAAATATTAATAGATAATAAGGATGTTACTAATTTGCCACCTGGAAAAAGAGATATAGCAATGGTTTTTCAAAACTTTGCTCTTTATCCTAATAAGACAGTTTATGAAAATCTTTCGATGCCTATAGAGCGTTTTGATAAGTCAGAGAGAGAGAACATAATTATTGAAGTGTCTAAAAGATTAGGAATATATGAGTTACTAGACAGATATCCTTCAGAGTTGTCTGGTGGGCAGCAACAAAGAGTGGGTTTAGCAAGGGCTCTAGTTAGAAAACCAAAGGTATTTTTAATGGATGAACCGTTATCAAATTTAGATGCACCACAAAGGATGTCCGCGAGAAGATTAATCAAAGAAATTCAGATCGAGAACTCAATCACTACCCTTTACGTTACACACGACCAGACTGAAGCGATGGCGTTAGCAGATAAGATAGCGATAATCGATAAGGGGCAGATCATCCAAATCGGATCACCAGAAGAGATATACCAAAATCCTGTTAACTCCTTCGTCGCGTCTTTCTTCGGAAATCCACCTATGAGCATAATGGATGGTAAGGTGATAGGCTTAGAAGGGAAAATAGGTATTAGGGCTGAAGACGTTATTTTGGGCGAGGGGAGGTATAAGGGTGTAGTAAAAGACGTAGAATTTTGGGGGGATAGATACTTGATATATATATCGTTTAATGATCAAGAAATAAGGGCTTTCTCTAAGAATAAACTCAAAATTAATCAAGAAATTAAGTTCAATTTGATTAGTATAAAGAGGTTAGAATGAATGAAGTACTCCTCGCCTTATTTGGTTTATATCATCGCTTTTGGTTTCCTTCCTTTCATATATACGTTTATTTTCTTAGGAGTAAATTTTGATAAGGCTTTTACTGGGTTTTCTCTAGTACCATTCCCAAAAATAGTATATAATACTTTATATTTCTCTTTATTAACAGCATTTTTCTCCTCTATAATTGGAACTTTCTTGGCAGTAGGCGTAGATATGTTAAGTAAGGGGAAGAGGCTAATTTCTCTCTTGGTTATGTTACCTTACACGATTCCTTTTACTTCTTCTGCACTAATTTGGACAATAAGCCTCTACGGAAATTATGGTTGGTTTTCTTATTTATTTGGATTAAGATATGACCCACTTTACTTCTCTTCAACAGCCCTAATTGCGGTAACCGGTGTAAGTATCTGGTCTTCAATACCAATGCCTTTTTTAATCATGTTATCTACTCTAAGATCAATACCTAATTATGTTAAGGAAGCTTCGAAAATAGATAATCTTCCATTATCTGAATACTATTTTAGAGTAGCTTTACCGATGGCTGGAAAAGCTTTCTGGATATCGTTTCTCTTAGAGTTTATAATAGCTTTAGGTAACTTTGATTTGCCATATGTTTTAACCTCAGGTGGTCCATCATATTCCACAACTACATTATCGCTTTTAGTGTATGACGAAATGTTTTCTTTAGGTAACTTCTCTGGAGGAGCTTTAGCTGCAGCTATCCTTAGTGTATTCGCTACTATACCATCTATCGCACTATTAATGTTGTTGAGAAGTAAGAAATCTGGATGGTTATCTTTAAATATAAAAATACCGGATAAAATATTCAAAGTAATTATATTTATATTTCTTGCTATTGTCACATTTTTCATGGATTTCCCTATTTACTGGATGTTTTTAGTCGCATTTAGAAGTGCATCCTTAGATTTCCGCTATCCTCCAATTATAATACCAGAAGATCTTACTGCAAAGTATTTTATGCAAGCAATTTTAAGTTCTATACCTTACATGATCTCAAGTATAATAGTAGCAATTTCTGCCTCATTGATAACCGTATTACTTTCACTACCTTCAGCCTATGAGATATCTAAGGGGAAATTAAGATGGTTGTTACCAGTCTCAATCTACCTATATTCTTTACCCTCTACGTCCTTCGTAATACCACTGTATATATTTTTCTCCAATACAAATTTGCTGAATACTTGGGAGGCATTAATAATTTCAACACCAATATTTACTGCAACTTTCGCAGTTTGGTTATTCTTTAACTATTTCTTAGGATTCCCTAAAGCATATGAAGACGCTGCAGAAGTTTTCTCGATTAAGAGAAAGCTGACTAGAATAATAATGCCCTTATCTAGGACTACTTTATTTTCAGTACTTTTATTATCCTTTATATTCAATTGGCATTTATTGTTTTATCCATTAATATTTACTCAAACTCCGTATAATTTTTCTTTTCCTCCACAAGGGGCTCAAACTATAACAATATTTGCATTACTGGCTATAGGAAACGAAAGTATAAACTGGGGGCTATTGGCTTCTTCAGCACTTGTTGCATCATTTCCAGTTATGATTTTGACCTTAATAGCATTAGATAGAGTATTAAGAGGAGGATATGAGGGAGGATTAAAGTTTGTATAGCTATGATTATAATATACTGAAATTTCACTCAATGAAACTTTAAAGATAACGATAGACTTTTTAAGGAAGAAACACTGATACTGAATTGATGAATAAACTATTAATTGCAGGTGTAATTTTAATAATACTAATAGCTGGAGGGTTATATGGTTACTATTATTTTTCTACTGGAACAGTAAAAATATACTTGCAAGATGCTCCTAGTAGTTCACAGTTGCTAAAAATATACCTAACAATTTCATCAATCATGATACATAGAACTAATTCAACCAACAGTTCAGCTTGGATAACAATATCTAATAAGACAATAACCGTATTACTCAGTTCAAATATGACGTTCTTAACTTCAGCTAGAATACCAGCAGGTGAATATAATGAAATATTTTTGCAAATATCAGCTGCACAAGTTACTATAGGAAATGTTAACGTTTCAGCTAAACTGCCTAGTGAAGTTCTTAAAATACATATTATAAATGGTATGGATTTGAAAGGAGGTTCTACTGAATCACTTTTGATTAGTTTCCCACATATCGCATACGCTAACGGTCAAGTGATAATAAGCCCGTCTATTACAGCTCAAGTCATTAGTTAAGTTTTCAGCAAAATAAAAACTCTAAATTAAGCTGTTCCATTTTTTTGAAATTGACAAGCTATTGTAACATTAATAGCACTTTTAAATATAAACTCCTTTTGGCATCTTATGCAATATATTTGTCCTTCGTGTAATACTAATGCTTATTCAATTACCTCTCTTAAGAAGCATTTTAGAAAATCTCACTTGAGCAAGTGTGAAATTTGTAATTATGTTAGCAAGAACGTAGTTCATCATTATAGAAGGTTAGCATTACAAGGTGATGAAAAACATTTAGTATTATGGTACCTTTCAACTAACTTAAAGGACTCAGAAATAAAGGTAGAGCTGAAGAAAAGAGCAGTCTATTTATTAAGACGTAATTATATAGCAGAAGAGGTAGTCATAAGTTAGATAAGTTCTTACTTATCTGAGAAAAAAGAATTTATTCAAATTAGGTAAAAATTATTCGACGATACGATATGAAGTTAGGTTAATAAAAGTTTATGTACATATAAATGTATATGATGGATTTAGATTCTAAAGGAAAAGGTATGCCTTTTGAATTCTATGGAGCTTACTATCCACCTATATACTCTAAGCTAAAGGCTAAAAACTTGAGAGAGCTGGTAATAGGTATAAGAAACGCCGATAAGTACTCATTATTTTATCACGTTTTTCATCCCATTTTCTCCTCTCACTTAATCCCTGAAGAATACTCAAATGATTTCGCTCACTGGATAGCCGAAAACCTTGGCTATAAGGAATTGGCTGAGTTAGTCTCTGACATCCCCGGAGCAGAGCCTAGAACCGTTGAAGATATTAGAAAAGATCTAATTGAAATTCTGGAGCCTAGAGCAGATGATAAAATAGCGTTATATCCCTTTGTTTTCATTTCTTGCAGACCAATAGTATATAAAACAAATTATAGCGCAAATACTTTAGCAGAATTTCTTGATTTAATACAGCAAATTCCATCTAGATCCCTAGTATGGCATTTTGTGGCAAAAAGGGTCTTAGGATATTCTAAGAGAAATGATTTCTCTGAATGGATAGAAATGAATTTTGGTTTGACAGATGTAGCTGAGGCTTTGAGCAAATTAGATCCTCAAACGTACGTTAATGAAGAAATTCTTAGGAAAGATATAATCAAAACGTTAGAGAGGGGGTTGTTAAAATGATAGAAAAATATGAGAAATTTATAGGGGAACACGAGCTGGATGCAATATTCAGAATTGCTGAAAAAATAAAGGATTTGTCTATTTTACACGTGAACTCAACAAAGGCAGGAGGAGGAGTTGCTGAAATATTGAACAGAATGGTTCCATTGATGAAGGAATTAGGGCTCAATGTAGATTGGAAGGTAATTAAGGGGGATAGCGATTTTTTTAATGTTACGAAATCTTTTCACAACGCACTACAAAACGGCGTAGGTAATATAACAGAGGATTACTTTAAAATATATGATAAATGGCAAGAGGCTAACCTATCTGAGGTACCAATGGATTACGATATAATGTTTATACATGATCCTCAACCAGCTGGACTTGTAAGATTTAAGAAAGGCAATAGCAAATGGATTTGGAGATGTCATATTGATATTTCAAACCCTTATCAGCCTGTGTGGAATTTTTTGAAAAAATATATTTCCCAATATGATAGCGCGATCATATCAGTACCGTCATTCGGAAGAGATGATCTAGAAATTCCTCAGTTCATAATTCCTCCTTCAATAGATCCCTTGAGTATTAAAAATAGGCCTATTCCGGATACTACAATATTAAGGATATTACATAAGTTTGATTTGTCTGAGGAAAAACCTTTAGTTACGCAAGTATCTAGATTTGATTACGCTAAAGATCCTTTAGGTGTCATTCAAGCGTATAAAATGGCAAAGAGACATGTGGATATTCAATTATTATATGTTGGAAGTCCAGCTACTGATGATCCTGAAGGTGAAAAAGTATATAATGAAGTTGTTAAAGCCTCACAAGGTGATAAGGACATTCATTTATTATTGTTACCACCCTATAGTGATTTAGAAATAAACGCCTTTCAAAGAGCTTCAACGGTGGTAATGCAAAAGTCAATAAAGGAGGGTTTTGGATTGACTGTTAGTGAAGCCATGTGGAAAAAGAAGCCTGTCATAGGAGGAAACACTGGGGGAATACCATTACAAGTCATTAATGGGATTACTGGATTCTTGGTAAACAGCCCACAAGGTGCTTCGCATTATATTATCTATCTTATAAGAAACAAAAAAGTTAGAGAGGAAATAGGGAGGAGAGCTAAGGAACATGTGAGAAGAAACTTCTTGATTACTAGAGAGCTGAGAGATTATTTAATGACAATATCATATGTGGCAAATAAATTCTCGGAATGATTTTTCTACAAATATTATCAGATGGATGCAAAAATGCTTATAAATATTTAAGTATATGTTATCTAGTGAAAAAATCAGAGTCGACGAAGCTAACGCCAATCAGTGAGATACTTAGAGATAGAGCCAATTTGTTAATCAGCCTGTACCAACTAAAGGATGAAAAGGAGTTCTACGATAATGTGTTTAATAATATTATCAATATGATACAAAGGGATAACTATCTAATTGGAATTGATGCGTGCTTTCTCATACCTTATATTTTGATTAATAACAATTTTACGTTCGTTCATACATCACAAATCTCAAAATTTGAATTTGATAGTTATGAGGAAATAATTGAATCAATAATAAAGAAGTATTTCTCCTTTTTAAACACGCATCATTTAAGACATTTAATAGAATACTTTTTCCCATACTTACAATCTAATTTTGAAGTTGTTCGAAATGGTAAAACAATAAGTTACAAGATAAGGATAGATAATAATATAGATAAAAATGTGATTAAATATTCATTCAAAATGATCGATCTGTTTATAGAGATCCTCAACTTAGGTAAAATCGTATATGAAGATAATTTTGTAAAAATAGAAGCACAAGTTCAAGAAATTATAGACTTCTCTAAGCATAATCAACACGGTGTGAGAATAAGCGATAAAACAATTTTTAAAAGAGATGATATAGTGAAAAAGTTTATGTTAAACATAAATAACCCAAAATCCATAAACAATATTATATTATATCAAGCTTTAAATATATTTGAGATATTGTATAAAAAAAATCTATTTTTCTATGATGTATTATATAGGCTAAGCGAAATATATGATCTATTTGTGGAATTAAGAAAAACCAGTCATATTCTCGCTCCTAGAACTAGCACTCACCCGGAAATCAACTATCGAGCATTAGATATAGAAATTATGAAGAGAAACATAGAATTATTAATATATCTAATTGATCAGAAATTAAAGTTAATACGAATAAATCCTAAAGAATTAATTATATATCCTGTTGGTAGTGAAAATTCACAATATATCCTAAACTTTCTACATTTTATTTTTGGAGAGTCTGCAAAAATCGAATCCAATAATAACTTTGTTAGATTAAGGATTGATACAGAGATATTTTTACAATAGATATCTAAAACTAGCTAAAAGTATGCTCATATAAGCGTGTACCCTTAAGCTTAATAGCTGTACAAGATATTTAGCATTCAAGGAAAAAACTTAGATATATTTAAGTTATAACATGCGTGGTTACGGTAAAATTACATTTATGAACTAGAAGAAACTACGTATAATCTTTTGATATCCTAACACTAAACTAACATAATATAAAGTTAAAGCATTATCAATATTAATTGAGGCTTAAGTAGAAATACTATATAATATAGGGTAACCTCAAACTATTGATTATCGAATGAGGATAATACTAAACATAGAAAAGTCTTAATGAAAAATTTTATAATATGTAAATTAAACGAAAGTCCTATATGAGTTCTCCTTCAGAAACTTCCTCGCATAGCTGGAGGATTGGAAACAAAATATGGGAGGATCTGGACAGGATATGCACGAAACTGAATATGAAGAAGTCTTATCGTTGCACAGATAAAATAATTGAAAGCGCGATAAAATTAATCGACAGTAATTTAGATATTATAGATTTAAACTTCAAAGAGTCGATAATTGGATTAACATATCTTATTAACTCAAATTTTTTTAATGATCTAATAATTTTTTTAATGAAAAATAATGATAAAATAATGATAAAACTCCTTTCCGATAAGATCATATCTTACATAAACAGTAGCCTAGGAGAGTTGGATATTATTGTTGAGAGTGAGAGCGAAAAATGTAAATCGCTGAAAAGAATATTAGGCAGTATTATCATTTCATTATCTAGTTTATTTGGTAGTGAATTGAAATTAAGAGTATTAGGGAGAGAAGAAGATATTAGAAGTATTGAGATATTTTCACCAACAAATAACGTCACCTTGCTTTCGTATTTGAATGATATGATACAAAGATTTTCAGAAAACTATGTTGATATCATAAGACTGAGTGATCGATGTGATAAATCTCAAATATGTATTTCTTTTTCTCTGTGTAGTTGATCTTTTTATGCATTTAAGAAGATCGCTAATAAATCTCTCCAATTACTCATTGAGAAAATCCCTTATTTTTCCCATAATCTTATCTATGCATTCAGAGGAATAATAGATAGTAATTTTATCTTCTATATTTATGATAGTTGAGTTTGGATCTAAGCCTAATCCATTTAAGTTTACCTCATCACTACAATCCTTTTTATGCCTTCTTATCAAATCAAGTATATTTTCTTTTTCTCTAGCAATTTCACCGACTGTTAATCTAAGTAAAGAGGATATTGAACTAAGACTATACTCGCCACTTATTTTTACATTTTTTAAAAGATAATTAATAGAAGCTAATAAATCGTCTAATATCTCATTACCGATTCTTCTGCAAGGCAATGGTGAGATAGTTAGAATATTCCTTAAGTTCTCTATGGAATAGGGGTTCTTAGCCCTATATCTATTAATTAAATGTACGCCCAATACGTAGTACGTAGCCCCCTCGAGCAACTCAACATCAAAATAAATTTTTCCATCCTTAATCTGCATATTACTCATTAGAAACTTTTCAAACTCTTCTTCACTCATTAGATCTTTTACATCTTCTATCGAGTGAAGGGCTAGAAGCGGAAAGCAATTAGTAATACTAAAGGCGAATTTCTTTATCTCAGACCTTCCCATTATTTGAGGCAGTTTAACTTGTTTCTCTGTTCTAAATATTTTTAGTTCCCGCAACAAATATTGAAATAGACTAACGCTATTAACATCTTTAACAAAATGTGAAATAGTCTGTATTTCTCCTGTGTCTTTAGAAGAGATTATTCCAAAATACATTTTTTCAGAATACGTAAGTAAAATATCATTCATAGCAACCTCTAGGCTTTGCTGAACCAGGGAGGAAAAAGCTGATTCTGCATGAGAAATATCAAGCAAAATTAAATTTGGTAGGGTTTCTCTTAAGGTCTTGTAAATACTAACATAACTAAAGAATAGTGAGGTACCCAAATTTACCGTATCCTCAAATGGTATTACATCTATTTTTTCTATCTCTTGATCTCTAAATAAAGAATATAGTTTATTTAATAATTCTTCATAGGTGTTAAAGGTGATATTCTGCTTATCTCTCAGTTTTGAGGGAATTAAAACTAAAACTTTAACATCGTGTTTATCCTGCTTTAAATATGTTTTTTCAGCTAGAAATGAATATTTAGATTCAATCTCGACGGGAGATCTTCCCCAATTAATTATATCTAATGGGATATATTTTTCAACCCTTTGGGAAAGATCCGTTAAAGGTGCTATGATTAATATTTTCATTTACTATTGTATTCATTATAATTTTTAAAGCTATTCTTGAATCTTTTTTAAAAGGCAAAGCATAGGTAAGAAACATATAAAAACCAAGGCTTAGTTATTAGTTAGTATGAGGAGATGGACTGCCGGATTATTAACATTATTTATTATATTAGTAATAGCCATATCCGTAGTCTTCGTTTTATCTAATATTTTACACTTAATTACACTAAGTATCTCACTAATTATATATGCTATTCTAATATTGACAACTGGAATAGTGTTAACGAGCTTAATTTCGGATTTTATCAAATCACAGAAGTTATCTAGGCTTCTTGGAGCTACAGTAAGTGAAGGTTTATCTCTAATGATAAGAGTAATAGGATATACAATCTCTATTATTGCAGTTTTATCATTATTTAAAATAGGCATTACGAGTATACTATTCGGTAGCACTGCTATTGGTCTCATTTTAGGATTAGCATCACAAGACGTGCTATCTAATATATTTGGAGGCATAGTACTTTTCATAAGTAAACCGTTCGGAGTAGGAGATAGAATAACTTTTACCACTTGGCAATATGGATTGATAGCTCCAACTTTTCCTCCTAAGTATTTTAATAATGATTTCTTAATTCCTGGGTATACTGGCGTAGTCAAAGATATTTCTTTAATGTGGACTACCATACTGACAGATGATAATATTATCATGAAAATTCCTAACAGCATTATGATACAAGCTGCAGTTCTTGTTCATGACGAAGACTATAGAAGAGTAAGAACTAGATTTGAGGTCAGTAAAGATATCGACCCAGATCTTTTTATAACCAAAGTAAAGTCTGAATTATCAGAATTAGACATATTTGTCGGAGAACCCGTAGTAAGGGTTATTGAAACAACCTTAAGTACTTACGTAATCGTAGTTGATGCATTAGCTAAGGGACAATATGAAGAGCCAATAAGAGATCAAGTGCTTAGGAAATTAATAAATATTCAGAAACAATTATTAGAGAAGACTAAAGCCGTAAATACTTAGGAAAGTTTAGTATATATGTGATAAGGAGATTACTAAAAGTATTCTTTAAACTAGCCCCTAGGATATTAGCTTACAGAAGATTTAGACAAATGATCTTAGAGGACAAATCAATAGATGAAAGAGAAGTTAGTCAAGAAGCTAAGAAGTTTGTAGATACTTTGATAGAGCTAGGTCCAACATTTATAAAATTCGGTCAAATCTTATCTGTAAGACCAGATATAATGCCTGAAACTTACATAAAAGAGTTATCTAGGCTTCAAGACGAGGTACCACCAGCACCATTTAACGATGTAAAGGAAATTCTAAAGGAGGATTTAGGTGATGAAATAAGCATTGTTAGTGAGGAACCCATCTCCTCTGCTTCATTAGGACAAGTGTACTTAGGAGAGTATAAAGGTAAAAAGGTAGCTATAAAGGTAAATAGACCTAGGATAAAAGAAATAGTAAGTGAAGATATAGAAGTTATGAAGAGATTATTTCCTTTACTTAAACTAGTTTTTGATGAAGGTTTCTTAGAAATAATAAAGGTTTTCATGGACGAATTCTCTAAAAGAATATTTGAGGAAATGGATTATACTAGAGAGGCGTTTTATTTAAATAAGATAAGAGAAGAACTGTCTGATTACCCATCCTTGAGAATTCCTAACGTTATCAAAGCTACTAAAAGAGTTCTAGTGATGGAGTATATAAAAGGGTATAAAGTAACTAGTGACACTGCCAGAAAAATAATTAATGAGAATATTCTAGCTTATAGGGTTTTCAGATTATTCATGTACATGCTATTGAATAAGGAGTACTTCCATGCAGACCCTCATCCCGGTAATATTGCAGTGGACGATGAGGGAAATATAATCTTATATGACTTCGGAATGAGTGGTAGAATTGATGAAAAAACTCGGACCTTATTGTTAAGAGCGTATGTAGCAATGGTAAGAATGGATGCTGAAGCTTTGGTCAGAGTATTAGATGAATTAGGAGCAATACAACCATTTGCCGATAGGAGAGTGCTAACTATGGGATTAAAATTATTTATGCAGTCCATGCAAGGTATAGAAATAAGTGAGCTAGAGTTACAAGATTTTGTACAACTAGCAGATCAAGTTTTCTTCAAATTTCCCTTAAGAATGCCGTCCAGGTTAGTCTTACCATTTAGAATGATAAATGTTTTAGAAGGCACTTGTAGGGAAATAGATAGTAATTTTGATTTCGTAAAATCATCCATAACTTTTCTAGAAGAGGAAGGATATACTACGAAAGTTGTAATTGAGCAAGCGAGAGAGTTATTAAATGGACTAATTAATAGGTTTAGGAACTTTCTTCTATCGTATCCACAATATCAAACAGAAATTACACAAACAAGGAAGAAAAATTCAATAACTGATTATTTACCACAAATCATAATAATTGTATCGATAATAGTTTATATCCTAACCAAAAATATCATACTAACCTTACTTATAATCGTATTAGCTATCTCCATTTATGGTAAAAAGTAGGTTTAAAAAAATTACTCTATTTTGACTGAAACAGCCCCCTCTATAGGTACTCTGATAGTTAATACACCATTATCATATTTAGCAGAAACTTGAGCATCCTTCTTAACTTTAGCCGGTAAGTTAATTCGCCTATAAATTTTAAGAGGTCTTTGTGTTACGTACTTAGTCCCAATATACTGAATATCTCTAGTCGCAGATATAGTTAGAACATTATCTGCCGTTAGTCTTACATTAATCTTATCCTTGCTAAAGCCTGCTAAATCAGCTATAATAACTAGCTCTCCTCCTTCCTCATAAATATCAATAGGCGGTGCCACTGACTCATAAAACTCTCTACTTAATTCATTTAATTTTCTACCTATCTCTCTCATAATTACGTCCATCAAAAATTATCACCTTCTCCTCCATTGCCATAAAGCCCTTAATAGCCTATAAATCATATACCATCTTATTAGTCTTCTCATATTCTTCTATTTCCTGCAATTCATTATAAAGGTTTTCTTATAAAATTTACAGCTCTAGTTAGCTTCTACAGTAATTTTTATGGAACAATATTTAATATATAAATTTTATGATAAACTTTACATAATATATTGAACAGAAAAGACATCTTGACATTTTAACGAAATTATATTGAATGGAAAAATTTATTAGTAATTCTACAATAATATACCCATGCAAAAGATATATACAGGTAGATCCATAAATATACCTTTATTAGTACAAGAAATAAATAATTTACTACTAAGCGAAGGATGGGAGTCATCCATGATGCAAAATCCAATGCCTCCGATGATGCCTGGAATGACATACTATGACTATACCATAAGAGCAATGAAAAAAGGACATCTCCACCATGTCGAAAATATTATTATCAGAGTAACAGGACAACCCACTGACTTTAAGATAATTGTTGAGGAAGAGCACATTGGTCCTCTAGGCAGAGAGTTAATAAACCACAAATTATTCACTAATATAGACAAGCAAATCAATGATGGACTATTTGACATGCCAGTTTATTACCAACAAACTCCCCAACAAGCATCAATACCACAACAAACTTCAATACCACAACAACCTATGACCCAAGGATTAAGATGTCCTTCGTGCGGAGTACTTAATCCCCCAACTGCTAAATTCTGTTCAAATTGTGGGTATAAACTCAGTTAGAATGGCTCGGGATCATCATCTATCAAGCCGAGCCCTTATCAGCACCCAATATATTAATCCTGCTGAGAAAATATTAAGTTTTTTATTTCTGCTCTAATGTATAGTTTGTACATTCTAATCCTACGCTCTAGAGCTCTAATTATGTCATTTCAGCACTTCCAAGGACGAGTATTATAAAAAATTAAAGCATCATAAATGTGAGTGTGATAAACACTATTGCAATCACAACTAACATCGTACCGATAGTATATAGATCTCTCCTAATTTTTGGAAATAAATTAAAATGTGCTATACCTACATAAGTTGCTCCGAAGAACGCCATTATTAGAGCTAATATTGCAAACGAAATTTTTATAAAAATGATTATTGGTATCATACTCATATATCATATTATTGTTCACAAATATATATTTTACTTTCATTAAACACATAGCAAGTATTATGGAGTTTATATATCTTCAAGGTAATACAATTCCTAGTCATTAATCCTCCTAATAACAATAGGAGTATTATGGATAAGATTTATTAATTTCGTCGTATTATCTATAAAAGTTTAGATAATACTTCTTACAACATGAGGAAAGCGTCATCCTTTAGGGCTTGAAGAAAGTTAGTGAACTACATAAAATGTGCTTGATACTCAGCAAAACTACCTTTAGGTCATCCTTCACGATAAGGTTGCTAATGCATGAATTCTGACTTTAATTTTACATTAAAATACTATATTTAATCTTACTATATATGTATAAAATTTTAGATTATTATTAATATATATTTTTATGTTATACGTTTACACTCTCAATATTTTATTATAGTTAATTTATAATACGAGACTATGACTGTATTCAAGAATTTTTAAATTAACGGCAATTTACCACAACGCTTAAATCTTTTTGTATATTAAAAAATCAAATGATGAGATGGGAATTAGTTGCATTAATACTTTTAATTATGCCACAATTATCAATATTAAGCATAAGTCATACACCATATTTGAGCAAACCTCTACCATTATCAATGGTAAATGGTGATTCCCCGCTAAATTTCTACGATGAACAGTTATTCATGATGCTTAATACTTATCCAGTAAGTACAAACTTCACAGCCTACGTTTATGCTATTGCGCAGTCTAGTACATCAGGTTATGGTCCTGCTTACTTAATAAATGCTGTAACTAACACTGACTGGTGGTATCAATTAGGTATAGCTTACAATTGGCCATTTAGTAATGGAACGTTTGATCCGGGATTCCACATGATTTATATGGTATGGGCTAGCAACGGAAGCCCAGTCCGAGGACCAGTACTATTGAATTTTAATGGAGTAGTTCAGGGTGGAGATGAAATAATGTTAGAAATGTATTTCTTAAGCGGAAATATGGTATTATGTGCTTATGATACGGTAACTCATTCTAAGGCTATAGCTTTAGTTCCAGCTAATGGAAGCCAAATAGTAACTAGTCTTAATTTAGTTAACCACGGATACTTTACTGGGTTAATGACAGAATGGTACCATTTAAGACCGTATTATGGTAGTGAGGAAGGAGTAATATACAAACTACCCAGTTTCTCTGGTTACTTTTCTTTGGGCGTAAATGAATTTTATAACTCTTCTGGTAACGTAAATACTTTGTTTTATTCTATTAGTGATTTCTCTCCTTCAAATAATTATACTTTTTATAACTTAACTTATGGTGGAGCTTTCGAGACGTCTAATGGCATATACTATGTTACTGGCAGTCTTTATCCAATTCTCATAAATTACAAAATAATTGGAGGTAATTTTAATGAAAAACTCCCCGTAACTTATTACTCTAATTATCAAAAGATAACCACCTATATGCCTTCCTTAATATTCGTAAATCCTGGCAGTAATATTACTGTTCCTACAGAAATAGTTAATGGTTTAAGCAGAATTTACTTGATCAATCAAACCCCTATAAAGGCGTTAAAAGTAGGGAATCTAACACTTTATTACCAATTACAATATTACGTGGGTATAAACATCAATGTTAATGCCACAGTTAATGGGGTTACTACCATCTTATCTAGTGGATGGTATAATTCTTCTTCAACAATATCAATTAATCCATACACTTATTATTCAAATGATTCCAGAATTTATATTATTTCCGTAAATCCTTCTAAGCAATTTGTATTAAACTCTCCAGTCAATTTGACAGTTAATTATGTACTACAATACTATGTTTATGTAACGTCACAATTTCCCCTCTATGGTTCAATAAATGGAACTAACACAACGATACAAAGTAATTGGTACAATAGTGGAACGATTATCAAAGTGTTTAACATTACTCTATATTTAAATAATGAAACCAGAATCATATACACGAGAATACTTCCAGCTACCTACATAATTGTAAATAGATCATATACTTTTTACGTACAAGAACTCATACAATATTATTTAAGTCTAGTGTCACAAATCCCGGTTTACGCGTTAATAAATGGCACAAACCAAAGCCTAAAGAGTAACTGGTTCAATACGGGTACGGTAATACAAGTAGAAAATATAACAATTTATGGACCAAACAATCAATACAGATACATAATCACTAGTATATCACCTTCAAGCACGTTCGTAGTTGATAAACCAATAGCTCTAAGAATCTACGTAGTTAAACAATTTCCAGTAATTGTTAAGTCCCCAATACCGGTTTACGCGTTAATAAATGGCACAAACCAAAGCCTATCCTCATTTATGTGGATTAATAATGGTACTAGACTACAAATACTTAATGTAACACATTATGTTAATAATGTAACAAGATTAATAATTGTTAAAATATTACCATCATCCAATATTACTGTTATTACTCCGCTAAATATTTCTATATCTACGATAACGCAATACTACTTGGAATTATTCTCAAATTACCCAGTTTACGTCTCCTCAAATGGTAAAAACGTCACATTACAAACCAATTGGTACAATAATGGAACACAATTTACCATATATAGAATATGGTATATCAATCAGCTTGAAAGGCAATATCTAAGTGTTTTGTTAATTAACGGATCGAAAGTCCTCGAAAACATAATAAGTGTCAATGAACCAATAAGGTTAGATGTATATTACATAATACAATACTATATCGGACTAGTTTCCAATATTCCTATAAAAGCTATTGTAAATACTTCTCTAATTACTTTCTCTTCAGGGTGGTATAATAAAGGTAGTTCAATAGTAATTTTGAATAATACGTATTATCCAACCTCCGACGTTAGGTACGTAGTTTTGAGAATCTCGCCACAGAATTTCACGGTTAATGAGCCCATAAATATCTCTGTAGTCACTGTAGAACAATTCCTAGTTAAGATAAATATTCCAATAGTAATATATATAAATAATTTAAGTATAAATACTAGTGAACTGTGGGTAAATAATGGCCAAGCAATAAAAATACCGCAGTATATCAATATAACAAGCAATGAAAGAATTCTCTACAATACTACCCAATACGTATACAATGTAACGTCTCCTTTAAACGTTGAAGTATCTCCAATAAAGGAATACTTAGTTACAATAAATGGAGTTTCAGAATGGTTACCGGTTGGAAGCGAAGTAACATTAACGGAAAGCTTACCTATATATCTTCAAGGAAAATGGGTTGGTACAGAAAACGTGAGTAACGGGGAAACCATAACTGTTAGTCAACCGATAACAGAAACGTTTATTAAAAATATAAGCAGTGTCTTTCTAGGCGGTATAATCTTAGTAATAGCAATAATAATAGCTGCAATTCTGATACTTATTTTAAGAAGACCTAAAATATAATTTAAATTAATTATCTTATTTTTTTAGTTACAATCAAATTAATTATTATTAATGTAATTAATGAAAATAGTATAGACAACAACAAATTGATGTATAGTAAAACAATAGCTATACCAACTATTGCATTTATTTCAATTTCTCTTATTATTAACGAAATCGGATCTGCTATTCTAATTCCTCTTCCCTTAAGCACGCTATTATATGATATTAATAAGCTGGTCTCTATGCTGGCTACTGTTGACGGTAATAATATAATTCCAGTTAATCTTCCCGTAAAAAATGTAAATATTAAAGCACTTATAAAATATATTAAACTTATTATTATTAGTTTTGATAGGAACGAATTCCTTAAACCTGATGGAAGAGTTAAAAGAAGTTGTATTCCAGAAGCTTCTATTAATATCATTGTAATAGAAGAGGTAGTTATCATAAAAATTAAGTAAAATATTGAATATTGCTGAAGAATTAGAGTAAATATTATGGCAAATATCGGGATAGCTAATAAGAAACTTGCTTGAGGTACTCTGATTAACCCTCTAACATCCTTGTAAAGATAAGCGAAAATGGGTTTACGTAACTTAATTGAGTATCTAGTGAATTTTGCTACCTCGATTCTCGCTTTCGCAAAACTTGCAACTTGCCTATAAACGGACAAAATTGATAAGAAAACATATACAATGGAAAGTAAGAAGCCATAAGTGTTCACAAAATCAAACGGGAATATTGGCAGAAAATATATGGGCAGGATAGATTTATAAATTATTTGATATGATGGAAAAATCACAAAAAGAATCCATATAAACGAAGTTCCTACTCTAAAGAGAGTAGATGCGATACCTAACTTAATTCTCTTACCTAAGAATAAGACCAGCGAAAACGACAATGAAAAGAAAAATAAGACTTCGAGTTCAACCAGAAGAGCTTGGAGAATAGATGAGGTCATAACAAAAGTTGTAATTGGAGATAAAATCACAGATATCAGAAAGCCTTGATAAAAGAATTCAAAAACTCCTCTAACAATCGCTCTACTCACTTGTGATTCGGTTAGAGGTAATGTAAGTAAAAAAGTCCTCAAATCATAATTATTTACGAAAAAAATTACATTTAAACCTGAGGTTATCATGTTTGCAAAAATTATTAGATCCAAAAAAGTAAATGCTAAGGGTGCATTTTCAGAAAATTTTGAAATAAATCCAGAAATTAACGTTGCTATTAGATAAGCAATGATATTACTTAGTTTTATGGTAGTAGCGCTCCTTCTTACCCTATTTATCACATCAGCTCTAGGAGTTAGACCAAAGGATCTACTAGTATAAATAAGATATACTATCTGTCTGTAAACAATGTCGTAGATTTTTTTCTCGACATCGCTCATTCTAATCCCTTTAGTATCTCTTTTACCTGCTCTTCTAAACCAGTTATTGTTAGGAATATTTCCTCTAATGATTTACCTTTTTCCCTTATTCCCTCAGAGCTAGTCTCCATTATCATTATCCCCTTATTTATTATCCCAATCCTATTGCATATCTTTTCAGCTACTTCCATGATATGTGTAGAAAATAATACTCCACCTCCAGCTTTCACGTGGTTTAAAATTATTTCCTTCAACACTTTCACTGATAGAACATCTAATGCGTTGAACGGTTCATCTAAGATTAATAATTTCGGTTCGTGTAATAGTGAAAGTATTATCGAAACCTTTTGCTTATTTCCCATTGACAATGACGCTATTGGAGTGTTCATGTAATTTTCTAGAGAAAACGCCCTAACTAACGCGTTTATTCTATTTAGATCATTTATCTTTCTTAGGCTAGCTACAAAGCTAAATATTTCGGCTGGAGTCATATATTCATAAAGCGTAACTTGCTCTGGAACATAGCCTACTAAATTTTTAACTTCCTTGTCTTTATTACTTTTATCTAAGATCTTTATCTCTCCTTCAAAAGGCACCATATTCATTATAGCCCTAAGAGTACTAGACTTTCCAGCTCCATTTGGGCCTAACAAACAATAAATCTCATTATTGACTGAGAAGGATAAGGAGTTTACGGCAACGAATGAGGCATACTTTACAGTTAAGTTCTTAACATCCAATAGCATTATACACCTATTCTCTCTACTGGTTATTAAAATTTATAAAAAGCATTAAATATATCGATCCTTAGATTTTTAATCAAGAAATATACATTTTACGTTTTGATATCTATATTAAACAAGCAATCTTTGAACAATGCCATGTCTCTATAACTAGTACAGAAGAACTATTACTTTAATGAATTAATTTTAATGATAAATAATTTTAATTCAGATGAAATACTTCTTATCAAAACTAGTCTATTTTTTATGGAGTCAATCTTACTTATCACTTAGGGCTAAATGAGCCGACCTCCTCCCCACCCTAAAGGGCGAGGCTTGACATTTTATTGTTAAATTGGGCCTAAACGTGGTAATAGTTCACTTATCATCTCGAAGGCTAATTGTCTCATTAATACTTTAGTTTAACTATGTTGAATCAGTGTCGATTTTTAATTTTGAAAGAATTTTACTTACTTTTTCTTCTAAATTCCTAAGCCTTCTTTCTAGACCTTGATTATTATCATCTTCATAAAAACCAAAAACTCCTCTCATTTTCATAAATACTACATCCCCTAATCTCTGTAGTTTAGGCTCATAACCATCCTTTACAATTTTATACAATCCTTGAACCTTACCACATCCTATCGGTAAAACCATTATACCTTTATCTTTCAATTGATCATAAATTTTAGAAGGTATAGTAGGAGAAGCCGCCCAAATCACTGCTCTATCATATGGGGAAAGTTTCTCATACCCTAAACTACCGTCACCCTTAATTAAAATCATATTTGGATACCTAGGTGATAGAAGCCTTTTAGCATAATCATACATATAATCGTCTATTTCAATACTTACTACGTTTTTGTCTCCAACTATTTCAGCAATTAAAGCTGTATAATAACCTATTCCGGTTCCGACTTCAAGAACTTTATGCTCTTCTCTTAAATCTAATACATCTAACATTAAAATACCTAAGCTTAACGCAGTGGTAGTTATGTTTGGGGTTATATGAAATGCATCGTTAACATAAGCAGGATCATAGGCAAATTTCTTTAAAACGTCTGGCAAAAAGTCTTCTCTATTAACTTTCATGAAAGCCTTTGCTAGCCTTGGATTCCGTATTGAGCTCAGTATGTTGTTTCTTGCACTCATATTTATATATACTTCCTTTTTAAAAATATATTATATGATGATAGGCCTGCAACTAGACTTAGTGAAGAAGTCGTCGCGGCTCTGAAGATTTTTAATATCCCTTAACGTAAATTTCCATATGAAAAATAGTGAAAGGCTTTGGAGCTCCATTTTAGATATTTACAATTCTATTCTCAACCATCCTTTCCTAGTAGAATTAGTCAATGGTAATCTTGATGAAGAGAAATTCATATATTACATAGTCCAAGATTACATGTATTTAAGGGAATTTTCTAAAGCTTTAGCTCTGTTATCAGCTAAAGCTGATAGCGAGGAACATTCTGCATTATTCATTACACATATACAAGATGCTATTAAGGTTGAGAAAGCTCTACATAAATATTACATTAAGGAATTTGGAGTCAATCTAGAAAACTATGAAATGAGTCCTACCAATCTAGCATATACATCCTATCTATTAGCGGTAGCATATTCTAGACCTTTCATTGAGGTAGTCTCAGCTGTGTTACCCTGTTATTGGATTTATATGGAAGTTGGTAAAGAATTACTAAAGAAAGGATCTAAGAACCCGATTTATCAAAAGTGGATTGATACGTATGGTGGAGAAGAATATGAAAGAGGAGTTAGAGCAGTGATATCAATTTTAGATAATGAAAATGTGAGTGAGAAAGAGTTTAACGAATTAAAAAAACATTTTAGAACAGCTTCAGTTTACGAATACATGTTTTGGGATTCAGCTTACAGATTAGAAAAATTTCCATTTAATGTAGAAAAGAATAAAGGAGTGTAGTTAAGCCTATCTTATGGATAAGCTTTTACTACACGTAGGTCCAACTACAATAAAAGAAGATGTGCTTATTGCTGGATTGGATAATAACGTAGGCTTTACTTCTAAAGAGTTCGTAGAAGCTTTCAGAAAGTCTCTTGAAGGGCTAAGATACGTTATGGGTGTTAGTAAAAAATATCAACCATTCATAATACCGGGTGGAGGGACTTCTGCCATGGAAAGCGTAACATCTTTGCTTAAAAAAGATGATAAAGTTCTAGTATTATCTAATGGTGTATTTGGAGATAGATGGGAACAGATTTTCAAGAGATATCCGGTAAGTGTAAAAGTAGTAAGACCTTTACCTGGTGAATACGTTAATCAAGATTTAGTATTAGAAGAAGTGCAAAAAGAGAATTATAAGATGGTAACTTTAACACACGTAGAGACTAGTACCGGAGTTAGAGAGCCTGTAAAAGAGGTTGTGGAAAAGATAAGAAAGTACGTAGATCTAGTAGTTGTAGACGGAGTATCTAGTGTAGGAGCTGAGGAAGTAAAGGCTGAAGAGTGGAATATTGACGTATATTTGACAGCTAGCCAGAAAGCCTTAGGTTGTCCAGCTGGGTTAGGGTTATTAGTACTATCACCAAAGGCTAATGAACTTTTAAATAACGAGGATTCAATTGCTGGTTATTATCTGAATTTAAGAAATTGGCTACCAGTAATGAGAAATATGGAAGAAGGAAAAGCTTCATATTTTTCCACTTTACCAGTTCACGTAATTCTGCAATTAGCTAAAGCGTTTGATCTAATAAGAGAGGAAGGAATTGAAAACAGGGTTAAAAGGCACGCGTTAGTCTCTAGCGCTATAAGAGCTGGAGTTGAAGCTTTAGGACTTGAAATAACTGCTAAGAAACCGGCGTCATATAGTAATACAGTAACCGGAGTTGTACTTAAAAAAACAGATCCTCAGAAAGTTTTAGCTGAGACAATAAATGAGGGAGTTGAATTTGCTCCAGGTGTGCATCCTGCTTTTAGGTATTTCAGGATAGGCCATATGGGTTGGGTAACGCCTAATGATGCAGTAGTAGCAATAAGTGTTATAGAAAGGGTTTTAAGAAAACTAGGTGAACCAATAAGGTTTGGAGAAGGAGTTAAAGCAGTACAGGATGTCATCTCATCAGCTCGCTGAAAGTACGTCATCTTTCCAACTCCCCGAAAATATCATCATTCACACTTTTTATGGTAATACTAAGCAATAATATAAATATGACTACTGAGAACAATGTTACCTATACTGACCTATTGGATTATCAATTACTTAAACATTATTATGAAAGCGTAATATCTAGATTAAAGAATAAGAGTATAAGAAACTTAAAGAGCACTATAAAGGAATTACTAGGAGTCATTGGAAAAATTAAGAACTTTATAACTGACTCTAGACTGAAGGATATAATTTTAAACCAAGAGAAAGTAGCTAAAAGATTGTTAGTGATAATAAATATAAGATATCTGATATTCTTCATCTATAAGTATATAATAGGTAAACTAATATCAACCCTTTATGACTTACTACAAATGTTCATATCGAAACTAGAAACAATCAAATATTGAGTATTGATTCTTTGAGGCACTCTTCAATTATCTTGGCATCATACTCTGGAACAGGTCTCTTTAAGTTAGCAGGGGCATTCCTCAGATATTTAGCTAACTGACCCTTATCCTCAATGAAACGTATTTTATCCAATATTTTTTTCATATCGCATTCACCAGTTACTACTGGTTCCACTTTTACTCTGAATATATAAATACCTCTATTTCTTACCGTCTCCTCAGGATAAACGGGAGTATGGTCTTCATACCAGCCAGACAGTACTTTAACTATTCCCACTATCTTTCCGCCATAACGTTTAGCATAATACTTACTAACGTAAATTATTATATAATCACCTTCTTTAATATAATCTTGTAGATTCTCTTTATAACCATATATCCCCTTGTCCCTTATAACTTCCCACATATCTTCTTGAATTGGCACTAACCAGTAGGTCACAGAAAGCTATTATATTTTGAGAATATAAGATTTACCTAAATTTCAACCGTTACGAAATAGCCTTGATAATACGAAAAATAATATTTAACCTTTTGTTTTACTAGATAATTGTCATATTCCTTACTTCCTTTTTCTTCAATTTCTAGAAAAATTATAGTAATATTTTGTCCTTTATATTTAATCTCTCATAACAATAAAATTTATTTGATTAATATATGGTATTATCTCATAATAAGTGACAGAGAATATTAAATTGACGTTACAGAAGTATACCTTATTTATACTTGACGTTATTATAGGCTACAATACAAATCCACTCGTAAACCAATGAAATAACTTTAGACATGACAGAGAAACGGCTAGCCTTATCTTTTAGGGTGGGAAAGAAGTTCAGACTAATTTAAGTAAAACTGAAAAAGCTTGGGCGTTTAAGATTTTTAATCATTTATGAGTATCTTTATAATAATGAACAAACTTTTAATTTTACCCTTTTTAGCGTTGGGACTTTCATTATTGGCTTTAGCTCTTAGTATTATCGCTCTATTTATCAGTATGAAAAATCATTAATATTTTAAGGATGATAGGTAGTTTTAATGATAGGATGTAAGGATACTGAATGTATAATAAATTTAATAAATGTAGTATTGGAAAAATATGGCATAAAAAGTTTCGTAAAGCAAATTAACTTGAAAGTCGTTGACGGATTATCAAAATACGAAGATGGAAATGTAACAATCAATATACTTAAATATGATGAAATCTACCATGATGCAGGCGGAGAAAGTGAACTTATTTCATCATTTATATTTTTAGTTAGCTTATATTCGATTGTAGGAGTAAAAAAGAGCGAAGAGATCATACTTAATGAATTCGGAGCAAATTCATTAATTTATAAACTACATAATATCTTATTAGCTTAAATCCATCGCTTTTAGTGCACTAATAATTAAATCCTCAACTACCTTATCTGGTTCCTTGGCTTTCATTACTGCACTAGCTACTCCAATCCCTTGAGCTCCTAGTTTTATTGCCCTAAAAACATCTTCACCGTTCGTAATTCCAGCACCAGCTATCAGATATACATCTTTGTTTTTACTTATTTCTTCTACAGCTCTAGTTATTACTTCTGGTTTAGCCCTCGATACTGAGATACCGGTTCCAATAAGTTCTGGAGGTTCAATAAGTATAGCATTTGGTTTAAGAAGACTGAATGGGTATACCAGTTCATATCTATCTACGCATAAAACACTTTCTAAACCGAGATTCTTTAGTCTTTTTAAAACATCATCTATTTCATCAGCTCTCATCCTCTTCTCACTGTGATTTAATAATGTACCTTTTGCCCCTGCATCTTTGATCAATTCTGGTGGTATAGTACCAGTGAAAGCACCTAAACTATTTGAATCAACATGCTGAGCGTAAATTGGTAAGTCAATTTCTTGAGACATCCTATATATCATTGTAGATGGCACGGAAAGTATAACCTCTACGGAGTGATCTTTACTTATTTTCTCTATTTTCTTTCCTAATTCAATAGCTTTATTTCCATAAGAGTTATCATATACCTTGTAGTTAATTAATATAATAGGTAGTTTCACATACTTAAGAAAAAGAGGTAAAATAAAAAGTGTATTGTGGAATAGACCTAGCTGTGAAGAGGAAAACAGCAATAGGCGTACTGCGTGGAAAGGAAATAAAGATTATCGAGGCTACTACTGATGGGGAAATTCTGGAAATATGTAGACAATCAAAGATAGTTGCAATTGACTCTCCATTATCTCACTCTAAAGGGTTCAGAAAAGTAGATAAGGAGATGATTAAGAGAGGATTCAAGGTATTACCACCTTCTTTCATGGTTAGTCTAGTAGATAGAGCAATAAGGTTATCTAAAGAACTTAAAGTAATAGAAACTCATCCTACTTCCTCATTAAAAAATATTGGCTTAAATTGGAAAGATCTTCATAGTATAAAAGATTATGTGGATGCTGCGATATGCGCGATAACGGCAATGGAGTATGATAATTCTGATGTAGAGGAAATTAGTGCAGATGACGGAACAATTTATCTACTTCCAAAAAAGTTTCGTTATAGTTTGAAGAAAAAAGATTTTGATACCTTTGTTTTATGTGAAAGGACCTAAGTGAGGTAATGCTATGCCTAATGCCCCCAAAATAAGTAGGATTATTGCAGCTACTATTATTGCTAATATTGCAATACCTAAAGCTTGCAACCATCCAGTATCAAAAATCACCTTATACGATCCCAGAAACGCTATAAAGCCAATGATTACGCCAATTATTGGTGATATAAAGGAGAATATAAAAGAAAATATGTCAAACACTATTGCTCCTATTAAGGTTGCCAACATTGCTCTTCCAAAGGTAGTAGTCCTAGGTGTTATTATCTTTCCAGCTATCCATGTAGGTATTGAGACAATTATCCAGACAATTATGAAAGCTATTATGAAAGCTAACGCTCCAGCTAAAGCCATAGCAATAATGTTCTGTAAACAAAAAATAAAAGTTTATCTTTTACTTATAGGAACATATTGTAATGATTCGGGTCCTATGTAGAGAGCTCTAGGTCTTATTAGTCTATGCTGTTCTTCTACGTATTCAATTATATGAGCTAGCCAACCTAATGTCCTCGATAAGGCAAAGAGAGCCGTGAACATATATACTGGGAATCCAAGTGCGTAGAAGACTATACCAGAGTAGAAATCAGTGTTAGGATATATTCCCTTACTGCTAAAGTTCTTAATGCCTAGCTCTTCAAGTTTCTGAGCTATTTCAAAGTACTTTTTAGCTTCACTATTATGGGCAATTAATGTAGTAGCAAGTTCTTTAAATATCTTTGCTCTTGGATCATACGTCTTATAAACTCTATGCCCAAACCCCATTAGCCTATTCTTCTGTTTAATTATCTTCTCATTAAACCAGTTATCTACGTTATTGGGATCTTTTATTTCTAGGAATTGTTTAAACGCCTCCTCAGCTGCTCCTCCATGTAATGGACCTTTTAACGCTGCTAATGCTGCCGTTAAAGAAGAATACATATCTGATAATGTTGAACAAGCAACTAGTGCAGCTGTAGTAGAGGCAGGTACTTCATGATCAGTATACAATATTAATGCCTTATCCATAGCGTTAATTTCTTCGGGTGTAGGATCTTTAGAAAAGCTAGCAGCTAAGAAACTCTTAGCGTAACTGTCTGATGGTTCGGGTATCTTAGGTTTATTCCCTTCCTTTCTTCTAAATACGTTAACCACGATTGTCGACATCTTCGCCATTATGCTTACAGCTTTCTCTTTATCATTCTCTTTCCACTTAAAGTTCTTATCAAGAGAAGCTAATCCAGCTGTGGCTAACTCTAATAAGCCTATAGCGTCAGCGTCCCTCGGCATAAGATATATTGCATCAATAACCTCTTGAGGAACTTCATACTCCTCGTTTATTTTTTGTTTTAATTTTTCTAATTCATTCGAAGTCGGTAACTTTCCATATAACATTAAATAGATAGTTTCTTCATAGCTTCCATATTTAACTAAATCATTAATATCATAACCTCTATATCTCAATATTCCCTTCTCACCATCTATAAAAGTAAGGCTAGTTGTCTTGATTATAACATTTTCTAAACCTTTACTAACTATACTCATTAATCTGTACCCCCTTCCCATGTTGATTCAGATTTAATCAAAAAATTTAACACATGTTCTTCATTTATGATATCTCTGATTGAAATAACTCCTACTAATTCTCCTTCTGACCCTATAACTATTACATGTCTAATATTATTCTTGATCATCTTCTCAGCTACCTCCCCTATTGGAGAATTTCTCTTTACTGTAATCAAATTCCCATAAGTTCCAAGTTTTTCTACAGGGTCATTAAGGTCCTTCCTATTAGCTATAGCACGCATGAGATCTCTTTCAGTAAAGATACCTACAGGACGATTTCTGTCATCCACTATAACGACTGAGCCTATGTTATTCGAATACATAACTTTAACTGCATCAATGGTTCTAGTTCCTAACTTAACTACAATAGGTGGTTTCTTTATTAAACTTTCAGAAGTTATCATCATAATTTAAACTTAGAACATAAAATTTTAAAGCTTTCTAAGAATTTTTATACTCCCAAGTTCTTTATCCATTCTCTCATAGAAGAAATAATCAATGATATCATATTGCTCTTGCCTAGTTATCATTTTATCTAATAAATTAATTTGTGAACCTTCATTTAGTAAGACTTCTAAAGCCTCTTTCATTGCCTTAGCTGCTACTCTGAATAACGTAACCGGAAATATTACGTATTTATATCCCATCTCTTTGAATTCTTGAGCTTTAATATAAGGTGTTTTACCGAATTCTGTCATATTAGCTAGTAGAGGAGCCTTAACTTCCTTAGCGAACTTGGCAAACTCATCCTTACTAGTAAGAGCCTCAGGGAAAATCACATCGGCACCTGCTTCAAGATAAATTTTAGCCCTTTCAATAGCATCATCTAGATTAATTACTCCCCTTGAATCAACTCTAGCAATTATAAGAGTATCTTTTCTTGCCTTTAATGCAGCCTTTATTTTTTGAACCATTTCTAAGGGCTCTACTACCTCTTTGCCCTCTAAATGTCCACACTTCTTAGGCATTCTCTGATCCTCTATCTGTATCGCGTCAGCACCAGCTTTTTCTAATACTTTAACGGTCCTATAAACGTTTATGGCTTCACCGAAGCCTGTGTCAGCGTCTACAATAATTGGAATATCAACAACTTCCTTTATCCTTCTAACCATCTCAGCTACTTCATCTAAAGTGATTAATCCTATATCTGGTAAGCCGTAAGATGACGTTAAAGCTCCTCCAGATAAGTAAACCGCTTTAAAACCTACTTTCTTAGCTAGAATAGCAGTAAAAGGATTAAACACGCCTGGAACTATAAGAAATTCAGATTCCCTTAATACTTGTGACAACTTGTTTCACCTTTAACTCTTCAATCCTCCACAAAATATTTAACTCTTCCTTTCTTCCATTTAGTTTTAGATACTTCTCCTCTAGCTCATTGTCTGTCATAGGATTATTATAATAACCCCTCGGATTCCTTATCTCAACCTCTTCCTTTCCCCCATCGTTCGTATATACTATGACCTTAACTGGCAATTCTCTTGGGTAAACTTTAGTGTAATCTTCCTTTTCATAAACTACTATTTTTTTCATTAAATCTCTTACTTTATTATCAAATATGGAATCTTTAGTATATGCCTCAAGCCAGAAATCTTTCTTTAGTATTGTATATGCTAAGATATATGGCAAGCTGTGATCAGCGGTCTCCTTATTAGTGGGATTCCACTTCTCTTCATCCGCTATGATTGTCTTAGCAGCTTCATAAGTTTCAACTTCTATTTTAGTAATCTTATCAGTTTTAGTCGATATCTTTTTACCAGCTTCTACTACTGCTTCAGCGTGATATTCAACTGGATATTTCTTAAGGCTAGTGCTAAGAATACCTCCTTTAGATAATTTATCAAATGCTGATGTGTCAAAGTCCTTGGCTATAATATTTATTAGACCCATTCTTCCAGAAAAAGGTTTAGCAGGTCCTGTTAATCCATGTTTAGCCAAGATTACGGCAAACGTAGCCTTCCTAGAAGCATCAGCTGCGGCACCGGCTTTCCACATTGACAATTCCCCAGACCTAGTCTCTCTTAATGCGATGTTGGGTACTAAGGTCAAAGAGATTGCGTTAACTGTCTGTTCTTTATTTAGGTCAAGTAACTTAGCTAAACCTGCAGCAGCTCCTATTTGCAAAAAAGTAACGTGATCGAAGCCTTTCTTCCTTAACGAAGTGGCGTCACATAGTTTTACCCCTACCTCGTACCCTGCTGCAATCGCCTCTATTAATTTCTTCCCATCTAGGTCGAATGTTGATGCAACAGCCAGAAAGGCCCCTATCATATCACTTGGATGTAATGGTTCTTTAGATAAGTAGGTATCATTGAAGTCGAGGTACCTTATTAAAAACGTATTATAAAATGAGGCAAAATCCACTGTACTATTACCTCCAAAGAGAAGTGGAGTATCTCCACGAAAATATTTGCTCACTTCCTTATTTACTAAATGTGGTGGAGAATTAAGCGCACCTCTAGCTACAGCTATAGTATCTATAATTCTCCTTTTCGCTTCTTTAATAATTGGTTCATCTAGGTCTTCGTAGCTAAACGAAGTTACAAAATCAGCTATTTTTTCTGCTATTTCCATAAAAAGTAGAATGAAATGAAAGTAAAAAAATTTAGGCTGATTCTTCACCTGAATAAGATTAATATACTTTAGAACGCATACTTATACTTGTGATAAAATGTTAAAAATCGCTTTTATAGGAGTAGGAAAAATTGGACAGACAATAGCTTATTCCACTATTTTTGACGGACTGGCTAAAGAAGCCATATTATACGATATTATTCCGGAGTTGCCTGAAAAATTTGAACATGAATTAAGACATGCTCTAGCAACAAGAGGTCTCCCGACAGAAGTGATGGGAACTAACTCCTTGGATGATGTTAATAACGCCGATATAATAGTAATTACTGCCGGAAAGCCTAGGAAACCTGGTATGAGCAGAAGAGATTTATTCGTAGATAATGCTAAAATAATGATAGATTTAGGGCAAAAATTAACTCCCAAGAATCCTGGAGCTCTTTACATTATGGTAGCTAATCCAGTTGACATGATGGCATCAGTATTTATGAGATTCTCTAAGCAGTTTACCATTAGTACTGGAGACCAGGTAGAAACCATGAGAATGAGGTCGTTCATAGCAAAGAAGCTTAAGGTACCAGTGAATAGGATAACTGGATACGTTGGAGGAGAGCACGGAGAAGATGCGGTAGTACTATGGAGCACCGTAAAGGTTAATGGAAAGCCATTTGATGAAGTAGCAAAGGGTATTACTAAAGAAGAAGTTGAAAATTACGTTAAAACTATTCCGGGAGAAATAATAAGAGTTATGGGAGGAACTACTTGGGGACCAGCTACAATAATTAAAGATATCATAAGATCAGTAGTGCTGAATGAAGGGAGAGTCATGAGCATAGCTACTCCTAGAACTTATAAAGGAGAAATAGTTCATATAAGTGTACCTATAGTTGTTGGCGCAACAATTGGACCTAGCATAGAGTCTACATTAGAGGAAGCTGATAGACAGAGGCTTGATAAAGCTATTGAAGATTTCTACAAGGTTTACAAAGAGAATTTAGATCAGTTATTACAGACGATTAAGCAATAAAATTATTTGCTTACAACATAAGTTTTTTATTCACACGCTCGTTATATTTATGATGAAAGTACTGATTTTAGGAATAGATGGGTATTTAGGATGGCCTTTAGCACTAAGATTAGCTAAAAGAGGGCATGAAGTAATAGGGATCGATAACCTCTATACCAGAAATGCAGTAAAGGAGGTGGGATCTGATTCCGCATTTCCCTTACCGGATCCAGAGGAAAGGGTGTCCTTTGCTAAGAAGATACTTGACGTCGATATAACTTTTTATAAAGCTGATGTTAAAGATTTTTATAAGCTTCATGAGATAATCCAAAGGCATAAGCCTGATGCTATCGTACATTTCGCAGAACAAAGGTCCGCACCATATTCGATGATAGATGTTGATCACGCTAACTACACTTTCATAAATAATCTCACTAGTACGATAAATTTAATATATTCTATAATTAAAGTAGACCCTAACGTCCACATCCTTAAAATGGGCACGATGGGAGAATATGGTACACCAAATTATGATATATTAGAAAGACCCTTCGTGGAAGTGGAAATAAATGGAAAGAAGGATAAAATACCATTCCCTAAGTGGGCAAGTAGCTGGTATCATTGGTCTAAAGTATATGATTCCTACAACTTATTATGGGCTAATCAAGTTTGGGGAATTACGATAACTGATATAATGCAAGGACCAGTATATGGAACTAGAACCGAAGAAATTATAGATGATAAGTTGAGAACAAGATTTGACTTTGACGAAGTATGGGGTACAGTGGTAAATAGGTATTGTGTGGAAGCAGTATTAGGCTTGCCTTTAACACCTTATGGTAAGGGAGGACAAACAAGAGGGTTCATATCACTAGAAGACAGTATGCAAGCATTAACATTATTACTAGAAAATCCACCCAAACAAGGAGAGTACAGAGTAGTGAATCAAATTCATGAAGTTTATAGTGTTATGCAAATCGCGCAAATGGTTAAGGAAGTAGGTGAGTCACTAGGGATGAAGATTAATATACAAAACGTTAAGAATCCAAGGATAGAGAAGGAAGAACATTACTATAATGTTGAAACTAATATTTTGCCATCATTAGGTTTTAGACCTAAGAAGAAGATGAAGGATGAGATAAAGTTTATAATTGAGGATTTAATTCCGTTCAAGAGTAGGTTGGAAAATTTCAAACGTGTTGTAATGCCTAAGACTGATTGGAGGAAAGGTAGAGAGAATAAGTGATACTAATTTCAAATTGAGATTTTAACTATTAGGAATTTTTTGATAAATATATTTAAACTTGTAGTATCACTTATAGTTCGTTGGAAAGTAGTCTAAAGAGAAGATTAGGCTACGTTATTAGGTATGAGGACATAGAATATGAGATAGTCTCTAAGAACTATACGCTGGAAGTGAAGATGCCAAGCAACGGAAAGTTAGGGCAAATACTTCATGATTACTTACAGTCCTATCTAATAGAAGGAAAAGCAAGAAAAAATGATTCTTACGATCCATTTAATTATAATTTGAATAATGCTGTAAAAATATTATCTGACTTAACCAGTAAGTCGAGATTCTCTTACTGTGATAAAAGAGTGGAAAGAATTTATGGCGTAAGGGTTACTGGTCAAGCAGATCTATGCTCTGATGAAATCGTAGTAGAAGTTAAAAGTAACTCTGACCTAAAGAAAGTGGACTTAATTCAAGCATTAATTTACACCTTCCTTTATGAGAAAGACGTAATACTTTTCTTATATGGAATATATTCTGGAGATTATACTATAATTAGAGTGCCATTTAATCAAAGAAACTTAAACTCTTTATTAGAAGGGATCAAAAAGCTGACTGATAAATAAGAAATATTGTGTAAACTTTTAAAGCATGTTTGTAAGAAAAGGATATAAAACATTAATGAGATATATAATTATGGATTCGATAGATAAAGGCATATTGAAAATACTGCTGAAGGACGCTAGAACTCCTCAGAGGAGAATAGCAATGATATTAGGGATTTCTCCACCAGCCGTAAGTTATAGAATGGAGAGACTGTTTGGAGAAGTTATAAAAAGATTTGTATTATACGTAAATCCTAACTTTTTAGGGAGATATCACGGATACGTTTCATTTAGTAACATTAATGACTGGGAAGGTGACTACATAGCTAAGATTGAATGCCTTGAGGAGTTAAATGTTTATGAAATAGACGCTAAGAACAGAGTTGAATTAGAAGATAAGATAAGTAAGATGAGCGAAAAATTAGGCGAGCCTAGAATGATATACGTTCCTACGCAGATGCCCTACAGTCCATCTAAGTTCGATCTAAAATTATTGAGCATCTTGAAAGAGAAGCCATTGATTAAACCTATAGAACTGGCTGAGGAGTTAGGAGTTTCCTCTAAAACTGTTAGAAGACATCTAAGATATTTATTTGGAAAGAGATATGTCAGATTAATACCAATAATAGATTTAAATAAATCTGGACTGTCAATTTTTGCAGTATTTACTAAAAAAACTGATGATGCCAAAAGATTTTTCGGTAAGTATATGTTCACTGAGGTTGAAGATGAGAAAGCTGGAATAATAGTAAACGTTGTGGACAGCATTGAGGAAGCTAGGGATCTAACGATAAAGTTTAGAAAAGAATTTGATAAAGAAGCAGAAGTCATGATATCAACAAAATATGATTTTACTTGACCTTAATGAGAAAAAATTAGAACTTATATACCTTCTTCCTATAATATTTGTTACCCTTTTGTCCTACATTTTTGGACTTTAATGTCTCGTACTCCTTTATTCTGGCTAGAGCCTCTTTTACGTTACTAACACCCTTCAACATCTCAGCTAAACCTCTTTCTCCTATATAATTTAACCAAGATACTATATGACCTTCCTTCAAATGCCATTCGACACAAGCAGAATCTGTCTTTCCTATTCTCTCCATTTCAGCTTCTAATTCCTTTACATCATGTGCTATGCCCACTACTTTATCATATGACTTGAAATAGAATGGCTCCATGAATAGTGAATTTAGCAATTATACTTTATAAAATAAACATCTCGATATTACACAATTACCTAATATAATTAGAGACCTAGACTTTCTATAACTAAAAAAGGAAAAGATGTAAAAAGAAACTTCCTTGTTATGGTGGTTTAACATCTATTGCTGCTACTGGACAAACGTTTACACACGCCATACAAAATATACATGCTTGTTCATTGACTGGATCAGCTTTTTTCTCTGAAGCTGGATGGCCTGGAGTATCAAACCATTGGAATACGTTAACTGGGCATGCAGTAATACACGAGCCGTCTGCTATACATAAATCAAAATCCACTCCCACTATCGTTCCATGTATACCTAATTTTCCTGGAGGTTCTACTGGACCATATACCTTATGCCCAGAGTGTTCCTCTACGACCTGCCTACTTGTTCGGTAGTTTGGGTCTATTCCCATTTTCTCACCAATTATTCATATGCAATACTAAGATAATTAATACTTCCCCTAAACTGTTCGGGAGATTTTAAAAGATTTTTCATAATTTTACTATATTTAAGACAATATATAAATCACTATGATAACACTTAAATTAGGAAAATGAGATAATATAGCTATGAATCTCAGAGACAAAATATTAGCTTTTCTATACCATCATGGTGAGTCTACTATTGACGAGATAGTTAAATCATTGAAGGACGAAGACAAGTATGAAATAGATGCAACTTTAAAACATCTAGAGAAGGAAGGATATGTTATAAAGAGGGATAAAGGAATATTCTTTAAAAAAACTGTTTATGACCTAACTGCGGGAGGGTTGGAAGAAGCCAAGAAAATTTATGATAATTTACAGAATAAGGCTAATGAAATCAAAAATATGATTGCTAATGGTGAACTCGACCCGTCACAAATACCTGAGGAGTATTTAGATATTTTACCATTACTTATTTCAATGTCGTTAATCGAAATGATGTTATTAGAAGACCTCACTCTATGGTGGTAATTGATAAAATGAAATTAAAGGTAAAGACATTAGAAGATCTATTTATACCTCCCTTGCGAGAATTCTCCTACTTATGTGATGGGACACTTTCTGAAGTTAAATGTAAAGGAATTGAGATATATAGGGATGAAGATTTTATCTCTTTTAATATAAATGACATCCTAAGTTCACTAAGCTTACAGGCTCTAGTAAGGATGAAAACTAGAGGAAGAAAAAGAGATAGATGGCTTAATTACATTAATAAATACAAAATTGAACTAGAGCCTAAAGAGTTTTCATTAATACTCAAACTAGGAGCTTTATTTACACTTTACGTTGATGGGTACGAAATTGATGGAACTCAAGGCGATGTGGTAATAAAGGAATTTAGAGTCACTGGTACAGGGTCTAATGTAGAACATATCATCAAAGTACTTAAAGAGATGACGCCAAGGCTAATTATACATGAAATCAAACAAAACATATGGTATATGATAACAGCATATAAGGTTCCTTATATTGACAATCAATTAAAAAAGTTAGACAAACTATTTCTAAATTCTGATCGTCTTGAATGCAAAGAATTAAACGAAGACTTAGATATGAGGATCTGTAGGATATAGGAATATACTAAGAATTTATGGTGAAATTCGTAAATCAGCGGTTATATCATTTCATCTTTCAAAACTCGGCAAACTCATCATTATTTCTATAAATTGTAGTATCATATAAAAAATATTTCATCATGAACTTCGCAAAACAAATATATTCTTAAGCTTATCATGTATATTAATGGCTAAGCCAAAACAAAAGAAAAGTAAGCAGAAAAAAGAGAGTAACCTACTATATATTCCGTTTGCTGTTTTAATAGCCGTGATTGTAATTTTAGTAGTATTTCCCTATATTCATTCATCTAAAAATTCGGTTCCAGTAGCTAATGCTAACACTCCATTATTTAATATATATAAAGTCAGTAATCAAAATTTTGCAGGAAACAACTCAGTTCAAATATATTTCATAAGTTGGTACGGATGTCCCAATGGAGCAACTTCTTCCTGGCCCTTGTATTTAGCGTTAGAACACTTTGGCAACGTTAGTGTAAAGACTAACTATTCAATTTACGAGAGTAGTTTAGGGGCCAGAATACCTGGATTGATATTTACAAATTACACGCCATATAATAATACCAAAATATTACCAGTTTACTTTCATCCAATTTACATATATGGTAATTATCTAAATGAGACAACAAATGATACACCAATACCAACTAATGATATTGTAAGCTTTGGATTACAAGAACTTAAAGAACTAGCCCCATCGTGGGTTTATAATTTGACCGTATTTTACGAAATAAATAGCACTTATAACATAAATGGGAATATGATAAACGTAGTTAATGCAGGTAATCCTCCTCATATTGTAACACTTATAATAATCAGTGGCCCAGGGGGAACTTGGGTGGACATAGGGTATCCAAACAATATTTCTCCTACACAGTTAGCCGATCTAAATTCTACACTGCTATATCAATATATTACAGGAAAATCAGCACCATCGGGAATTTATGCAAATGTTTATAAATCAATATATGACTCTTATCAGATGTTATATAACACAATACGTGAAGCAATGTTATGAATGTGGTCCTACTATAAATAATAAGGATTTTATTAATTTTGTTAAGGAAAAATTTTATACATTTTTCTGATTTCCTCCCCGTCCTTAAGGTTTAAGGCTATCCCCACCTTGTAAATATGCTTAACTAAAAACTATTTCTACTTTTTAAGGCATAAACACTTTAGAATATTGATTCTCTTTCACGATCTTTAGTGACTTTAAAGACTTAGGACAATCTTCACATCTATCTAACTGAGGCATTTTCTTATTACCTATAATAATAATTTTTTTAAATCTATTAGCATAATTATTTACTATATTGTCTATCAAAACGTTATTTAAAATAACTGGTAATGCTTCAATTTCATGAAACATAGATGATTTAAATAAATAGGAATTTCTCCAACATTCTTGGATAGAGTTATTGCAGTCGAAAACCTTGTTCTTAGGCCATATAATTGAAGGTATTAATAGTACATCACCATCATCTATTTTGGAAGTTCGTCTATCTTTCCCAAAACTTTCTAAGAAATCGAATATTAAATTCATATAATGTCTTCCTAATTTTTCATCGTACATTTTATCCTTATCGTACTCCTCATGAAAATATTTGTTAAACCACACATAAGCATCTATTATTTCGTTTCTTTTAGGCATTATTGGATCAAGGAAGATAAAGTTAGTTATAGAAGATAATAGAGGATTTGCAACAATCACTCTACCTTGTAGTTCAGCTTTTACCTCCTCTAACCCTTCCTTGAAATAATTATAGCTCATTAATGGATCAGCTGCTATACCAGGCGTATACCCCTCTTCCGTACCAGGTACAGAGTATTGAACGAATCTATATACGTCATAAAATTGATTATTAGGATACCACTCTTTAAATTTGGGTAATCCGTCGCTCTTCCTTTCGTTTAACTCTTCTAATATTTTTGAAAAGGCTTCCATTGGATCCTTGTATTCCCCATCAAGATAACCATAAGGTATGAATATAGGTTCACCCCATTTAGGATCAGCATATTTTAATCCATATCCTCTAATTATATCAGGTAAATAAGAGTCTAAAATAGTCTTTATCGCCATCTTCATGTTTATATGAAGGTGATCTATGTGATGTACAACCTTAACCTTTTTACCAAATAATGGCATAGAGAACAATAGAATTAACTAAAATTTAAAGCTTTAGAGATTCGTAATATTATATAGTAATGAGGTAAAAACTTAGATGCTAGATACCCTAAGCCATGTGTAGCTAAAGCAGCTAGTAAGGCTAATATTGTCATTTGTAAACCTTTCTTAAAAGGTTTAACTCCGCTTAATAATCCTATAACTGATCCCACCACAAATGTAGCTAAGCCGGCTATAACATAAGACGAAATAACCCCGGCTAAGCCAGAAAGACCTACAATATAAGGTATAACTGGTATTATAGCACCAGTAATGTATGACGCCCCTGTTATTAAAGCACTCTTGATAGGGTTATCTTTGACTTTAGGATATAAAATGTCCTCTGCAACATCTACCAAAGAAGGAGAAACTTTCTTCGCTATATTTCTATTTATACCCAATTCTGTGAAGAAATTTATTAGCTTTAGCTCAATTTGACGCTGATCAACAATTTTCTCTAGTTCTAACTTTTTACGTTCTTGTTCCTTAACGTCTTTCTCTGATTTAGTAGATAAGTAAGCTCCTATTGACATTGATAATGTCCCCGAAGCTCCTATTATTAAACCTCCTACCGCAACGAAGATAGGAGAAGAAATCGCTCCAGACAATCCAGAAACTGCTGCTAAAACTTCAACTAAACCATCACTTATCCCATATACAAAATCACCAACATTTTTAGCCTCAACATTTCCTAGAACCTTTTCATGAACAGCCTCATCTAACATTATTGATTCTAATCTAGATTTCTCTTCCTCAAATTCCTTCATTTCTGCTAATTTTTTATATTTCTCCACGTCATCTTCTTCCCCAGCTTCTAGAAGCATTATAGTCAAATTGGTACCTAGCAATCTTCTTATAATAGAGTAAAAACCTATCTTTAGTTTGTCAACAAATGATAGCCCTTTAGTCCTTAGTCCTCTCTTATCAGCAATTTCCTTCCAGAACTCAGAGTGAGATCTTTCCATTTCAGAAAGTTTTGTTAAGGTTCTTCTTAACTTATCATCCTTTTCGATTCTAGCCAATTTCCTATAAACCTCGTAATCAAACATCTCTTCCTTATAGTTCTTTAATATAAGACTGTCCAATCGTTGCATTTCATTATAGATATAGTCTTTCTCCCATATAAGACTAACTTATAATAACTTCTAGTTAGTATTCACTATAAGTTGATCATAACTAAGGCTTTTTATCTGACAATCATTTTATAATAGTATAATACAATTTTCTGAAATTATCAATGGTTCAGCAATGAATAACGCTGTATCTAACCCATAAGAAGCTGTTAAATTATGGAAACACAAAAAATATGAGCAAATTTTTCAATTAAAATCTTATGAGCTTACTAGATAAAGCTAAAAGATTAAAACAATTGGGAGACGAATATGAAGAGCTATTAAATAATGTATTAAACGAACTTTTCAAACTAATACCCACATGTTTAGCGTTAAATATCGATGATTCTTTATTGCCAGTTTTTGCAGTCTCAGGGTTAAAGACTAAAGGAATTTTAGCCTTTCCTTACAAGTGTGAAGGAAAAGTAGGATACATAGTAATAGGAGAGGATGGTAAAGTATACTTTGAGGATTTAGACGATAATACAGTTAAGGAGATAGCCTACATTGGTTAGGATATATCGTGTTATTTCACAATAACCTTACATCTATAATAACTCTCGAAACTTTTTGCTGTTATACTAAAAATCAAACCTTATATGAAGTCCAACTGGTATAAAGGTTTAAATAAAATGGATTATAAAGTGATTTGATGAATTTTAACCTCAAATATATTACTTTCATAGCTCCTTTAGTGCTGTGGTGGATTCCACTATTAGGTCCGTTTCTTACTGGACTATTATTTAGTTACTACTTCAAAACCAACTATAGATACTCGATAATTATTAGCGCAGTTTACTCTATTATGCTTTCTCTTCTAACCTCATTTATATTAATTAATTTTATAAAAATTAGCTTTATTAATAGCTTATTTCATGGTGTTGTTATATTATTCAACATAATTGGTAGCTTAATATGCGTAATCACATCCTACTTATCCAGTAAACATGGAAGTTTTACTAAGATAAAAGGAGATTCAATTGAAACTGAATTTATTATAAGTAACATGAATCAACTAGATGAAATGCTCTCCCATTACGTAGACATTAGGACTTGCAATAAACCAAATATAAAGTTCATAGACGAGTCTCACCTAGAAGTAACCAGAGAGTGCAGTAACATTAGAATAACCTATGATATAACAAAAATGGGTAAAGAGCTAAGAGTAAGGGCAAAATTCAAAAATATGCTCTAAATTCTACTTAATACTTCAGTTATAGCCTCAATATAAGATGGATGAGGAGCTACGAAATCTTTTAGCTCGTTTACACTCATATTAAACCTGATCATAAGGGAAATTAGAGAAATAACCTCTTCAGCATCCTTCATAAACGCTTGAGCACCAACAATCCTATCGTTTTCTACACAAATCTTAAGTATACCATCAGTCTCCTTTTCCACTATTGCCCTTCCCAAGTTCGACAAGGAGAATTTAACGCATTGCCCCTCCATCCTTCCTACATAGGCGATTGTTGGATGAGTGTAAACCACTTTAGGAATACCTAGAGTATTGAATACCTTTCTCTCTCCCACAATATTTAAAGCAGCTATTTTTCCTGCATAGGAAGCTTCATGAGCAGTATGAGTACCTATTATATCCCCAGCGGCAAATACATTACTCAAACTTGTCCTCAAATATTCATCAACTTGTATGAAAGGGTTATGCTTAATCTCTTCGAAGCCATCAATAGATGGTTTTCTCCCGAAAGTCATATAAACTACATCAGCTGTTAACCGCTCGCCATTGTCTAATATTACCTCGTTTTCCTTCATCTCTTTGACAATCCTGCCTAAATACAATTTCACTCCTATTCTGGAGAAATAATTAGTTATCGTATTACTAATGTCTTTATCCAGATAAGGTAAAAGAGAATTTTGCTTATCTATCAAAAATACCTCCTTCCCAATTTTCCTCAATAACCATCCAAACTCTATACCACCTACGTCTCCTCCTACCAAAATTACACTGTTGAAATCCCTATCCAAATAAGGTAAATCCTCAGAATAAATAATTCCTCTAGTCCTTTCTCTATAAGTACCAGTAGCTATAATTATATAATCTGGATTTAATGATTCATTATTGACGTTTAATACTCCCGACCTAAGAGAAGCATTTCCATGAACAACCTCTACGCCATTATCTTCCAGCAAATATTCTACACCTTTAGAAATTCTTGAAGAGGCTTCCTTACCTAACTTCTTCAGTTCATCAAGGCTAAAGGAGACGTCTCTCTTACCGACTTTTTCCATTGAGGTTAATAGGTGAATAGGGTTAAGCATGGCCTTAGATGGGATACAACCATATAATACACAAGTTCCGCCTAGTCTATCCTCTTTCTCTACCAAAGTAACCTTATGACCTCTCTTAGCTAGTTCAAGGGAAGCGGATACTCCAGCTGGACCAGATCCTATAACTCCTATTCTCATAGTAATATTAGCTCGAAAAGAAAAATAATAATCTTTCTTCAGCCTAACGATACTTTATAGGTCTCAGGACCTACAGCCAAACTTATTAACGCTATCAGATTGCCTAAAGCGAATATTATTGTAGCTGAATTAAATGGGCTCATAAACTGAGAAAGTGCAGAAACTAGTAATGGAGCCCAACCGGCTATTATATATGCTCCATTATAAGCAGTCCCTATGCCTAATGCTCTAGCATATGTCTTGAATCTCTCTGATAGAAAAGCCGGTGTTATAGCTGACGGCAGGTTGACTAAAAATCCAAATAATAATGTTAGGTAAAGTAAATTTCTATAGACAGGCAAGAAATGATAGAAAATAACTCCTCCAATAATTGATAAAACTATTCCTAAAATTCCCATTTTTTTCCTTCCAATAAAGTCAGAAAATAGTCCAGAAATTAGCATGGAGGCTATTCCTATCAGATTCATATATATGACAAGATAGCCATAATATGAAGGAGATAACTTCATAACTTGCCCAAAAATTGTGGGAACTAGCTGCGGACCAGCATATATTGCTAACCAAAATCCTATCATAACTAGTAGTGGCTGAGGTAACTGTCTTAAGCCTCTGAGTGGGTTTATATCATGCTTTATATTAGCCCACACGCTAGGCTCAGACATTTTAAACCTTATTAGAACAGCTAGTATTGCTGGTATTACACCAATAATGAAAATTAATTTCCAGTAGAATGAAATGAAATCCCTCCCTGTCGTAGAAGCTAAATATGTGAAAAGACTATCTACGCCTACGAAACCAATTAACACCCCAGACTGCATAAGACCAGAGAAAATACCCCTATAGGAATTTATACTCTCCATTACTATCGTGAAGCTACCTGCTACGTCTCCTCCTATAAATATACCTTGAAGAAATCTCAATAATGATAAAAATATTGAGGCTAAAACACCTATTTGAGCGTAAGTAGGTAATATTGCTGTTAATCCTATCGATAATGAATAGCCTAATACTGTAACTAATAAACTAGATCTACGTCCTAACTTGTCTCCAATATAGCCGAAAACAAAACCACCTATTGGACGTGACATGATTGTAAAAACAATGGGCAATACTGAACCTAGTAGCTTTAGAGTTGGATAGAATAGTATACCTAATATCGACGAAGTTATGACAACTGCACCTAGATCATAACCATCCATAACCCAAGAGATAAACCCCCCTACCACATTACTCCAATTCTCAGCTTTCATAAGGACTCAGTTTTTATACTTTGTTAAAAAGTTATCTTCTTAACTATCGAAAGAAAGTGACAAAGCAAATAACATAAGTCCACTATTCAGTTTCGTATCAATATCTCATTTTAACGTTATGCCCATCATAAACGAACACTAGATTCTTCTCAAGACCTATTATCTTTCTGTTTGTTATAATTATTAGAGGAAATCTCCTCAACTCTCTCTCTAATCTTATGACACTAGTCACCTTGAGCCTATTAGACTTTGTCTCTGACAATTCCTTCAATATTTTATAACTTTCTATAAGATCATTCATATTATAGAAAGTTTGGACTAGCTTTCCATCTAATTCAACTATACTGTCATCGTCTATCAAGAATACAATGTCCAATGAGCCGAAATTTTCAAAGAACTTTCTTAGGCCCTCTTGAAGCTGTTCTAAATTAATATTGGAATTCAGATCTATTGCTATTAGCGGTTCCATAGTGAACTAACCTAATATACCTTTATAAGCTTTTGGGCAATAAAAGCTAACAATATTTTTAGAGTCCGTTATTTCCTCTAAAGTTTTTGTGTGTGGACAACAATTTGGTTGATATGAATTGAATTTTGTTTATTGTGGAAAAGTATTTTGCATGAGGCAACTCATCTATTGGGGCGAGAAGATGAATGAGTTTGATTTCCTAACACTTAACTCAACAAGAAACACAATAACGAGATGGCTAAAAATATTCTTCAATACAATTTACTCGAAATCTATTAGCATAAGTTGGAATATGGGGGTGGATGAAATTGTTGTCCACACACAAGTTTTTCTCCACATAATTTAATTATAGCGAATAGTAAAATCATTTTAGCTGAAAAGAACAACCTACCTTCGAAAACTGTTTTTCTTTTATAAATGTCTCATGTACTTAAAAGTAACTAAGATTATGTTAAGTTTTTATAAAGTTTCATGTGGATTTACATTATGTTTTTATTCAACCTTGAATAATTAAGGAATCGAAAACATGACAATAAACTTCTTTTATCTATAAAATTAGGAGTACTAATCAAAGTGATAATTTATAAATTTGTTTTTGCTGAAAAGCATTCACAATGTCAGTTTAATTTAATGATAAAGTTTATTACAACATCGAATTACATTATTCCTATGGCTATTACAAAAGAGCAACTACTTAATAGGGCTATTACCTTAATAGAGAAAGCTGAGGAAAACGGCATTACATTAAGATTGGTAGGAGGAGCAGCAATTGCGCTAATTGCAAAGAAGGGATCAGAGATCTATACTAGAACTTACAAAGATGCAGACTATTTTGGATTATCAGAACAAAGCAGTAAAATTTCCAAACTTCTTGAGAGCCTAAACCTAATCCCGAATAAGAGATTTAACGCTTTACATGGACATACCAGACTAATGTTTTTTGACCCTGTAATAAATTCCACAATAGACATTTTCCTTGACGAGTTTGTTATGTGTCATAAGCTAGTCCTAAAAGATAGGTTAAGAATAATGAAATATACAATACCAACGTCAGATCTCCTATTAACAAAAATGCAGATAGTTAATTTAACTGAAAACGATAAAAAGGATATATCTGCATTATTGTATGATATAAATATAGGAGATAAGGATGACGAAACTACTCTAAATGCAAATTATGTCGCAAAGATACTTTCAGACGATTGGGGTTTTTATAAAACATTTACCATAAATCAAGATAGAATTATAGACTTCTTGAAGAATGATCCCAATAAGAATATCATCGAAGAAAAATTATTAAAGCTAAGAAATATCGTTGAGAGTCATCCTAAAAGCATGAAATGGAAATTAAGAGCTAAGGTAGGGGAGAAAGTGAAGTGGTATAATGAACCAGAGGAAGTTAACACAAATTTTGTGCAACAGTAATTTTCTCTAAATAATTGGATTTATTAAAGATAAGTATGAAGAAATAATATTAATAATAGTATTCTTTATATAATTATATCAATAAAGATTAGATAATTTAGGTTGCAAAACTTAACGAGGAAGAAGCTATTCCTCCTATCTTAGAAAAGAGTAAAGGGATAAACAATACGGTATAGTGCAGAAATAAGAAACTAAATTTAGGTAAATCCATTACAAAGGTGAGAAAAGACTCGCCCTTCAGGGCAGAGAGGAAGTCAGAAATAGCAATATGTATATCTAAATGAATGAACAAGACTAATATACTCTCGGAGACTATTTAACCTTAATGAACATTGAAAAAGAGTTAAGGGATAAAGGAGTTGAAATCCTTAGATTTACATGGGTAGGATTAGATGGATATATCAGATCTAAAGGAGCATATATTGATCACGTAAGTGAGTTAATTAAAACTGGAATTGGCTTAACTATGGCAATGATGAGTTTCACTCCTATGGACTATATAAGTCCTTATGGAAGTTTCGGACCACAAGATGAGGATGTCTTTTTAATGCCAGATATTACGACTTTCTCAGTCTTTCCACCCTCAGCAATGGTAATTTGTAATTTGTATAGGCAAGGCAAGCCTTGGGAGTACGATCCTAGAAGCACGTTAATTAGAACTTTAGATAAAATTAAGGAACAGTTCAACTTCACCTTTAAGTCAGCATTTGAAATAGAGTTTTATCTAGTAAAAGATAAAAAGCCCTTTGATGATGCTAGATGTTTCGACCCTTCAGCTTATTATACAAATCCCATAATACCTGAAATAGCTAAGACAATAAGAGAAATAGGTATTGAGCCTTTAAGAGTAATAAAGGAATATGGACCGGGGCAATATGAGCTAGATATATTACATAAAGAAGCGTTGAGGAGTGCCGATGAAGTCGTAATATTTAAAGAAGTGGCGAAGCAAATCAGTAAAAAATATGGAGTAGAGGCAAATTTTATGCCAAAACCGTTTAACAAGTTAGCCGGATCTGGTTTACATTTAAATATAAGTGCTTGGAAAGATAATCAGAACGTATTCTACAATTCAAATGATAAGTACGGGCTTAGCGAATTAGCGTATAGTTTTATTGCAGGATTATTGGAGCACGCAAAAGCGTTAACTGCTATAGCTTCCCCCACTATAAACTCCTATAAAAGACTAGTACCAGGCTCATGGGCTCCAACTAAGATAACATACGGTTATAACAATAAGTCTGCCATGATTAGGATACCCACACCTTACCCCGGGTCTTCCCATCTAGACAGAAGAATAGAGTATAGAGTACCAGATCCATCTACTAATCCATATCTACTTCTCACCGCTGTAATAGAAGCCGGAATAGATGGAATAGAAAGAGGGCTTAGGCCTAGTGAACCAATAAATGAAAACGCTTACTACAGAAAGGATGTTGAGGATATACCTAGGAATTTAAGAGAAGCCTTGAATGAATTGAAGAAGGACAATAGACTCATAGAGAGAATAGGAAGACCTATAATAGAAGAGTTCATAAAAGTAAAAACTGCTGAGGTAGAAGAATATGAAAGTCTAGTAACTGATTGGGAATATGAAGTATATAAGCACTTATAACTAAACTTATTTAATGAAAATAATAGATTCCCATTCTCATTGGTTTTCGGCAAAGATAATGAATGAAAAAGAATTAATTATGGAGACCGCTGAGTCATGGAGAGAAGATGAAATAAATGCTGATGTTTTTACAATGAACAAATTAAGACCATTTTATTTATATCTGAGGAAGGAATTGAAGAAGCTTCTCGGTGATAATTTCATAGAAGAAAGGAACAAACTTATTAGGAATGATCCAGTAGATTACATAAAATTTCTATTTAATGATGCAGGAATAGAAGGAATGGTAATAGATGTAGGCTTTGGGAAAAAAGAAATTGAAATACCGGTTAAGATCAAACTTCTCTTTAGAATAGAGAGTATTGTGAATGAGCTCTTCTCCCTAAGCTTTGATAAAGCCTTAGAGTATTTTGAGGAGAAGTTAAGAGAAAAAATAAAGAACGAAGGATATGCTGGTTTTAAAACAATTATAGCGTATAGGACTGGTTTAAAAGTTGTGTGTAACATTAACAAGGCAAGGGAAGACTTTAATAAAGAAGATAAAGATTGGTACGGTAGAATAGCTAAAGGCTTCAGAGATTATTTAGTTTGTGAAACATTAAGAATAGGTAAAGAGTTAGACGTGCCAATTCAGATTCACACTGGGGCTGGGGATAGGGACATAAAATTTGACCTATCAAGACCTTCGTACTTAACCGATTTAGTAAGGAAGTATGAAGGAAAGGTAGTCCTTGTTCACTCAGGCTATCCATATCATAGGGAATCAGCCTGGATGTCATATATTTTCCCCTCAGTCTACTTAGATACCTCACAAATAATTCCGTTTGCACCTTTAACAGCATTTAACGTGCTGAGGGAGATATTTGAAGTAGCCCCCCTCAATAAGGTTATGCATGGTTCCGATACTTTTAGCATTCCAGAAATAGCTTGGCTTGGTGCTAAATTAGCAAAAAAGGGGATTCAGAAGGTAAAAAATGAATTAATAGAAAAAGGGATTATAGATGAAGAAGACGGTAATGAGCTAATAAATAGGTTCCTATATGATAACGCAAAAATTCTGTATAGATTTGACTAGAAGATGAGGGATCTACATTAATTGAAATGAATTGAACCCTATGATATACATAATATCCTGCTAAATTAGTAGTAGAGTTCTGAAGACCTTGAGCAGAGAAGATTTCCTCATAGCCTTTACCGTTAATCAAGAAATAATTCGTTAAAGTTTTTGTAGTTAAGGCATTATTTGAAGTTAATGATACTAAGATAGCTCCACCATATTTGTTTATTACCTCTATAATACCTCCGAACCCTCCTATAGCAGTCAAATTTTCGGAAGTCCTTATAGTTGTGTTTTGCCCATTAAATATGTTCTCATAGTAATAGTATAATCCTAGAGTTAAAGTACCGTTTTGATAATAACTTAAGTTAAACGGTATTACATGGGGATTAGTTATTGGTATTTCAACTGCAGAAAATTGTAAGAATATTGGATAATACACGTGATAATATAATGTAGAATTATATAAATTACCCATCTCTATAGCCCTTTCCATGAAATTCTCACCTAGGTAAGCTTTTTCGTAAATCTGGTTAAACGTCTGATAAGCGTAAAATCTGCCTTCTTGGACTACATCTGAATATTCTATACCATGTTCAAACTTTAATACTGCTGAATAGTTAAGTAAATATGACCCACCTTCTTGGTAATATTCTCCTAGAAGACCACTATTAAATATAGGTGATGAGTCCATGAATCTCGAATATTGAGATAATAAAGTACCTTTGACTAGCGGATTTGATGAATTGACCCATAATAATAAGACAGATGCAATATCCCAATCATATGCGGGAGTGCCAGTTAGCAGATATGCTTCTTCTAAATTAGTTACAGTAACAGCTACATTACCTGATGAACCTAAAGCTAACATCGGCGTTAGATCTATAATATATGGGCTATGAAAAGATAGTGTGTTAATTGAAGTTAATGGCTTCCACCAGAGCAAATTAATTCCACCAGTGTATATAGTCTCATAGGGATTTACTATCCCTGCTAACCTGCCATTGTAAAACACTTGTATTTCTCTCGTAGCAGGTTCATTAGCATACCAAAACTCATCTAATCCACCTCCCTCTTCATATAGTAGCATAGCTAACCTATAAGTACCATTAGGAATTGTCACATTTTGAGAAATATAATCATTTAATGAGTTCAGGATTATATAGGAGTAATTATATTTGTTTAAAAATAATGGTATAAAATAGTTTGGCAATCCTTTTGGTGGAGTTCCGGGATAAAGATATAAAGTCACATTCATCTTGTATATTCCAGTAATTCCTATTTTTGCATCATAAAAGTTCTCTATGACAAGCTGGAAAGTCACATTACCCCTTAACAAATTCTCGAAAAGCGTAACATCTACAGAGGCTGTCGAATTTAACATTTCTTGAGTAGACCCCCAAAAAATTGGTACACCATCCGCGAAAATGTAGGCAGCTCTATCATATTGTGCACCCTCAGACTCATTTATACTTACGTTAAGTATTTCCATACTATAGTTGCCGGGAGGTATATATACGTGGACAATATAAGGAGTTAGACCACTATTATTAAAGATAGCATTCGTTGCTATATTTACCTTTATAGGAGTTACATTAGGTGGAAGAATTTGATAGGCTTCGAATGAGTAATATGAGGGATCATACAGTATTCTTCCACTGTTTAATGCAGTTATATTCCCTAAAAACATAGGCTTACTTAAGGACTGTTGCTGAGAAAAAGTAATAGCAGAGATTAAAGGCGTTCCGAAGACTAGTATCAAAATTAGTATCAATACCCTTACATTCATCTTCCACCACCCCTCCTCCTCGTTATGATATATGATAATACTAAAGCTATTACTGCTATTACTAAAGATACTATAGCTAAAATAGTTAATTCAAATACTGAGCTATGTAATGATAGAATATTCCCATTTAACATTACTGTATGATAACTATTGTAGACGTTAAAGGTCAAATTATAGGGTAAACCATCAGATACTTCAACTGTAAAAACATACTCCCCGTCTGGCAAAGTAGATGCGTTAAATGGAATACTAATACTTATCATTGATGGAGAAGAAGAAATTATATTATACTTGATAGGCTCTTCATTTACTAATATATTAATCAATTTCAAATATTCTCCAGTTATATTCACTATAATTGATTTTTGAGCTACTGTAATATTTGAAGGTAAATAGGCTAGTTTAGGAGGTGTAACTGTTGATAAAGTAGTTACGTTAGATAAACTTACACCATTCATATTAATTATCGAATTAGACTGTGAAAACGCATACTGGGAATTTTGAATGACTGATGAAGCTATGTTTACAGTAGAACTATTGGCTATAATAGCCACTTGTCTACCTCCAATATTTGATTTCACTACATTAACAGTAGAATTCAATACTATCAACTGTTTAATATTTGAAGATAGAATTGTGACTGACGAGTCCTTGATTACGAGTTGACCTATTACATCATTATTCAATACTACATTTGTACCCATTATGGTGATGTTATTGGAGGCAATTGAAGATAACATGTAAGCTGAAGAGTTTATCTCAGCGAGTAAAGGTAAGTCACTGCTTTTAGAAATTAGTAATTGGTTTAAGAAGGTATATGGTAGAACATTAAAATAGTAATAGTTATTTGAATAAAGATTATAACCATTACCTGAAATTCCAGACACTATAGCGTTCCATGGACCAGATAAGGCATATTGATTTGAACCTTGGAATATTGAGCCATTAAAAATTGAAGGTAATTCATAAATTCCAACCCATTCATTAAGTGTGGAATTGTATTGAAGAGGAACACCTATCTCAAAACCTATAATCAAGGACTCATAATTCAACTGAGTAGGCGATAGAGTAGCAGTGAAAGTACCATATTTTACCTCAGTACCATTGGGATATGTAATATTGGCAAAAATCTTAATCCATTGCCCTTCATACACCGTATCACTTACCTTTACATTATAATTCAGATTAGCGGGAGAGACATAAAAGGCTGTAGTAAAATTGGAAATATCAAGACCAACAGATGTATTAGTAACAGACTGAATTACTACATTATAAAACCCTGGAGTAGCATTATTTGGAACAGTAAAATTACCCTCATATAAAAGAAATAGTAAATATACTCCAAACTGAATAGTATCTGGAGCAGGAATTAAATGAACTTCCCCTACCAGCTTGCCAGATGGATTGTACACAAATGCATTGACATTAGAGGTAAACAGACCCGTAAACTCTATCGTTTCTACTAAATCAATGAAAGTAACGTTTTCCCCTGGAGACGCAGCAGGTAACCCATCATTTAATGGAGTTAAAACACCACCGAAATTATACTCTCCAAAATATACATAAGAAGTGGCTGAACCATAAGAGTCATTGATTACAAGCAAATATGTACCTTGAGGTAAAGGTGGTAATAAAGCATAAGCCCCTTGATAGTTCCCCGGAGATGACATAATTAAAGGAACTGAAGCTACTATGTGACCATTTCTTATTAGATAGGCAGTGACGCTCTGATTAGCTACTGGTGTTCCATTTGGATAGTAAACACAAGCTTCTATCGGGAAAGGTTCATTATAGGGTAATGGTATGTTATAAGGATAAGGAATAGGTTGAATAATGTTTATTGATTCTCCAACATCTATCTCCACAATACCAGTACCCACAAATGACCCAGAAGTACCATTCACTATAATCTCCCATAAGTTAGGAGGATATCCCTTCGATATTGTAAAGTTACCTATCCAATAACTTCCGTTATAGCTTAATGGAACAGTAGCTAAGTAGCCATTAAGAGTATAAATGTAAGCATTAAACGAACCAGAACTGACTTCAGTACCATTTGGATATGAAATATAAGCAGTTATCGTAAACGTTGAATTATAGAAATACCATGGTTGAGAAACCCCAGGCTCAAAAGTACTTACTGATATGCTTAAACTCTTACTTATCAAGTGCTTAATTGTACTAGCTAGTAAACCAGCATTAGGACTTCCTAATCCAGTAACTAGATTATAAGATCCATTAGCATAATAATATCCATTATAACCAAAATTGATTGAATGAAATACCTCATGATATAATGTCGAATTTTGATAAATTTCGTAAAGTAACGGATTAACTAAACCTAATGGATGGCCTAAATAACCATCAATATCTGCAATAATCCCAGCCCATAGTGGCGTAGCTAAACTAGTTCCGCCTATTACTACCTCTTGTCCTAAGGCATAAATCACAAAACCAGTATATGGGTTAGCATCAGCTGCAACATCTGGTATAGTTCTATAATCGCTATGAGTAATGTAAAACTGATACCAAGGAGAAGGAAATAGAGTACTATACCCACCACCAGACGACACAGTACCTTCTACCTCACCAAAATATAATGGGTTAACACTCCAAGCAGTTTCATAGCCATAAGTTGCAGTAGAATTGTAATTCGAAATATAACCTGAAGTCACGTTAAGGAATAGAGTAGTTCCTCCAACTGCTGTTACGAAAGGTGAAGATGCTGGATAGCTTGCAGCACCATATACTGTGGGAAGATCGTTATAAGCTCCTAGATCACCAGAAGCGGCAAAGAAAGAAATACCCTCAGCAGTTCCAATCTCAAAATAATAGTCTAAGTAAGGATAATTTGGAAATGGTTGTCCCTCGAAAAACGCATAAAAGCCTGACGCTCCAAATAAAATCTCTGGTAGACCAAAACTCATAGATACCACTTGAGCTAAGTCCTCACTGACTACCAAATTAATACCGGACCACAATGCAGGTATTGAAGCTGAGGGGGCAACTACTACAAGCAAATTAGCATAAGGAGCAGTAGTGTGAGCAATTTCTACATCCAACGCTACCTCCCCATACCAGCCCGTAATTAGCCCATTGAGAGGTTCGTATCTACCAATAGGTAAAATAGTTATATTAGCAGGAGGTAAATGGAAATGCTGATCAAATATCTTAACGTCTTGATATAACTCTGGATCACCATAAGCTTCAATTAATGCAATAGTAACTTTCTTATCCGCTGTAGCGTTGAACAGTGGAGTGATATTATACGCTCCTTCAATATCTTGAGGAGTATACCATGTTGCAGAGAACTGGAACGTATAGGTGAAAGATGAAGATACTTGATTACCCAACAACAAATTACCGTTAACGATCTTGCCCAATTGAATCATAGGTAATTGAACATTAGTGAAATTAGTTAGACCTCCTATCAAGACGTTATTAAGTTCTGGAGGTATACTGACTTTACCTTCTGGTTTATAATATATTTCTCCATCACTTAGCGATTTAACTAGGATTAACTTAGTGTTAAAAATTGAAGAGACTTGAAGAGCAGTTGCCTCAGCGATGACCTCAAACGGACCTTTATACAATACAGTAAAGTTCTTACTCTCTAAGTAGCTTACTACTTGAGAGACTTTATTCTCCTGCGAAAACATAGAAATTAATTGAGAGTTGGCTAGAGGCTTAACTTGATGGTTAGCAACCTCTTGTGCCATCAAATAAAGTGAATTGAGGTTCTTAGGAGGAATAAAGATATAAAGGTAAATTGGCGTATTATAATTTAACGTTGAAATGACCTGGGATTGAGAATAGGTAGGAGATATGTAAGTATTTCCCACTGAAGAATATACAATTAGAGACGTAGGAAGTAAAATAAATAATGTTAGAGCTGATAATATTATACCTTTTAGAGTAGTACCTTCCATAATATTATTAAATTTTTATACATATAAAAGGATTACTTAAATAAAATTCTACACAAGAGCTGAAAATTTGTTATTTAGGAGTGAACGACAAAAATCTCCTTAATTTACCATATCTTCATTAACACCTCAACAGCCATAAAGGTTATCATTTAAATTATTTTCCAGACATCATTGCTAAAGCCAGGTGAGCTAGCTATACCAACATCAAGACTACGACCTCCTTACGAGCTAGGGTCTTGCTGAGGTCTAAAGTACTATCCCCATTTGTGCGGAAATTACTCTGATAGTTGTTCGTGGTTTAAAAATCCTTTTAACCTGCTTAAAAGACTTATCCTTCATTAATATTCACTATAGTTAAACTGTAGACAATTCCTCATATGGGAGAGTGTTAAGTAGTTTATGTTCATAAGTATAGGATAACTAATTTTATTCTCGCCAAAAAATTAACTCGCTCTGAGAATAAATCTTGAGAATAAATCTAAGAGGCAATACTCTGAAAGGAGAAGATCAAACAGCGGGAAGAAAAATAAGTATCACTTATAAAAAATTATTTATGATTCAGTTATTTTATTTCTAGCTTTTACTTCTTTTGTTTTTCTAACATATCTAACAGTTCCTTTGGAGCATCTTTCTCGCTAACAGCTCCTCTACCAGTCTTTCCTCCACCCTCATCGTAGGTGAAGCTTATCATCTTGCCAACTCTCCAAACCTTCTTTATCTTACTAGTGTCTACAGACTTCTCTTCTCCCTTGTACTTAAACCTGACCGTTGCCATATTTCCTCAAAATACTCTTGAAGGTTTCACATAAATAAACTTTACGCTATTCAGATTAGTACAACTTAAAGAAAAGCCTTAAGATAAACTAAAGTTAGTACCTTAGCCGAAATAACTCAATAACGATCACTTACGTGAAGGTAAATTTTTCTTATCTAATATAAAAATTTACTGAAAAAATTATTGAAAAAATAAATAAGTACTTTGATATAACGTTACCATTTGGGAAAAATATAAATTTAATAATAAAGAATACTCTCATATAGAGAGCTATGACTATGGTTGAAGCTTTAAACAAAATAATGAAAAACAAGAAAAAGAGCGCAAATTTAAGGCTATCCTACTATCCATTTTTACTAGCAGTAAAGGATCACGTCCTACAAGAAGAAGATATGTTGAAGAGAAAAAGAGAACTGAACAATTTCCTAGATAAACTGTATGGAGAGAGCAGAAGGTATTTACTAAAATATGCAAAAGATAAATATTATTGTGTCTGTGGAAAAACTTTCTCCTCAGCATATCACTTTTACACGCACGTGTTTACAGAACATAAACCAACCATCCTTAAAAACTAAAGCGAAAAAACTAATACATCATTCAGGGGGTATCTCCTTATAAACTAGTCTTATATCTATCCCGTTCTTCTTCATTCTATAAACGTAAGACGAGAGGAAAATCACTGCCCCTAAACCAATTAGGCTAAGTATATATGCTATGCCCGGAAGATAAGGCTGACCTTCTGAAGTGATCACTCCAAAGTATGGGTTAGTAAACGCATAGTACCCCATGAAACCCATGAACAGTATTGAGAGGATTGAAGATATAAGCATACCAGCATTCTTCTCCTTTAACGATTGAAGAACTCCTGCAATACTAACTAAGATAAGGTAAGCAATAGCTAAAGGAGTATAGCTATACAACGCTTCATAACCATTAGGACTAATTATCGGCACAGCCAAGAATACTAAGGTGACGGCAAAGTCCAAGAGATGAGCATAAACTGGAGAACCCTCTCTATTTAACCTCGAGAAAACCTCAGGGAATAGTCTATCGAAGGAAAACGCAAAAACATATCTAGCAAAAACAACAACACCAAAAGCCATTACGAAGAACTCCCAAGCAATTAAACTTATACCCAAAAACCACTGTAAAGCGTAATTTTTAGCTAATGCTATACTAACTGACCAGAAATTATAAGTGTAAGTAGGGTAGAGCGAGTAATTAAAACCATATCCCCCTGCTAAATCCATCAATAAGAAAGGAACTGTGATAAATACTAATGTCAACACGCTACCTAGAATTAGATTATATCTAACTCCTCTCTTTGATTTGATCTCTGAGGCAACAGCAGGCCCTGCATATAGCCAAATGTATGCAAAGGAAGCAAAATAAGGAATCATATAAATCGTTGAAGACCAACTAAACCTAGGACCAGTATATGGTGTAGCTGTAAGATTAAAAGCCTTTAAAAAAGGTTGTATCACCACATGAAAATCACTGACATTAAACGCTATAACTAGGATAGCTACTAACGTGCCCAATAAGGATAATATGCCTAAAGCAGAAGTTAAAGTATAACCCCATTTAGGTCTAAAAATATTTATTAAGATAATAATTGTAAAAGCTAATGCAGCCAGCCCATAAGCTAAATAAGCATTACTCGTAGTAAACACGTTATTCGCTAAGTTAACTAGATAAGGTTGAGAGTCTAATGAACCGATTACTGATAAAACCGTACTAATAGCAGATACTGAAAAGAAAGCTGACAACGCAAAGAAAGGTGGCATATTAAAAGCTAAAGCAATTCCCATTATAGCCCCTAGTGGACCGTTTAACCTCCTAGACAACCATACGTAATCACCTCCAGTCCTAGGAATCCTCTGAATGAAGTAAGTGTAAAGTACTACTAAAGGTAAGGTGAACAAAAATGTAAGTAAGGATGCTACCCATAATACAGCACCCTTTACTATATAAGGACTTATACCAATGAATATTGCCAAACCAGCACCCATATTAGCTACATTAAGCATAGTAGCGTCAAGCAAAGATACGTTCTTGACCAGACCAGAAGTCTCCCTAACAAATAATTTCACATTACCCTTAGCCATAAGTTAGACTTATGATTAAAAAATTTAAATTTATCTTCAGAAAATGAGTTCGGAAAATAGCTTATAATAAAAATGAGCATAAAACGTGCTAATTCATTAATAGAAAATAATGAGAACAAAAATAAAAAAAAATTGATTTTATCTTCATTGTGCTACTACCGCTACTTGCACTGTCGCACCATCAGATAGTCCTAAAGATATCGTATAAGTAGAGCCAGCCTGTGGAGTAAAACCATTAAAAGTTATAGTCACCGTATTAGGTCCTGCAGTTAAATCGATAGTAGTGGGAGTTCCACTATATGTTGTCCCTACAATAATCGCTGAGACTATTTGAACATTACCACTACTCTTTAAAACGAAAGTAGCAGTAGCACAATTATTACTACTACCTGGGCTTATTGTTCCAGTGCCTACTTGTGTTACTGTTGGTGTTCCTCCAAATGCTCCGAATAGTCCAAATGCAAAACCAACAACTACTAAAGCTATTATTACACTAGCAATTACTAGTATTAAAGCAGTTACAGCACCACTGATAGCCCTCCTACTTTTCAACATCTTCCTATTACTCATCAAAAAATAGTAAAGAAAAAGTTCTATATAAACATTACTCATAATAAACAATAAGTAGATCGTTTACGATAAGGAGGATATATGAGAGAAGAGACTAAGGACGTCCTCTAAGTATCAAGTCTACGCTAGAATTTGCAGATATTTTGTCGAAAATCTTGATGCATATTTGCCAACTTCTCGCTTAGTATGCTCTCTCATTAATCCGTGGTTACAAAGTGATGAAAGCCTCACCCTTAGGGAAGGGGTAAAAGTTTTTTCAGTCAAAAACATTTCAGTACGTAGATGGGAGGGGTTCTCTGCACCTCTCGACACATGAGAGATGTAAACACGAAAGGATGGTAAAAACCAATGATACGCTCTAAGGGGAGGAAGTCAGATCTGAAAGACAGAAGAGATGGTTAAGAAGTCGCAGTTTAATATAGAGAAAATAGTACTATACAGCGTTATCTATATCCTATAAGGAGCTTTAATCCTCTATAAGTACAGAGGCTAAAATTCTTTATTAGTTCTCTTGGTATCACAATTTGTATAATTACAAATATTTACAAAGTCTGTTAGGCTATTCTTGGACCATTCGTAATACCTCTATCAATCAATTCCGCTTATCAAAAGCATATAATGAACACCATCGTTTAAATTTCTATATAAGTTTTTTCCTAAATATTAAGTATTAATAGCTAAATTTGAAGATACTAAGCATATTCTATTTACATATTAATTTATATATACATCCCGGGATAATCTTCTATATGGAAAAAGGAATAAGTGAATCTCTGGTTATGATTATACTGTTGGTAGTATCTGTCGTAATGGTAATCGGGGTAGTATCAATAGCTTTTAACTTTCTTAGCTTTTACCCTAGCGGAGAAGTTAGGCAAGTGGGCACAGCGTATGCTTATACTAATGGCACTATACAAGTAACTCTAAGAAACACCTTTCAGGATGCTAAAATTATACAAGTGGTATATAATGGAACTGTTTATGAACTTCAAAAAAGCATCAGCCTATCTCAAGGTATTAATACGTATGAAATCAATACTAATTTCAGATTCTCCTCCCAGCCTGTCTCAGTAGAAATTATAATAGAGGTTAATAATGGACAGAGCACAGTTTACTTACCAGTATCCGCTCAATTAGTGTAAGTTTGAAGACTTATATCAATTTCATAATTAGCATAAAAAGTTATTATAACTTATTATATTACATTAAACCATAATTAAAATAATATTCCCCCTTGATATAAAGACAGAAAAATTCACTAAATTGTTGAAGTTTTTATCAATATTCTCTTCATCTATATATGAAATGGTTTTCCATAAAGAAAAATTTAAGAGCTGTATTCATTATCAAAGAGAATAAAGTTAGTTAATCTCTTTAAAAGCTTAAGTTTAATCAAAACATTAGAGTTTATGACGAAGAATTAGCTCTTTATACAGCTTTAATATTCTCTTTTATACTTTAGACTGTAATGGAGACTATAATAAGGCTTGAGAATGAACAGTATGTAGTTAAGGATGAGAAACTAGTTTTGATAAAGGGAGGAGAGAAGAAATACGTCGTAGGTAGATTTTACTACTACTTGTTAAAAACCCTATACTCAATCCCTAGACTTTATGGGATCAAATCAACTGAACCTATAAGTGATTGGAAAAAGGAGTTTGAGAGACAATTTACTAATATAATTCGTAATGAAATAGATTTGGCGAAGATCAGTTTTAATGTTGATTTTCGAATGGATCTGAATAAGCTTGAGTTAAGTGGAAAAGTGAGCAAGAATGATATATCTCTTCACCTTGAGATAAAGGAGACGCCTAAGCTGAGTGAAGATGATAGGGGGATAAGGGGACTTATGAAGGTTGACTCGTTTTATTTTTCTAATCTAGATAGGAAGAAACCCTTTATAATATTGGCTACTAGGGCAGGTCTTATTTCAGCATTTTATAAATTTTTGCCATATCAATTTGAAGGAGCCTCTGGCATACCTAAGACCTTTGGTTTACTCTCAGATTTCATAAATGCGATAAATATCCCTCTAGGTTATAGAGAAGAAATCTTAGGTCACCAGGTTTATGTGAGGGATAATGATATTTTCTGTGATAGTGAAATTATTTATAATGCTCCTCCAGAGATCCTAAGCTTATTTCCAATAATGTTTTTGTTAAAGACTTCTAATGAGAGAAATGTAATTATTATAGAGGACCCTGAAGTTCATCTAAGTGAAGAGGGCAAGCTGTTCCTAAAGAATTTGATATTATCAGCAAAGGCTAATGTAGTATTAGTGTCAGATTCTTTCTACTAGCTTTTTACTCCCCAGTTAAAAACTATTATGAACTTATTTAAACTTTGAAGAGTATATTATATAATGTGGAATACTTATACTTTGACCTTGAGACAGCTAGGGAAAATTTGCTTTGGCTTAGGAAGAAATTGCTTCAACTCAGAGAAATAAAAAATCAGATTGAGATGCTACTTATTACTGGAGATAAATCCGCATTACAAAGTTATGCGATTGAGACTAAAAGGATCATAGATGAGATAATCTCTAAAGGGATAATTATTAGGGATATAGATATAGGATTAGTTGACTTTCCTGCGATAATAAATGATAAACCAGCTTTCTTGTGCTGGAAAATTGACGAGAAAGACATAATGTATTGGCATTATACAGATGAGGGGTTCATAGGTAGGAAGAGGATAACCGGTAAAGAAAATATCTTAAGTTTACGTTAAGCTTATTTAGATTTGGTCATTATTTTGAACTATGGTCATTGGTCAAAGGATCAAAAGGAAAGAAGACTTAAAGTTAATTACGGGTTCTGGAAGATATATTGATGATATAGAATACCCGGGTACAGTCCATTTATACATTTTGAGGAGCCCTATAGCTCATGCAAAGGTTAAGAAAATTGACGTTTCAGACGCTTTAAGAGTAAATGGTGTATTAGGAGTAATAACAGGGTTAACGATAAAATTCGAGAATAGACCAAATAACTTCCCCATGGCTAAGGATGAAGTATTATACGTTGGTCATCCTATAGCTGCTATTTTAGCAAGCGATAGGTATACTGCTGCAGACGCTGCGGATTTAATTCAATTTGATTATGAGGAATTACCTGCAGTGATTGACCCAGAAGATGCATTAAAAGACGAGAAGAAAGCGGTAGAGGGAAGAAGTAACTTAGTATATAGGAAAGAATATAAGAGTGGAGACGCTGAAAGAGCCCTTTCTAGCTCTGATGTAGTTTTAGAGGAGAAATTGGAGATCAGTAGAGTTTATCCAGCACCGATGGAAACTAGAGGTCTTTTGTCAGTATATCAAGAAGGTAACTTACTCATCTATTCCTCTACGCAATCTCCCCATTATATGAGGAGGTATTTATTATCAGTCTTTGGAGATAAGGTTAGTGATATAAGGGTAATACAAGCAGATGTAGGAGGGGCTTTTGGTGCTAAGTTGTTTCCTTATGCTGAAGAGCTAATTACAGTACAAGCTAGCATAATGTATAGGAGACCAGTGAAGTGGATTGCTACTAGAAGTGAGGACATAAAGGGAATGTATCATGGAAGAGGTCAAATCCATAAGGTAAAATTTGGTGCTAAAAAGGATGGTACATTAACGGCTATTGTTGATGATATAATAATTGATTTAGGTGCGGCATCTCACGGAAGCTATTTAGCTGACATTGCTGCGACAATGATAGTTGGTCCTTACAAAGTTAGAGACGTTAAGGTCAATGTTTATGGTGTTTACACTAACAAGACACCCTTAGATCAATATAGAGGAGCAGGCAGGCCTGAGGCTGCCTTCGTTTATGAGAGGATTATGGATATCTTAGCTGATGAGCTTAAAATGGACCCAATAGATATTAGGAAGAGGAATTTAATAACACAGTTACCTTACGTCAATCCATTGGGACTAAAGTACGATTCTGGCAACTATCTAAAATTATTGGAAAAAGCTGAAAAAGCATATAGGGAATTTGAAGAGAAAGCTAGGGAATTAAAAGAAAAAGGCAGGAGAGTTGGCGTAGGCTTCTCTTTCTACCTAGAACAAAATAATTTTGGACCTTGGGAGAGTGCTTCAGTTAGAGTTAAGGCTGATGGGAAAGTTCAAGTCATTATAGGAGCGGCACCCCATGGACAGGGTACTGCTACTGGTATAGCCCAAATAGTAGCTGACGAGTTGGGTATAAGCGTAGATAATGTTGAGGTAATCTGGGGGGATACTGCTTTGATAGGAGAGGGATTTGGAACTTATGGCAGTAGAAGTTTAACCTTAGCAGGTAATGCGGCTGTTTTAGCCAGTAGGAGACTTAAGGATAAAATACTTAGGCTAGCTGCGCAGTTCATGAAGTCAGATGTCCAAGAGTTAGTATATAAAGATGGAAAAGTCATTAATCCTAAGAACGGGAAAGAAATGAGTTTAAAGGAAGTAGCTAATGCAAACATGGCAGATCTGGGAGGGATTTGGGTACATAGGGAAGAGCCTGGATTAGAGGCTACAGCATACTTTGGATTCGATAATTTAACTTATCCTTATGGCTCTCATGTAGTCATGGTAGAGGTAGATGAAGAAGGTAAGGTTAAGGTTCTAGACTATTATGCAATAGATGATATAGGATTAGTAATTAACCCAATGTTGGCTGAAGGTCAAGTTATAGGAGGAGTAATTCAAGGATTTGGTGAAACAGTATTAGAAGAGATCGTTTATGATAGAGATGGAAACTTGTTAACCGGTAACCTCTCAGACTATGCTATACCTACTGCTGTAGAAGCTTTTAACATAAAGTGGGAGTATATGGAAGAAGGCAAATCAGACGCTCCCATACCCGCTAAGGGTATAGGAGAAGGAGCAACAATAGGAACACCTCCAGCATTAATCAGAGCTATAGAGAAAGCTGTAGGAAAGAGGATGTTGAAATTGCCCGTAAAGATGGAAGATATTATTTGATAAAGAAGATCTTTTTAATAATGTATCAAAAATTTTCCTATACGTTTTTAATTTGTTTATGATTAAAATATAAACGATGATATAAGAGGCCTTTTAATTCACCTAAAGTTATATGCGTAAATGCTATTAATTTCCTATTGCCCTATAACACTTATAAAATTTAGAATATACTATTGAAGCTGAGTTTCCTCCTCCCGAGCCAGTATATCCTAAGTAAAATACTTAGGGAATAGAAGCTCTATTTAAAAATGTACGCAACAGCTAGATATCTGTTTATAATGCCATTATATGGGTATAAAAATCTCAACTAACCTAGTTTCACATTAGAGTGTGTGGACAACAATTTCATCCATCCCCATAAAATTCAATTTTATTCCAACTTATGCTAATAGATTTCGAGTAAATTGTATTGAAGAATATTTTTAGCCATCTCGTTATTGTGTTCTCTGTTGAGTTCCACGTGAAGTGTGAGTCCATGCTTGCTAGCCTATGTTTTAAGCTCCTAAAAACTAGTTCTACCAAGCTTCTCTTGCCAAAAGTTTCAACCTCGTGTTTTGCATTAAACCAAGAAAATGCCTTGTAGACTGATGCCTTATCGTGTAGGAAGATAACCTTATCCCTCCAATTCTCAAGCTTAATGCCATTTAATATCACATAAACGTGGAAACCACTCCTAAGACTAGTTAACATGAAGAACACAACAAGCCCAGACTCACAATGCCTAACAACCCATAAGTAGTAATACTCACCATTAACCCTCAAAACCTTAGTCTCATCAACGAGCAAACAATCACCATACTCAACATCAAGCTTAAGCTCATAATTAACATTAGCCAACTTGTGAAAATAGTAGAGTAAGGTAGTGTGGGGCAATGAAGTCCTCCAACTCGACAAGCCTAGCAAGTAAGAGGTTAAGGATAATACAATCTCGTCTAAGGAATGAAACCTAGGCTTAACATTTATATACTTTAAAAGGGTAGAGATAATTTGGGTGAGGGCGAGGAAATCGAATATGTTCATGTTCTCGCCCTAATAAAATAACTCGCCCTCACCCTAAAAACACTTTTCCACAATAAAGAAAATTCAATTTATATCAAAACAACCAAATTGTTGTCCACACACACATTAGATTTCGCTAAATTCAAATCATTTACTCCTACATTGCATTTATACATTCTACAGTCTATTTCATATCTTCAAAACTGCAACATAATCGCACATGGTTTATTATGAGTAATGTTTATATAGAACTTTTTCTTTACTATTTTTTGATGAGTAATAGGAAGATGTTGAAAAGTAGGAGGGCTATTAGTGGTGCTGTAACTGCTTTAATACTAGTAATTGCTAGTGTAATAATAGCTTTAGTAGTTGTTGGTTTCGCATTTGGACTATTTGGAGCATTTGGAGGAACACCAACAGTAACACAAATAGGCACTGGAACAATAAGCCCAGGTAGTAGTAATAATAACTACTATGTTGCTAGTTTTGTCTTAAAGAGTAGTGGTAATGTTCAAATAGTCTCAGCAAGTATTGTAGGAACTACTATAAGTGTAGCATCTAGTATATCTCTTTCCGCAGGATTTAATACGGTGAGTATAACTTTTTCTACTGCTAATGCTAATGGTTTTAGTTTTCAGCCTGGCTCTACTTATACGATATCTTTAGGACTATCTGATGGTGCGACAGTGCAAGTAGCGGTAGTAGCACAATAAAATTAAAGGTAATTTGAACTTTTTTATTTTAATCTTAAAATTTTTGCAGTATTTTATGTGTGGACAAAAGTTTGTTTTTTGATAAAAATTAAATTTTCTTTATTATGAAAAAGTATTTTTAGGGTTATTTATTAGGACGAGAATAGGTTTGATTTCCCAAATTATCCCTACCCTTTTAACCCTAGGTTTCACTCCTTGGATGAGATCGTATTAGCCTTTTACTTGCTAGGCTAAAGGGCTTTACTACCTCACTTGCTTTTCACAAGTTACCTAGCGTCAATTATGAGCTTAAGCCTGATGTTAAGGATAGGATTGTTTACCCGTTGATGAGGTTTTGAGGGTTAATGGTGAGTTAGGCATTACGGGTCTGGGCTAATTCTTCATGTAGGAGTGGTTTTCACGTCTACGTAATGTTAAATTAAGCTTGAGAATTGGAGGGATAAAGTTACACGATAAGGCTACAAGGTATTCTCTTGGTCTAAACATAATGTTGAAACTTTTGGCAAGAGGAGCTTAGTAAGTGTTCAGAGGCCTAAAACTAGTAAATATGGACTCCACATGGAACTCAACAGGGAACACGATAAAGAGATGGTTAAAAATATTCTTCAACACAACTTACTCGAAACCTATTGGCATAAGTTGGAATATGGGGGTAGATGAAATTGTTGTCCACACATGGTTTATTATGAGTAATGTTTATATAGAACTTTTTCTTTACTATTTTTTGATGAGTAATAGGAAGATGTTGAAAAGTAGGAGGGCTATTAGTGGTGCTGTAACTGCTTTAATACTAGTAATTGCTAGTGTAATAATAGCTTTAGTAGTTGTTGGTTTCGCATTTGGACTATTTGGAGCATTTGGAGGAACACCAACAGTAACACAAATAGGCACTGGAACAATAAGCTCAAGTAGTGGTAGTGCTACTTTTGTCTTAAAGAGTAGTGGTAATGTTCAAATAGTCTCAGCGAGTATTGTAGGAACTACTATAAGTGTAGGAAGTAGTGACATAACTGTTATCGGTGAATCTAGTGCATCTCTTACCGCGGGAGTTAATACGGTGAGTATAGATTTTGGTACTAGTTCTAATTTACAGCCTGGCTCTACTTATACGATATCTTTAGGACTATCTGATGGTGCGACAGTGCAAGTAGCGGTAGTAGCACAATGAAAATGAAATCAATTATTTTTTTATTTTTAATATTTTTCATATTTCTCTCCATCATATATATTAATTCTACTTCTTCTATGACTTCTCCTCTTTCACCCGGAGACTTTCTACTATACAATGAAACTGTAAGGTCAGTCCTACCTAATGGTTCAATCAGTATTATAAAGTTTATATTGTCTCAACAGATAGTTTCTGTTTACTCAAACGGAACTGCTCTCGTTAATTTTACGATTTATGTACTTAATGGTTCTTACTACTATGCTCCTTCCCTTTCAGTGCAAAACTCATCCATACCCGCTACGTTCTTCTACATCTCACCAAATTTACTAGGGCATAATGTAACTAGGGCAAATTCTCCTTTTTACTTTAACGGAACGTATAACGATCTTTACGAATACTACTCAGTTTCATACGTGCAAGGTGTTGAATTATTATTTAAGATGTGGTTCAATAATTACGGAATAGCCGTTAAGGCTGAGTCCCTTCAGATCTCCCCTAGTAATATCGTAGTAAGCAATGCTACTTACTTACTGTGGTTAACTAATGTGGTCAATCATAGTGTAGCTAGACCTTACTTGAGTGGGTTTTCGTTAGCTCAAAGCACTTTAAAGTACTCTTTTCTGAACTCAGTGATTAGGGTAGTCCCTAAAATATTCGAAATACTTGTTGTAGTAGTTTTTGTCTTACTAATAATATTGCTCTTGATCAGACCATCTTCAAAGAGCTTGAAGACGTAGGTATCTGATATAAACACACTTTTTTCCCTTCTCCCTGCTATAAAGGGCGAGGTGTGCCGTTCTTTTATCTAAGTCTTAGTGTCAATACTGGGTTATAATCTAGAATTTAGAAAACTACGATTACAATCTTAAAAAGCTCCATTCTGTCAGCTGTAAATTAGCACAACATCTATGTGGCGTAGCACATTTATTGAGATGAGCTAATGGAAAATCCTTTAATCCGACTTACCCTATATTTACTCATGAAATTAGATAGATATGAGATCTTTCTCGATTTCGATTTCAAGAATGCAAAGTATAAGGGGATAGAGAAAATTTATTTGGAGAATGACGAACAAGAAGTATTGTCAATTGATGCAGTTGACCTTAAGATAAATAGTGTAAAGGTTAATGGGAAGGAGGTAGAATACTCACAATCTGAGAATAAGTTAAACGTTAAATCAGGGAAGTTTTCAGGCGAGCTAGAAATAGAGTTTGAGGGGATAGTTTCAGACACTCATTTGGTAGGAATATACAAGGCTAAATACGACCAAAGTTATATTGTTACTACTCAGTTTGAGGCTTCTCATGCTAGGCGTTTTATCCCTTGTTTTGATGTTCCTTATATGAAGGCTAGGTTTAAGTTGTTTGTTAGGGTTGATAGGGGTTTGAAGGTTATTTCTAATATGCCTATTGTTAGTTTTAGGGATGATGGTGGTAAGGTTGTTTATGAGTTTGATGAGACTCCTAGGATGTCTACGTATTTGTTATATTTAGGCATTGGTGATTTTGAGGAGGTTGTTGATAGTAGTGGGGGTGCCTACTATTATTCTTGCAACTACTGAGGGTAAGTCTAAGAGGGGTTATTTCGCAATGAACATTGCTAGGAAGGTCTTAGATTTCTACGAAAAGTATTTTGAAATACCATACCAACTACCAAAGGTTCACTTAATAGCTGTGCCAGAGTTCGCTTATGGGGGCTATGGAGAATTGGGGTGCTATTACTTTTAGGGAGACTGCTTTGTTGGCTGATGATTCTTCTTCTTCTCAGCAGAGGTTTAGGGTTGCTGAGGTTGTTGCTCATGAGTTGGCTCATCAGTGGTTTGGTAATTTGGTTACTCTGTATTGGTGGGATGATCTTTGGCTTAATGAGAGTTTTGCTACTTTCATGAGTCATAAGGCTTTAGCAGAATTACACCCAGAGTGGAAGTTCTGGAACTACTTTGTGTTGAGTCAAACTTCTAGGGCTTTAGAGAAGGATTCCTTAACGGCTTCCCATCCTATTAGGTCTGATGTTTCTTCTGTTAGTGATGTTGAGCAGATGTTTGATGATATTAGTTATGGTAAGGGTGCTAGTGTTTTGAGGATGTTTGAGTCTTTTGTTGGTGGTGAGTTTTTTAGGAGGGGTGTTGTTTCTTATCTTAAGTCTTTTTCCTTTTCTAATGCTAGGGGTTTTGATTTTTGGAGTAGTATTTCATCGTCTTATGGTTCAAACATTAATGATGTAGTATCAGATTGGATAACAAAACAAGGCTACCCAATGTTAAGAGTCAGTGTAACTAATAGAAGCATAATTCTCGAACAGGAAAGATTCTCTCTGCTTGGCAATGTTGAAAATTTAATTTACAAGGTCCCTATAACCATGGAAGTGAATGGAAAGAGTATGACTTACCTATTGGATAAGGAGAAGGCTGTAATCAATATAGATGAGGATATAAGGAGTATTAAGGTTAACCTGGATAAGACAGGTTTCTACAGAGTTCTATACAATACCGATCTCTTCCTTAACGCTAGACTTTCTGAACTGGATAAGTGGGGAATAATAAACGACTATTGGGCTTTTCTATTAGCTGGGAAAATTAGTTATAATGAGTATGAGAAGATTATCAACAACTTCTTTAATGATAGAGAATTTATGGCAGTAAATGAGATCTCTAATCAGTTAAGTACGCTTTACGCTATTAATCCTAGTAAATATGGTGAGATAGCTAAGAAATTCCACAAGGTTCAATTAAGGAATTGGAGGAATGATAAGACAGACTTAGGAAAGATTACTTACTCTAACATATTATATAGATTAGCATTTATGGATGAATACTTCTCATTAGGATTATCAGAGTTGTTTAAGTTTTATGATAATCTTGACGCTGATATGAAGCAAGGAGTTAGTGTGGCATATGCTATTACTTACGAAGAGAACGCTATGGACGAGTTATTAAGTAGATACAGAAGGGAAAAATTTGATGAAGAGAAGCTAAGGTACTTAACAGCTTTACTACTATTTAGAAAGCCGTATTTAGTAGTTAATTCTCTCAGTCTAATATTGACCGGGGAGGTCAAAAAACAAGATATGCCGTATGTTATTAGTGTAGTATCGTATAATCCCTATGCTAGAGAAGCGACTTTCAACTGGATTAAGACTTACTTTAACTTCTTGAGGGAAGCATATAAGGGGACTGGAATATTAGGTAGGAGACTAGGCGAAGCTATACCATTAATAGGAATTGGAATTGAAAAGGAGGTTGAGGAGTTCTTTAATAATATAGAGATGCCAGAGGGTTCGAGAGGAATTAAGATGGGATTAGAGATGTTAAAAGCATATTCAAAGCTGAAGTAATAGCATTATAATATGTTAACAATTTTTATCCTATTAGATTCGTACTGAATATTTAATGTATTAAGTATGTATCTACTGCTATCTCATACTCTAGTTCTGATGCTCAGTTAAAAGCACCTCACGTGACCTCTTTCCCACTAGTGGGGCTTTCTTCATATTCCAAACTCAATCTACGCCCTCATAACGGGATTAGTTAGAAGTGGTCTTAAACTAAATAATCTTAGTTTTTAAATAGAAGAAGAAAATTTTTAATTTTTATTAACATATAAACCCTTCAATGGGCTTTATTCCATTCATCTTTATTTTATTGATATTCCCTCACGCTTTTGTGGAGTATCATGTACAAACCTATATAGTCTCTACCAAGTCGTTTGTTGACAATCTGGTAATCGAAGAGGTAACTGATGTTTACAGTAACGGTACATTTGAGTTTAACATCACAACGGTTTTCTTAAACTTTTCAGAAATATCCTCTCCCTCAACAATTTTCGATAATCTCACTTGCCCTATGCTATTCTACTACATTCCACATCCAGGTAAGGAAGTAGTAGATAGACAGATCCCATTGACCCTAGTAAATGAAACGGGGAATTATTACGTTTATGAAGGTGTGAGCTACATAGGTTACGTTGGGTTAAGGTACTATTATTACGTAAATTCGACAGGTGTTCCCTCAAGGATCGTAATTTATCAAATAGGCGAGAACGGTGAAGTAGTAAGTGTTTCCACCTATACTCTAATTAGTTCAAATTTGATCAATAGTGAAGAGAAAATTATTTTACCACCTAATTTAAGACCAGCGAGTGGAATAACATATTTAGGTAATTTATTTCCCTCTTCTCTCACAAATACTATAGGATCTTACATAGTATTATTTAATATAATAGCAATACCGATTCTGATAGTTATAAAGAGGAAATTGATGAGAAAGTACTAACGGGGTGTTACCAGATTTTATTACAGTTTAAAATTCAAATACAAAGATAATCTTTAATCCTTAAAATTCTATTTATCTAAGAAATCTGTTAATTTATCATCTCCATGATTACCTCTATAGCATCAAGGTTATATACTAGAGATTAGCGTGACTATAAAGAGCTTTAGTGAACTTCCCACAATAATAATGCTTAGGGTGAAACTAATTAAAAACTTTAATACTTTATCACAATATTTATATGCATGAATAGGAAAATTCTTATAGAGTTAGCATTAGTTGTTATACTCACAATCATCACGCCTATAATCGCAATTAGAGATGTTGCATTTCACGTTGGCTTTATATATCAAAGGGATTCCATCCCACCATTTTATTTGAACTCTTGGCAAACAGCTGAGTCTTATTTATCTTTTCCAGCGATAATGGATAACTCCTTAATTCCGCTCTTATTACTACTCTACTTCAATGTTATCTCTCCAATGATTTTCTATTGGATCCAGTATCTTCTATTTCCCTTTGCCTTAGCCGTTCCCTCGATGTACTGGGCTTCAAGACATTTCATAAAGAAGATATATAATACGAAGATTAAGGAAGATATAGGAAGTAACTACTATAAACTGATATCAGTATCCCTAACAACAGCGTTCCTTTACGCAATTACTCCTACTGCGTTTTACTTCAGCCATTGGTCTGATTATGCCGGATTTTACGCGTTTATGCCAGCCTTAATAGCTGGTATAGATTACTCTTTGGATAAGAGGAACCCTATACTTCTAGCCTTATTCGAATCCCTGACTACCACGGATCCCAGAGGTTTTGTGTTCACTTTTCTCATAACGTTAACTTTCCTATTTCTTAGGTGGAAAGAGTTTAAGACGCTCTTTCTCTCAATACCCTATTATCTGTTGATTAACATTAGGACTTTTATTTTACTATTTTTCAATTTTAATCAATATAATTCAATAGGGCAAGGAATATCTGAAATACAACTATGGTTAAATTACTATACCTTTCCATTACTTGATTCTTTGAGGGGTTTAGGACTATTCAGACCGCTGGTTCCCTTTTATCTAGGAAATGCCGAATTAGAGTACATTTTATCCTTTGCAATTATTGAGTTCTCTCTCTTGGGCTATATCTTTACGAAGAAAAATAGGTTTAGTAATTACTTCATAGCCCTTTATTTGTTTTTATCCTTCTTCATATCTTCATATTTCGTTTTCTTCAATAAAATAATAACCTTAAATATCTCCTACCCCGTATGGGGATATTTGGCTAATACTTGGGCTTACAAATATCTTTGGCTATTTTTACCGACATACATTAGTGAGATGATATTATGCCCACTTTTCCTCCTTTTTTCATTAGTAGCTTATAATTTCGTCGTTACTAACAATAAGATAGCCCCATTATTGATAGTATTTGTGACTATCAGTCAGTTAACGTTTTCCTCTCCTGCAATAATTACTGGAAATTATTTCGGTTGGTACGATCCAGTTAAGATCCCAGAACCGTTAAACCAGGTTGCTCAATACTTACTGAAACACTCTCAAGGAAATGTATTAGCCTTTAACATAAGTTACCCATTGCCCAATGAATATTCCCCACCTTTCTCATTAATCTTCAACACTACTAAAATAGCCAAAATCTTGAACACACTGGGTGTGGAGTACGTTGTATTACCTGAAAATAATAGTGTTGTTAAGTATTTTGAGAGCCAGGATAATATGAGCCTAGTATTTAATAATACATATTACTTAATATTTAGGAACCAAGATTTCACGTATTATTTAAATTCGCCAATATACCTTATATTCAATTATCCAGAAGGTTTACAAGAAATAATTGATATGAATTTAACCCCAAATGTTTTGCCTCCTTACTTGCTTGTAAACGGGTCATATGTTGGAGGATATATTGGTAATACTACTGCTGATGAATTAGTGTTTTATGCGATAAAAAACAATATCGCCCCTCTTCATTTTCGTTTAGAGCACCTAGATTTCCCTTCAAATTTCACCGATACTATTGATCTAAACGTATATGATATTGGCATAACGAATACTTATGTTAATGCACCCATAATTAGTGTTTCTTCACCATCACTATTGCATAAGGAAATAAAAGAAGGTTATTACTACGTGGTGATCTCTTTCGTCTCCTATCCTGGAAGCGGCGATTTCGTTGTAGGAAATGGGACATATAATCTTTCAATTTCAGCTTCCGGAAAGGTTTCGCTTAACTTCACTTACTTAGGCAAGATGTATTTTAGTAAAAACTTTTACTTGTATTACGTTGGTCATAACATAGCCTATTTCTTGAATATTTGGCTAATCCCTATAACTATTAAAGGAAGCTACGTGACCAAGAATATAACCACAATTCCTTATCCCTATTCCCCTTTTGGTAGAGTTATACCAAACCAAAATGAATTTAACCCTACGACGATAGCTTTGATAACTAACACCTTGTCCTTCTTCCTAGTTATATTCATCTCCTTACTAAATAGGATAAGAGCAAAAAGGTTAACCTAATTTTTAACAACATTTTATACGATCATTTAATTTCCGTTAGAGTAATCAGAGATATGGATAAGTATTTGTTAGCATTGTTAGGAGAAGCAGGAGCTACAGGGCTTGCTAAAGGGTACTCTATAAGATACTCCTTTTTTAAAGAAGCTTATGAGAATGAGAAAAGGCATTGGGAGTATTTTAAAAGATACAGGAGATCCTTGTTAGAAGGTCCAATATATGTTATTTTTTTAGTATTGGGAGTACTCACATCACTTTTAGGAATGAGCGCTGTTAAGAAAATGAATGAAATTGTAGAGAAGGGAGCGATTGACTTTTATGTTAAAAATTTTGATGTTGAAAAAGATGTCGAAATAAAGGAAATATTAAGGGATGAAATGAAACATCTAGAGTACTCTATCTAACTTCCTCACTCCACTAAAGTTCTCTCTGCGGTTCATTGTTTTTCCCCTCTCATTTTAGAGGCAGTCAAGAACCCATCTCAACAATATTAACTTTTAAGAAACTTTTTCCATCCCCGCCCTGCGAGACTTTCATCACCTTGCAATTTGTCGTATATACATATAAGTACGACGCGTAAAGTTTTTTATATAAAAAAGTTAGTGTTACTATTGATGCCTGTTATAACTATAAGAATTGATGAAGAGCTTAAGAGAAAAATGGATGAATTAAGTTATATAAATTGGAGCGAGATAATAAGAAGGAGTATAATCAATGTAATAGAAGAAGAGGAGAAAAAGAAAAAGAAGAAAGACGTAGAAAGGATAAAAAGAGCTTCATTAAAAGCGGAAGAGTTTTCAAGATATCTTGAAGGTGAGAGGTCAGAAGAGACAATCAGAGAATGGAGAGATAAAAATTGGGAATAGTGGACGCTTCAGTAGTTGTCAAATGGTTTGCTAACGAGAAATATAGCGACGATGCAAATAGACTGAAGAAGGCATACGTTGAAGGATTAATAGATTTGTCAGCTCCATGTATACTACCTTTTGAAGTAATAAATGCATTAAAATATACCTATAGTTTAGGTGAACTTGAACTAATTGAAATATCTAAGGTAATTGAAGATTTTCAAATAACATACTATAGTTTATATCACCTTCTCCCTGACCTAATAACATTATCACTCAAATACGGAATAACAATATATGACGCGTCATATGTTGCACTAGGTAAAATACTTAATGAAGAAGTTTATACTGCAGATGAAAAATTATTAAGAAAAGTTAAAGATATGAAATTTGTCAAACATATTACCGATTTTAATTTACCTTAAACTAATTCATTGAAAATAAATTACTAACATAAACCAATTTTACAAAATGAGTAAAGCCTAACTGAAACTGACTTCCTCACTGCAGTAAAGTTCCCTTAGCAGTTCACTGTTTCCCCTCTCATTTTAGGGGAAGTCAAGAACCCATCTCAACAATATTGACTCTTTTTCTATCCCCGCCCTGCGAGACTCTCATCACCTTACAATTTTACTCCCCGGTTTTACAGTAAATTTCCTTCGATTCTTCATATCTTTATACCCTAAAGAAGATAGTTATCTATTATTATTTGAAGAAAATGTTAAAATGATACACGAGCTGTATTATCACTTCAATGGTAGGATAATACCATAATCTTGTCACTGTGTTTTTCCTCTGTTTTCTTTATTTCATACTTTATCATTAACATTACACAACTTTGTATAATGAATTATCAAGATTTAGGTTAAAATTAATTTGAAACGCAGGAAATGCACACAGTCTCACTTCTTGACTAAAATAAATAGCGAGGACTTCATTTTTTCACATATTGTCTCATTTTAAAAAGCTAGGTCTAACATAAAGAGAAAAAGAGTAGTTCACTTAGGGTATGTAAAGGTGTGGAAACAGAGGAAAAATACTGTATTCTCTTTAACTTAGTGTGTCAATTATTCCTATCAATTCGTCCGTATATTCTGTGGTCGACAAAGCTTTTACTCCCATAAATCTAGCAATATCTTGGGTTACCTTCTTTTGCTTTATAGATTCCATAATTGCAGTATCTATTAAGTCAGCTGCCTTTTCCCATCCCATAAATCTTAACATTAATTCACCGCCTCTTATTATTCCAGTCGGATTTGCTACGTTCTTACCAGCATATTTTGGAGCCGTTCCATGTATTGCCTCAAACATTCCTCCTGTATCACCTATATTTGCCCCTCCCAGCATTCCAATGTTTCCTACTAATGCACCAGCTGCATCTGAAATGTAGTCTCCATTAACATTTGGGGCTAAGATTACGTCGTATTCATCTGGCCTTATAATTATCTGCTGGAACATATTATCAGCAATTCTATCGTTTATTATTACTTTTCCCTGGGGTGGGACGCCATTATAGTTCTTGGTCACTTCTTCTTCAGTTACTACGTAATCTCTGAACTCTTTTGTAGCTACTTCATATGACCATTCCCTAAAGGCCCCTTCTGTATACTTCATCACATTTCCTTTATGCATTATAGTGACTTTTTTCCTTTTGTGTTCAATAGCATATTTGATAGCCATTCTAGCTATTCTTTGAGTCTTGTATTTACTTATCACTTTAATTCCTATACCGGTATCGTCTTCCACTTCTACATTTAATTCATTTCTTAAGAATTGCCTTATCTTCTTCGCTTGTTCACTATCATATGGGTACTCTATTCCTCTGTATAAGTCATCAGTATTTTCTCTGAAGATTATCATATCCACTTTATCAGCATTCTTCAATGGACTTTCTATACCAGATATGTACTTCACTGGTCTAATATTTGCGTATAAGTCTAACATAAGCCTAATAGCTACGTTAATTGATTTCCAACCTTTACCAATAGGAGTCTCTAGAGGTCCTTTAAGTACAACTCTGTATTTCTGTATAAGATCTTCTGATTCTTTAGGGAATCTGTTTCCTGTTAATTTCTCTGCTTTTTCTCCAGCTAGAACTTCAACCCATTTTATTTCCCTATCAGAGCCATAAGCCTTACTAACAGCCTTGTTGATTACTTTAATAGTTGATTGAACTATTTCTGGTCCTATTCCATCTCCTTCTACATATAGCACAATAGGTCTTTTAGGGACTATCCATTTACCGTTTTCAAACTTGATTGGTTCTCCATCTTCTGGAATCCTTTGCATAATATCATAAACTTCGAGGCAAAATTAAAATTAAACGATTAACTTATCAACTGTATTCACGTTTTTAATTTCCTTTATCCAATCATATAAGGACATGAATTGCAATGAGTTATATAATTTCTTAAATGTTAAGGAATTTATTGAAATAAAAAAGGAAAAAGATAATGACCTATTTAATCACCCTGTGGTCAAGAAATGGCATGAGTATTTTATGGAATTTTGGAATTCAGATAAAAAGATAGCTATAATTCTACCATGTACTTCTATTAAGCCTTACTCTAGGTCAGCTACTCATAGGCTGGCGTATGCGTTGTTAAGGAAATACGATCTTGAGGACGTCGTGCAGGTCTATTCAGTATCTGAGCCCATGTTGCTAGTCCCCAGGGAGTTAGAGGAGTGCTACCCCTTTAACTCTTACGACTACCCTCCCTCCTTAATGAGCAAAGAGGAAAAAGAAGAGTTTGTAAGATTACTAGTTAATCCTTTAATGAAGATATCCAGGCTACATGAAAAGATAGTGGGGATTTTACCTAAGCATCATTATAACGTGGTAAAAAGGGCTAGCGAGTTATCCGGGGTTAAAATTGAATTATACCCATATGGGAGGTTAGTGTTTAGGACGATAAGCGAAGTACTTAACTCCCTGTTAAAGCCTGAATGAAAAGGGATGGCGAAGTCTTTAAGTCTAAAAATCATTTCTATGTGCAGATGGGAGGGTTCTCTGAGCCTTCCCGACATATAGACCCGAACCAATAGAGGGAACCAACGAAACGCCATTTAGGGCATAGAGGAAGTCAGCAGTGATCTAAAAGCTAATTCTTTTTATAAGAGAAGGTCTACTCGAGATTATTCAAAAAGAGAAAACCTTTTTTACCTTAAACAACATAGGAAAATTAGGGAGTGGCGGGTCAGCTGTCGGGTTACTCTTCATGGGGTCTGCGTGTCAGCCGTTCATCATCCCTCGCCACTCCCAATTCTTCTTCTTCAGAAACTCATTTAAATACTTTTCGTTTTTCGCTTTATTATTGTAAGTAATGCAACTATAATAATATTACAAAGTTGTTGAAATCCTCAGTCTAAAAGGTGAGGCTTTCGTCTCTTTAAACCCATATCTTTTTAAAATTAGACAGGAAAAAGAATTTAATGGCAATAGTCGATATTGGTAGCATCTTAGCCCTCATTCTCTTTCTCGTGCTAGTAGCGACCCTAGTGTATTATTCTAGGAAGATCAAGAGGATCCAGCAACAAGCCGAGCAACAGACCCAGACCATGTTTCAACAGTGGGTCCAACAACACTCTGACCAGCTCAGGAAGCAGATAGAGCAGAATACTCAGGTCAAGTTTCAGGCTGAACTTGAGAAGTGGAAGCTTGAGTACGAGAAACAGATAAGGAAGGACGCCTTGTTGAAGTCGGCGAACACGATCTTAGGGAGGATTGGTGAGGAGTTTGCCCCTTTTCTCATCGCAGACCGTTATAATGTAAATCCGAAAGACTTCAGGCACCTCGGATCTCCTGTGGACTTCATAGCTTTCAAGGGACTGTCTGACGACAAGGAAGTAGAGATAATCTTCTTCGAGGTGAAGACTGGGAACCAGAACCTGAACACAAACGAGAGGAAAGTGAGGGACGCAGTGAACGCGAAGAGGGTGAGGTATGAGGTTATAAACTTCAGTCAAGTCTTGGAGGAAACGAAGAAGAGGTTGAGGGAGGAAGTGGAAAGAGAGGTTGAAGAAAGTTAGTCTTTTTTCCTGACCTCCTCCTGCCCTAAAGGCGGGGGGTTTTGCCAAGGTCTAAAGCATTACTTCCCTTTATTACTCCGTTTGAAGAAACTAAAAAGGAAAGAGGCTTCTTTAGCGTGTTCATGATTTTCCCTATTCCTAATTTCATTATGTTAAAAGCACCATTAACGTCATTGTGAAGCTTATGACCTAAAGGGCAGTTAATAACTCTCCTAGGCTTCCTCTCAATCTTAACGTCGTGAAAAACACAGAAACGCAAAGTGTTATACTCGACACGAGAAATACCTTATATCCCATATACTCATAGAGCTTATACACTATTGTCTCAATCAACTTACGATAAGACCAGATGTTCATAGTGAACTTATTACCCTTATCTTGAGAGATAAAATAAGGATATCCGAGATAGACTGTTAAGACTCCTAACTGCCATAACGTCTTAGCAAGATGAGAGGCTAAAGTCCTATAATAGTGAAAGACCCTACGGTAGAGCTTAGTGAAGACTCTTTCCCTTTCTCTCAACACTTCCTCCCTAGCTTCAGTTTCTTGGGCTCTCTCAGCTTCAGCCTTTAACCCGTCTAGTTCTGCTATCTTATTCTGAAAATAGAAGAAGCCAGCCTTTACGGTAGAACCGTGTAGAAGATAAGGAACAGTCTATTATTTCAACTATTGAGCTAATTCAAGGCCATTCTTCGAATTTCTCTATTAAGTACTTTTTTATTATGAAATGCGCGATTGAGAATGGTGTAACTATAATAATTATAGCAACGCCTAAATAAACGGGATTTGAAATAGTGTATATTGCCCATACTATAAAAACCGCTGCAACTACGATTAGCAGGGGGTCGACTACTTCTAGACTATAATCGAGATCTGGGGAAAAATTGTATATTACCCACGCTGTGATGGCTGCTGCAACTATGATAAGCAGGCCGATGATTAATCTTAAAGCATTATCGATATCTGAGATAATTTGAGCATTTGATGGAATATTAACTGATGAAGAACCACTAAAAATTAAAACATGAAATACGCAATTATTATCGATACGATTACAATGATTATATCCCTTACCTTTTCTATTATTGACGAGCTGTCTTGGAATTTTACCATCATTACATGCCTCATCTTCATTCTGACTTCGATTTCGAGGTCTGAGCATTTAAAGATTTTTAACTCTTTAAATCGTGTCGCCAATACTGTCGTACCACCCTGAGTGACTTCCTCCCTGCTATGGCGAGGATTCTATCAACGTCTGGAGCTCAGCTCAAAAAAGAATCTAAGTCTTGCACAATTCGGTTAACTCCTCCTCTGGTTCTTTTAAACTTTTAGTATACTTTATCAGAGGGTGATCTTTTTCATATTCTGAGTGTAAGAGTACCCACGCGTTTATTAATGCTCTACTTACCCAGTCTTCGAGTCTAGGCTGGAACGGAAAGTGTGTCCTTTCTAGGAATGATAAGAGTGTTTCTATTTCTTCTTGCGTAGCCCTTCTAGCCTTCCAAACTATTTTTCTTTCCCCAACGTATCTTTCGCCTTTTCCCGGTATGATTATCATCCCGTGAATAGCTTTAACCCTATAAGTTGACGTGTCTACACTATCAGCATCGTAGAATAGTTTACGCATGAAAGGGGAACCGGCACCTAAAACGTGTATTTTTCCTTTCCATAGTTTTCTCAAAAGCCTATACATTGCTATTGCTAATTTTTTACCCCCTCCCCCATTTAGTGAAGGTGGTACAATTCCCCCAAAGGCTACTATGTCAGTGTATTGAGAGTAGAAGTCAACTGCCTTCTTAATATTTTCTACGTCATAAGCGTGGACTACTGGTATTACCTTTTTCTCTAATCTAGAGTATAAGTACTCAAAGTGTTTAAAGTTTAGGTCAGATGGTTTCCCACAGGGGGAAGAGGGGATATCGAGGCTCATGTAGTAATTGGCATTTAAAATCTTATACTTTTCCACAACATTGTCTAGATTTACAGATATGCCTTTTACCATTATTTGGTACCCACCAGAGTCAACCCACGTCTCATTACTCCAAGAAACACTATCCCAGTTTAACTGGTTTATCATTAATGGAGTATTGAACTCCCAGACCGGGACTTTCAGGTCTGGCATTCCGAGTATTATCTTCATGACAGGTTATATTGGTAATACCGGCTTTTTAACCAATAGTTTCATAATCCGTGAAACAACCCCTCATCATCCTCAGGTAAGGTTGGTTTCTTCATCTACACTTTTACTTATGTTTTACACTCCCTAATATAATTAATATAACCCTTACCATGAGAAGATTAAGTGTAATAATGCTTATAATTGTTTCAATAATTCTCTCATCAACTTTAGTTAATAATAGTGCTACACTTAACGTTAGGATTAGTAGTCCGTTTCCTGTAGCAGTAATGTTAATTACTAATCAAGGGGTAGATATAGCGAGTGAAAATGAGAGCTTCGTTATTAGTGGCAACGTAACTGTAAGTGTTACTGTTATTTCTCCTTATTCTACTAAAGTTTTTATTAACGGAGTTGAGAGGAACGCGGTCAATTTATCGTTAGGGAATAATACTTCTTATAATTTGTCAATATACGTTATTCCAATATACTCTTATCTGTTAGTCAAAAATATAGGAAAAGGTTATGTTGATGTAGAATTTCCTAATGGAAGTGTAATTAGGATTTCAAACTCAACTATTATCAAAACTTATAATGGTTCTACTCTTCTTCTTCAAGCTGAAGGTAATCTTGTAAAATGGTCTAACGGTGAAACCAGTAATGTCATTTTATATGATGTAAATGGCAACTCTTCTATTATAGCTTATTTCAGCAATTCGTCTTTTGTAAACCCGGAAGTGCCGAAGAGTTATACTTATACAAATTACACTGACATAGCTCTCAGTTTGGTAGCTGTAGGTTTTTTCTTATTATATAAAATATATTCTAAAAAAGAACAAGATACTAATGCCTAATAAGAAATTTTAAATATGTATGTGTTCTAAAAATATTCTAATGAATGAGAGATTAAGTAATTCTAATAGTGGATATTTAAGGAAGGCAGTGGAACAACCCGTGAACTGGTACACTTGGAGTGACGAGGCATTTCAGATTGCTAAGAGAGAAGATAAACCTATCTTAGTCGATGTAGGAGCTTCGTGGTGTCACTGGTGTAATGTAATGGATGAGAATACGTACTCTAATCCAGAAATAGCTAAGATTATAAACGAGAACTTTATTCCTATTAAAGTAGATAGGGATGAGATGCCAGATGTTGATAGAGTACTTCAAAATGCGGTAATGGCTATAACAGGAGAGTCTGGTTGGCCTTTAACAGTTTTCATGACTCCGGATAAGAAGGTATTCTTTGGAGGAACTTATTTCCCTCCAGAGGACATGTATGGGAGGATAGGATTTAGGAAGGTTCTATTAGAAATTATGAGAGTTTGGAGAGAGGAAAGGGAAAAAATTGAGTCTGGTTCTTTAAGTTTATCTGATATACGAGTTGTATACAAGAGTGTTGATAGTTTAGGTCGTAATTTATTGGACGATGCTTTCTCATATATAACTTCATACTATGATATAGAATATGGTGGTTTAGGTTATGGTGCAAAATTTCCTCACACCATGGTTGACTTATTGTTCCTAAATTACTCAGCGGTTAAAGGTGACGATTTAGGGAAAAAGTTAGGTAGCTTCACTCTTAAGAAAATGTATTATGGTGGCATTTTCGATCAAGTAGGAGGGGGATTTCACAGATACACTGTGGATAGAGAGTGGAAGTTGCCTCATTTCGAGAAATTATTAATAGATAATTCGGAGTTAATTTATGATTATTTTAACTATTATATAGCCACATTAGACGTAGAAATTTTAGATGGGCTAAAGAATTCTGTGGATTTTGTAATAAGAGAATTATACATTAAGGATTCTGGATTTGCTAATAGTCTAGATGCTGATAGTGAAGGAATTGAAGGAAAATATTATACTTGGACTGAGAATGAGTTAAGAGAGGCACTTGGCAAAGACTTTGATTTTGCGTTAAAAATATTTGATTTAGATGATACAGTAGATGTAGAAGGTAGGAAGGTACTTTTAAGAAAATATGGGCTGAGGGATCTAGTTAAATTGTTAAAGTTAGGAGAGGAAGAGGTATTAAATAAGGTTAATGAAGTAAGAGGAAAGTTACTACATTATAGAGAGAAAAATAGAAAAATGCCATATAGGGATGATAGCGTTTATACTTATACTAATGCTAAAATAGCTGAAGCTTTGTTATATTCTTCAGTAATACTTGGAAAAGGAATAGATGAGGCTAGGTGGGTTGTAGATAAGATAATGAGTAATAGGGGTATCATTAGTAGGAGGTTAGGCGGAGGTAAAGATGGCTTGTTAGAGGATTACACTTCTTCCTTGTTGTCAATTATATCTGCTTATGAGGTTTTATGTGATCCTAAATATTATGACGCTGCTATTGATTTAGGGAGGAAGGTTATCTCAGAGTTTAAGCCGGAGAACTTCATGGATACTCCTAATGAGTCATCTAGCTCTATGTATCTTAGGGGTTTGCTTAAGCTATCGCTTTTATCTGATGAGTTCAAGGTGGATGAGGAAAGGATTAGGTCAATTACACCAACACTAACTAATGAGAATGCTCAATTCATAGCTGGGATAATAAACTCCGTAAGCTCTTATGTTAATGGTCTAGCTCATGTGGTAGTAGTTGATGAGAAGGATGGCTTAGCTGAAAAGCTTCATAGGGTAGCCTTAACCACGTATTATCCATTTAAGGTTGTGGAGAGAGTTGATGACAGTAGAAAGGATTATGTTAGTTCAGTAATTAGAGCAATGTTGAGATATAATGCCGGAAAGAGTAGGGCTTACGTATGTATAGGTAATACTTGTAGCATGCCAGTATCAGATGAATCGAGTATTAAACAATTGCTTAAAACTAAGCTATGAATTTTTTATATTATGGGAAGGTTAGAAAATAAGAAAACTGTAATTCTTGGTGTTAGTGAAGGTTTAGGTTATGCAATAGCGTATTTTGCTTTGAGAGAAGGATCCTCGGTTTGTATTAATTCCAGAAATGAGAATAAGTTAAAGAAGATGAAGGGTAATTTAGAGAAATATGGTAAGATCGAGTACGTAGTAGGCGACTTATCATCGATGACTAGTTCTAAGAAAGTAATTGATGATTGCGCATCTAAATTAGGTGGAATAGATCATTTGGTCGTTACAGTAGGAGGATATATTGAGGACGATATTGAAAATTTTTCTGGTCTCGAAGAAATGTTAAGAAATCATATAAAGATACCGTTGTACGCGGTTAAGTCATCACTAGAATATCTGAGAGAAGGTTCTAGTGTGATATTAATCTCGTCTCTAAGCGGACTGATGAAATCATCTCCAAAGCAATTATCATATGCAATAGCTAAAGCTGGGCTAACGAAAGCGGTCGAAGTCTTAGCTTCGGAGTTGTTAGGAAAAGGGATAAGGGTTAATGGTATTGCCCCAACATATATTGAAGGAGATTTCGTTCCAGAAAGGGATTGGAAATCTCTTAGGAAATTAGGTGACCCGAAAGCACCACCAGAGGATTTTGCTAGAGTAGTCATATGGTTGTTATCTGATGAGGCAGAATGGGTAGATGGCGTTGTTATACCCGTGGATGGTGGTTCTAGGCTTAGGTGAAATCGATGACTAGCAGAATTGAATATTTATTAAGAAGTACTGAAGAATTATGGAAAAAGTATGTTAGGCATGAGTTCGTCGTCAGAATGAGAGAAGGCAACTTACCGTTAGATATTTTTAGATACTATTTGATTCAAGATTCAAAATATGTGGAGGGAATGTTAAGAGCCTTATTATTGGCATCGAGTAAGGGACCTGTAGAAGATGTAGTTAAGATACTCAATTCAGTTTTTAGTTCAAGGGATAAAGGTATGGAAAATAATAAGAGGTTATATTCATTGCTTAACATAAGTAAAGAGGAAATAGAGAAAACTGGGTATAATTTAATTAATTATGCTTATACTAGACATTTATATTACCATGCCAGCATAGGCTGGGAGGAGTTTCTTGTTGCAGTAACACCTTGTATGTTGGGATATAGTGAGATAGGAGATTATGTGATTGAAAGTAAGAATGAAGTGTTTAAGTTATGGGCTTCCTTTTATGCATCAGAAGATTATAAGAGGAGAGTTTACGCTATTTTAGACTCCTTAGATAAGATAGTTGTAAATGATAGAACTTTAAAGATATTTGAAAGGAGTATAAGATTTGAAATAGGATTTTGGGACTCTTCTCTAGCTAAAGATCAAACGGTGTATTAATTTGTGGATAAGCCAGCTTAGTTATTCATTAGAGTGTCGTTCTGATGAAATAAAATTTAACATTAATGGAAATAAGTATGTCTTAGATTTTCAGCTGAAAGGGGATAACGTATTTAACCTTTCCATATTCTCGTCTGAGGGTGTGAGAGTGTCGTTTGATGGAAATAGGTTATTTGACATGCATAATTTAAGGGTTATTAAGGGAAACGATGCTAGAGGCAAGGTTTTATCTCTCCTTAACGAGATTAAAGAGGACGTAAATAGCATGTTATACAATTTTAGTATTAATTATAATATTCCAACTAAATTGATAGCGGAAATGTTATCTCTTATCTGTAATTTAAATGTAAATCCTTCTAAGTGTCTAGACATTAGTGTTGATAATCTAGTGATAAGACTAACTAACGATTTTTCATCGCAGTCAGCTCAACTAAGCGTGAAGAAGAAGATTGAGATAACGTTAGGAAATAAGCGTGAAGGTTGTATAAAGAGTGTAATAAACTTAGATAGTACTTATGAGTCAGATTATTTTCTTATATCTGAAGATTGTATCGAATTTTTATCTTCAAGTGTAGACGAATTCAAAAGAAAATTATATGGGTTCAGAACGTTCAATGAGAAATACGATGAGTTATTAAAATTTCTAAGGAACAAACTAAGTTAGTTGTTATTAACTGACAAAGAGAACGACAAGCCTCTCCCTTTAGGGCGGGGAGGAGGTAAGCTTTGCCTTTAAGGGGCGAGGTTTATCCTCCCTTTATCAGATTCAATTTTAATGAATTCTAACCCTAATTTTGTTAATAAGTCATGTGCGTTTTTAGTTATTTCAGGGGCTACTAAAATACCCCTTACATTGTTCTTCCCACTCTGTCTAAAATATAAATAGTAACGATAAAGTTGGGATACAGCTTGTAATTGCGCTTTACTTCTCTTAACTTCAACTATAACGTACCTTTCATTTTTATCAATTCCTAGAAGATCTATTTTTCCATAAGGTGTTTTGAATTCTCTTTGAATTGGCTTAAAACCTCTTTCAATGATTTCTGGCTCTCTCATAATTTTTTCCACAATATCAATTTCTCTACCCTTGATGATGAAATCTCCATTCATAACTAGGGAGGATGTTATGTAGTAAATTTTATGGAGATAAACTTCTATTACTTCTCTTGGTCTAGTTCTCTCTGCGATTATCTTTAAAGGATCTTCCATTATCGTGATTTTAGTACCAGGTGGTTGCCAGTTAATGGGTTCTCTTTTAACGCTTTCATGGATCACAATAGTTCCATCAGGTTTTATAATGACTAATCTTGGGGACGATGAAGCTTTTGATTCTGCCCTTCCCCTATAAGCTATTTCACAATCTGCAAAAACTACTATCAGTTCTTTATACACTTTTTGAGATAGAAAAGTGTAGGCTTGATAAACCTCTGGCTCTGGTAATACCGTAAACACAGTATTACTACGTAGTAACTCTTATATATTTTATTGAACTTCTCATCAATGATGGAATTTTATATTGTCATTCTCTACCTTCTTGTCATTTTGGTAAATTTGCTAATAATTTTGCAAATTATTAACGAGGTTAAGATGAGGAGAATAGAAGGCAATTTTTTGGACAGTGTCTCAATAATAGTTCCTATTAAGGGGGAGGATGAGAGGTTAGAGGGCAATATTTTATCCCTTTTATCACAAAATTATCCTTACCCCTACGAGGTTATTTATGTGGTCGATAAAGGAGATGATGTAGAGAAGGTTTTAAGAAAGTATAATGTAAGGGTTGTATATTCAGATTATAATTGTGAAGCATGTAGTGGTAAGATTAAAGCTCAGCTCTCTGGTTTAAAGTACGCTTCATATAATGTAATAGTTTTTGCTGATTCTGATACTTGGTACCCAAAGGATTGGCTGTATAAGTTAGTTAGACCTCTCGATAAATTTACCGCTACTACCACCTTCTCATGGCCCTCCCCCTCTAAGTTGAGTTTAAGTAATTTGCTAAGGGCTGGGTTTTGGACTTTAGGTTTCGAGTCCCAATCGTTAGAAAATTCAAGATTTCTATGGGGAGGCTCGATGGCGTTTAGGAAGAGTTTCTTCAACAAAGACGTTATTGATGAACTTTCAAAGGAGTGGTGTGATGATTGTACTTTAACCAGAATTGTGAAACGTAATAATGGGAAAATTGGTTTTCTCATGAACTGTGTTCCCTTGAACGTTTATGACGAAAAGGATTTGGTTAAGTGGTCTAGTAGGCAGATAATTACTATTTTAGCTTACTCGCCAAGGGGGGCTAAGGCATATTTAGTTGCTGGGACTTTCTTCACGTTTATTTTAGTTTATTCCATAGTGTTTCTAAATCTTGTAACGTTTACTCCTTATATTTTATGGATAGTTAAAAACGTAATAAGAGGAATAGATTATCCAAAAAATGCGATGATAGCGTCGTTGATGACTATACTTGCAATACCATATGCACTATTCTTGTTAATATATAATTGGAATAGGAGGGAAGTTTATTGGAGAGGTAGAAAGTACATAGTTAAACCTTTAAGTTAGAAACTTAATTTATTACTGTATGCTGAAGTTCTACCCCTTATGATTTGATGATTGTAGGCGTGATGCTGAGATGATGAAGCCGAGTACTCATGAGTTAGGGTGATATTAGGACCACTGCTGAGTGAGACCATGAATATAGTTGAAATTTACTTAAACATATATTCATTTAGAGAGGTAATATCTAGGTTCTTAATAGAAGATAAGAAGGATAATTGGATTACGATGAGAGAAAATAACAGCAAGGAGTTGTATTTAGCTGAGGAATTTAATGGTGATTATGGTTTAATAATATATCCTTACAAGGACATAGAAGATGATATTAAGGAAGCGTTTTCTCATTACTTATATTCAGTAAATAAATTAAAAGAAGTGCTATATGCATCAGAGAGATGGAGGGATTCAATTGACATTAAAATAGAGGGAAATAAAATCGTAACGATGCCTAGCTTGGATCTTGATCTGATTACAGGAGTTGACTTGATTAATTCAGTAGTGAGCAATAAGGGTTTCATCTATAAGGTTTTAGACGATTCCTTAGTAATAGAGATTGAAATAAAGAGACCTCTAATCTACACTTCTTTAAATGATTACATTAAATTACTCTACTATGCATTAAAATTATATTATGATGTGAAAAGAACGCAAGAGGATATCTCATTAAAGAAAGCTTTAGATTACGCTAAAAATATATAAAAACTGTTTTTCATCTCTCATATTATGCTATGGATTTTAATGACAACAGGGAAATGCAATTTAGCTTGTGATTATTGTGGCGGATCATTCCCTGAAAAGATCGTGCCATACTCTGTAAACTATGATGTATTAAGCTTAAAGAAGATGATAGAAGAAGATAGAGACTCTACTATAATTTTTTATGGTGGAGAGCCTCTACTAAACCCAAAATTCATAATGAGCGTTCTAGATAATATTAAAGCTAGGAGATATGGTATACAAACAAACGGCACTTTATATAAGCTTTTACCAGATGAATATTGGAAGAGAATTAACGTTGTCCTCCTTTCGATTGATGGAAGAGAGGAAATAACTAATAAGCATAGGGGAAAAGGCATCTATGATGCGGTATTAAGAGCTTCTAAACATCTAAAAAGTCTCGGTGTGGAAACAATCGCCAGAATGGCTGTAACTCAAGATACTGATATTTATGAAGATGTAATGCATCTAATTAATCTCAAATTATTTGACAAAGTTCATTGGCAATTAGACGTAATATGGAGTGAAGAATGGGATTTTAAGAGCTGGGCATATTCCTCATACTTACCTGGCATTAGGAAGTTAGTACAATTTTTCTTGTCAAAACTAGAAGAAGGAGAGATAATTAAGATAATACCTATTCTAGGTGTAATAAGTGCATACTTCTTCGGAGGATATAAAGGATCACCTTGTGGTGCTGGTTATTCTTCAGTGACAGTTACTCCAGATGGTAGAGTTCTTTCTTGCCCTATTGCAGTTAGAGAGAAGTGGGCAGAGTTAGGTAACGTCAAAAATGGCTTCAGAATTATGGAAGATCCTTTGCCTCAAGATTGTAAAAATTGTGAATTCAGAGATTATTGTGGTGGAAGATGTCTGTACGCCCAGAAGGAGAGATATTGGGGTGAAGAAGGGTTTAAAGTAGTTGACGAGGTAAATAAGGAATATCTTAGGATAGTATTATCTATAATTCCCAAAGTTAAAGAATTAATTGCTAAAAGCAGAATAAAATTGAATGATCTGTATTACAACCCAATACTGGACTCAACAGAGGTAATTCCTTAAAAACTAGTATTAGTATATATAATGGATGAGCCTTCAAATTTATGAAGGAGAAAAATTATTAGATATGATTAAAAGTATGTTAAACACTGCTACTTCTTCAATATTACTAGTTACTTATGAAATGGACCAAGAGGCTGCTAAGGAATTGTTATTAAAGGCTGCTAGCGGTGTAAAAACAACGATAATAACTAGTGATAAGAATTGGGCGGGTTGGTTAAGCGTACAAAGAGAAGTTTATAAAAAGGACGAAGAAGCGAAGCTTAATAGTGAATTGAGTAATGCCCAAAGAACGTATAATCGGTTAATATATTTAGGGGTAATTATATCCGTATTAATCGTTATTGCAGATGTTATGATATATTTTATCTTAAATATGCAACACATGGTATTGAATATTTACTACATAGTATTACTCTCCGTAGTCGCAATACTTCTAATAAATTATTACGCGTTTAAGAGGAGAAAGCAAATGATTTCGCAAATTAATATATTAAGGGAAAATCTACAAAATCTAATGCAAGAAGTAAATCAAGTTAGGAATAAGATTAAGGAAAAATTAAATGTTATTCAGATTGATAAAAAAGTTTCATTCTCGATTTTGTCATGTGACGAAAAGGTAATTTTATTCTCAGCCCCCTTTGTAATATCAGATTTAGTTAATTCAATACATGTTGTAATGGAAGTTAGTAAGGACTTTGTACTCTCCAAAATTTTGCCGAAAGATTCACAAAATATATAATTTATAAATCTGACCTACTCCCCACCCTAAGGGGCAAGGCTTTCTTGTAATCTGCTTAACTATTTATTAGTTTTTTATACTGTTCATCTATTCTTTTAACTAATTCTTGATTAGATACACCTCTTATAAATGCCATTATGGATGCACCTCCAGCTCCCACACCTTCTTTGACAAAGCCTTTTTCATAAGATTTAATTCCATCAAAACTCGAGAGCGAAAGATCTATCATACTTGCCATTAATTTTACATCAACTTGTTTGACTAATCCCAACATATCCGCCGATTTATCTTCAATTATCCATCTTGTAGTACCTATAGTAATGTCTTTTAATTTATTCTTATCTAAAGCCTTAATGATTGCTGCTGCAGCTACCATTTGGGTTCCTCCAGCTAACATTATTTTGCCCTTAAACCCTAGAGCGATAGACGCTACTGCTATCAACACAGGATCAGAAACTTTAGCTATTTTGCCCTCTAAGCTGTTAGGTAGATTCTTTAATGCTTCTTCTACTACTCTCCTTTTCAATTCCTTAGGATTTTCTGGAGAAGCTGAACTTACTTTATCCATTGCGTCATAGCCTAAAGCTAATAGAGTTGCCATAGCAGTAGTAGTTCCTGCTGGTATGGATTCTGCTATGAGAATAGTTTTAAAATAATTTGACAGTTCTTCACCTAATGTCATTCCGTTCTCTAGGACTCTTTCTAAACTCTCAACCGATATAGCTCCTTTTCTTATATCTTTTCCAGGTTCTCCTTGTAAATCTATGAAGGGAATTTTAGGTATTATTCTACTTCCAGCATTCACTACTAATTTAACGGGATTTATAAATGATAGTGACGCCCTAGTAATTAGAGCAGGCGTTGGAATTCCAGAAGGACTAACCGGAATGGTCTTTATACTTTTACATTTTCCCAGAATCACGTACTCTGCATCTGCAGCAGGCGTAAAATGAGTTAGTTCTGGCGTAGCTCCGGCTATAGTTAGCCCGGGGACCAGACTGAGATCTGTAGTGCCTATCGTTAAAAGGTACAAAAAATCACTCTTAAACTCATCTGCTATCGCTCCATTGTATTCCTTAATCGATGGTATCATTATGAATATTAAGATAGGCGTTCAAATAAAAGCTTGTGAGTTTCTGGGAATATTATAAGATGGTTGAAGATGGGACTTTGGTTAAGTTAGAAGAGTTTAAGCGTAATCAAGAATTAAAGGAAAGAGTGAAGCAAGGTATATTGGGAATGATAAAGGTACTAAGAGATGAAATTTCTATTGTTATCTCTTATAGCTCGTATGAAGACGCTATTTGGAAGTTAATGAAGATGAACATTATCTCACCCCTATTGGCCCAAGAATTAATGGACATATATTCGCTTGTGGAAAACTTAGATAAGATTGATGATGAGATTTTATATGGGATGTTAGTAAGAATTATGGAGGATATAGAAGAGGCGATAATTAGTATAAATAGATACAAGAAAGAGAAAAGATCTCTTATGAGTTAAATTTCTTGTTATAGTAAGATATCCTTTCAATAACGTTGTTTATTTCATCTTTTGTATTATAGAAATGCGTAGAGATTCTTATACCTTCTCCTCTCGGAGATACCACGATGTTTTCGTTAATTAATGAATTCACTATTTCTCTAGCCTTATTTACTTTTAATATTATTATTCCTGCCCTTCTATCCTTAGGAGTTATTACCTCGAACCCATGTTCTTCAGCTAGTTTAATAGTAATTGCTGAGAGAGTTAATACTGAACTCTCTACTAAATCCATATTTTCGGAAAGAATTTCACAAGATTTTGCTAAAGCTAGCGTTGCTGACATATCAATAGTTCCAATTTCGAATCTTCTAGGACCTTCTTCTAAAATAAATTCATTAGAATTAAACTCTAAGTAGTTCTTTGATGATTTCCAGCCGTAAAATGGTGGATCTTCAATGAGACCTTTTTTAATATATAGAAATCCTGAACCTTGAGGGCTCATTAACCACTTATAACTCCCTGCTACTATGAAATCTACGTCCAATTCCTTAGCGTTAATTCTTACTGCACCTGCACTCTGTATAACGTCAAGTAATACATAAGAACCATTCTCTTTAGCTTCTTTCACTATCTTTTTTACATCAACTTTTAGACCAGTGTTGAAGCTTACGTGGCTTAATGCAACTAATCTAGTATTCTTGTTTATATTTGATAATATATCCTCTTCAAAAGTATTAGGATTAGTTCTGATAATATTTATCTTTACACCTTTTTTAGCTAACTTTAGTAAGGGAAAGACCACAGTTGGGAATTCTAAGTTATCAGTGACTACGTTTTCACCTGGTCTAATATCTAAGCCATGAGCTACGACGTTAACGCCATAACTAGTATTTGGAATAAATGAAACTTCTTCTGGGCTAACATTTATCAATTTGCCTACTTTCTCTCTTAAGTTAAACAAATCATTAACTTCTTCCTCATTGACTGCTATACTTCCTCTATATGAGACTTCATAAAGGTATCTATAAGCTTCAAACAAGACTGGTAAAGGAGTTGGAGATATAGAGGCATGGTTTAGGTAAATATATTTCCTAGTTACTGGGACTAAATCCCTAAATTCTTTAGGATCTTGAAATTTCATTTTTAATCTCCTTTATTACTTCTCCATCCTCTAATATAGTTTCATCTACTTCTTTTCCCAATAATATATCTCTTAAAATCCTTCTAACTATTTTACCGCTTCTCGATTTTGGTAGTCTTTCAACTCTATATACTTTATCTATAACGTATATTGGTCCTAATAACTTCTTGACACTAGATATTATTTCTTTTTCCTCAGCACTTCCTACATAAAATACCACTAATTTCTCACCTTTTATCTCATCTGGAATACCAACTACTGCCGACTCAACAACTCCATTAATGGAGTTTATTACACTTTCCACTTCCCCACTGGTAATTCTATGCCCAGCCACTTTAATCATGTCATCGTTTCTTCCAACAATTTTTATATATCCTTCAGCATCAATTATGGCTAAGTCTCCAGTATCGTGATAGTTAAACCGCTTAAAGTAACTTAAGAATTTCTCGTTATCATTCCAAACTCCTATAAATTGCGTAGGGAATGGGGTCTTAGACACTAAATAGCCTACTTCTTGTCTAACACTTTTGCCAGCTTCATCTAAAGTGTCCATTACTGAACCTGGGAAAGGTAATCCTGCATAACCTACTTTAGGGGATATTCCTTCTAGACTATATGGATAACCTACTACATATCCTAGCTCAGTCTGCCCGTAAACATCTGTTACCTTATCTGAAAAGCTTAACGCATATTTCCATGCTGTCTCATCCATTATCTCTCCCGCAGTAGCTACAAACTCCACTTTAGGTAGTTTTACATTTAATTTCTGTAAATTTCTAAGAAGAGTAGGGGAGGTGAATAATACTTTAGGTTGCAACTCATCAATTATATTAGCTAATCTATTATCTGGAAAATCTGGTGCTCCTTCTAAGAAAGCTAATGTTGAACCATGAGTTAAAGTCCCATACATGATCCTTGAGAAGGTTATCCATCCTACGTCTGTAGTAGTTAAGACTATATCATTAGGTTTCAAAGAGAACATTAAGTCAAAAACCGTATAGTCTCCAACCATCCATGAACCATGAGGCAAAATTATACCTTTAGGTTTACCTGTAGTACCAGAAGTATACATTATTTTTAATGGCTCATTGCTTTCTATCCACTCAAAATTATCGTACTTTCTATCATAATCAAACTCGTCATTCCTTTTTATTATTATGTCAGACAGTTCCGTATACAACTTGATTTCTTTTCCCCTTCTGATAGTCTTATCTGTGGAAATTACCAGCTTCGGTTTAAGGTCATTTAATCTATTATTAATAGCTTGAATTCCTAATCCAGCAAATATTAATGAATATATTACTCCTAGTCTTGCTGAAGCCAATATTGTTGCTATAGTCTCTATCATATTTGGCATATAAATTGCGATCCTATCACCTTTCTTTAAACCTTTATCGAGTAGTAATCCGGCTATTCTTGAACTTAAATCGTTTAGCTCATTAAAGGTTAAATCTCTTCTTTTGCCGTTCTCGTGGTAGAATATTATCGCCTTACCGCTATGAGATAATGAATTATAAGATATATTTGTTAGACCATTTACGAACCACTTAGCTATCGGTAATTTTTCGTTTCTTTGAATTGCTCTTTCCCACTTCTTCTCGAAGTATAATCTGTTAGCATAGCTCTCCCAATATTTGTCTGGCTTCTGTAAGGCATAGTTATAAAGTGTTACATAGTCCATATAGTCTTCTTCATAGTCAAACTAATTTATTTTTCTTTTAAGTATTATTAACTACTTTAATGATCTCTCCACCACATATTGGACATTCTGAATATAGGACATTAAACTCTCTTTTGCAATTTTTACAGATATATTTAAATTTATAAACGCTAGTTACAGTACTGTTTACTCTAATGGAAGAATATTTGATTCCTAGGTATTTTAATACGTTTTGTACGGATAAATCATCTGTAAACACCATAGCAGGATATAAATCCATTGCTAATGCTATAACTGACCTATCAGTTTGCGATAATTTTCTCTCGTTCAGATCTTTTAGCAATATTTTATCTAGTTTTCTCCTGCTAGTTATAGAAGGTTTCATTACAATTACTTTGCCAGAAGAAATAGAAACCTCTAAATTAAATCTTGATACTTTGTCTCTAATCTCTTCTATAACTTCTTGTGTAGTATATACTCTATCTAGTGACAATTGCAGTCCGGCTAAGAACGCTCCAGTATCAAACACGATATGCATGTAACACTTCTCCTATTAAATCTAAATTATAAAACCTTAATATTTTCGCCTTTTTCTCTGAGGGTTTAATTATTATCTCTTGGTTAGTTCTTATCAAAGTAAAGATTTCGCCATCGACAACGACCCTGGCTGTCTGCATGTAGCCTTTGTCATCTAATTTCAATACTATTTTTTTCGGAGGTAATACAATAGATTTTAGATAGTAAAAGATCGGATTAACGAAAATTATTTCAATAGCATTTAAGTCTTTATATAGCAGAGAGTTTGTGATTGATAATCCCCATCCACTACTTCCTTGTGGAGTAGAGACTAATACTCCATCTCCTTCAACGGAAGCCTTTTCATTATCAAAGGATATACTTACCTTTATAGCTTCTGGTCTATCATAAAGAATTCCAGTTTCATTAAAAACTAGCTCGTTCTTATTATCTACCATCACTTCAAGCAACATGTATTCCTCTATTTTGAAATCTCCTTTCTTTAGTCTCGTTAAAGCTTCTTCAACTCTATCAATTGGAATATCCATTAAGAGACCTCTTCTTCCAGCTCTCACTGTAATAATAGGTTTACCTTCTTTTACAGCCTTTAACAAAGTTCCATCTCCCCCTATCGCTACAACGTAATCGAAGTCTCTATTCGTTATGTTAAATCCTAAGTTCTCAGCAATCTTAGCTATTTTTTCTACTGTAGGAGAAGTCTGTAGTGAAGGTTTGGTAACTATTTTTATGTTCATGTTCACTTTCCAATTTAATTTAAAGCTTATAATATTCTTAAGCTAAGTTATTCTGTTTCTTTAGAACGAGTATAGTAAGAGTGATGCAAAAAAGGCTAACTTTTATATGTTAGTTAATTAATTGTTGGATAACAAACTATGAAGGGAATAAGGATAATCGTTGCTAGAATAATTTATGCAATTCATTGGTTCTATCTTGCTCCATTAATTCCATACTTTATAACTAAATTCGATATTCCAGTAGATTTAAGTGGTATAATACCTTTTTCCTTCTTTCTTGGTACCGGAATTATGCAATTACCATCGGCATATATTTCTAGCAAATTAGGATTAAGAAATACTTTATTATTAGGTTTAGGTATAATGTCACTATCGCCATTATTTATAAGCTTTTCTAACTCGTTTTATCTTGTCCTAATCTCCTATTTAATTGATGGAATAGGTGCGTCTATGTTCTTTTCAACTGGGGGAGGCATCTTAGCCTTTTTGAATAGTAATTCTCCGGGTCTAGTGTTAGGAATTTATAACTCAGCCTTTGCCTTAGGAGGATTAATTGGGCTCAACTGGTCATTAATACTTGGAGGAAAACTTAATTTTTATATACTTTCTTTAATATCATTTATTTCATTGCTATTAAATATAAATAATCCTAATTTGAAACCTAATTGGAAAATTGTTAAAGACTATAGGATATTAATAATTGGAATTGCCTTTGCTGGGATTTGGGGGATTTATTACGCAATTGGTGAACTATACCCTACTTTTGCGTACTATTATCTTCATATAAATCTAATTAATTCTAGCTTATTTACATCTTTACTTTTAGTATCTTCAATGATAGGGGGGAGTCTTGCATTTCTAGCCGACAGAAGGGGAATAAGTAAGTTTAATCTCTTTATAATTTCATCTCTACTTGGATCTTTGCCATCTTTAATTTTTTATACAAATTTATATATTATAGGAATTATAATTATAGGAATATTTAATGAGTTAGCATTATCTGTCATGTATTCGATTATTGCCCTACTTCAGAAAGGTGCTAACACTACGGTAGGTTTAGCATTAGTAAACTCCATAAATATTCTAATAGGTATGAATTTTCAATTAATTGCCTCCTATTCTGGTTTCTATATGTGGTACGTGGTGAATGTTATAGGTATCCTGATGCTCTTACTAATATTTACGGTTAGGCGGAACGTCTCAGTATAACCTTTAGCTGAAATACTTTACTTTCATTAATGAGTTCTAGTTCCCCAGAACTATTTAAAAGCCTTATTTTGAAAACCTTTTGTTTAGGTCCTCCATTTACCCTTATAGTAATCCACGCATTAACACCATTTACAATTATTACTGTTTTTCCCGATATTTTCACTTTTTTGCTGGAAGATGGTAATAGTAGAATCTCCTCTTCAGTATATTTTTCACCAACATATTTTTTACCTTCAGTTATTATTATATTGTAATACCTAAACCACAAATATGATAGAATAGGTAATGGAATTATCAAAATTAAAGCAAATAATTGAAACGATTGAATCACATTTAATGTTAGGTAATCGGTAATATAAATTTGCATTAAAATTTAAATAGTATAAGTACGAGATGGTTACGGGTGCAAAAGAGTTTGGTCGAATATGACATGGTAGTTATAGGTGGAGGTCCTATAGGCCTTTTTTCAACATTCTACGCTGGTTTAAGAGATATGAAAGTTTTACTAATAGATGCACAAGATGAATTAGGCGGTCAATTAATTTCTTTATATCCTGAGAAAATTGTATATGATGTTGGTGGGTTTCCAGGTATTCAAGCGTATGATCTAGCACAAAGACTTGTTGAGCAAGCAAAAATGTTTAATCCAGATATCAGAATAAACGAGTGGGCTGATTGGATAGAGAAAAGTAATGATAATATGTGGACCGTAAAGACCGATAAAGGATCTTATAAGACAAAAACCATACTCATAGCAGCTGGAATTGGAAAAATAACTCCCTCTAGGCTAGGGGCAAAGGGAGAAATAGATTATGAGAACAGAGGAGTATATTACTCTGTCAGAAGGAAAAAAGATTTTGAAGGAAAAAGAGTATTAGTTGTAGGTGGAGGAGACTCAGCTGTAGACTGGGCTTTAACATTAGCTCCGCTAGCCAAATCAGTAACGTTAATTCACAGAAGAGACCAATTTAGGGCTCATGAGAGAAGTGTAAAAGAACTATTCAGTGTTGCTACTGTTTATACGTGGCATGAGCTTAAAGAAGTGAAAGGTGATGGCAATAGAGTTACTCAAGCAATAATATTTGACAACAGGACAAAGGAAGAGAAAGTGTTAGACGTTGATGCAATAATTATAAGTATAGGATATAAGGGCGACTTAGGAAAGATGCCTCAATGGGGAGTAACCATGAAAGGCAGGGATATAGTAGTAAATGGTAAAATGGAGACTAACCTACCTGGTGTATACGCAGCAGGTGATATTGCACAGGTAGAGGGCTCACCCAAGTTAGCATTAATAGCAACTGGATTTGGACAAGCGGCAATTGCGGTAAGTGTAGCTAAGAAATATGTAGAGCCCAATGCTTCATTGTTTGCTGGTCATAGTTCAGAAATGGATAAGTTTAAAGCTAAGTGATTTTCTTTTCATCATATTATTACGTAACGTATAAAAATCAACATTTCTAAATCAAATTGTGATTAAGAAGAGGGCTGAAAGGCTTAGCTTAACATTTCCGGGCGCTAGAAGCTTTTATATCATAGGAGATATAGCCATAATTACTCCAAAGGATGTTGAAGTAGATTATGTAAAATTAGCGAAGAAGATTATAGAAAATCACCCAAGAATAAAAGCTGTTTATTTGAAGAAAAGAGTGAGTGGAGAGTACAGAACAAATGAGTTAGAATTCTTATATGGTGAGAAAAAATCTGATACCATATATAAAGAGAACGGGGTAAAGTTCTATGTAAATTTGTTAGAGGTCTACGTTAATCCTTCTTTATCCAGAGATAGAGCAAAAAATCTAGAGATGATCAATAACCAAAAGACTATCTTAGATGCTTATACCGGCTACGGTGCGATAGCCCTTAATATAATTCATAAGATGAAGGTGTATGTTATAGCAGGGGATATTAACATAAATGGTTTGTATATGTTGAAGAAATCACTTAGCTTGAATAAATTTAAGGGAATGGTAGATATCGTAAATTATGATGCTAATTTTCTACCATTTAGGGATAAAGCTTTCGAAATAACGTTTGCTGACAATCCTACAATGGTAGTATATCATAAACATGAGCTATGTAGAGTATCTAAAGACGTTGTATTTTACATTTTAACTAACTCAGAAGAAGATGCTAGAGATAAATTAGGAAATACTGAATGGATTAAGATTAAGGACTATTCTAAGAATCTCTTTATCTTCAAGGGTCTTGTCAGATGCTAAAAGATAAACTATGCCAGTTTTACCTTTCTTCAATTCTTGAATTATCATTCGGTTTATATCCCTTGCAGCCTTATCAGAACGTATCATCACTGTGGATCCTTCAACATAATTTGATTTTCTAAACACCATTTTTCTTGAGCTGTTTAATTCAAGTTGCGAAGATCCACGCCCATGTATGATATCAATTAAGTTTTCTACTTTTATTACAGCGTAGATAAAGGTATTATCATTTCTTACAAGTTCCTTAAATTTTTGGGATAAATCTGCACTACCTTTACTGGCAAGAATACCTATTATGCAATCCCCTTTAGGTGTTAGATAGTCATCCCTAGTTATTTCGAAGGTAGTCTTGTGGGTTCCCTTTACGTTTTTATGACCTTTTATTATAATCTCTTCAACTTCAATCAATTTTAGCTAATATAAATGTATAACCTCTCACTTCTATAAGTTTAGCTCCAACAAGGGATGCTACTTTCTTTGCAAACTCTCTTCTATCTTCTTCTATATTGTAACCAATTTTCACTTTTACAACTTTATGATATTCCAATCTTCTTTTTATTTCATTTAATATGTTTTCACTTAGTCCGTTCTTTCCTATTCTTACATCAGCCGTTTTACTTTTGACCTGCTTTATTAGATCTCTTATTTCTTGTGAGTACATATCTCCGTTGCCAATTACAATTTAGACACGTTCTAATTAAAATCTTTGATCTTATTCTTCTTCTCTCAGTCAACCCTGGAATTAGAGGAGTGTAACATTTCCTGCAATACATTCTTTTATACTCTAATGGTATCTTTACCTTTCCCTTTCTAGAATACATTACTGCTAATCTTATGTAATTCCTTGCTAATTCGAGATTCCCTTGTTTAGCCATAATTACTGAAAGCTTTATAAGCTCTATGATTCTTGCCTTAATAGTCTTCTTTCTTACCATTACAGTAAATACTATAATCCTCTTATCTTAAAAATAACCTAATGGTTAATATCATTCTATTAGAATCAGCTATAGAGTTAGTTCCTAGAGAAATAGTAGATCATCCCTCAGTAATAAAGAATGCAAAGAGAAGAGGGAAGAAACCTGAAGATACGCTATTAGACATCTCTTTACATTATCATGCAATGAAGAGTTTGGAAAATAAATACAAGAGAGGAAGGCCAGATATAGTGCATCAAGCTTTATTATTAATACTAACCGATCCTACAGTTAAAGGAAATGTATACATTCATACTATTGAGTCAAAAATCATAAAAGTGAACCCTAATATGAGACCCCCTAAAAACTATTCAAGGTTCGTAGGATTGATGGAGCAATTATTAAGATATGGGAAGGTTCCTCCAGGATCAAATGAGCCTTTAATGGAAATTCTTAATTTAAAATTAGAGGATTTGTTAATGGAATTTAACTTAGTGTTATTAACAGAGAAAGGAGAAAAGATTAAGCCTGAGGAGTTATGTAAGTTGGACAATAAATGGATTTTAGGAATAGGTGCGTTCCCGCATGGGGATTTCTCAGATTATGTTGTAAAGATGGCTAAAAAAGCTTATTCAATAAGTAAATTTCCATTAGAAACAAATCAAGTTATTTGCAGAATATTTTCAGCTTGTAACATGGTTCTAGACTGGCCCTGAAAATTTTCCCCTTATTATGACTATCCCTCCCGGAATTGCCTCAACGTTAACTACCTTTAAATTATAAGCCTCGGCGATTTTTGCAAATATTCTTCCCGCACACAAAGTAGATACTGTACTAAACCCTATTCCAGTTACTCTAAACTCCATCAAGTCTCCATCACTTTTGACTACAACATTTCTGATAGGTAGAATTTCTCTAATGTTAGTATAAAAGTTAAGTAATTCCTCAATGGTAGAAGCCTTAGATTTTAAAAATGAACCTATCTGTTGACCAACTTCCTCACATAAAGTTTCATATTGCTTACTATCCTTTTCATAAGCTAATTTAGTCAAGTTCTCCAAGTACCACGTGGTCACTGGTACGATATCCAATGCCTTTGATATTAGATAATAGTCAACCAGACTTTCTAACATGTTTGGATCTTCACTTTCCTTTAACAGTTTTAAAAGAGCTTTCAGAGCTGTATTGGTCAGGGAGTATATTGTATATCCTCTCTTTTTTGCCTCATTCTCTAGTTGCTCTATTATGTCAGCCTCTGCAGCTATATTAACTCTTGGCATATTGTACCCAAATAAAAATTATAGGGATACCTATTTATATTTAGCCCGAGAAAGAAGTTGAGAGCCTTAAAAAATTAATGATGTGGTGTGAAAGCTATAATATCGAATATTACAAATAATATTAGAAGTACTATAAACCATCCTAGATACCAGTTCTCTCCAGTGATAAGAGATTTAATTAAGTCTACCCACGTTATATCACGCTTACTTTTCTCAGTCATATTATATCATAGAATATTGTATTAATTCTGGTTTATAACTTTTACTCCATTATTTACTACAAATTATATTTAATAAAAATATCCTGGCAATTCGATTAAATTATAGTAATTAATTTATCTCGTTGTGAATTGCAACAAAGGGAGAAGGTCGTTTTATCACGTGATAAAAAGAACAGCAAACCTAGCCTTTTAAGGCGGGGAGGAGGTCAGAAAACTAAAGTGGTATGATCACTTAAAAGGGAAATAGTACTTAAGCAAATAATATAATGGAAGGAGAGGGCATAGGAGTAATTCTTCAGAAGAGTGAGGCAAATACACTTCAAGGGCTTTTAAGATCTGATGAGGAAATCAGTATAGGACAATTATTTATGGTCGAGGATTCCAAAAAATTGACTCTAACTAGAGTAGAAAATTTTGAATTTATTAATGAATTCTTTGATGAAAAGGGAGAAATTGTCAAAAACATAATTAATGAACCTTCTGTTTACGACATTTTAAATATGAATACTGTTATAAAAGTAAACTTACATATAATCAGAAAATACAATCATAATTCCACTCCAAGACCCGGTTCGATAATTAAAAGATTACCTGAGATTAAAGATGAAAATCAATTACTCTGGTTTTATGGTATTAAAAATAAGGATGGGTTGATCGACTACGGATTTTTAGCCGGCTCAGATATACCTCTATTACTAGATCTAAATTCAATAACAATGCACATTGGAATATTTGGGGAAACAGGGAGCGGAAAGAGCTATAATATGAGATATATCATTCACAAGTTCTCTAACATAAAATTGCGTGATAAAGTAGTTGCAATACCTATGGTGATTTTTGACGCTAATGGAGACTATACGGATTTAGTGTCGATAAATATGGATTTAGTCTCTAAAGGGAGAGGATGGGTCAAAAGGTATGTACTAAGAGATCCTAAGGAATCTAATGATTTTAGATTAACGATAGATTTATCGATGTTTACACCTCGTGAACTGGCTGAGTTCATAATGTCATTAAAATATGGTCAGTCGAATTATAATAATTTACAGCTAAATTTTCTTGAGCAAATATTAGCACTTCATAACTCTGATGAGTACAATAGATTACTTGGTACAACAAATGGCATAGATATAATGAAGGAAGAAATAAATGCAATGGCTCAAACTAAAGATTACGGAATAACTACGAGCACTGCTAGAGGAATAATTAGTGCTTTGGAAATTTTTAGAAATAAAGTAATAAATAGGTTGCAATTGGTAAATTATTCTGCTTCGTTCAGTGAAAACACTTTAGAGGTATTGTGGAGAAATAAGGGATTAGCAATAATTGACTTCTCGGCCGAGGGCTCACCTGGAGTAGACATAACGACAAAACAATTAGTGGTAAGTTACATAGCTAGACTAGTCTATAATTATCTTACAAAGTCAAAGTATAACGGCTCTCAGAGGTTTATCGGTCTAGTTATTGAAGAAGCTCAAAACTATATCCCGTCTAATGATTACCCAATAAATGCTAACCTAACAAAGGATATCCTTGTTACGCTAGCAACACAAGGTAGGAAGTTTGGTATTTCCCTAATATTGGTAAGCCAAAGACCGGCTTTCATAGACAAGTACGTTTTATCTATGATTAATACATTTTTCTTTCATAGAATATATCATGAAGATGTAAGGTATGTTATGTCAGCCTCTGGAGGATTACCAGAATCTCTAGTTAAGAACTTAACTAGTCTTGATACTGGTTATGTGGTTGTGAGCGGTCTGATGTCAGTTATGAAAAGCCCCGTGCTAGTGAGAATACCTTGGGATTCTAGGTTGGGATCATACGCTGGTAATGTGGAGAGACTTGATATTGTATTAAGCGAAAGGTGATAGAGTGTGAGCTGTAGTAAAAGAGTTAGCGAAACCGCTTCAGATCCCTCTTACATTTATCAAATCTTTTCATGCGTAGTTGATGAATCTCAACAATATTTAGATAGGCTAAAGTTCTTTAAGCAAGCTAAAGATGAGATCGAGAGAATAAGCGTATATAAGCAATCGCCAGAAATAGTAGCTTTAGTAGCAGACTGGGGACAAGGAAAGAGTTCTCTCCTAGATATCATAGAAGAATATGCTAGAAGCAATAATGCTAGCGTAATAAAGACATCGTTTAAGGAAATAATCCAAAACCCTAAAGCTATTCTTAACTTCAAAAACGGAGTATATTTGATTGATGAAGTTGAGAGTCTAATTGATTATTATAGCGAGTATGATGGAGAAATGAAAGAATTTTGGGATAACATTAAGGAATTAGCAAATTCTGAAGGCAATTCGGTAGTATATTTATCTATGACGCCCAGCGCATATTCAAAAATATTTGGTGTTGGAGGGCATTTGTACTCACTTTTACCAGAGACGTATCCAGCTTTGACAAGTAGGATAAGGAAAGTAGTTATTCAAAATCCCTCTAAATTGGAATTTCTCACAATGCTGAAATGCATGTTGAAGATATCTGAAGTTAAGGATAGTGACATATTAAAATATATGGATTTGCCGTTTTGGGTTATAGATCCAGAAAGAAGAAAGTATGTGAGGTTCTTTAATGATATCCTTTGTACAAATTATCCTAATGTAGATAAGATATTTAATGAGCTAGCAAGATCTGATAAGGGTCTTCAACTAAACGCTGAGGGTGAGACTGTAAAGCTTGATAGCTTAACAAATTTAGAGAACTCGCTTGACGAGAATGAGTTAAGAAAGCTTCGAAGAGTTCTAATGAGTAGGATATTTTCCGATAAGAACTTAATTATAAAACCTATCGAAAAGAACATAGTAAAAGGTTTTTTAGTACCTTACTCGAAGTGGTTAGAATTATTTCCTAAGGGATCAGATGTTGGATATGTTGAGGACTTTATACTAACGATTAATGACAATAAGATAAGTGTTTTTATCTCTGATGAAATAGATAAAGTGGTATTTGAAGGAGTCGATACTAGTAAAATAAAAGATAAAATACGTAAGTTAATTCCGCTCTACGAAAGTGAAGCATACGCATTGCAATGGAGTTTCTTTGAAAGTCTAGTGAATACTAACGTTGGAGGATTAATAGTTGAATTTAAGTCCAGAGAGATTAGAGATAAGGCATTAGAATTTGTAAATAATAGTATCACTGATATAAATAAGCAAATGGAAGCTATAGAGAATTTTATAGAGTTAAATAACATTAAAATATTAGACAAGGAGCGGGTAGGGAGATATTCAAGATTATTGAAAGTTCAAGTAAGTGATAATGTTATTATTTCGGTTATTTTAGTCAAAGCTACAGACTCTAATGAGATAGACGAAATAATAGAAGAAATTAGGGAGTCTAATGAAATCATTCACGGTTGTATTATTATTGATCTTGATACGGATCATACTAAACTCATGGAATTTTTAAATTCTTTAGCAATACCATTCGTTAAAATAGATTTGTCAACTCCTAAAAAAAGACAGTTATTATATTTGCTGTATTCAAAAATCTACGGTAATAGTAGAGTAAGGTTTGAGGCAATTGACTTAAGGTTAGGCGATGTCAAGAACTCTATAAATGTTATTATTTCTAAAATTTTAGGTAATATTAAAGTAAGAAAGTTACCAATTCCTAAAAATAAAAGGTTAATTCAATCAATTAATTGGCTGATATTTTATCCTAATAAGGAAGTGAGTAATGTAGAAGTGATTTTTGAGAAGGTAAATGAAATAGTTAATGAGAAGTTTAGAATTTACGGCAGTAAACAATTTCATTTGGAGGACATAGAGACTGCTGAAACATTCAAAGAAGATATAATCAACTACTTTGTATCTAACGACGTTCTAAAGACCATGGCTAACTACGTTGATTTTAGCAATTATCTAGGCGACTATGTAAATAACTTTTCTAAACTATTAGCCGGCTTTATGAGGCAAAAATTTAAAGATAATGCAGAAGATATGCTAGTTAACTATATTTTGTTTTTTGCAGATATTATAGATAAGAGGAAAGATATTAGTAAAGCGAATCCGCTAATTTTCTCTTATCAAATATTTAGCCCAGATACTAAAATAGGTCAGAATCCAACCTTAGACTTTCTAACTTATTTATCTATTGTTTCTGGAGAAGTTGCTAGGAATTTAGATTATTCTAAAGTATACGAGAAGCTGGTTGATCACGTTAAAAAAATAAGCGAAAAACTCAATAACCCATACTTAACCTATGGCTATTTCATTACAGCCAAGAGAAGAGGTGCAGGTATTAGAAGCTTAACTGAAATGAAAGAAGTTTTAGAAAGTTATAAGAGGGGATGCATTACTTATAAAGACGTTAGATTATGCTATTGCTATCTTTCATTATCTAAGGTTTATTTGGATTTGTTAAATCAAACTGAGGCTGCTGTAAATGAGGCAGAAAGAATAGTGAATGATATTGAAAATAAATTGGAAATAGTAATTAAAGCTACTAAATACATTAAGATAAATGAGGAAATAGACGAAGTTAAACAGATTAGAAATTTGATTGATTCAATAAAAACAAATTTTGAAAGATATATGGTCGAATTATCTAAAAAAGTTCAGCAAATAAATGAGAGCAAAGAGACTGAGCTATTTAAGAAACATCTAGATTACTTGATCAGTGCAATTAACTTAGAAGGAGATCTTAATCTATATTTACTATTGTTTAAGCTTATGAGTGAAACGTTAAAAGGCGTTAGAGTATCGATAGATGAGTTGAACGGAACCGTCGTGGAGAGAATAACTTCGTTAGCTAAGATAGGGGATGAGCTAAGAGATCTGGAAGTTTTGATAGGCGAATTGGAGAAGATTAGTCCCGAGTTACCGAGATTAAGGGATAGTATTGAAAAGAAGAGAGAGAAAATATCTCAACTCATTAGCGAAATACACGAGGTGATAAAGAGTCATGAAATTGCGTGAATTGATTAATGAGTTAACCGACTTAGAGCAGGAGTTGGACTTTGATAAATTAAAAGAAGAGGATTATCAATTAAGTAAGCTCATAGAACAGTTAGAAAAAAGTAAGGAATCTATTGAAAATTCCTTAAAGTTAGTTAAGGTTTTGGAAGATAAAAGCAAGGACATCGTTTCTAACGATTTCATTAAGGGTCTTAATGAGGTGAAAACATTGATTAGCGAAATATCTAATACCAACGATCCAACGAGAATAATAATATTAGCCTCTGATATTAAGAACAGATTAGAAATCTTAGAACGTGAAATAAACAATGAGCTGAACAGGCTAATAAGTGAGAAAATTAAAAATATTAACGAGATAAATAATAAATTGGGTATATTTGCTAGAGTATTAGTACAATTTTTAAGACTTCCTGTTGAAGTAAAGACGTTTCCGGTACCATCAGATAGGTCGATATCGAAATTAAGTGAGATTGAGAGACAAGCAATTAGATACTTAGAAGATATACGGAAACTTACTATTGAGCGAATAAACGAAAATAATGAGAATATTAGTTTAAGTCCATCAGAGCTCGATTTACTGTTAGAGCTACTAGAGAAAGGAGAAGTTAAAATAAATAGAAATAATCTAGAAAGTATATATAAAGTAATAAAGATATTAACGGAGAGGGGTATTACAATTCAGGTGAGATTTTGAATATAAATGATATTTTGGCTAAGATAAATGAAATGGCTAATAGAGATATAGAACAACTAAGTAAATTAAAGACTTTCGTTAATTTAATATATGATGACATAGTAAATGGTAGTACTGATATAAATATCAAATTTTTAGAAGCTAAAGATAACACGAACCACGTTGCTTGTAGTATTGACGGTAGTAAGTACGAAATTGAATTATCGGATATAACTTTAATTATCGCGAGGGCAGTGAGAATTATCGGACACTTAAAGGATAATAAAGGAATTCCATCAAGTATATTAGAAGATTTTAGAATAATAGAAAATTATTATGATAAAAATATCATTTCTAACAAGTCTATCTTATTTATGTTAAGTCTAGAAACTAGATTACTTGAGACATGTGAAGAGTGTGATGTTATTTTTCTTGATGGTCCTATTGTTGATCCACCTACTTACTATGAAGAGGATATAGATTTAGAGGGGATTATGAGCTTGGGTAAGCTGGCAATGTATAGATCTCTCCTCATAAAAAATCTATTGGATAACCGAAAGAAAATCTTTGGAATAGTTAAGAATTTCTCTCATAGAATTATGACGAAAAAGTTTATCAGTAATGGATTCAGTGTTTTGAGTAAAGCTAGAGAAAGTTACTTGGTAGGAAATATTATATATAGATTTAGATTGGAAAATAATGAATTTAGTAAGCCAGTCTTTCTAGGATGGATCAATTGGGATTTATTGATGGATCATAATAATACATTAGATGACTTAAAGGGAATTTCTAAAGCTTATGAAAATTATAAGAGAAATCTTGGAGACTTTTCAATATACTCGGCTTATTATCAGTATGATGCCAATTCCCCACTAGCAAGATTAGATGTGGTTTATAGATTAGAGCCTAAAATAGAGGATATAAAATATGTAAATACTTGGGCGATAGCGAGAACTGAAGAAATAACGTTACTAAATAAGTTAGCTGATGATTTTTCAGAAATTAAATTCAGTGAAGCTAGAAACTATGCCACATTATTTAAACTAATGAGAGATAATTATTTAGATGCCAAAGACAAGTTAATCGAATTAATGATGAAAAGTAAGATTTAAGGAATGATGAAGAATCCTAGTCCAGCTGAAGGGTTAAGATTGTTTAGTGTCAGCCTGTATCTTTTTAGATAATGTTGATAATGCCACTGATGTTCCTAATGTTGGATAAATTTCGTTACCTGCAGGTACTACAATTATCAGCCCACCCCTTTGAGAAATATCAGATAAGGTTTCAAGGAACCTTAATTGAAGAGCTGTAGGATTATCTCTATAGTATGTTGAAGCATCAGCCAATATACTAGCAGCTTGTCTTTCACCTTCACTTAATATAACTTTAGCTCTTCTCAGTCTCTCTGCTTCAGCTTGTTTAGCCATAGCTGTAAGAAGGTCTTGTGAGAGCCTTATATCCCTTATTGTTACTGCAGTTACTTTAATTCCCCAACCTTCAGTACTGATGTCTAATATTTCTTGAAGTTTTCTATTGATTTCTTCCCTCTTACTTAGCAGTTCGTCTAATTCCATCTGTCCTACTATATCCCTCAGTGAAGTTTGAGCTAGATTAAGCACAGCAACGTTATAATTATAAACACTTATTACAGCTTTTTGTGGATCTATTACTTTGTAATATACCACTGCGTCTACACTAACTGTAACATTATCCTTAGTCAATATAGTTTGTGGAGGTACTTCAACAGTATTAACTCTTAGGTCTACTACTAATGGTCTATCAACAAATGGTATTAGAAATATAATACCTGGCCCCTTTATCCTAAGAAATCTTCCTAATCTTAGTACTACTGCTCTTTCCCACTCCCTCACTACTCTGAAGGACATCGCTACAAATATTATTATTATTATGAACAAAAACACCAAACCTACAATTAAACCTATATCAATTGCCACTTTTTTACTCCCCAATATATAAACTATAATTTGAACCTTATTAATATTGCTGAAATTACCATACCAATTACGAAAGCTAAAATGTAGATTATGATATACATGTTAAATCCTATCTGATTATTTGTTTGTTTTGTAGTTGTTGTGGGGCTTTGTTTCGAAAGTACGGATTTAATTCCATTTTTAAATGAATTTTGAAATGATTTTAAAAAGTTTAATAATTGCTGATAATAAGTTTGTATCTTTGTGGTCAAGGAATTAAGTATTGGTGAGGAGTAATAATAGGCTGAAGACAGAGTATAGTTACCGGGAAAATAAACTTCGTAAAAAGAGTAATTTTCGTATGAAAATTCAGCAATACCGGAGGAATTAGTGATGGATTTAGCAGCGACTGAGGGAGGAAAACCTGTTTCAAGATATACCTCTTGATCTGGTATAGGTTCTCCATTAATGCTGATGTTAACGTATATTTTGTTCTCGGTTTGGTTAACTTTAATCTGGGGAGGAATAGGCCATAATATATTAGGAGTGTTTATACCCGGAGACTCAAAAGCGAGTGGTGAAAAGATGTTGCGTAAATATGTATTTACTTTTGTTCCATAAGCTGATTCGGCAGTATCAAATCCAATCGAGTATGCATTAGGGACTATTGTTAATGATTTGCCATTAAAATAGTATAGCTGGGTTGTAGCTGTTACATTCATGTATACCATACTACCTCCCCCCGGTCCACCCCATACTAGTTCCAAGTCATTTGGTAGCCCTAGAATGGAAAAACCTCCTATCTGAAATAGTCCGATTATAGGCAAGGTAAAATATATTCCTTTGTGGTTGTTTATATCATAACCGAATTGTAACGTAGAGTTAACTATGTCCATAAATAAGGAAATATGTAAAGGAAGACTTTCTTTAAAAGTAGGTCCTTGATAGTAGATTATTCCTAGACCTTGATACACTTCAGAATCGTTTAATGTTGTATTATAAAACGGGCCGCTTAAATTCCATACATTTACTATAAGTGTTAAGTAAAATGTATTGGAAGAAATTTGATGAAATAATATCACGTTTTGAGCCCAATATTTGCCTAATATCATTGCATTTAATTGTAGGGACGCGTTACCATTGGTCAAAAGCTGTCCTTGTAAATACGAATCTCCTATTTTCAAGCTAGTAATATTTATCTCCCCTTGAACAAAATTAGTATAAATTATCGTATTTATTGGAAAGCTGGATATGCCAGTAGGAAAGGAAAATATTAAGGCTTGTGATTGTACCGTTAAGGGAAGTAATAGCGAAAGCAATAGAATTATTATGGGAATAATCTTGTACATCAGAAATATATATTAATTATACTAATAAAAATTTGTGGCACACCCAGTAGCTATTACAATAATAATCATTGTTATTTTGATAGCTGTGCTTGTGATTACGGGTTATATTTCTGATCCAATAATTGACATTCCTTCGCTAGCCCTCTTAGGATTTCTTACATATAGGGTAATTAATGTTGTAATTAAAACTAGAGGGAGAAATTTGTATTCTTATGAGGGAAAGATAGGCAAAGCATTAGAGGATATGAAGGTGGGAAAAGAGGGTTACGTTTTAGTAGAAGGAGAATATTGGCAGGCAATTGCACTGGAAGATATTAAAAAAGGTGAGGACATAGTTGTTGTTAAAAGGGAAGGATTAAAACTAATAGTGAAGAAGAGGGCGAGTAGAGTTGAGACAGATAGAGTATAGAGAATTAATAAATATGTTAAGACAAAGAGGTTGGGAAGTAAAGGAAAATCAAAACGAGATCTTAGCTATTTATTACCCACCCCCTATAGAAGAGGCTGGAGGTGAAAATTATGGTGAGGCATCTCAAAGATACTATTTGTTGAAGTTCATTAAAAATGGTGACTTAGCTTATCTTGATTCCGCCTTGCTCATAGAGGAAGATAAAGTTATAAGAGCTATGAGTAAAGATGAAGTTGAGCTTTGGTTAGAAAGTTTGATAGGTGGATAATTTATGTATATTTTTGTATACGGTAGCCTTAGGTATGGTTTTGAGTTACATCATATCATTTCCAAGTCTAGGTTTGTTGGTTTAGGATACATAGAAGGATACGATATGTATGATTTAGGTAGTTATCCAGGTATTATAAAAGGAGATGGTGTTGTATGGGGCGAAGTGTATGAGATAAATGATGAGTTAATTAAATTTCTTGATGAGGTAGAAGACTACAAGGGTTCTCCTGATGACTTATATACTAGGCAGAGAACTAGGGTTTTCTTCGATCAAAAGAGGAAATATTATATTGATAATGTATTTTTCTATAAGTATAATAGGGAAATAGTAGATAGGAAAGAGATAGAGTCTGGTGACTATTCTGCTTGGATAGGTATGCCTATAATAGTAAACTATTTTGCATACGCAGAGAACACAAATTTAAATGTTCTTCATTCAAGAGGGGTTGACTTAATTTTAAGTGAAATTCCTGCATACTCCCTAGGGTATAGGATGATATTCAATATCCCTTGTAAGTACGGTTATTGCGCAAATTTAGTTGAAGAGCCTAATGGAAAGATTTGTGGCTATTTGCAGAAGGTCTTCCTTCACACTCTAAATTCTTTAGATAGAGCTGAGCAACATTTGATAAAGTATATGAGAGAAGTTGTAAAGGTTTATGATAAAGAGGGGAAAGAGTATTTTGCTTATGCGTATATTTCAAGTCATAAGGAAGATGAAAGAGATCCAAGTAATGAATACGTAGAAATTATAAGAGAAGGTTTAAAGAGAGGTTGGGGTAATAGTTGTATTAGTACGGGTTTAGATAAGTACATATGATGAGCCTGGCATAACCTATTTGATGACGATCGAACTCGGTTCTGATTTTACTGTTTAAAAATTCTTATTAGCTATATTAACAATTAAATTAATTAGTGGGATGTTGAATCTTGATGAAGTATATAAACAATATAAGAACGGAAATTTAAATTACGCTCTTAAACTCGTAAATGAGATAATAGCTCAAAATCCTGAACTGAGAGAAGCTTATTCTATTAAAGGAAGAATTCTGATGGAGATGGGCAAATTAGATGAGGCTCTAGATAGTTTCATGAAAGCTAACGATAGTTTGGGAATAGCCAAAGTTCTAATAGCTAGAGGTCTTTATGCTGATGCACTACAATACCTTGAGAAAGGGGATTCTGACGAATTCAAAAAATTACGGGCATTAATATATTTAAGGCTTGAAGATTTCGATAAGGCATTCAATGAAGTGAAAGAAATAACGGGAAATGATGATCCCTTAATATATAAAATAAAAGGTATTTCTGAGTTTAAGTTAGGTAGATTCCTGGATGCTATAAGGGATCTTAGTAGAGCAATAGAGTATTATCCCATGGATGCCGAATTATATTTGTTTAGGGCTCTATCCCTCAAGGAATTGGGGGATTACAAGGAAGCGGAGAATGATTTACAAGTTGCTATTAATTTAAACCCGTATTATGCTGAAGTCTACTTTAATTTAGGTGAACTAAAAGAAAGAACCGGATCTTTACAAGATGCAGTTACGTTGTATTCTAAGGCTATTGCTTTGAACCCTAACTACAGAGGAGCATACGTGAGAAGAGCTAAAAGTTATATGAAATTAGGTATGGAAGAAGAAGCTATGAGCGATATTGAAAGGGTTAGAGAGCTTGACGGGTCTTAAGTTTAAATAAGATATACAAATATATATTAAACATGGAGTGCTCAACTAAGCAGTTCAGAGAGATAAGGGGTTTCACCTTTTTAGTTCCTAATTGTGACAAGAACTTTCTGCAAGAAAAATTTAGTTTATTTCGAAAATTAGCAAATGAGGAAAATAAGACATATATTATAAGGATAGCTGATTCAAATTACTTTAGGTTTGAAGTACTTATGCTACCTAATTCTTTGACCTTACTTACTATATCAACCGTAAGAGGAACCAATAATATAAATTTAAGAGACTTTGAGATGCTAGATGAATTGCAAACATTATCCTGCTGTGCTTGCGTAAAAGATGAACTAATTAATGTAACCTCAAACTTCTTGGGAACAGCACAATTAAGTGAAGCGGAGGTAGTAGACTTAATCAGTTCAGAGGAAGAATTTAAAGTAGATTTAGACTGCAGTAAGGTAACATGGAATGAGATAAAGATACCCGAACAAGTGGAAGGTAAATGGGTGACATCAGAGCTCGCTTATACTAACAGATTATATCTGAAAGCTTTAGTAGGTCAAGGGAAGTTTTTGACTATATCTACCGAAAGACCTCAAAACTCGATAAAATTTATTACAATTGATAGACTAAGAGCTTTATGTTGTTTCATTGCTCAATTAAAAAAGAAAATTGATGGATGTCAAAGTTTAAGAGAAGTATTAAACGGATACTTACAGGTGGAGGTTCCAAGAAAAAGGAAAAGAACATGAGTGAAGACGTAACTCCTATATATGCTTTAGGAAATTTTGTAATGGATAAATCAGGCACTGTTACTCAGTATACTTTTTTCTATTATTATGATAAAAACACATATTATGCTAGCTTAAGTAAAGAAATACTTAAGGAAGAGTTAAACGAGATTAGACGTAATATGCAGAGATTTTTGGACGAAGAACAAATCCTTATAAACGGTGTCAGAAGTTTAGCTAAGGTAATCAATATTGACCTTTTTCTTCTTGATATCGAACATCCGGTACTAGAATTTATAATTGTATTCAGAGGGAGGTTGAGAAAGGGAGTTAACGTTTATGAGAATTCTTATGAGGAAGAGGTCGCGGAATACCCTTATCAGGCTATTTGGAAATTACCAGGTAAAGTAATTCACGTAAATATGAATGGGAAAATTAGTATATTTAAAAATTTTTTAAAGATTAAGGTAGATAAGGGAACTAAAGTTGGAGGAGTAGAGATTATAAAGTTCCTTCTAAGATAACTTTTTATTTTTAATGTAGGGGATTTGAATTTTGTGAGAAAAAAGGAAGGTCTTATATATATAATCATTATAATATTACTGTCTACGATATCTGCAAGATCAGTAAATAACATGATCTCAACGACTATACCTCTATTATCTAAATATGAGTTAAGTATGAACGATGAAACTGTAGGGTTATTGTCTGCGTCATTCTCACTTGCTACATTAATAGCGACCAGCTTGATCAATGTTTTCTTACAGTCCTCTAAGAGGAGAATAGCTTTCATCCTATCATCTATATTAGTGATACCAATTCTAGTCTTGTTTTATATTTCAAATGCTGTTACGATATGGTTAGTGGTTCCTATTACCGGTATTTTATACGGGTTCATAATGCCAAACTTAGTTACGTTTGCTTCAATTTCAGGTTATGATAAGAAAAGTTCAGAGAGATTACTCAATATATACTCTACAAGTTTAAGTCTTAGTTTAATAATAGGTCCTATTTTAGAAACCTTGTTATTAAAAAGTTATACGTATAGAGATATATTTCTATTGTTCTTACCGTTATCTCTACCTTTGGCTTTCCTTTCAAGAACTGTGAAGTTCCCTGAGGTAAAAAATGAGGTGAAAGGATTCAATACTTTGAAGAATAAGAGTTTAATAGCAAGCATATTAGCAATAACTTCATATAACATACCCTTCGCCGTTATAACTACTTTTATAGCTATATATGCTAAGGAGCTGTTTAATCTATCTAGCTTTGAAGCTTACTCAGTGTTTATACCCTTTTTCACGTTGTCATTCATAACTAGGTTTTTGATGTCGATAAAACCATTCAGAGACCTAAGGAGACCATTACTCATTTCAATAATGGTGACTATTATTGGCATAATAGTGGTCTCGTTAGCTCCTAACTATACCATACTTCTAGTAGGAATGTTTATTTTGGGAATACCTCATGGTTCAATATTCCCCATATCCACAGTAATGATTAGTAGAGGAACAAATATTGCTGAAAGGAATTCAGCCAATTCTTTCTTCTTAGCATATAATAATGTACTTTTCACTATCTCACCTGCAATTTATGGATACTTGTTATATATCCTAGAATCAAATTACCGATTAGCCTTTATGACTTTACTATTACCAGTTATCGTATCTACCATATTACTTATTAAAGTAGCATGGAAGGATAAGGTAATGTTAGGATAACATTTTATAAATATCATCTATTTTAACGGCTAACTGATAATCTAAGTCCGTTAATCCTCCTTTTTCATGCGTTGAAAGTTCTATAAACACTTTATTATAGTATATACAAACATCTGGATGATGGTTAAGACCATCAGCTATGGGCTGTATTTCTTTCATAAAATCGATAGATTGCTTAAAGTTCTTAAATCTGAATTCTTTCTTAATTTTCTTTCTATCTTCAGTTAAATTCCAACCTGCTGATATAAGTTGACTAATTTCTCCTTCCGAGATTTCTCTCATGAATATGCTTTAACTGTTTCACGATTAAAAACCTTTATGATCCTAAAAAATCATTTAACCTCTGAAAGAAATCTTTTAACCAAGGTAATGACCAAAGGTATGAGTGCTATAGCGAAAGCTATTGCCAAACCCCATGACAATGCATAAATTATAGTAGTAACATTTCCAAATGGTTCCACGATAATTGCTATTGCTATCAGAAGTACAATTATGTAAAGAATAAGTCTCCCGTAATTAGCTATATACGCTAGGTCCGGTGTTGAACTGGCAAAAGGTACTAAAATTTTATCTATTAATGAATAAGCTGCGTAAAGAATTACTGCACCCAATATAACTGCATAGAATACGTAAGGGTCAACATAAGGTATTACACTGAATATTGCTAATGCAGCTGCTACTGTAATTATAGCTGCGTATAACCCAAATCTTAAAACATTGAAAATTGCGGTCATTAGAGGTTCAGAAGAGCTTGAACCTATTTGCTTTTGCATATAGTCTACTAAGATGTTGACCAAAGTCAAACCTATAGTCAGCAAGACTATAGCACCAGCCAATTTTGGTAAATAGTTAGCTATATCTTGTATGTAGACTGATGCACTACCTAATTGGAGAAAAGACAAGGCTATAGATAATGCAATTAGTATTATTAGTGCCTTTACGGTTCCAGCAATTATATCAACGCTAGCCCTTACATGTTCCTCTCTAAATATCCTTCCTAAGAAGGTCTTTATCGAGTATGCTACAATATTTCCAACTATATAACCGATTAACAAAATGATAACGAATAGGATAATCGAAGGGATGGCGTCTATTATACTAGTTGCTATACCAGATAGTGCCTGCGAGATGGAAGTTTGCGCAGTAACTACTATCATTCGAGATCATGAATATATTTATAAATGAATATAAAAACTTATCGTTGATATGAAAAAGGTCAGAAAATAATTGTTTAGGAATCAATTATAATTTTTTCAATTTTGCTCAACACTATATTTATTTTTCTCTCTTCTTCTTTCAAGTTAGTTAATCTTTTTCTAAGTTCTTCATATTTAATCAATTTTTGCTTAACATTTTCAGCAGTTTTTCCTATATATCTACTTTTTAGTTTCCCATCCTCCCAGTACCTCAAGTAATAATACCTATTACCGTTTATGATCTTGACTTCTAAATGACCAGACGGTAAATCCTTGATTTGCTCTTCAATGCTTTCGATCTCTCTTCTTATCATCTCAGCTTTCTCCTCTAATACCTTAACTTTCTCCCAGAGCATCCAATTCACCTAATTCCATATCTTCATTAAACGTTTCATTCAATGCTTTCAGCACTTTCTCTTTATCCTCAACTAGCGCATATTTCTTAACTCCGCCTGCTCTTCCTCTATTCACTATTCTTATCTTAACTATACCGAACATGTCAAGTTCAGAAATTATATCAGAAAATCTCCTATAGGAAAGTGGTTTTTGTTTAAACTTACTGCATAAGTCAGAATACATCTTGTGTGCACTCATAACATCCTCTGATTCTATTAAGCTTCTTAATGCGAGTTTATAATGGAACGGTAAAGCTTTAACGGCTTCAATTAACCTCTCTTGTTCATATTCTACAATAGCCTTATCCACATGTTCTTTTCTTATCATGCCTTCTCCAGAAGCTAGTTGTGCCGCTCTAAAAAGTAAATTGACTGCTTTTCTTGCATCTCCATGTTCCTTAGCTGAAATAGCTGCTATATATCCTAAGATTTCGTCATCATAAGTATTTTTGAATAATCCATAATCAGCGTATTTAGACAAAATATATTTTAATTGTTCTGCATCATAAGGCTTAAAGATTACTGAAGGTCCTAAAGACGATAGCACTCTAGGTTCCATGTAATCCCTTATATTTATGTCATTACTGATCATGATCACAGAAATATTAGCATCAGATCGTAGTAGTTGATATAGAACTATGTCACCGCCTCTTCTCTTGACCAGAGTATCAACTTCATCTAAGTATATTATAGCCTTTCCTGATCTAATCCCGTTTTTAATTTTTTCAATATACTCTCCTAAGTTTACACCATGCTTAGGCACAGAAAAACCTGTTAACCTGCTTGCTAAAGATGATAAAACTGCTTGCGGAGTTCCACCAACCTCCCTACAGTTAACATAAGCTTGTTTTACATGTTTATATTCTTCATCCTCATTCTTCACTTCCTCTATCTCGTTGAGAATATACTTAGTTACGAAAGTTTTACCTGTCCCAGTTAATCCTAAGAATAAGTTGGAGAATCTTACCTCGTTCTTTACAAAGTATCTAATAGCTATGGCTGTATCTCTCAAAATATCTTCTCTAAATGGTATTTCCCTAAATACCGACAAGGGGTCGATGAAAACTTTAGGATTTTTAATAACCTCACCTTTACCACCTTTCAGTGTATCTCTAATCACATTTAGTTTCATCTGTTTCATTAGTTAAACTTGTTTTCGTTAAGGTTATTGGTAACATCAACTATTTTACAATCAAAGATATTACTTGTTACTATGTAAAAATATTTTTAATGCAATAAAAATTCGTTAATTTAAAAATACTTTCCTAATATTTTTATATATTTTGTAAGATATAAAAATTATAGAGGTTATAATTAACACTATGATTGCAAATACTAATATTAAGAGAGACTGAAAGAATAAAGACACTATTTGGGTCGTAGATAAATATTCAATTAAAAAATAAGGATACAACTCTAAAAGAGCTACTATAAACGCCAATTTTGAGGATTCAAGCGAAACTCTTATTATTAAGTATAATATATAAGATGTAGATAAAGATACAGCAAGTGTCGATTTTTTAAATGCTTCTCTAATTTTCCCCATTAAGCATAAACTAGTTAGGTTATATTTATATTTAATCCAATATATTTTAACATGACAATTTTCCTTCCGCAAGTGAATAGCAAGGAAAGATTAATTGAGCATTAAAATATGTTTTTAAACTCTATAGAAAAATTGAATATAGTTTGAAAATAGCAGTGACTGATGAGGGAGAAGTTGCTAAGACAATTGCCGTATATTTAGGTAAATCGTACGAGGTGATTATAGTCGACACTCCGTCTAGCGTGATCAGAGAAAAGCCTAACGTTATTATTCACACTAATGAAATACCCATGAACGATAGCATTCAAAATCCTCCGTTAGCCTGGACTTTTAATACATGGTATGCTATCAATATAGCAAGGGCTGGTTCTAAGATAGGGAGCGTTAACATATATCTTTCGACCTTTATGGTATATGATGGTAAGAAGGGGTACTATAAGGAACATAATACTCCATCTCCCCTAAATTATTACGGTTTAAGTAAGTTAGTAGCTGAGACTACTATAATGGGACTGGGGAACTACTTAATTTTAAGATTAGGTGCCTTATTTTCTTTAAGCTACAAGGGTTTTCTATATCCTTTTATAAGAGCATCAGTAAAGGGTAAAATTCTAAGATGTAACAAAAACTTCTATCTATCAATAATCAGTACTCAGTCATTAGCAAAGGTGATAAAGCATTTTATAGAAAAAGATGCTAGAGGTGTAATAAACGTAGGTAGTAATAGAATTTCTATGTTAGATTTTTGTAATTATTTATCGGATGTTTTCGGAAACGAGATTGTTGAAGTCAATGGTTCTATGAGAGATTTTTCGTTGGATGATTGGTTACTTAGAGCATATAACGTTAAAATAAATGCGAAGGATAATATAATGAGTTTAGTTGAGCAAAAGCTTTTTAACAACTAGGGAGAAAATTTTAATTCTCTTAACCTATTCAGATGAACCATTAAGTGCAAAAGAGATAATGAGTAGATTGGGTATAAGAAAAGAGAAGGAAGTCTATGAACATTTAGAACATTTAGCGAAATCAAGTAAGAGAAAGGACTTCATATTAATAATAATACCACCCAGATGCAAGAGTTGTGGTTACGTTTTTGATTCTGAGAAAATAAAGAGGCCAACGAAATGTCCCATATGTAAATCGGAAAAGATTGATTCGCCAAAATTTTTAATTAGGAAAAAGTAAAAATTAAAGTCCATGAGAGCTGTATTTGTAGACTTAGGAGAGACTTTAGTACATTTCAAACCTAGATATCATGAAAACGTCTTGATTGCTCTGAAGGACTACGGATATGAAGTAGATGAAGCGAAATTATTTAGAGCTATTAATAGGATTCTAGGAAGACACCATTATCCTAGTCCAGAATATGGAGGGCTTTCTTCATTAGATTTTGCAGAACTATTTTATGAATTAAAGATTTATCCAGATCGGACAGTTATTAAAGAATTAAATTCAAAGAATTTGTTGTCTGGTGAGTATCAATTGTATGATGATGCAATTCCCTTTTTAGAAGGTGTAAAGAGTTTAGGTCTTAAAATAGTTTTAATAAGTAACGCTACAAGAAGCCTTTATAGGATAATAGAGGATTTAGGAATTAAGAAATATTTTGATGGTATCGTAGCTTCTTGTGATTTGAACATTATGAAGCCACACCCCAAAATTTTCTCTTATGCCGTTAAATTAGCAGGAGGTGATGGTATACATATTGGAGATGTCTATGAAATAGACGTACTGGGAGCTAAGAGAGCTGGGTTAGAAGCCTTATTGATAGATAGACAAAACTTTTACTCAGAGATAAAAGAGAAAAGGGTGAACAATCTATTAGAAGCATTAGAGCTAGTAAAAGAGAGGTCGAAAAGTTACTACAAAAGTTAGCTAAACCTCATCCTAACCCAAAATATGAATTAGAGCAATATTTAACTCCTCCATCATTAGTATCCGAAATCGTATGGCATGCTTATTTATCTGGTAATATTGCAAATAAAAGGATATTAGATGCTGGATGTGGTACAGGCATTTTTTGTTTAGCTGTAACTTTGTTGGGAGGATATTGTGTTTGTGTCGATATTGATTTGGAATCGTTAAAGGTTGCTAAAGAAATGTTTAATGAGTTAGGTCTATTAGTGGACTTAGTAAATGTTGACATAAGATTCTTTAAAGCCAATTTTGATGTAGTAATACAAAATCCTCCGTTCGGAGTGGTTAATAAGGGAATTGACATACAATTTCTAATATCTGCTTTCAACAATGCTAAAATAATTTACTCAATTCATAAATTCAATAGAAGAACTAGAGAGATAATCACTAATCTAGCTAAGGAAAGAGGGTTTAAAGTATCTGTAATTACTGAAAAGTATAGGCTTAAGCAATATTATCCATGGCATAAGGAGAGGTTTCATGAGTTTCTCGTTGACGTTTACTTATTTACTAAAATTTTGTAATTCATTATTTAAAATCTTTTCTAATACTTCCAGAACCCCTAGTCCATTTGGCTTAGACGTTATTATGTCAGCTATTTGCTTCACTTGAGGTAAGGCATTATTAACAGCTACTTTTATATCAGCTACTCTAAATAACGCATAATCGTTTTCACTATCCCCTATCGCCACGACCTTTCCATTGAATTTAATTAATTGTTTAAATTTAATTAAGCTTGTACCTTTATCTATGCCCTTCGGTAATATCATAATATCATTCCTATTTATTTCTAAAGTTGCATATTTTTCCACTTCTTCTAAATCTCTTATCCTATTTACGTAGTTGTTAACATAAATAATGACTTCTCCAACGGAATACTTTACACTTAAGCGATCTAAAATCTTAGTAATCTTTTCTTTTCTTTCATTCCATTCCATATCACATAGTGTATATTTTTTATTTCCATAGAATATTAGAGCTCCATTTTCCAATATCCAGGCTGTCGGGCTTAAATTAGGAGCTAAAATATCTATAAACCTCTTCTCCCTACCGCTAACTACAACGAATTTATACTTTTTAGAAAATTCGTTAACTTTCTCAGCAACATAACTATCTATAACAAAGTTATTATTTTCACTGGCCAATGTTCTATCATAGTCTGATGCAACTAGAATATCATTCAAACTTGTAACCAACTCGTAATAATACCTCCTTCATTTTTAAAGCATCTCTTTCTAATTCCGGGCTTTCACAAATTAAAGTAATTGAAACATCCCTTTTGATTAACTCTTTTGCTAACGGTTCAAAGGGAGGAGTATTATAATCTATTGATCTATGTTCATCAATGTATTTTCCCTTTCTGATTTCTAGAGACTCGAAGTGAGAGTTTATATGAGTTAGTCCCAATTCCTTAACTAATTTATCAATAATTTCTCCATAGTTAATTTTCCCTCCTTGCCTAGCGAAAGTATGAGCCCAGTCTATGTACGGTATGACTCCCTTTATCTCCTTAGAAATTGATATTACTTCATCTAAGGTCCCGAATGCAGTTTCCTTAGCCATAGTCTCTACACCAAATTTCACGTTTTTAATCCCCGTTGATCTAGCATTATCAACAACTTCGCCAAGCTCAGCTTTAACCCTTTGATAACATTCCTCTGGTCCCATTTTTCCGTAGAATGCTATATGTATTGCAATGGCATCAGCCCCCAACAATTCAGCTCTATCAGCAGTTTCAAGTAATCTCTGCTTAGAAGCTTTTACCTTTTCTTCTTCCTCAGAGCATAAATTAATGAAATACGGAGCATGAACAGACAATCTTACTCCCAACTCTTTCGCTATTTCACCCGCTTCTTGCGCAGTTTCTTTGCTCATTCTTACGCCCTGTACAAACTCAACTTCCATGGCGTTAAGCCCAAGTTCCTTAACAGTCTTTATACCATCAATAGTATTCTTCTTTTTAGCTGAATGAGGAACTCCAGCAGGTCCAAGATAAATTTTTACCATATAATATATCTAAATTATAACCATTTTTAAAGAGTAACCTAGTGAAGGTGAGCGATAAACTTGCGTACCCTTACAAAATAAGAAAAGTCTTGCTATTTATGGTGGGCAGTTTTCGATTAGCCCATCCAAGGATATTCTTAAATTTTTACTTACGCGGAACATTTGACTCTATTGTTTATACGAGGTAAATGAGGAAATATTAATATAACTTAAATTATTAATTAATCTTGTTGATTAAGGGAATCATCAGAGTACTTAGTTATAAGGGCGGGGTAGGTAAGACTTCCATTTCACTTGCTCTGGCAAGAATAATTTCTCTCTCAAGTTATAAAGTATTAGTTTACGATATGGATAATTTATTTACAATATCGAAACTGACTGAATCTAAAGAATGTGAAATTAATAGACATTTAACTTTTGATGTATATCACTGTAATAAGCATGATAATAAGTTTTTAACCTTAGACTATGATTATGTTATTGTAGACACTTATCCTGGAATTTTGACAAATGAATTGCCAAAAATGGAAAGCGAGAAAATATTTAATATCTTTATTACAGACTACTTCTCTCTTGTTGATACCCTAGAATATATTAAGCTTTGGGAGGATGTTAAAGTAACAAATTTGTTAGTTGTAAATTTAATAAGTTTAGATGAGGAGGATCAGAATTACATTAATCAGACACCTTCCTTGAGTTATAATAATGTTATCAGAAGTATAGTAAAGAACAAAAATGTAAAGGTTGATCATATTACAATAATACCGTTTATAAAGGATTATTATGGCTCATACAAGATTGATTTCCCCAAAGTTGAATCGCTAGTTGGTCGAATATTGTTTTAATTAGAGCTAATGTTTGTATATAATCCTTACTTTGACTCGTTGCTATTTATAGTCAAGTATAAATCATATAAACTTTTTAAACAGCTGAAAAAGATATGAATTTATGATTAAGGATATAATGTCCAAAAAAATTTTAGTAGCATATGAGGAAGATCCATTAGTAAATGTTGCTGACTTTATGAGAAAAAATAATATTGGCGCTGTAGCAGTAATTGATAAGAATGGTAAACTTATTGGTATTTTAACTGAGAGAGATATTGTAAGAGCAGTAAGTGATGGAAATCTAGATGCAAAAGTAAAAGACTACATGACTAGGAATGTAATAGGGGTAAAAAGCGAGATTTCAGAAGCTGAAGCTGGAGAAATAATGTTGGAAAATCATTTTAGACACCTACCAATAGTTGATGACGATAATAAGGTAATAGGAATTGTCTCAATAAGGGATATTGCAAAAAGTCTTCTTTATCTAGAAAAAAGTAAATTTTCATAATGTACTGCAATATTATTTTTGAATTTTAATTTTTTAATAATAAACCTTATTATTAACTTAATATTTTAGAGCGGAATAAGAAGTATATTTCTTTAGATTATCTTACACTTATATCTCTTCTTGATAGCTTAATATTTCAGTCTATTCGTAACCGTTTATCCCTACACTGTCATTCATATCATTTGACAATAAAATGTCAAGCCTCGCCCTTTAGGGCGGAAAAGGAGATCAGTTAAGGTGAAATATATGGACTTAGTTATCAACCACCTACTTAGGGCAGGTTATACAGTTATTTGTCGCATAGGATTTTGCCTAAATTTAAGTCTTATAGCGCACTAAAGTTTTTTATAAAATCACGATTTGTAAGGTCAAAAAGCAAAAAATTACGAGATGCTAAGATAACTAAATATAAGCGAAAAATTTCATCAGTGTTGTTTGTTTTTCAACCGATTATATATTATTCAAACAACTGTGCCAATAAGACGATTAAAGAAAATAATAAATCTAACACGTATACATTTTTTGTATGGAGGCAATTAGGAGATTTGTAAATGATATTGAAAAATCAAAGGATCCATATGAGATAGAGATCCTAAAAAACTTATGGAGGAATAAAACAATGGTAATAAGTCAAAATTTAAACGTAGCAGAGGAAGAGGAAGGAGATAGATTAAAACTGCTTGTCTTAAAGGGAGCTGAAGCTATAATAATACATAAGCCTACCGATGTGTTCATCTACATAGAGAATATTTCGTCAGTGGAATTAGAGACATTAAGATATCTAGTAATAAAGAAAAAAGGAGTAGAGGCAGATAACGATTTCGTTAGTTTGGCATATGAGTACCTTAGCGTGAAAAATAAAGGAAAAATAGGTATTATTAATAAAATAAATAATTAATAAATCTTAGATAGTTATTTAAGCTAGTCTGTTCTCTTAAATTCTGTGAAAGCCCTAGTTTTCGATAAAAGTGGATTAGATAACTTAAAGGTAAGAGAATTAGAAACACCTCAATTAGGTCCTCATGACGTGTTAATAAGAGTTGTTGAATCTGGCGTAAATCCAATAGATTATTTCGTAGTGAATTATATCCCTGTAAAGCCAATGCCACATATCCCCGGAGCTGAAATAGCAGGAACTGTAGAAAGAGTTGGTGATCACGTCAAAGGCCTAAATCCAGGAGATAAGGTAGTTGTTTATAATAGAGTATTCGATAATAGTTGTGATTTGTGCCTAGCTGGAAAGGAAATGTTATGTAGAAATGGAGGAATAATGAGTGTGGTAACAAATGGTGGATGGAGCGAATATTTTGTAGTGCCAGATAAAAATTTATTTAAGATTCCAGAAAATATGAGTTGGGATATTGCTGCTAGTTTACCTGTTGCCGCTCTAACTTCGTACCATGCATTGAAAGAGTTAGAAGTCAGTCCTAATGATATAGTAGTTGTGTTTGGAGCAAGTGGAAATACGGGCATTTTTGCAGTTCAACTCGCTAAAAAATTTGGCGCAACTGTTATAGCAGTATCCAGAAAACAATGGCTAAAAGAATTTGGCGCTGACCATGTTGTAGGATATGATGACGTCTCTGAGAAGGTAAAGCAGTTAACCGACGGAAAACTGGCTACTGTAGTAATAAATTCGTTAGGTTCATCGGTGTGGAGTAAGAGCTTGGAGGTTCTAGGTTATGACGGAAAACTAGCATTTTTCGGAACGTTAACAGGGGGCAATATAAATCTAGATCTTGGATCACTTTATGGTAAGCACGTGAAGTTAGTTGGAACTACTGGAGGGAGTAGAAAGGAGTTAATAGAACTTATTCAATTATGTAAAGACTGTAAAGTGAAAGTTTGGAAAACGTACAAATTAGAAGAGGGTGCAGAAGCACTTAAGGAGGAAATGGGTTCAAATAGAGATGGTAGGATAATGATCAAGATATAAAGGCTAAAAGACTACTGATGTAGGTTCTCTAATAATACTTTTAACATATTCCACAAGCTGTGAAATTTCTTTGGGTTGTTCTATATCTTTGAAATGTTTTTGTATGAATAGGGGATAGAAAGGAACAATAAATTTAGCAGGTTTCTGTAGAATTTCGTCACCTTTTAAAAGTTCGTTGATACTATTTTCTTGTTCCTTAATCACCTTATTTAGTACAATAGCCCATATTCTTAAGAATCTTGCATTTTCTGGTAAGTTAAGGTGTAGAAGGTCTTCTACTTCATGCTTTATGAAATCATTTAGTAATGAAGTGTAATTTAAGTATCTCTTAATTGATAGTTCATCACTACTTAAAATTAAAATTACGTTATAAGTATATGCTTTAAAGCTTTCGATAAAGGCTTTTAGTTCGATCTCGATGGCAAAGTCATGGGGTAGAGAAGAATGATCTACTATGACAATATCTGAATCGTCTAGCAACTTCTTATATAGATATTTAAACCCATTAAGATCTACTTCTTCAAGATTTGTATCAGTTGAAAAGCTCATATTTATTACATTTAAATTTCCCTTGGTAGTGTAAAATGATTCATTTTTTCCTCTTAGAAAGGAGAAGATACTATTATTTAAATTATATATTTTACTTATAGTACCAGAGAATGTCTTGTCCACTAATGTTACAGCATAATATTGGCTCAATTCCTTAGCAAGATAATAAGCTATCATTGATTTTCCGGAACCGCCTTTGAATCCTAGCACATTTATTCTCAGCATTTCTATTTATCCTTAACCAATTCTAGCTTATAAAATTATATTATAAATTATAAAGATAAAGACTGATCCATTTGATAAACCTATATAAACTTTATATGTTTATACATTCATGTATTTGAGCGTTTTATCAAATTACTTAATACCTTATTCTTTAGATAGGTTTTAACTATTATTAACAGATTAGATGAGTTTCCAGTGAATTATTAGTTATACAAATTCTAAGTAAAATTAATGTCGATTTATCAGCCCATTATTTTAACCTAAGACGACGCCTTTTGTTGACCTATAATAAATAATATTATATTTACATATGTGTGAATAGTAATTTCGTTTATTTGTAGAATAAGCTTATCAAGCGCTTTTATCTTAAATGGAACCTTATTTATCGAAAATTACTCATTATATTATATCTTACTGAACTTCTGTCAATAAACATCACTTTTGACATTTTATATTAAAGTAGAAATTATTCTTATATATATTGTACAAAAAATCCTTAAAAATATTACATATTTTTCTAACTAAACTGATACCATTTAGTTATAAATATCTTAAAATTTTTTAACTCAATATTTTATATCAGTGATAATGTTTTAAAAGAAAAGCCAATTATTAGTGTAGATCTAATATAAATCATGAAATAGCATTATAAGCGTTTTTCTGTTTTAGGTATTTTAGGTACTCATAAATTGCCTCTCTGATTAAATCACTTCTACAGTTGTAATTAAATTTACTAACTAAATAGTCTATTATTTCCAAAAGATTATCGTCGAGCTTAAAGCTTACTACTGTTGATTTTTCTATGTCAATGATGAATGTAGTATCATTGACTCGAGTTATTTTTTCCATGACTTTCACTGTAATAATATATATAAAATTCCCTTATATATATTTATATTTTATCCCATTATGTGATGTACGATAGAAGGAGAATAATATTCATGATTTCTGTAAGAATGACTTAGATTTCTAAATCTTGAAAAAACAATGAATTAAAATCATTAGTATGAAGATCGAATATTTCCTTTATTCATATAATATAAATGATTTTAGTTTTTTTCAAAGTTAAGAGATATAATTATAAGTAACGTGCCAAGTAAGAGGCAGTAAAACGTATAATCACCTAATACCTCCGTTAAGATGTTATTTTTAGTATAAAGTATTGATGATATAATTAACTCTATTATTCCAGTCAGCACGAACGATCTTCCGAGATTATAAATTTTCATTTTTTACTCACCTTCTGTAATATCAAATAAAATGATGCTACCAAAGTTATCGTAAGAGCTAATGTTTCATACTCGTACTTATTATAATTCTTCGTTCCGGTATGTAGGATATAATAGGGTATAGTCCTATATATATTCGGACCTAATTGGATAGTTGATCCTATAAGAGTAATATTTTCTCCATTTCCTATTGCATGTATGACTATTCCGTTATAGACATCGATGTAGACAGTAAAGTTATTAATTGACATAGTAGTTACGAGGATTCCATCATAAGTAGTTAAGTTGTTTGCAGTATAGTTAGGAATAAATATTAAGAAAGAGGGATATGAAACGATATATGACAAATAGATATTGTTACTTATTTGTGTTACATTTGCTAATATTGAATTATTTTCAATACTAATTATTTTTATTAGCAGATAATAACTTATATGATTGCCGGTAACCAAATAAAGCAATGTAGCATTAATTATATCCATTTTTATCACCTATTTCATCGAAATATATGCGAATATACCTAATAGAGTAGAAAAAATCAGCATAAAGAGCCAAATTATCGCAATTAAGTGAACAACATCATAATTTTTAAAATATATTAATATAGGGGACGTTAAAGACAGTATTGCCATTAATTTTAACAATGAAGTCTCGTAATTTATACTAAAAGTCATTTTTAACAATATTTTTAGAAATACATTTCTTCTTAATTTCACTAAAATCGGTATTTTATATGCTATTTTTTTGCCTTCAACATTTAGTACATAAATTTGATAACTCTTGCCAAGTAGATTCTTTTTACTTACTCTCTTAAACATTTTTCTTTCAGTGAATAGATCTAAATAGTATTTTAATGTTTGTGTTGATACCCCTAGTTCTTTTGATACTTTACCAGGATTTACCTCTCCGTTATTTAGTAGAGATATCTTAACTAGTTCAATAAGGTAGAAGAGCTGAACCAGATTCTCCCCAAGGGACGATAAGGGGTTATTTAATTCCTGCTTTATACTTCTATCATCGTTGATAAGAAGTTTATTCAAAATACTTACTAGTTGTCTGCCTTTTTCTGATAAATCGTATATATCATATTTAACCTTGATAACTAGCTCTTTCTCTATTAATTTTCTAATAGCATCAGTAACAGATTTTTTACTGTTACCAGTTATGTTGGCGATTTCAGAGACGGAACAAGGACCCTTAGAATTGATTGTAAACAGTATATCCCATTGTAACTTTGATCTAGAGAAGTCTATTATAGAATCTAATTGCTTCAAAGTATTAAATATGTTAGTGTCCATGCCTGTATAACATTATAGTTTGTATCTATTTAAACATTTGATATAATTAGACAAAATGCCACTCAGTTGCAAATATTTACATTCCTTTTCATCATGGTCGCTAAGAAATCTATTCCCTCATACTTATCCAAAATCATAACATCAGAGTTAATTTTTAGAATTAAATTTTCATTTGATATAACTATACTACACTCATTTAGGGTTGTAGGAAAATATGCGGAAGTTAAGCTTTGTTCAAAAACTTTGAATTTTTTCATTATTAGTGATGCGATGTCTTTGCCATATATCTTCTTAACGTACTCATATAATGTTTTCTCGTTTTTAATTTCTGGTATCTTGGACTCATAAGCTAAGTATGATGATAAAAACAACGTTGGAATTATCAATATGTATAATCTAATTGTTACTATTAAAGTGATTAACGAGGAAATTATCAAGAGTAAGGAAATCTTGTAACTCTCTCTCACAAGTATATTAACTTGAAGTGAAATATATAAATTTTTTAGTATAACAGTGGGACACTATTGATACTCATATATATTCCCCATAGTATAAACGCTAACATTAATAGGACAGAGAGATCGTATCTAAAGTTCTTTAAGGCATATGCTAATGGAATAAATAGGGGTAGGTCAATGATTAGGTTAGTAGCAGAACCAATAAACAGTGTTCCTATAACTGAAATAATATATAGTATGTTCACCATTTCATTCTTTAAATATCTATTACCGAGTGCAGAGATTAGAAAATAAAGTAATGCATTATTAGAACCCCAGCTAACTACAGCTATCTGATAAATTAGTTGGTTATAATTAAGGATGTTTAGAGAGAATGGAACAGGGAATTTGCCAATAAATATCATTATTAGTCCGAAGGAAAGGAAAGGAAGTATTGTACTTATATATATTTTTTCATATTTATCTAAATTATATTTTTTCATTATTCTTCTAAAAGCATAATAAATCAAGATTCCACCGGCTAGTTGTGCCCATGCATAAATATGAGATAACATAGCTAGAAAGGATAGTAACATTGCTAGTCCTAATTTTTCTCTCTTTATAAGATAAGACATTGATAAAAACATTAGTGATATTGAAAAAAGGTTAGCATCTAAACCTGAATAAAGGAATGTGATTAACATAGGGGATACTACGGCTAATAGTGAAGACAAAGGTGCTATTGACTTATCTATAGAGGAGGATAATTTGTATGCAGAAAATGTGTACAACAACGAGAGGAATACGAATTGGTAGAATGTAGTTAAGTACGGTTTAAATAAAAAAGACAAAATGAGAAGAAATATTAAATAAAAAGGTCTTGTGTCAAAAAACCATCCACTAAATTGAGGATTCATTAACCATGAAAAATAATATCTAAAATCTACAGTTTCAGGAATTTTGGAGGGATTTAGGCTAGGCAAGTAAGGCAGCAAAGATATACATAAAACGACGATAAACGGTAAGATAGGATTGATATTTATTGCATTATTGTTTGTTTTTTTGTGAGGAATTAAGGCAAATATAATACCAATAAACCATACAATTGGTATAATAGTGGGTAATCCGATTTGAAAGATCATTAATGGTATAGATAAGTATGTATTGATATTGAATATTAAACGTATTAATATCCATGAAATCATAGAAGAATCCAATATTATAAGTAATAATAATAAAAGTGATGAGGGATACTGTTTTCTCCTAGTTATTTCGAAGAGAAGAATAAGGATAGCGGAGATTGATTGAATGACGTAAGGGTAAAAGAATGATAATAATGATACCGGGATTAAGAAAACATATTTTTTATGATCATAGAATGCCAATAATGCGGATGACAGTATTATCAGTATAATTGATAGAAAGTCAGATTTAAAAATTGGATAATAAGTAATTCTATTAATTGTAAGATATATACCAGAGGCTAAAATATAGGAAATAAAAATGAGAAGTAGTGAGATCCATGGAATGTGAACTTTCAAACTTTTGATTGCTATAATTTTCTATCACCTCTAGTTACAATTCTAAATAATATTAGAGAAAATAATAGAGCCATAACTGATCCTAGAACTGTATAACTATTATTAAAAAGCGATATACCAGCTAATTTATCTAAATTTGGAAACGTCGAGTTTGAAATTCCTGGATAGTGTGCACTAACAAGGCACATTATGGAATTATAATTTTCCTTCTTTAAAATCAACCCATTATAAGCGACAATTATTTTTCCATTATCGGACGAATATGCTAGTATTTTATTTCCATTTAAATGATAATATATAGCATTTCCAGAAACATTTGAAAATATTTGTTCCGGTTCTATGGAAGCATTATAATTTAATATGGTGTGAGAATATGGATTTATAACATATACTGAAACTATTTTTAAGGAGATATTTGATATAAAAACATAAATTATATAGTATGTTATGTTATTGTCTATCACTTTATACTCTAAAAAGAAAGGATTCATGCTATTTCTTTAATAGAATAATGTTCTTAAAAAACTCCTTATTTTATCGGTGACTGGTAGTCGAAAGTAATGGAGAGGTTTTTAAAGACCAAAGGACAGTTTTCTTTTAGGTGAGTGAAAAGATATGGGATTTAAAAAAGTAATAAAAGAATATAATAAAAAAATGAAAAGAAAAGGATTAGCTGGTTTGGACACTGCGATAATATTAATAGCTTTTATAATAACTGCTTCAGTATTAGCATATGTTGCGATAAATATGGGATTATTTGTGACACAGAAAGCAAAATCAACAATAGATAAAGGTGAGGAGACAGCATCTACAGCATTAACTCTGTCTGGGTCGGTGTTGTATGCAGTTAATTATCCATCTAATTCCAGAAGTTATTGGATATACTTTACTGTTTCTCCAAGCTCTGGAGTATCAAGTGTAGAACTATCGCCTGCAACTACTGCAATATCATTCACTGCCTCCGCATTAGGAGTAGCATATTCCAATATTTATAAATATACTTTACTTACTGTATCTCCCTCAGAGGTCAACGGAGTAGTGTATGCTGCACCTCAATATCTAAGCCTAGCTGATCAAGAATCAAGTGGAGGGCAAACTTACGTATATTATCCTAATCCGTACTATGCTTTACTAGCCCTCAATTATAGCTTATATCAAATGGTGCTTAGCAAGCAAATAAAATATTCACCGCTGTATATAACGACTACCAAGTCGACTTCGACTCAAACATGGCTGACATCTGATAACGTGTTTCAATTCACATTAAACATTAGCGGAACACTCGAGATATTTTATGCGTATGTTAATCAGACTTTTGCCTTTACTTATCCAGTCGCAGGAGACCCATTAATTGGTAGTGCTATAGCACCGGCTGGTTCAGTAATAGGTGTAATGATTCTGTTCGGACCAGACCTAGGAAGCCATGTATTCCAATACCAGACCATAACCATACAAATATCTCCTAATATTGGATCGCCACTAACCCTATCAGAATATGTATATCAACCAGAAGGAAATGTGACGGTAATAGGATAAAATATTAAATAATTTTTTTTAACAAAATAAAAATTAGAACTGAGGGTTATCTATGATAATTCCCAATTTTACACAGTCACCAATATTTGTAATATTAGTTGGTATAAGTCTCCCTTTAGCAATGTTCTTCCTCTTTATATTTAGGATCGTTATTCCTAGAGTGTCTAGACCTAAACCTAACCAGCAGCAGACTAGTCAGCAGGCACCTCAAAGGGAATCCCCGCACAGTAATAATCAGCAAAATAATAATCAAGAGTTAATCGAAACGTTAAAGAGTCTCGCAAATAAAATGGATAAATATCAGGGCGATTTAGCATCAATAATTAATAGTTCTATGGAGGAGATGAAGAGACTTATAAAGGACTTGAATACTTCAATAGAGGATATGGCATTATCTCTAAAGGCAACTCAGTCAGATTCTTCTTCTCCGTTTAACGTGATATCATCAGAAACTCAGAAAAACGTTGATAACCCAAGTAAAAACCTTAAGGCTGTAGCTGAAATAGTCGGTACAACAAATATCGACTTATCTAGCTTCATAAGAGGTTGCGTATTACTAGAAGTTTTAGATTATGATGAAATTAAGCTCAATTCCCTTTATGAGCTCGGGTATATATCAGCTGACGATATGTATGTTATTCTTAAAATACAAGCCTATATTAGGTCAAATAATGGAAAAATGAGAGCTAGGGACTTAGCATATGTGGCAATGAATGTGGCTGAAAGTTATTCTTCAGCATCTGCAGAAATGAAGAAATATTTATTATTGTTGGAGGGCGAAAAAAGATGACAAGTGAGGTAATAAGTGAATCCATTATGTTAATTGTTGCTATAACGTTAATTGGAGTATTAGCAGGCATAGTATTCTCAGTCGTCTCATCAATCGCTACTAGTATGTCATCTAATTCAATCTTAGAATCACAAAGGCTTCTCACAGATCTTCAAATAGATTATGCTACAAACACCAGTCCAACTATCATAGTTGTCTATTTACATAATGTTGGGGAGGTTACAGTTTATAATCTTCAAGATGGAGTACTTTATTTTGGTGCTGATGGAAACTTGCAACAAATAGGCTTTAATTCTGGTATCAAGCCATATTGGATTGTAAGTACAAATACATTAAATCCCGGTTCCGTAGCTGAAATTACTATTTACCTATCGTCTCCTTTATCCTCAAGTCAATATTACACTATTGAGTACGTTACCTCATATGGTTATATAGTAACATATGCTCTTAAGGCGAACTGAGATGGCTGTCTCACAAGTTGTAACTTATTCTCTATTGGCAATGATAGCTTTATCGTTATTCATAATCTTTCTGACCTCATATATAAGAGGTCAACAAGTTTTAACTGATGCAGAAGAATATAAACAAGAGCTTCAAATGGATCAATTGCAAACTAAAATTTATATTAAATCGGTATCCATTTCACAAAATTTTATGTATGTAACAATAACTAACAATGGTTCAACTAATTTATATAAATTTAGTGAATTTTCTGTTATAGTTAAGTATTATGCTAATATTAGTAATGTGTCTACCCTATTAGTTAGTGAATATAACTACTCTAAATCACTAAGTCCTTATCTATGGACTACAAACTCAGTGTTAATAAATCCAGATAATGACGCAACGTTTATCATAGATCTGCCTTATCCACCTTATCCTAATACCTTAGGTACCATTATTATTGCGACTAATTATGGGCCGGAAGCTATATGGAGGGGGATATTATGATAGTAAGTACTGGAAATGAGGATTTAGATAGAAGATTAAGCGGGATACCATTTCCCTCCTTAATAATGTTAGAGGGAGATCATGGAACTGGAAAAAGTGTATTATGCGCTCAATTTATCTATGGGCTACTTTTAGCCGGTAAAAAAGGGTACATAATTACTACAGAGCAGACAACTAGAGATTATCTGAAGAAGATGAGGGAAGTGAAGATTAACCTTATACCATTTTTTATGAAAAATTTGATAGGAGTAGCCCCATTAAATACTTCAAGGTTTAATTGGAATTCAGATATAGCTAATAAAGTGTTAGATGTAATTATTGACTTCACTAAACGTAAAAAAATAGATTTTATTGGCATAGACAGTTTGTCAGTAATTGCTACTTTTGCTGAAGAAAAACAAATCCTTCAATTCATGAAAGAATCAAGGGTTCTAGTTAACTTAGGAAGGCTTATAATGTTTACAATTCATCCAGATGTGTTTAATGAAGAACTTAAAAGTAGGGTAACAAGTATTGTTGACGTCTATTTTAAATTGTCATCTACAAGTATAGGAGGTAGAAGGATAAAGGTTTTAGAAAGAGTTAAGACAATAGGTGGGATTCAAGGCAATGATGCCATTTCATTCGATATTGATCCAGCTTTGGGAGTTAAAGTAGTACCATTATCATTATCGAGGGCGTGATCATGTCTTTCCTAGGCGACTACTTATCCAATTTTGTAGAGAAACCGTTACTCGTTAATGATCCAATCTCTCTAAAAGGTAATAAGAATTATAATGCAATATACAAAGTTGATGAATACATTTACATTCATGTAATGAGTATTAAATCAGAAGATGGATATAACCAATACAACGTGATTGAACCGCCAAGACCTAAGAGTGAAGAAATGGAACGTATTGAGGAAAGATTTGCTAGAGAAATTGGAGATAAAGAGCCTCCACTTAAGATCGAAGAAAAAGAAAAATTGATGAAAAGAATATTGGAAAAAATTCTAGCGAAGACAAAATTATCGGTACCTAAAGATTATGCTATTTATCATTTTATTAGAGATAAACTTTATCATGGTCCTCTAGAACCATTAATTAGAGATCCTTATATTGAAGATATTTCAGTTCCAGGTTTAGGTCATATCTATATCGTCCATAAAATTTTTGGACCAATGCGCACGTCAATTGTCATCAATAATTATATGGAATTAGATGAGCTTATAGTGTCATTAAGTGAAAAGTCACAAAGGCCAGTATCGCATAATCATCCTATAGTCGATTCTAGCTTACCAGATGGCTCAAGAGTAAACTTCGTCTATGGTATAGATATTAGTAGAAGAGGTTCTAATTTAACGATAAGGAAGTTTAGTAAAGTACCGACAAGTATTACTCAATTAATTTCTTTCAAGACATTTTCTCCACTTCTTGCAGCATATATTTGGATGATGCTAGATGAAGGCATGAATGTTTTTGTCTGTGGTGAAACAGCTTCCGGAAAGACGACCACTCTTAATGCAATAACCGCATTTATCCCTCCTAATCTCAAAATAGTCACTATAGAAGATACACCTGAATTGACTGTCCCTCACTCAAATTGGGTTGCAGAGGTAACGAGAGAAACGTCCGGGGAGGGCACTATAAAATTGTTTGATTTACTTAAAGCGGCGTTAAGGCAGAGACCTAACTACATTTTGGTTGGGGAGATAAGGGATAAAGAAGGTAATGTGGCATTTCAAGCAATGCAGACTGGGCATTCTGTGATGGCAACATTTCATGCTGCAAACATAAGGACCTTAGTCCAAAGGCTAACTGGTTATCCAATTGAGGTACCGAAGAGTTATATTAATAACCTAAATATAGCGTTATTTCAGACGGCTCTTTATGATAACAGAGGAAATCTAATAAGACGAGTAGTAGAAGTGGATGAGATAATTGATATTGATCCTGTAACTAATGACGTGGTTTATATCCCTTCATTTAATTATGACCCGGTTGAGGATAAGATCATATTTGCTGGAAGAGGTTCTTCATATCTAATAGAAAATAAAGTGGCTATAAGAAGGGGAATAGATAGAAAGAATATTAATATTTTATATGACGAGTTAAACTTAAAAGCAGAATTTCTTAAACTTCTTGTAGAAAAGAAAGTTTTTAATTATTTTGATGTATGGTCGTATATATTGAAAGCAAGACAAGTAGGTATAGAGGAGGTTGTGAAATATGTCAGAAATATTTAGCAGAAAAAGTGAAATAGATTCAAAATATATTTTTATGTTAGCTTTTATGTTAGCTTTATTTTCGTCTGGTGTTCCTCCTGAGATTGTAATACTTCATCTATCAGAGGAGAGATCTTTTTACCCATATACAAGAATTATCAGGAAAATTAAGAATTTATTGACCGGATATAGATATAAATTTTCATCCAGCATATCTTATACTGTAAGAAATGTTAAAATTAAATATATGAAAGAATTTTTGATAAGATTATCACAAGCTATAACTTTCGGAGATAATATGATTCAGTTCTTATCTAGAGAAATTGACTTCACGTTATCAGAGTACTCTGCTTCATCCGCTAGGCTTATAGAATCTATGAACAATTTCCTCACTGTATATGCGACTTTAAACAGTTCATTAACGTTTTTGATTGCTGATATGACGATATTATCACTGATATATAATGGTGGAACTCAGTTGATATTTCAACTAACAATAATGTCGGTAATGATACTCGGAAATGTAACATTAGTGATGTATATAATCTATAGACCAGAAACGTATATGCAATATAATAAGTTTGACAAGTCGTTAATAGCCTTATTAATGTTAACTGGCATTACGATTTCAGTGATATTTACGTCATATCTATACATATTATTATTAGGTATAATTTTTGTCATAGTAGGGCTAAGATATAGGTTATATGAAAATAGGATAAATAGAATTGAAAGATATTTTATATTATTCATAAGGTACTTTTCCCAAAATTACTTTATAGTAAACAATTTAAGGGATTCTTTAATGGCTGTATTAAGAGGTGACCTAGGAGATATTAGACCTTTAATAAGAAGGGCATTAAACAGATTATTGATGGGAATAAACAAAAAGATTATTTTTGAGCTTATGGGTATGGAAAGCAAAAGCGTGCTAGTATCTATGCTAAGCAAAGCGTTATATGAAACTATAAATATGGGAGGCAACGTATTGACTGTTGGAGAGGTAATAAGTAAAATTGGTGACGTTATATTGAACATTAGAGCTAGAAAAGAGCAGAATGGTAGAGCATTCGAAGCTTCTATATATGCGTTACAAACAGCTTCTGCTGGAGTGTCAGCGGCTTTAATATCGATAGTTGGTATGCTCGATAGTATATTTTCTACAAGTAATGTGTCCACAATATTTAGTTTCAACCAAGTTAGTATAGATTCGATTTCAAGAATATTCTTAATTATACTACTGATTCTAAGTTTTTCTAATGGGATAGCGATCACGTTGGCTTATGGTAGATCAGTATATGTTAGCTTGTATTTCATTGGGATATTACTAATACTAAGTTCTATAACCTACCATTTGGTTCTATTATTGACAGGTAATATCTTTAGGGCATTCAGCGGTCCTTCCGGTTTGCTTCAATTGCCTTGATGAATCGGTATTAACCATTATTTAAACTTTAGAAGAACCTGTGTTGTATGGATTGTTATTTCGAATTATATAAAATCTTTAACTCTACTAATGAGATTCTATGTAGGAATATAAACTGTAATTAATATTCAAATCCTGAAATTCCGTTTGCGAATGTATATGTGAACAACAATTTAATTTACTCTATAAAATTCAATTTTATTCTGAATTATGCCAATAGATTTCGAATAGGTCGTGTTAAGGAAGAATGTTTTTAACCATTTCCTTATTGTGTCTTTCGTTAAGTTCGAAGGTAAGTCCATGCTTGCCAGCCTAAGCTTCTGAATACTTGCTAAACTTACTCTTGTCGAAAGTCTCTGTGCTTTGCAAGAGTATATTATAAACTGATGTCTTATCATGCATAATGACGATGTTGTATCTCCAATTATCTAGTTCAGTCCCTTTTAACATTACGTAAACGTGAAATTAACTCTCTTAGGGCATGAAGACTCGTAATGCTTAACAATGTATCTCGCCTTAAACTAAAAACAAAGAAATGATTACGATCCTCAACATTAATCCTGTTAACTAAGATTAGTTAACTTGTAAAAAGCAAATTACTATGAGGCAAAAGTTCTCCGACCGGATAGAACCCAAGAGGTTGAGCTAAGGCAATATAAAGGATTAAACCTAGGTTTAAAAAGGGAAGAATTAGAGCATGAATGAGGAAATTAACTTTCGTGTTTTCATCCCAATAAATAACCTCACTCAAAACTTTTCTGTAACAAAGAAAATACAATTTATACAAAATAACTAACCAAATTATCGTCTACACATTGTATGACTGCACTATATTCATCAACTATTTATCTCCATTGATTACACTACTTATAGCTTAGAACTTTTAAGTTATTTGGCTATAAGTTTATGTTCAGGTATAAACCTGATATACGAAAAATAATAACGTAGCCATAAAGGTACAAATCTTGATTACATCTCCATTTCAAACATATTAACGTCCTACAGTGTTTTAAAACTCCTATTTATAGCCTTTGTTGCCTTTACTAGCACGTGCTAATTTAATGTCATTATAGAAAGTTCAGAACCTATAGCTAATATAAAGTCCATTGATGTAATGGTGAAGTCTAACTTAAATAGGTACTATATTTGTATGTTATAATTGTTGCTAAAAATTATAATTAGCAGAGAATGTTTCCTAGGTAAAGGCGGAAGTTTTTCTTAGTGCTTTCTTTTTCTGAAAACTAGTCCATTGGTTTTTACTTCGTACTCAATATTATCTAAACCTAAAAGTAAAGACTTTATAGTAATGGTATTAAGTAAGATATTAGTAGGTGAGATATCTGGCTTTAATTTAACAGCTATTTGTTCAGCTGTTAACTCTTCCATGGAAATTAAGTCCAAAATTTTATTGACTATATTGTGAAGATAATTTATGTTATGTTCTAATAACGTAATCATTTTATTTTTGTTGTAAATAGGACCATGACTAATTACTATATTTTGTACGCTTTTTGCTAGTTCTTTGATTTTGTATAAACTCTGTTCAGCTTCCCAGAAATCGATATAGAAAGGAACTGAATAACCTTCTAATACCTTATCACCAAAAAATGCATCACCAGCGTACAATACATCTCCTATGATATAGCCAGAGTGCCCAGGCGTATGTCCCGGTAGTTTGATTACTTCTACTTCTGAAATTCGAATGTTATTATCCAAGAATTCGAGGTTATCTTTTATGTAATCATACATAAAAATATCGGAATTCTTAGAACTAAACCCATATACCAATGCTCTTCTTCCAATGATATTTAATGTCCAGTAATCTTCTATAGGTAAATATCTAATTTTAGCATCTTTTTTGAATAATCCGGCTATATGATCAGCGTGACCATGAGTAGCTAATTGAACCTCAGCGTTAATATCTATAGACGAATTTTTTCCGCCTTGATCTACGATTATTCGATTGTCAAAAACTAAGGTATTTGGACTGCCTGATATAACTGAGACATCCTTGGTTAATTTAATAGTAGGCATTGTGGTATACTTTGATCAATAACGTATTAAACTTGTTTTTAAAAATTAAGTTTACAATATGAGGAAAGCCTCGCCCTTTAGGGCGGGGATAGTAAGGTATTTAAGTTCCTTTCTCTCCTTTTTGTGAGTATGGGGTCTATTAGTAAAGGTTAGATTAGGAATTATGGCTACTATTAGCCTTATGATTCCTCCACCTTCCCTACTCAACCTTGTTCAAAGATATGAGAAAAGGTTAAGATATGTAGTTGATTGGTTAAGGGAAAGTAGACTAGAAAAACCTAGTTAAGGAAGTTCATAAGGCAACTTATGAAATTTTAAAGGAGAAGTTTAACCTTCATGGTGTGTGGACAACAATTTGGTTGTTTTAAAATAAATTGAATTTTGTCTATTGTGGAAAAGTATTTTGCATGAGGCAACTCATCTATTGGGACGAGTAGATGCATGGGTTTGATTTCCTAACACTCACCTAACTCAACAAGAAACACAATAACGAGATGGCTAAAAATATTCTTCAATACAATTTACTCGAAATCTATTGACATAAGTTGGAATAAAATTGAATTTTATGGAGGTGGATGAAATTGTTGTCCACACACCCTTCATGCAAAGTTACTCTTTAAATGGCGTTTCATTTTTACAACACTCTTAGGCATCTCCCATATCTTTTTTATCATGAATAAAAGTTAAAAAGATAAATTTTGAAAGAAGGCTAATAAGGTACAAAATAGTATAGAATATATTGTGTCTAAGGCAAAACCTCTACTACTAGGAAATGTAAAAAGGGCTTTCAAAGGTTTAGGAGTTAAGAAGTTGCCGTTAATTGCAGGCCATAAGTTACTTTATTCATGTAATTTAAGATGTAGGATGTGTCCCTTCTGGAGAAGAAAAGATGAGAAATTATTAACGGTTGATGAAGAAGTATTAATCTTTAAATCGCTGGAGAAGGCTGGTGTCTTATTTATTGGATTTGAGGGAGGAGAGCCTCTTCTAAGGAGAGATATAGATCAAATATTAGAGGAAGCATATAAAAGATTTCACACTTCCTTAGTAACGAATGGTTGGCTATTGAGAGAAAAGGCTAAGAGTATAAGTGAGCATTTGGATTACCTTTTTGTCTCAATTGACGGAATAGCTGAGGCTCATGATAAAATTAGGGGAATTCCTGGATCGTTTGATAAGGCTATTGAAGGAATTAGAGAAGCTATAAAGTACATCCCAGTCTCAATTAGCTTCACTATAACTAATGATAATTATGATCAGGTATTAGGAGTTGTTGAATTGGCTAAAAAATTAGGTATTACAGTAAGTGTTCAAGTATCATATGATTATTCTACAGCTGAGAAATTGAGTCCGGAAAGGGAAAAATTGTTTAATACGTTGAACCTTCTGATAGAGCTGAAGAAAAAAGGTTATCCTATTGTAGAATCTATAAACTATTTTAATGCTATTAAAAATTCTTGGTATTATGGTATTTTATGGAAATGTAAGCCATGGTTAGTGATAAATATAGATCCGCAAGGTAAGGTAGTCCTGCCTTGTTACGTTTTAAATGAGTATAAGGGTTTTGAAAAAGTGTGGGAGGTTGATTTAGTGAAGCTATGGAATAACTATCCGTGGGAGAAGTATGAGAATTGTAATAGGTGCGCTTTGGCTTGTCATCTTGAACCCTCATTATTTAGCTGGAAGAATTCAAGTGAGATTAGGGAGAAAATAATTAACAATATTGTAAGTTACATATATGATCTTATACCGTAAAATTTTAATGTTAGATATTGAAAAAATATATTAAAAATGTTTTGCTACAAACTAGTATTTATAGAAGACAAATATTTCATGTATGTTTATAATGGAGAGAAAGTAATAGGTGTGATTCCATTAGATAAAAACCAGTCTACTTCGCTTAATAAAGCTAAAGAATATGAGGAGAGATTTGGTTGGAAAAAATGTGTTTAAGAAAACTCTTTGTCGAATATTTGCTTAAACGTATTATATGCATCTTTCGTATATAAAACTACTATAACGTTCCTCAGAGTTTTAGGCTTAAAGGATTTTATCACATTTGCCATTATTCTAGCACATACCTCAAAAGGATAACCAAAGATACCTGTAGATATTGCAGGTAGTGCAATACTTGTTAAACCTAATTCTTCAGCTTTCTCTAGCGACTTCCTAATAGCTGATTCCAACTTATCATCACCTTCTATACCGTATCTAGGACCTACCGCATGAATTATATATTTGGCCTTTAATTTTCCTGCACTTGTTACAGCTACTTCTCCAACGGGCACTGGTCCGTTTTTTCTAATGTATTCATCACTCTCCTTTTGTATTTCATATCCACCCTTCTTTACAATTGCATAAGCTACTCCTCCTCCATGTTGAAGGTAAGAATTAGCAGCGTTAACTATTGCATCTGCTCTAATTTCTGTAATATCTCCTAGAATTAGGTCGACCTTTAGACCATTTTCTAATTGATACATACAAAATTATATTAGTTGTTATTGCTTAAGAAAGTAAGTGGATTCAAGAGTAAAACTGCTTTTTCTTGCTCTAGTCATAATGTTATTTAACTCTATTTATCAGTATTCGTGGAATTCCATATCTCTTCTAGTGTCAAGGACCCTTAACTCTTCTGTCACAGCTATTGAAGTCGCATTTACGTTATATGCTATATTATCTTCGTTTTCTCAAATAGGAGGAGGGTATATAATTGATACTATTGGTCCGAGATTAGTTGGAGTAATATCCGCAATTTTCTTTTCCCTAGGATTTCTTATTCCAGTTATTTTTCCAAATATTATCCTCTTTTACATTTCCTGGTCTTTAGGCAGCATAGCTGAGGGAATACTATATGGTATAGCAGTGAATGTAGCGTTAAAATGGTACGAGAATAAGAGGGGGTTCGCCACTGGTATAGTATCATTAGGATTTGGTATTGGAGGGGCTATTTTTAATCCTTTTATTTCAATTTATAGATATTATTATGATCCATTCATCATAATAGGTATATTATCTTTATTTTGTCTATTACTTATTTCATTTAACGTGACATACCCTCCAAGGGATAAGCTTAAGGGAAATTCTCCTAAGAAAATTATAAGAGGCAAGGATTGGTGGTTAATTTATTTTTCATATTCTTTTGCGATAATTCCACTTCTTTCTTTTTCCTCCTCTTTATCTTTTTTGGGATCAGAATTACCTAGATGGTTACTTCTACTTTCTATAACCATATTTCCTGTGACGAGTGGGCTGGGCAGACCATTATTTGGAATGTTATCAGATAAGATGAATAGATTTCATAGCGTTATAATATTAAATTCACTAACGCTTCTAGCTTCTTTACTTTCTCTTCTCTCTCTCCCCTTATCAGCAATATTAGTCGGTTTGTTTGGGGGTTCTACCCTTACGTTATATCTATCATTATTAGGTGATATTTATGGTAACAAATTTTCTGGTACTAATACTGGTATTTTATATACGGGAAAAGCTTTCGCTGGAACTTTAGGTAGCATTTTATTAGGGTATTTTATCACGATAAGCAAATCAATAGCTTTACTGTTTATAATAGTTTCTCCACTTATTTCTATAATATTACTTTTAGCCGCAAGTAAAGTTCTATCCTATTAATTCCAAGGTTATTGGCGCATGATCAGACCCTTGTATGTTATCTAAAATGTCAGCACTTTTAATCCTGTCTTTTAGCTCATTTGAAACCAAACAGTAGTCTAATCTCAATCCAAGGTTCTTTTCTCTAGCGTGCATCATGTAACTCCACCAAGTATATTTCCTTTTATTAGGATAAAAATACCTAAACGTATCAATATATCCTAACGACAGAAAGTGTGTAAGCCATTGTTTTTCTTGTGGTGTTAAACCCGGAATTGAAGGATCATGATAGGCTGCGTCTATATCTTGATGTGCTACATTGAAATCTCCACACAGTATTACTGGTTTATTTTTTCTTAATTTTTCTGAAAAATTTTCTATAATCTCATCAAATTTTAATTTATAGCTTAATCTCTCTAGCCCATCTCCTGCTCTTGGAAAGTAAGAATTTATAACGTAAAAATCGTTAAGTTCTATTGTAATAACTCTCCCCTCCTCGTCAAATTCAGTTTTACCTAGCCCTTTTATGACGTTGATTGGTTTCTCTTTACATAGTGTCATTACTCCACTATACCCTTTTCTTTTAGCAGGAAATGTGAAAATTTGAAAGCCTAGTGTAATAAAATCTAAGGGTACTAAATCTCCTCTAATCTCTTGAAATAATATTATATCGAAATTATTATTTTTTATAAAATCCAGTAGATTTTTCTTTAAAGCTGACCTTAATCCGTTAATATTCCAGCTTACGATCTTCACATGAATACTCTTATAGGGAATGGGTTAAATTATCTATCCTTCCACCATCAGCAACAATTACTTGTCCAGTAATATATCTGGCCTCCTCACTCGCTAAAAATAGTACCACATTAGCTATATCTCTTGGCTTAGCGGTAATGCCTAATACAGTTTTACTTCTAAATATTTCCCTTAACTTTTCCGCTTCTTCCTCGGATTTGTTTCCTAACGTCATATCCGTCTCAGTCCAGCCAGGCGCAACTGCGTTTACCCTTATTCCATATCTACCTAATTCAAAGGCTAATCTTTTAGTAAGTATTATTACTCCGGCTTTGGTTATAGCGTAAAACGTAGTACCATTAGCTGATGTTCCAATCCCCGCATTTGATGCCATATTTACAATTGATGGACTCTTTCCCCTTTTTAGCAGTGGCAAAAATTCATAAGTTACGTAAATGGTTCCGTTTAAGTTTACGTTTAACATTCTCTCGTAATTAGTTTGGTCAAATTCCTCAAATGGCATTAACAACATAATACCAGCGTTATTTACTAAAATATCAATTCTGGTAAACTCCTTTTCTACCATTTCCTTAGCTCTTATGACGTCAGCTCTATTACCTACATCACACTTAACTGTATAAACGCCCTTATTTTTTAGTTCTAAAGCTTCCTTCTCTGCAGAGTTGTAAAGAACTATTACCTTTGCCCCTTCTTCTAAGAACCCTTCAGTGATAGCTCTGCCTATTCCTCTCGTTCCACCTGTTACAAGAACTACTTTATCCTGGAATCTCATCATCTGAAATATACCATTTGCCTTATTAACGTTTTCTTCATGTATCTTTTATTAACGTGATAAGAAGATTCATCGGACAGTTCTTCATAGTCGATGGGTTCACGATGATAGGGTTATTATTTCCAGTGGAATTTTATAGTGAAACAAAATCATTATTTCTTTTAGGGGTAATTTCTGGGATCTATAATTTGCTAAACGCTTTAGGTTCCTATATTTGGGGATACTTAATAGATAGGACGAGGCTTAGAAAGGAATACGCCATCTTACTCTCACTTTTGGGTATATGTGTTGGTGTAATTTACCACCAAAATAAGTTAATAGCTTATGAATTAAGTGGATTTGTCTCCGCCTTAGACGGTCCTATATACTCTGCTATAATACTTGAAACTATACCTCAAGAAAGGCTTCTGATAGAGAATACAAGGTTTTCTCAAATTTCATTAGCTGGAAACATTACTGGTTCTCTCTTGTCTGCTTTTTATCCCAACGACTACATGATAATTGGATTTTTTACTATATCGTTATTAGTCAATGTGATCCATATACCTAAGTATGATGGTGGAATAAACTTTGATGCAGCTGATAGAAATAAGATGTTAAAACTGTTGTACATTCCCGTGATATCTTTCTTTTGGTTTAATTTAGCTGCTGAAATATTCTACACGTTATACGTTCCGTTAAATTATCTAATGGGAAATCCCTCGTTTATTGTATTTATCAGTTATTCTTTATTATATTTTATCGAAGAATTAACTTATAGTAAGGGTCTTGAGTTAGTCAAAGGCAAGGAGGAGTATTTTATGTTTTTAGTAATATTCTTGAGATCATTAATAATATTGACCTTAATATTTATAATAATAACGGGGTTTAAGATACATTACTTCGTCATGTTGTTCTTTTTAACTTTTGGACCGCTATTTCCCATTTATAATATTTCGTTCTTTTCAGTATTGATAAAAGGCCTAAGAAGAAATAAGGCTACTATTATAGGTATTTTTAATGCCAGTGAAGACGTTGCGAACATTGCAGGAGGTTTCTTAGCCGGTTCTACTAATAATATAGCTGTAAATTATCAGATAGCTTTTTACTCCTTTGCATTGTCAATGTTCTTACTATATATTTACTTAGCTAAACCTCTTCGCACTAAGGCCTCTTGATACAGAGACTTCTCTTTTTCCGTTTCTGGATTGTACTCTGGCATTTTTATTGGTTTGCCTTGGTAATTTACTCTAACGTATGTAAAGTATGCAGTAGCTACGTGCTCCTTAAAACCATTTAAATCCTCTCTTATCACGTTGATCATGACATCAGCAGAGGTGTTGCCTACGTAAACAATTCCGGCTCTGATATGTATTATATCGTTAATTCTTATAGGGGAGTAGAACGAGAGGCCTTTTACTGCTACTGTGACTACTCCCCCAGAGTCTGGCTTATTATCATATCCTATGTAATTTAATAGTATTACTCCTCCTATATCATCCATTAATTTCAATAACTTTCCACCAGACATTATCTTTCCATCATAAGTCAGATTAGGCGATACATAAATTGATGTAGTAATCCTAAATCTTAATCCCTCTGTAGGATCTTCAACGTAAAACCTCATCTTTTGTCTGTCCTTGATTCTAGATATTCTTATTTCTCTTCTTTTCTTAGCCTCCTCCACTTTTTTAATTTCCTCTTCACTAATTCCTTCTACTTTTACGTTTATAGGAATAGGTCTCAATAAATCATCTACCTTAACGTACGTGGCATATGCCGAAACTACTTCCTCACCCTTATCGAAAGCTCTAATTTCTACTTCTGCCGATGTGTTACCTACATAGACTACTTCCGCCTTAACCTTAATTATATCTCCCAATCGGACTGCCTTTTTAAAAACTACGTCGTCTATGGAGGCTAATAGCGTAGTCCCTCTAGATATCTTTATTGCTGATAACATTCCAGTCTCGACTAGTAGGAAAAGCATATCGCCTCCATGCATTCTATTCATAAAGTTGGTTTGTTCATAGTGAACTATACTATACGTCTCTACTATCGTGTCAAGTATTCTTAAAGATTGCATCATTTAGCATGTTAGCAATCTTCTCAAAATTTTTATCTCTCCTAGAATACTCTAAGGTTATATCTCTAAGTTGTTTTAATACAGATTTCCAATCAAAGTTATTTATTATGTTTTCGGGCAAAGCGTTAGGTTTGATTCTCTTCTCGTAGCCTGTCATATATGGTAAATACTCATCTTCTGCTACTCTTAACATGGCTATACCATTTCTATCCAAAACGTATTCATAAACTCCAGCCTTCCATAATGTTATTGAATAGTCGTCTGAAGGAGGAAAATATTTCCTAATTACTTCTAAAAACTCTATAACGTTTTCCTTACTCTTATTCTTTTTTAAGGCATCGATTAAGTTCTCTAATTTTTGATCCATTTCTGACTTCCTCCAAGTCCTAAAGGATAAGGGTTCTCATGGGGCGTCTCACTGATTCCCCTCACCGATTCGTAATCACATCTCTCATTTTAGGGGCAGTCGAGAAGCTCAGAGAACCCCTCCCATCTAATTGTTAGGATTGGCTTTTAGACTTAAAAACTTTGCCATTCCCACACTGCGAGGCTTTCCTCATTTTGTAAATAGTTGATGATATATTATGTTTTTGATAAATCGTAATGTCCTAGTGGGGGAGGAACAGGCACTTTAATTTTTATCCTTCCCTCTCTTAGCCATGGTGTTAATAAAAATGCTACGCCATTTCTCTCCCAATTTAGTATTTTTGCTTCGTTTTTAGATAGCCCTAAAGTTTCAGCTATTTCTGATTTTATTCTAAAGATAACTTTAGTATTTGCTAATTGCGTAATTATATCACTTAAATCGTTAGGGTTGTGTGTAGAGAAGATGAAACCTATTTTTCTTCTCCTACCTAATCTCATCATCGTAGCTATTTTTCCGGCTACTCTTCTAACGTAATTAGTATCTTCTTCCATGCCCTTAGCAGAAGGAAAAAATCTATGGGCTTCGTCCAATACTATAATAAACCTTCCCTTTACGTTTCCGTTTCTCATTTGCCTCTCTCTAAATGCAAACAGTTTATCTAAGAAGTAATATGTTAAAATCTTTTGAGAAAAATCGTCTATTTCGTTATTATATAGGTCAAAAACTATTGTAGATGATGAATTTTCTAATATCTTAGCTAATGGAAATCTTTCTACTCCTACGTCAAATAATTGTGTTTCCCTAAGTAAATATAGACCCCTTACTATATTTTCCTTAGTACTCCTATGTATCTCAACCCCTTCCAAAGAGTCCTCATTAAACTTATTTATCAAATCTTGTAATGTTAAGATCTCTTTCCCTTTTTTTCTGATCATTATTTTGATGAAATGAGAAGCTTGTTCACTAAAATAAGGATTTAGTCTATGAAGAATTTTCCTTACATCTTTAAATCTAAAATAAAACGGATAAACGTTAACTTGCGATTTCCACTCAGAGTTAGAGATTATGATTTTATTATTGACTACAGAAGAGTAAATTGTAATACCCTTGTTAACTAAATGATTAATTATAGGTTTGACGTACATTTCGTAGTAGGCCTTGGTTATTGCATTGGCTGACTTAGCTTTTCCAATGTACTTCTTAATCCAACTTTTATTAACGGGATATATAATGTCTAAATTTATACCTTTAATTACGTTTCCATACAATTCATTAAATTCTTCTACGCCAGCTCTCACTATTCTATCTGATTTGTCCGGGGGAAGGAATATGTGATAGTAATCACCAGTAGCATCTAAGATAAATACTTTACTATTCTCCTCGTTAATTAAATTTATACCAGCTACGAGATCTTTTATGAATGAAGTCTTTCCTGCGCCAGTGGTCCCTAATACTAACATATGAAAGTTTAAATCGTCTAGGCTGGTACTTATCTTTACTTTACTGTAAGAGGTGTCGAGGAAGCCTACTCTTAAAAGTCCTCTATTTGTGCCCAATGATCTTTCAATGACTTCTGGCTTAGGGATAATTACTGGGGATTGTGGCTCAATTGTTATATCAGCTGCGTCTGGCTCAGATGAATTCAGAAAATCTACCTTAGTTAGCATCTCGCATTTAAGTGATACATTCGTGATGAGTGATCCTGGTTCATCTTCAGCACTGCCTACACTACTAACTATACTTGAATCATTAACAAGTAACGAAGAAGCGTCTATTCTCTGGTATCCTACGACTCTTAGCAGGACGAAATATAAGGTTTTTATGTCAATAGCTCCGAGAAATATTCCTATTTTGCCTAAAAAGTTGTATTTATAGTATGTGTTAGGGTCTATAATAACATTAACAAGGTTAGACTCTTCATTGATTTCACTAGGTACGTATCTAGATACCTTACCCACTAGATCTCCTAACGTTATTGCTAGTGCTCTTGCCTTGGATATTTTATCCTTAATATCGTTATATAGGTCTGAGCTCAAATTCCCACCTGTTCTAATCTACTATAAAAGCTCGCTTGTAGTCCCATGCTCTCTAATGTATTCATTATTATTTTCAAAATTGCCCCGCTTATTTCCTTGGCCATCTTATCCGATAATCCTAGAATAGATGGTAATCCATCTTTTGTAAATTGCAATGAGCAGATATTCCCTAAAATATCTTCATTGTTATGAGTACTTTCTATTCTTAATATAGAGAACTTAAATGTATAAGGATGAAACGGATATATGAGATAATTTGTATAGATTGGAATATTATTAACATATCTAAGTATAGGACCTAAGTAAACCGGACTATAAGGTGGAGAAACGTTATATTTAATTAAATCTAGGATAAAAGATTCGTCATTGAAATACTTCTTAGGATCTACACGGAATTTCTCTATTATTTTAAGTCTACTTTTAGCGAGTGTAGAAATAAGCAGTTTAGACTTATCCAGTCTCTTAACTATTCCAATTACGTTTCTTTTTAACGCTCTTAACCTAACCCTTACTATTTCGTCTCTTACTTTGCTTTTCAAAAATATTAGAGGAGGTATTAGTGGTCCATCAATAAGTATAATTGTACTTTCATCATTGATCTTACGTAATGCCTCAGTTTCTAGAATAGTCCTAATCTCAGTTTCTATTTCTTCTGGAGATTCAGCTGAGGTAAAAAAACTGCCATCTAGGGAAAAAGTCGTAATATATTCTGAGCTGTAAAAAAATGGTATTAAAGGTCCTTGACTACTTCCTGCAGGTGCAATTGCTATAAAAGGTCTTTCTAAGTCAAGGCTAGGAAGGCCTGAAATGGGAGGATAAACACCAACAATAGGGTTCATAGAGGAAGTTAATACCAAAGAGGCTAAGCTTATAATACCCTTCGATGAAATAAAGCTTCTACTACTTCCATCTATGGCATATACGTTATGTATCCTTTTTGGTTTAACATCTCTTAGAATTTCATTAACTGGAGTAATCAGTATTGCTTCACTCTCGTTAGAAAAGGAATTATCGGTTTCTCCACTAACGATCCTTACATCAGCATTAGATGAGTCTAAATAGTTTAGGATATACTTAGTTATGATGTCCTTCAGTAATACTTGTAGCTCTATTTTCTTACCCATCTTCTAAACATAATTTATTATGGTAATATTTAAATATGAGGTATTACCAAAAGGGTATTACGCTAACAAAAAATTTTCGAATAAATTTGTTTTTAATCACCTGCATACAATTTCCTAGCTGCTAATGTGATAACGTCCCAAACTCTATTAACTGGGGGTACATAACCAGTTTCGACGAAGAACAGTTCTTCAGCAGTGAAACCTTTTTGAATTACAGAAGCTAACATATTTAATCTGCCTAATACTTCCTCTCCCCCTATTATCTGTCCTCCGATAATCCTCATAGAGTTCTCCTCAGCTACAAGCTTTACAATTATATCTTTTGAACCTGGATAATATCTAGCCCTTGTCTTATGGTGAACTATAGCCGAGACAGTTTTAATTCCTAGCCTCTTAGCTTCATTCTCTGTAATCCCAGTCTTTCCTATAATGTACTCGTCAAATTTAGTTATTTGTGTGTCTATTACTCCAGGGAATCTAATGTCCTTTCCTCCAATATTACTTCCTGCCACGAATCCCATTTTGTTAGCTACTGGAGCGAAAGGTACCCAGCTAGGTTTTTTAGTTATAATATTTATTGATTCCACATTATCACCTGCAGCATAAACGTTATGGACGTTTGTCCTCATGTGATCATCAGTCCACAAGGCTCCCGTTTCTCCTAGCTTTAGTTTATCTTTAACAAGATCTACATTTGGTTCAACTCCTATAGCAACAATAGTAGAATCTACCTCATACCTTCCCTTATCAGTTATCACTAGCTTTCCATTTTCTTTAACATCAACTAAGCTTTCTCCTAACTTAGTTTCAACTTTGGAAGACACCTTTTCGGTTATTGTCTTACCCATATCTTCGTCAAGCATTCTATTCAATAAGTATCTCCCTCTGTGAATTAGAATTACCTTCTTACCCCTTGCACTTAAAGCTTCAGCCATTTCTATACCCAATATTCCCCCACCGATTATTGCTATCTTATTTACTCTCCAAAGCTTCTCTCTTATAATCGTGGCTTCTGCGGGATGATGAACATAAAATATATAGTCACCATTTGAATGAATCTTTTTAGGTTTAGCACCCATTGATAAAACAAGATAGTCATACTCATATCTATTCTTACTCTGACTATTCTCCATTACAGTTATAATCCTAGAGTTTACGTCTATGTCTGTCACTTTTGTATTGATTATTACCTTTATTCCTCTCTTCTCTGTGAAGTAGCTAGGAGTATAAGTCAAAAATAGATTTTCGTCGTCAAATAAACCCTCTACATAATACGGAATTCCACACGGTGCGTGACTTACCATCTTCGTAGCTTCAAAAACTATGATGTCAAGGTTAGGTTTAAGTCTCCTAGCCCAAGAGGCTGCTGTCATCCCTGCAGCTCCACCGCCGACTACAATAAGTCTTTCCATATTAGTCAATATATATGATAACTTTCTTATATCTTAATATCGAAAATTATAGCATATGAAAGCAATTGAGAGGTTAAATGAAACTATTGGTAAGATAAACGAAATAAATGAAAGTGAACTCAGTATAAGTGAGGTAGATTTATTAAAATTCTTAAAGAACCAAATGATGAAATCGAAAAATCTTTTTGAGGCTTTCTCAAGAAGTATTGATCAGAAGGATTGGGATAACGTTTTATCCTATACATTTCAAATTCTTCAGAGATCTAATTCTATATTCGGATACTTAACTCAGCCTACTGTTTTATCATTAGTATCAAAGAGCAGATTAGCGGGCGTTATTGATAATATCTCTGATACTCTAGCGTTTTCAGTCTCAGAAATGATTGTAGTGTTAAAGCAAAATAATAAAGTACTTAATATAGATTCCATTACCATAAATATAAGCTCTAATCCTCCTTCTCTTTCAGTTTCATTGGTGATTAAAGGTGGATGATATTTATTTGAAATGGGATAAACTATTCGATGAAGCTTTCAAGCTACCGGTCTTTGATATAAAAAATGATATAATAATATTTTCTGGAATTGGTGGAAGTGGGATAGTAGGGGAAATAGCTAATATTCTGGATCTTGGGATTCGTTTTGATAAGAAATTTAAAGGAAACGAGACTCTTATTGCTGTGAGTTACTCTGGTAATACTTCAGAGACTATATCTGATGTATATAATGCTATATCTTCAGGTTCCGAAGTGATAGTTATAACATCTGGTGGTTTACTTGAGAAAATAGCTAATGAAAAGAAACTAAATATTATTAAGGTACCATCTGGTTTCCAGACTAGATATGCATTTCCTTATCTATTTACGCCTTTGACTAGAATGATTTCTATGAGAAGAGGTATAAAGTTAATAATGGAAGAGTTAAAAGATGGAGTAATAAAAGCTAGGGACAAGGTTATAGAGGAATCTAAAAGGCTTGCCGAGTTAATATTACCCTCTAGGATACCTGTATTTTACTCCTCTAGATATCTATCAATAGCTAAGAGGTTCAAGCAAGAAATAAATGAGAACGCAAAATATCCGGCATTTTTTGGTGAAATTCCAGAGGTTAATCATAATGAAATTGAAAGTTATGTTCACGGTAAGTCTTTATCTCCAATAGTTATAGAGAGTAATGAAATTGACAAGATTACCGAAGAAGTCCTAAATGCAATAGTTATAAAACCCTACTTTAAAAGTGATTTGATGAATATTTCAAGCTTGCTAATGCTAGCAGGATTGAGTTCATTTGAGATGGCTAAGAGATTAAATGAAACTCCAGATAAACTATATAACATACCCACAGCTAGAAAACTAACCTCAAATTTATTTAGATTAAGTTAATTTTTATCCTTAATGGTCATAAAAATATTTAATACGTTAGGAAGAACGCTTGAGGAGTTTAAGCCTGTAGAGCGAAACGTTGTAAAGATGTATGTTTGTGGACCCACCGTTTATGACTTCATTCACATAGGTCACGGGAGAACTTTCGTAGTCTATGACGCTATCTCTAGATATTTGAGACTAAGGGGATATACTGTGATAAGAGTCCAAAATATCACTGATATTGACGATAAGATAATTAAGAAGTCTCAAGAAACTGGAAAAGATTGGAGAGAAATTGTAGACTATTACTCTAAGGATTATATAGATGCGTTGGGGCAATTAAAGATTAAGATTGATATACACCCTAGAGTTACCCAACACATTAAGGAAATAATAGACTTCGTTCAAAGACTAATAGATAAGGGTCACGCTTACGTGAGTAATAGTGGAAGCGTATACTTTGATGTTAACAGTTATCCTCATTATGGGGAGCTCTCGGGAGCAAAAAGGGAAGAATGGAATCAAGAGGAGGAATTCATTAAAGAAAAGAAGAATCCTTATGATTTTGCCTTATGGAAAGCGTGGAAACCAGGGGAGCCTTATTGGGACTCTCCTTGGGGAAAAGGAAGACCTGGATGGCATATAGAGTGCTCTACCATGTCAACTAGATACTTAGGAGAAAAATTCGATATTCACGGAGGTGGTTCTGATTTAATATTTCCTCATCATGAAAATGAGAGAGCTCAAACTGAGTCGTTAACTGGAGAAAGATGGGTTTCCTATTGGGTTCATGTCGCCTTCTTAACTATTAAGAAGGAGAAGATGAGTAAATCATTAGGTAATATAATTCCTTTAAATGAAGCGTTAAAGAAATGGGGTCCATCAGTACTGAGATATTGGTATTTGTCATCACATTATAGGTCCCCGATAGATTTCTCAGAGGAAGCTTTAAACCAAGCTTCAAACTCCCTACAGAGGATTAAAGATTCTATTGCAGTTTTAAGGTCAATAATTTCTGAAGGACCTAAGTTTTATGCTAAAGACGAGGATATAAAGGTTCAGCAAGATATACTGAAATACCTCGATATGTTCCATCAATCTATGAGTAACGATTTTGATACCGCTACTGCCTTATCTCATATTCATGAAATAGTTAGTTTAATATTTTCTAAGTTACAGTACAGCAGAGATTTCTTAGGAGCGATGCTGGCATTTGAAGCCCTAAAACAATTTAATGACGTCTTTGGAGTAATGGATGAGGAATTCTATCCGTCATATGAAAAAATCTCAAAAATAATTGATAGCGTTATAGAAATTAGGAATGAGCTGAGAAAAATGAGAATGTATGAAATATCGGATAAGATCAGGGAGGAGCTTTTAAAATCAGGTATTAGAATATTAGATAGTAAAGATAAGTCTACTTGGAGATTTGAGTAATATAGTAGGGTTTCTTCTCGTTGTTAACATATCTCTTAAGCATATCGTAAGTAGTATCGGTCATCTTGACTTTTTCTAATTCCTTTAATGGGATGAGCTTAACTTCTTTAGCGTCACTTGAGGCTAATAGTTTGCCACCTATTGGTTCACACTCAAAATCCAAAATTACGTAATGATAATTTTTATGTATAATTTCAACTAATGCTATCAAGTCTTTCACATTAACGTCTAATCCGGTCTCTTCCTTCATTTCTCTTTTTAATGCCTCTTGTAAAGTTTCTCCAAACTCTACTTTTCCACCCGGGATTGCCCATAGATCTTCATTTGGAGGATGACCTCTTTTAACTAAAAGTACAGAGTCGTTTATTTTCACAAAGCAACCTACTGCTACAATTGGTCTATCCATATAGTGATGATAAAAGTTAATATTAAGTAATTTATGGTGTATTGTGTATGAGAACAAGTATCTTAATTGCCTTGATAATGTTATCCCTTTGGGTAATATCCTTAGGGGTGCCAAGTTTCTCCCAAACCAGTAATTCTCAGATTATCAGTGGTTTTACCATACCCTCTACAATCAACTACATAGCTAAATTAGTAAACTCAACAACTATAAATAATAAAACTATAGAGAAGATTTACAATTACACGTTAAGCTATCATGTAACTAAGATTACCCAAGATATAGCCTACGTTAACGTTTCTGGAAATTTTACTAATGATAGCCTAAAGCTAGGTAATTTAGTATACATTACAAAAGGTTTGCATGTTATTAATCTAATTTTTCAACCCATTTCAATTTATTATCCATATATCATCTCTGATATAATCTATAATACCTCTTATGGTATAATAACGCCTAATGAGTCAATAGCACTCAACTATTTAGGCAAAGGGTATGTGCTCTTTAATGGAGTGAATACTACTGTTTATAATTATAGTAGTGTAATTAATGGTAACTCTATTAAAATCAGCTTATTACCTAATGGCATAGTATATCGTTTAGAGAATAATTCGCTTTATATGACGTTAACCTCTTACTCAACTTTCCTAAATGTTTCATTAAATACTTCTAGTGGCAATAATAATATATCTCAGCTAACGAATTATATACAAAAACCATATCTTTACGCTATTTATAATTACTCAACTTTATCTAATTCTACATTACCGGTAGGATATTTAGAAATAGATTATCCGTTACTTTTTGAGAATGACGTGCTAGTAACTCAGATAACTCAAATACAAATTAGGGCAGGGCAAAATCTAGCATTACCCTCATTATTAGAAGGTAAGTCGGTGAATTTTGTAATTTATATTAATAACCCTATAGATGAACCAACTAGCTTCATTACTGATGTAGGAAATCAGAGCATTACTTGGAATGGATTCACGTTTGTACTCGTTAATAAAACCACCATATCAACAATAGCTGGAAGTTTTGAGGCATATCAGTATAGGCATTATATATCCTCCAACCTATCAGCTCAATTATTATACTTTAGTACCAGCGGTGTATTATTAAAAGAGGAGTCTGTTAGCATACTAAATTCATCAGTGTTTCCGGTATTTATATCGTCATTAGTAGGTAATAATTACATTAATCCTTTTGAGACATATCCTAATGTCTTTAATTACACCAATACGACGTTACCCTTTAAAGTTATTAACCCTAATTTATCACTGACCATTTCAATTGTTGTCACGATAATTATAATAGCAGTTGTTGTTCTATTACATAAAAGAGAATAATTTTTTAACGTATCTCTAGATGTATCTATATTTGTAAAATTTATGATTACTTTTCAGCTATCTTTTAATTGTAGATTAATTGTTACGGTTTAGTATAGTATGTAGAAAACCACCATTATTATAAATAGAATAATTGCTAAAATTATCATCCATTTAGCTATACCTTTTGATGATCCAAATACTATGGGAATAGGTCCAATAAAAATTACTCCTCCTACTTCAGTTCTTTGCTTATTATTTTCTTGCCTATTACTACTCTTTCTGCTTTCATAAATGGATCCAGCTAACAATAATATTATACTTATGAAGATTATTGCTAATCCCGCATAAAATAAATACTCATTCATATATTATAGCTCAGCCTGGAGGGATTTAATCTTAACCGCTAACATTTCTACTTCTTTTGGTATTTCTGTGGTATCTATACTCGTAATTAATCTACCTATAGGCATTCTTATTTTATCATATTCTATCCCACGTTTTTTCAAAACATTTACTAACCATCTCAAGTTATCTTCTTTACCTAAGTCTCTAATTTCTTTTTCATCCAAACTTATTCCTAACTTTCTTAAAACCTCCAGTAGGGCTTGCTTACTATAAAAGTTCTCCACCTCATATCCCAATGGAACGCAATAATCCCTTAGTGAGATATCTATTTTATCGCAAAGTCCAAAGAAGATTATATCAAGGTTTAACGTATTCCTTAATCTTAACCAATTTTGTAATTCTATATCAGATGATACTTTAAATATGCCTATGCCATGATCCTCTACATCTATGTTTAGCCTCTTTAACCAATTTATGATGACTGCTGGTTCTGCTAGTTCGCTCGTTAATATGATAATTCTACTAAAGAGAATATCACTTAAGTTCGTATTAAGTAGATTTATGGAACTTCTTAAATCTTGGGTAGGTTTTACAGTTATAGCAGTAGAACTGCCGTTAATTCTTCTCATCACAATGTAGCTATCAGCAGACATTTCTACAATGTATGGAGAGTGGGTTGTTAGGAAAGCTTGCAAAATTCCATTATCTGTCCAATTCTTTATAAGTTTCATAATTTTAGCTTGGAGGGTAGGATGCATGTTAACTTCTGGTTCTTCAACTAATAGTATTTTGTTACCGCTTAACCATATTATAAATAACATTAGAATTACTCTTTGGAATCCACTGGCAGCCAGATCGATATATATTGGTAAGTTGTAAACATTTAGAACTAGTCTTCTTCCATCCCAAAATTCCATTCCTCTAATCTCTGGTATTGTAGCACTCACTAAATTTACAAAATCATACCAATATTTCCTCAAGTTTATTGGAGACTTATTCATGTCTGTCATTCTTCTCAGTATCTCATCGAAGTATGTTTGATCGAAAATTGGAACATATTCTATTGATTGGGACGCATACTCAGCTAGTTTTTTAGCAATTTTTAAATCGTCTTCACCTGGGGGCGAGCCATTGACGTATAGCGTATCTAAACTCCACTCTACGTAATTGTTAACATATCTTATCTTATTTACGACTTCTAATGTTACCTTTTGGTTTTTTCCAATGATTTTCGCAGCTTCCTCTGGCGAGAACTCTACCTTACCGCCTAAAATCACTGGCTTATTAACATTATATCCTTGCCAGATTAGTATTAGGTCTTGGTTTCTGTCCTCTACTGATCTTTTCTCAATACCAGCTGAAAGATTTCTAACAAATAAGTAGATTGAGGAGAGTAAGTTAGTTTTCCCATAACCATTATATCCAACTACAATGTTAAATCCTCCTAGGTCCTTCAAATTAACTTCACTAAGACTTCTAAAATTTGACACGTAAAACTCAGTAATCTTCACTAAGGATCACTCTACGGTAATACTTAGCACAATAAAATATAATCATTAGTAGGCTTGGCCAAGAGTATTCTATATATGGAGAAAAAACGTGGTATTATCTGCAAAAATGCTTAAAAGACTCCTAGTGTGCTTCCTCCATCTACTAATATTAAGGTCCCAGTAATATATGTCGAAAGATTAGAAGCTAAGAACAATATCACGTTAGCAATTTCTTCAGGTTCTCCTAATCTTCCTAATGGTATACTTTTAGCAAGATCTTTCAGAACTTCTTCCTCACTTCTATTCTCTCTCATTGCTCTATCTTTAGCAATTTGTATTACTCTCTCTGTCTTAGTCCAACCCGGCATTACGCCATTAACCAGAATTCCTTTAGGTCCTAGCTCTCTAGATGCTACTCTTATCAATCCAGCTAGTGAGAGCCTAACTACATTAGAAAGATCCAAATTATCTATAGGTTGTCTTAAAGTTATAGATGTGGAGAGAATAATCCTTCCGTTACTTTTCATTAGTTGACCAGCTTCCCTTACAGCTACTACTGCACTCATTAGAAGTAAATTAAAAGCATCAATCCAATCTTTATCAGTTAATGAAAATATGTTCCCCGGCTTAGGACTTCCGGTTACATACGCTAGGACGTCTAGACCATCTAGCTTTTTGTAAGCTTGATGAATTAAATTTTTTACATCATTAGGATTAGATAAGTCTGCCTTTATATAATCGATATCCTTACTTGTTTCTTTTAACTTTTCATATGCTATTACCAGATTTTTTTCGTCATGTGACGAAATTATTACCCTAGCTCCTTCTTCTAAAAATCTCTTTGCGGTGGCGAATCCTATACCTTTACTCGCTGCTGTTACTAATACCTTTTTTCCCTTTATTCCCAGATCCATACAAGAAATTATCTAAAGTTAGACTTTTTGAGCTTATGGTTTCCTTAATTTTCATGAAGTCTTCTTCTAAAACTTTTCTAAGATTAGGATTGTAGAGCGCAGCAGCAGGATGATAGGTAGGAAATACAAGAATTAGATTATCCTTATACCTCCAATTGTAAAATTTTCCTCTAACTAAACTAATGGATTTAAATGAAATACCCATTTTACTAAATATATAAGATGAGGAATGTCTTCCAAGGGTTACTATCACCTTAGGCCTTATTACTTCTATTTGCTCATCTAAGTAAGGGGAACACGCAATGATTTCTTCTTCTTCTGGGTCTCTGTTATTAGGTGGTCTACACTTAACTACATTAGTGATAAACACATCTTCCCTACCTAATCCTAAAATTTCATTTATAAATTTTGTTAATAGTTTTCCCGCTAGCCCTACAAACGGTCTGCCTTCTATATCTTCAGTCTCCCCTGGAGCTTCTCCAATGAACATTATCTGGGCCTTGGAAGACCCCTCGCCGGGAACAGCGTTTTTCCTAGTTTTCCATAAATTGCATTTCTTACATACCCTTATTTTCTCAGCTATGAGTTCGAGCTCACTCATGTGTTAATAATTGGTTAATAAGGATTATAATTTAATCAGCCCATCGACCTCTCTTCACGAATCTAGACGATGAAGGCATCATCATAATGTGCCCCATCCGGCTGAGGATCTTCATTTTAGGCTTTGTTCATCAGATCCTGATAGGGGATGGGGCATTCTTAACCTTCTATATAACCTATATAAAAATATAATTAATACTATCTGTCCGATATCAAGCTGTAATGTTGTAGCGTGATTATACGTAATTTCAATTAAAAATGGAAATAAATGGACCGTAGGTCTCCAAACGTACCAGATGAGATAATAATTCAGATAATTTAAAAATATAAAGCTAATAGCAGAAGCATCAACTACAATGTTATAATAGTTATTTTTTATTCCACTTACTAATACAATTGATATAATGAATACAATTAGTGCGATGAAAGCTGAAAATGATATTCCCACTGGAATTGTTAGATTATAAATAACCCCCGTACTCGCTCTATACACTAACGGTTCATCAATAGGAACTAATGGAGCTAAAGAGATACAAACAATAGTAAATATTATCGTTATTACTAAAACCCATATATAGTATTCTGAGTTCTTCACAAATGCGATTCACTAACACCTAATAAAAATTTTATCATATACAATTCATAATAAGTTTCATTGTAACTTATTATCTACATAGTCCTTAAACGCTATTATGAGTGTTTCAAAAAAGTTTTACGAGCTTCAAGATCTCATATTAGCTAAGACATCATTAGAGAAGGTCAAATTGCATATACAAGAGAGAAAAGATAAAACTATATACAAGTGGGTCAAAAGTGAACTAAATGTATTCATCAGGAAATTCTATAAAGTAGAAAAGTTCAAAAATATTATAGATAATATTAATAAAGGAATTGACCAAGAAAAATATGATTTGATTCTCGATAGCGTTATAGAAGCGTTGGATAAGATCTCAAATGAAATAGAAAAATATTATAATGACTTACAACAAATGAGTTAGCTCAATTATACCGACTCTGTTTAAGTACATTGTATAAATCGCGACTATTATTATAACAATCGCGAAGATTTTTCTTAACGTCTGCCTAGGAAGTCGTGAGGCTACATTAGACCCAACGTAACCTCCAAGAATACCTCCTACTAAATATAATAAACTAATAACTACATCTATGTATCCGTAGTACGCGAAAGTAGCTGAAGTCACTACGCCAAATGTTCCTACAGCTATTAGAGATGTTCCTACAGCCCTTAGCATGTCAATACCAGTACTAAAAAGCAACCCTGGGACCACTAGAAATCCACCACCTATGCCAAAGTATCCTGAGGCGAAACCAACTAAAAGACCAGCTGTTATCACTCTGTTCAGTTTAACCCTCTGTTTTAAACTTAAGCTATTTGAGCTTTGTTGGTTATTTAGATTTTTTGGATTACATCTACTTTTCCACATCCTTATAGCTACAGCTATCATTAGAAAACCGAAGAGAAATAGGATTAACGCTCCAGACATTAAATGACTAATGTAAGCTCCTATTACGTCTCCAACAATCCCCGGTATAGTAAAGATTACTCCTTCAGCAACTCTGACATTTCCTTTTTTCCAATGCATAAATGAATTGATATAAGCATTAAGTCCCACAGCTAAGGCAGTTGTCCCAATCGTCAAGTGTGTTATGTATGAATATTCGGGAGAACTAGGCGGTACCCCGTTAGCCAATCCTACGAAGTAAAGTAATAAGGGTATTGCTAATATTGATCCACCTCCCCCTATTAAGCCTAAACTAAAACCTACTAAAATCCCAGATATTATCGAGAGTATATATTGGAGAAGAGTTATTGTTACATTAAATGGTACCATATTATGTTAGTTTTATTTAAACTTTAAAAAGTTATACTTTATTAAAATATAGATAACTAATGCTATCAAAACTATTGATAGTATAATATAATCAAACCTTGTTAATTCCGAAACTATAGGTTGCCATGATGATCCAAAGTAATATCCTATGAATGCTAATACAGTATCCCAAACTAAGTGCCCAGATAAAGTGAATAGTATGAAGTAAGTTAGTCTCATTTTAGCTATCCCAGCGGGAAAAGATATAAGTGCTCTTATCGCAGGAAGGAATCTGGCAAAAAATACAGATGTATTTCCATGTTTAGCGAAGAATGTGTTAAGATAATCAAGCCTATCTTTGTTAAGCTTAATGTATTTCCCATATCTTAATAAGAACGGTAATCCTAACTTTAACGCAATAAAATAGTCTATTAGAGATCCCATTAAACTGCCTAAACTGCCAATTAAGATTGACAAATACAAGTTAAGTGTTCCTAGAGAAGATAGATATCCAGCTAAAGGCATTACTACTTCGCTTGGTATTGGTAAAGACATTCCTTCCAATAACATGAGAATAAATAATATAAGATAGTTTGATGGTATGTAGTTCATTCTGGAACACTCATACCATGTGGGCAAGTAGATGGTTTACCTAGATAATTATAAAGTTTATCAATAATTTCTTCAGGGACCAAATAGTCGAATTGTTTCGAATATTCACAAGCGGTATCCTTATCTATACCTATATTGACCAGAAGAATTTCTATTACACGATGAGCCTTTATTACGTAATTTAAACTCTTAATACCTTCATCCGTTATCCATATCCCATCTTTTCTCTTTTTGACTAATCCCTTTTCCTCTAGGTGATTTATTTCCTCAAAAACGCTCGAGGCAGCTATATTTAAATCCTTAGCGACTCTACTAAGTTTAGCTCCTTCACCGCTGTCATTATATTTCTTTATGGCGTTTAAGTAGGAAAACTCCCTTCTAGATAGATTTCGCATCTATATTATGAATTATGGTAAAAAATAAATAAATGTTTGTTTGCATTTCATTGGACTTAAGGTCTCAGTGGATTTTTTGCCAACGGAAATATGGAAAGGCTTTTAAAACCTTAACTTGAGAAATCTGATTAAGTCAGATAGTGCCAATAAAAGGTCTTAATCTAGAATAATTTAAGATCAAATCTTGATAAAGATGATGAAGGTCGATGGGTAGAGTTGATGAAGACAATTATCCCCGACTGATATAGTGTAGAGCATAGGAATATCGTTCTCTTAAGATAAACTAAATATACACATATAGAAGATTCTACACAAGTTAGAATGGAATTCCTCATATTAAATAAGGATCTTTTAATTAGGGAAATCCTTTGTATTCTCTTTTATCATTGAGATTATTATATAAATGCCAAATATTTAGCTCAAAGCTAATATATTAAAGAGATTTATGAGACCCAAATATTGAATATGAAATCACTCGTAAAATACTGTTAAATAAATAGTTACGTTATACTCGTTCCAAATTGGTATTAGATATATGGTGTTAGAATTGGCGTGATCAAAATTGAACTGAACAGCAGTCTCAACTATTTGATCATCTATTATTGACGAATTAAGTATGCTTATTGTATAGTTTTGATTTTCTAAAGGAATATTTACCTTATCATTAGTAGAATAATAAATATAAATCGTAAATGAACTTTGGTTAGGCGTAACGATTATTAATGAAGGATAAACATGAAAGTATGGGTCTTTGTTAGCTATTGGTACTGATTCTACGTAATTTAATGTGTAATAATTAGGTGTGAGGGCTAATGGTAAGGCGCTGTAATTAAATTTTTCTGGAGCTGACATTATAATCAAAGGAGGATGATATTTTGACTGGTTTTCTCCTCCTACAATATTAGGTTCCCTAATGTTATAAATTATGAAGAGGTGGGATAAATATACAACCAAGGAGGCAATAAGTATACTTATCAGAACTCCAGCAATAATCATCAGATAAGGTTTCACGATAAATAACGTAGTTTAAATGATATAAATATTTATTCATAACATTGGCTTTTCATAGAAAACCTTATTTGTAGATGAAAAATACTATATTATAGATGGAAGAGGAAGAGTTATCGGGGACTGCTAGGAAAATTTATTATTATCTCCTTAGACAGAAGAAAGCGGTTGGTATTAGAAAAATTCAAAAGGATTTGAATCTGAGCTCTCCCTCTATCGTTAGTTATCACATTAAGAGGTTAATGGAAGAAGGACTTGTAAAAGAAACTGAGGAAGGATACGTGGTTGCGAAGATCATTGTGGAAGATTACGTCAAGTTTAAAAATGTTGTTGTTCCTAGATCCATATTTCTTTCCTCGTTTTTACTTACATCCTTATTAGTCTTATTTTATCTTATTCTTTATCATCCCTTTTCTGCAGAAATTTTCTCAGTAGTTGTAATTTTTATAGTTACGATATTTTCTGTTACTGATGTAGTAAAAAAATATAGGAAGCTTAAAGTTTAGTAACATAGTAATAAAATAGTACCATGCTAGTGAAAGATAATCCAATAGTTATTAAAGAGGGATAAATATACATAGGTTCTTTGCTGTTAGACCATAAAATGAACTGAGTAAGGAACGAAAAGAATTGTGCTAAAAGCACGACTCCGAATACGGTTAAAATGCTGGTAAGTCTGCCCTTAAAGTCTTGTCTTAGTCTTAAAAATTCTCTCAGCACTAGAATTGAAAGTATTATTGCTATTATTGAAAGTGAAATGTGAATGTACCACATCTTAAACATATGCTATATAACTCCTAAGTTGGCATTATTAAATTTTTACCCATTTTATGATAGTAATCACAAATCTAGTTGAAAATAAGCTTAATCTTAGTAATATTCAATAGTTCAAATTAAGATTGAGATGTGGTGTCATTATTTCCTTAATTTAAGAAAGTGGTATGAAGTCTCAGCGAAAAATTTAAACGTTTTAAAACTTACAAAACATAATGATGATGAATAAGAGAATCAAAGTAATAGTTGCTAAGCTGGGTTTAGATGGACACGACAGAGGAGCAAAAGTAGTTGCTAGAGCATTGAAAGATGCCGGGATGGAGGTAGTTTATACTGGATTGAGACAAACGCCCGAACAAATAGTTAAGGCAGCTATACAAGAAGACGCTGATGTAATAGGGATTAGCATATTAAGTGGAGCACACCTAGAATTAATACCCAAGGTAGTGCAACTTATGAGGCAAAATGGCTTGAACGATGTTGGATTAGTTGTAGGAGGCGTAATTCCTCCTGAAGATATAAATAAATTAAAAGAAATGGGAGTTGATGAAGTATTTCTGCCGGGATCAAGTCTTAAAGAGATTGTTAACAAGGTTACAAAGGTAGCTAAGGAGAAAAGGGGTATTCGAGTTGGATAATAATTTGTTGCAAAGGGCTATGGAAGGCGAAGAATTAGCCATTTCGAGATTATTAACGAAAATAGAGTATATGACTGAGGAGGGTATATCAGCACTAGACATCCTCTCTAAAAATTCTGGTAAGGCACATGTAATAGGCATTACTGGTATACCCGGTGCTGGGAAAAGTACATTGATAAATGAGTTAATACAAGAATACGTATCTAGGGGGAGTAAAGTAGGAGTTATAGTTATAGATCCTTCCAGTCCCTATAGTAAGGGGTCTTTTATGGGAAACAGAATAAGAATGCAGGATAAATCTTTGCTGAAAAATGTCTTTATAAGGAGTATAGCATCTAGAGGACACTTAGGAGGAATATCAGCTGAGGCATTAATGCTAATAGAAGCCTTAGATGGATTAGGATTTGACGTGATACTCGTGGAGACTGTTGGAGCTGGTCAAACTGATACTGAGGTTTCTGACGTAGTTCATACTCTTCTAGTTGTGACTGTCCCTGGTACAGGGGATGAAATTCAAGCTTTGAAAGCTGGAATAATGGAAATTGGAGATATTTATGTGATCAATAAGGCAGACAAAATTGACGCTGATTTAGCATATAACGCTATAAAATTCGCTATAGACTCGGCTGAGATTAGTTTTCGAAATAATTGGAGACCATTAATAGTTAAAACTACTGCAATTAAGCATGAAGGAATATCAAAATTAGTGGATAGTATCGAGGAACATAAGCGATTCATCATGCAAAACGACATTTTTAATAAAAGGGTTATGAGGAGGAAGGCAAAGATTGTAGAATTAGTTGTGAGGAGAAAATTAAGCGAGTTAGTAGATAAGATAGTTTCGGAAAACTTCGATATCATAGTAAATCAATCTATTTATAAGTCAATTAATGATACAATCGACAAGGTTAAGCGTTTACTTGGGTAAGATACCTTTTCTTTTCATTTCTCTCACAACTAACTCTCCCATCCTAGTCAATCCATAGTATTTATGATGAGTTCTAGTTTCTTTCTTAGGTTTTGCTTTTCTTTCTCCAAATTTTATGATTTTGGAGTTTTTCTCTTCAATAAGACCAATTCTGATTAATTCCTCGATTTTTTGAATAGTATCTTCTAATCTTTTATGTAATAACTTAGCATAAGTTAATGCATGATCTGCATTAAGCTCTTCAGCATACCTTAAAAGATTTAAGGCAAAATTGTCATCTCTTAGTATATCGATATATGTCTCAATTATCGTTTTCTCATCGGTCAAATATCTTAATAGATGATCTCCTTCTCTAGTTAAAGTGTAATAAGTGTGATGTTTATGAACTTCTGAACTTAGCTTAAACTTTGCTTCAGTATTCTTCAGTGTAGCGCCATGGACTCTTTCGACTAAGCCTAATTTCTCTAAATCATCAAGAAGTTTCATTATACTTTCTAAGTTTATTTTTGTATTTAACATAATTGATTTTCCATAATCAATATTTGCCTTCTTTAAATGTTCTAAAATAGTCAAGTATCTTACATCATTTTTTAAAAGTATTTTAAGTTTCTCTTTAAGCTGTAATATCTCTTGATTTTCATTTACCATTTTTTAATCCCTTTAGAAACTCGACTACAGTGTTATTGAACCCTTCAGGATTATCTAGATAACATGCATGATTCCTGCCTATGATTTTTAGCTTTGCATTTTTAAGTTTCTTTAGAAGAAGTTCATAGTTAGATTTTGGAGATATTGTATCATTTGAACCCCATACAAGAAGAACAGGTATTTCAGAGATCTTATCTAAACTATTCTCGTAATTTTTTACCCCAACTGCTCCTACCAGTATAAGGGAAGAGACTAGATTCGGATAGTCAACCGAAAAGCCTAATACGGCTTCGCCTCCCATGGAAGCTCCCAATAAATTAGCCTTATCGATTTCTAGGCTATCCATAAATGTTTTTATGAATTCAGTGAGCTTTAACCCTTGTACATTCTCTGACTTTCCGAAACCTGGAAAGTCCACAGAGATTGCCCTAAAACCGTTATCGCTTATAGATTTGATTGTACCAGTTTCGTGCCATGTATAAGCATTAAACCTTGCTCCATGAAACAGGAGTACGGGATCACCGTTACCTTCCTCTATGAAGTGTATCCTCTTTCCTTTTATCTCGACATATTTATCTTTTAATTGATACATATCATAATCTCTTCTGTTTGAAAAGTTATAAGCTTTTTTACGTTTTAAATAATTAGAAATAAATAAACAGATAAGCATTAAAGCTAAATCATTAATTTAGTTAATTTGAAGATAATTATATAAACTATGAATCTAAATATTAAAAAGGATAAACATGACTAAGATACTGGTATTAGGAGCTAGATTCGGTGGTTTAACATCTTCATACACATTAAGGAGACTAATAGGAAGTAAGGCGGAAATAAAAGTTATAAACAATTCAAGATTCACGTATTTCCGACCAGCGTTACCTCATGTAGCTGTAGGCGTAATGGATGAGGAGGATGTTAGAATAGACCTAACTAAAGCATTACCAGAAAAGGGAATAAGGTTCCAGCAGGGAACAGTTGAGAAAATTGACGCTGATAGCGGTTTAGTTTATTATACTAAACCTGATGGTAATAAAGCGGAAGAAGATTATGACTATTTGATAATTGGATTAGGCGCACATCTATCTACTGAGATAGTTAAGGGATGGGATACATACGGTTATAGTGTATGCGAAATAGATTACGCTTTGAAATTGAGAGAAAGACTTAAGGATTTTAAAGGTGGAACGATAGCAATAGGCTCTGGATATTTCTATCAAGGTAAGAATCCAAAGCCTAAAGTGCCAGAGAATTATGTTCCTTTAGCCGATGCAGCATGTGAAGGTCCAGTATTCGAAATGAGCTTAATGCTTAGCGGTTACTTTAAAAAAAGAGGATTAGCTAATAAGGTGAAATTTGTAATATTCTCTCCTGGCGAGTATTTATCCGATTTGTCCACTACCTCTAGGAAGATAGTAAGAGAGATGTATAAGCAAATGGGAATTGAGCTAGTAGATAATTTCAAAATTAAGGAAATAAGAGAGAACGAGATATTAGACGAGTCTGGAAAGACTATTAAGGCTGATTTAACTATCTTAATACCGCCTTATACGGGTAACATGGCGTTAAAGAATTCCACAAAGGATCTAATTGATGATGGTGGATTTGTGCCAACAGATATGAACATGGTTTCAATAAAGTATGACAATATTTATGCTGTTGGAGATTCCAATTCGATTACAGTTCCAAAGTTAGGATATTTGGCAGTTAAAACTGCAAATATTGCAGCTCAACATTTAGCTAGAAGGTTAGGAGTTGATATAAAAGTTGATAGCTATTATCCCACTATCGTATGTGTTGCTGATAATCCATTTGAAGGTTTTGGTGTTGCAGTGAAGGATGATACATGGTATAAGGGTAATACGTCAATTGCTGATCCATCTCCGATAAATCATTTAAAGAAGGAGCTATTTACAAAATATTTCATGTGGACTAAAGGGGATATGGCATTAGAAAAGTTCCTAGCGAGTTGGTGAATTTTTAGATGACCGAGAATATAATAGAATTAGATTCTTTATTAGCTAATGAAAAACTAAACGTTACTAATAAAGTCTTAGAAGTAATGATAGATATTGACAAATTAGGCCTAGTAGATTTAGTAAAAGGTATATTAGAAGATGAAAAAACGTTTGGGAAAATAGTCAGTATGATAACATCAGATGAGATGTTGAATTTCTTTTTAAATTCTGGTAAATTGTTGAATGTATTAAATAAACTTTTACTCGATGATGAAAACTTAGACGTCATTCTTCAATTGGTTGATGTTGCAAATAAGGCAAAGAAAATAGGTTTAATTGATTTATTACAAGGCATCTTAAGCGATGAGAAATACTTGGGTAAAATCATAAACGGAATTGTTAATGATAATCTTTTAAACATTGTTTCAAGATGGGATTCCATATTAGCCTTAGCAAATAATTTGACTACAGAAGATATGCTAAATACTATAAATACTATATTAAGTCTAATGGAGGATCTTAACAAGGTTGGGATTCTAGACGTGATAAGAGGAATTATTAAAGACGAGAATACTTTAGGGAACATTATAAATGGATTGGTTAATGATTTTACACTTAACTTGCTAAATAATTGGAAGGAAATAGCTAATGATTTATCTAAAATTGACCTTCGTAACTTTAAATATTACACTTGGCTAGTATCAGCTACTGGAGAAGCGTTAAAAGTAGAAAATGTTCAACCGGTAACCAGCTTGTGGGAACTGTATAGGCTCTTTCGTGATAAGGATGTTCAAAGAGGATTAGGTGTAGTAGTATCAGTCTTAAGACACATAGGTAAGGTTTATGAGCCAGAAAAAGGACTTGCCTATCAAGATATCAAGATTTAAGAGTCCAGTCTAATATTTCCTCCTTAGCGATACTTTCGCCTATGTCTATCTCAAAACTTTTCTCTATTTTTAGATATTTAATTAAACTTGATACTTTTACATTCCATGGAGGAATTGAGTATAAAGATAGTGCCTTTTTAAATTCGTCACCCTTAACTAAAAACGCTTTAGCAGGCGATACTATGAATACATAATCAACATCAGCAGACCTATTTGTGGGTGAAGATGAGTCATTGTAACTTTCAATTATCACATTTTCATTCTCTTTGAAAGTGATTTCTACACAAACATCTATGTTATATGGAGAAGAATCTATAAGTTGCCTTAAGCTATTGGAGGATCTAGCGTTAAATTTTAAGGATAAGTTATTTATGAAGCGTAATAAAGGTTTAGGTGAATATAGTTCTGCGTTAGAGTTGACAAAATAGCTGTCTATACCAGTTATACAATCGCTGAATCGAATTAAATATGGAAATCCATAATCCATCATTAGGTTATATAAAGATACGTTAAACCCTAACTTTTCTAAGTCTATTGGAATGAAAAGAACGGCAAACGGATTTATTTTTCTAATGTCCTTTTTAGTTTCGTCATAATATTTTAACGCATCATTGCCAGCTAGAGCACCTAATTCCTCACTTCTTATCAGAGTGTTAAAACTGTACCAAGCATTATGTCCTGCCATAGGCTTTAAGGGAAATAGCTCAATGCCTACTTGACGAAACAATCTTATTAGAGATAATGAAAAAGTTGTCTTTCCAGAGTCATTTGGTAATAAACCATTAACTAATATTCTCATCCCAAAGATCTTCTAATTAATGCCATTTCATATAAGTATTTCTTTGATTCTTGATGAATTTTCTCTCTTAAAGACAGTAAAAATAGAGAAGATAAAAGGATGTGTTTTCTACTTTCATAATCAGAACCTCCTACTTTAATTCCTAAAACATCTTGAGCATAATTAACGTCTTTTTTGATCTCATCTATTATTTCATTATTCACGTTCCATATTGATTTAATTAATTCAAATGAATCCCAATTGAAGAATCTAGCAGCTCTTTCGATATCGTGTTTAAAGTATACGTAATTCCTCTTAAAGGTTTCCCACTCTTCTTCACTCAAATTATCTAAGGCTGAGATTCCAATTATCTCTGGAGGTATTCCTATAGAATAAAGTGAGCCCACGAAAGAAATTGCTCTAGGAAGTGTAACTTTACCAGTACTTCTCGAGTATCCAAACAAACCTATGTGAAGCTTTCTGGCTCTTCTCCTTGGTAATAATAATGCAACATCATTAATAGGCTTAGCTAGATTTTCTATTATCGGCTGATATCTTTGTGTAAATAGTGTTGAAATTTTCACTAATATCCTTTCCTCTTCTTCACTTAGCTTATCTGGCATAGCAATTTTAGAGTTATTTATGTAATCAATTGCTTTTTTACTCTCCTCTAAGTCATAATCGTATTTGAAGGCAGATTGGATTGTGAAAGTATAAATTCCCTTATACTCCCTAAGTACGTATTCATAATTTCTTGGTGATAAATGTCCTCTAAAGGGTAGTGAACCAACTCCAATGATAGGATAGATGCTTAGATTGAGGGAGTCAGACAGTTTATACAACTTACTTAAGGCTATTTTTACAGATAATACTGCTGGAATCATTCCATAATTCATAGCAGGGTCTGATCTTGCTAAGAAAACTCTAATATATTTTGGTCTAATTACCTTATAAAATCCCGCTATAATCTTATCAATATTTTGCATCGAATCGATATCTTCTACTAATGGAATTACTTCTATCGTTTTAGGATAAATGTCACCTACTAAATCCCTTACTCTTATTCCATCATAAAGCTCTATATCTTCTTCATTAGCTACGGCTTTCTCATAGTACTTTACTACACTTATCAGCTCTAAAGCGTCAGTAGTCATGGGGAGAATTACCTCAAAAACGGGTACTGTAATACCATTTCCATAGAATTTTTTTGCTAAATCATAAGTTATAGGAATGCTTTCCATTGTCTCAGCAAATACTTTTCTATCTGCTCCTTCAACTCTTGGATTAGGCAGCCTATAGGTTAAAAATACATCTTTTCCGAGTATGTGTTCTCTAAAATAATCGGTGTAATTAGTTAGTAATTTTCTTACTACATGAGTATCCACGTCTTTTCCTTCAGCATCCCACATTACTTCGTGAACTCCATACATACTATACGCTAAATATGCTTCCTTAACCTCGTCTTCCCCTTCTATTATTTCGCTTCTAGCCCACTCTGGTACTTTAGCGTTATCAGGATGTTGTGTAGACATAGTACGCGGTATTAGTCTCATTTGTTCAAGAACTTTTCCGTCTTCAGTTAAAAACTTTCTTAATCTAAATCTTTTTAAGGAATCTGAATCCTACTTAAAATCATGAAACCCGGAGAAGATGCTCCAGACTTTGAAGCCGATTCAACAATAGGTAAGATAAAGTTATCTAATTTCAGAGGTAAAAAGGTTATATTATATTTCTATCCTAAATCGTTTACAAGTGGCTGTACGAGAGAATTACAGAGATTTGTACAACTCTATTCAGAGTTTAAGAATTTAAACGCGGAAATTATAGGTGTTAGCGTAGATAAGATAGATACTCAAAGAAAATTCGCTGAAAAATATGGTGCAACTTTTCCTATTGTGGCTGACGATAATAAGATGATAACTCAAATGTATGGAGTGTTAAATGATAAAGGAACAAGTGCGCAAAGGGTTACATTCATAATAGACGAATCCGGGAAGATAATAGAAATCTTAAGAAACCTTAAGAGAGCAGAAGAACATGCTGATAAGTCTTTAGAAATTATAAAGAAATCTAAGGGTTAGAAAGTTTTCCCTTAAATACCTTTTTTATTCTAGTATTCTTTTATAAACCTTCTTCTTGAACGCTTCTAACGGATTATTTATAACATTAGGTATCTCATTTACTATGTCAGTAGGTGCTAGATGGGCACCTAATTTATTATAGGCTAACGTACCAGCAAGACTATTTATAAATACTCCTAAGTAAGCTGCGATAAATGGTTCAATTCTTTGAGCCATTAGAGTTCCTACTATTCCGGTCAACGTATCTCCACTACCACCTACTGTCATTCCAGGATTGCCGGTCTTATTTAACTTAAACCTCTTTCCATCACTGATTATATCAATATAACCTTTCAATAATACAGTGCATTTACACTTCTCAGCATTTCTAACAACTTGATTTATCCGCTCTCTCATATTAATACTAGGTTCCTCCCCAAAGAATATTTTGAACTCTCCAGCATGCGGAGTAATAACAACCTTATTATATAGTTCATATCCTTTTATAGCTTTTAGAGCATCCGCATCGATTACTGCAGTTTTGTTTTTTTCTCTCAAATAATTCACTATAGTTTTAGAGGCTTCAACGGTTTCGTCGGAGAGTCCCATGCCGGGTCCAATTATTACCACATCAGCTCTATCTATCCATGGCTTTAACTCTTCTAAATTACTGGGCGAAATATTTTTTCCTTGTAATTTTATACTGATTAAATCTGGAGAGTAGCCTGCTATTATTTTAGCAGTGTCTTCTGGTGCAGCTACGTACACTAAATCTGCACCCGTTCTTAACGCAGCCATTCCAGCCAAAGTTGGAGCTCCACTGAAAGTGTAACTCCCCCCAATAACTAGAACTCTTCCATTTTCTCCCTTCTTTGACGAGAAACGCCTTTTGGGTAAGTTAACGATGACATCTCCTGGTCCTGCATATATCTCAGCCTCAGGAGGAATGCCTATTTTCTTCACAACGATGTTGAAATTATATTTTAATAAACCTGGCTTCATATCATGAAAAGTTACTACTAAATCTGGTTTTACGTACTCATCTTGGAATGCCTCGCCGGTATCAGCGTTAATTCCAGACGGTACGTCAATTGACACTTTATACCCTTTACTTTGGTTAAATACTTTAATAGCAGTTCTGAAAGGCTCTCTCGGTCTTCCGGAGAATCCAGTCCCTAACATTCCATCAACTAGAATATCAGCAGTTAACGGCTTCAATTCCTCAACATCTTTTACAGTAATCATTTTTATGCTGAAATCCATCTCTTCAATCGCGTTTAAATTAAGCACTGCATCTTCATGTTTATTTTCTCCCAATAAAATTACGTTAACGTTTGCACCCTCTCCAGCTAGATGTCTAGCAGTTACTAAAGCATCTCCTCCTTTTCCTCCATGTCCCACGAAAATGTACACTTGTTTTTCCTTTACATTATTTTCAAATCTTGTGACTATTTCGTCCTTAACTGATCTCCCTGCATTCTCCATCAATAATAAAGTTGGAACACCCAGCGAAGTACTATTTATCTCTAGAGCTCTCATTTCTTTTACGGTAATCATATGTCATAGTTTGTAAAAACACTAATAAATATCAGTCGCGAGTTACTTCATCACTACCTCAGGATTGGAGTTAGTCATCAACTATAATACGTTCTTATACAATATTACATTAATTATAAATATCTTTCCTCCTATAAAATCTCACAACATTAAATTAGAGTCTAACTAAAGTTTATTAACCTATTATGAGTAATAATTAACAAGGTGTCTCCTATGGTCCTCGGAAAAGAAACCGAAATGGGATTAAAAGAATTATTCAAAGCAAACGCAGAAGATTTTATGTCATTAATGTTAGTTGCTGAGAAGTTAGAGCAATTAGGTAAGAAAGAGGAGGCTAAAGCATTAAGAGAGAAAGCATTAGTTGAATTAGGTCATGCAAAGGCAATATTTGAGACATTATTAAGGCATAAGCAACTAAACAATGTAGTAGGTGAAATGGCAAGAGAGGAACAAGACCAACATGTAGCCGAGTATAATAAGGTTGCTATGACTGCTAAGGCAGAGGGTCATGAAGATATAGAGAGGATGTTATGCAGTTTTGCTGATCAAGAAGCTAAAATTGCGGAAACAATAGGTAAAGTTTCAAAGGTTTTAGAGGAAATGGCTAAAGAAGAGGATATGCAGCACATTAGTGAGTATAATAAGGTTGCTATGACTGCTAAGGCAGAGGGTCATGAAGATATAGAGAGGATGTTATGCAGTTTTGCTGATCAAGAAGCTAAAATTGCGGAAACAATAAAATCAGTAGCGAAGGCTCTTTAAAGCTATTTTATCTTTTTAAGTTTGTTTTGTTAGAACTTTTCTACAATTTAACGTAACAAAAATTTCAAGTAATAAGTATATTTTCTTTGATTGTAAGGCATGCGAAGGAATCAAAACACTGTTTTTAATTGATCAATTTTTCCTTCCTTCTTTTATCTGATTAAATTTTCAATTAATTTTGAAGGTATTACTTTTAAGTTTGTGGTAATCCATTTAAAGTGTTAGAAACCATTAAATAATGATGATAATTGGATATGTTATAGGTTCTGCCACTACTCAAGAAGCTTCAATGTTGGCGGAGAAACCAGTTAGGCTAGGAAATTACGTTATGCTAGAATATGATAATGTTAAGGTACTAGGTTTAATTACGTTTGTAACGCGTGGTAGTTCCATGTTAGATGAGAATATGAATGATATAGAAATTGTTCAAAAGTTAAAAGATTACAATGATAATATTCCGTTTTTCATTAAGGCAAAAATTAAACTATTATGTGATTTAAATAAAAACTGTTTAATGCCCGATATTCCTCCATCTGCTGGAACGCCAGTTAGAGAAGCAGAAGAAGAAGAATTAAAAAGTATTTACTCGGATGGTAATATTAGGATAGGTACTCTAGTTGGGACATCAGTAAGTGTGAGATTGAATATTAACTCGTTGTCAAGGCATTTAGCAATACTAGCAGCTACGGGGGCGGGAAAGTCAAATACAGTAGCAGTTTTGTCACAAAGAATATCTGAGTTAGGTGGATCTGTTATAATATTTGACTATCATGGAGAATATTACGATAGCGATATGAAAAATTTGAATAATATTGAGCCCAGACTTAATCCGTTATATCTAACTCCTAGAGAATTTGCTACATTATTGGAGGTTAGAGAAAATGCTACAATACAGTTTAGAATACTAAGAAGAGCATTCAATAAATTTAAGCAGGAGATATCGAATAAAATTAAGGAAGGTCAAGTATCTCTTTCCAAATTAAATCAAGAATTTCTTGAAATAATGGAGAGTTACATTCAAAATGAAGGTAAAGGAGAGAAAAGAGAGAACCCTGCTGATGAACTTCTTAATAAGTTAGAAGAATTTGTTGATAGATATAATGGTGTAATAGATTTATCAGCTTCTGACGTCATAGAGAAAATTAAGAGAAGTAGAGTTAATGTTGTAAACTTGACTCAACTAGATGAGGATTCAATGGATGCTGTGGTGTCACATTATTTAAGAAGAATTTTAGACTCCAGAAAAGAATTTGCTAGAAAGAGATCCTCTGGTTTAAAGTTTCCTATAATTTCCGTTATCGAAGAAGCTCATGTATTCCTTTCTAAGAATGAAAATACGTTAACTAAATATTGGGCTTCCAGAATAGCAAGAGAAGGAAGAAAGTTCGGTGTCGGATTAGTAATAGTTAGCCAGAGACCAAAAGGGCTAGATGATAATATCTTAAGTCAAATGACCAATAAGATTATTTTGAAAATAGTTGAACCTAATGATAAAAAATACATCTTGGAGTCTAGTGATAATTTAAGTGAAGATTTAGTTGAACAGCTTTCGTCATTGGATGTAGGAGAAGCGATAATAATAGGTAAGATAGTTAAATTACCTGCTATAGTAAAGATAGACAAGTTTGAGGGAAAACTATTAGGGGCTGATCCTGATATGTTAAAAGAATGGAAAAACGCGGAAGAGGAAGAAAATAGTATATCGGGATTTGTGAATTTTGGTTCTGGTGAAGAGTAATGCTTATACTACATGTTTCAGATACTCATTTAGGTAAAAGACAATATTCTTTACTAGAGAGAGAGAAAGACCTCTATGATGTATTTTCAAAAATAGTAGATATAGCCTTGGAGAATCATGTCGATGCTGTAATTCACTCTGGCGATCTCTTCGATGTACATAATCCGCCTAATAACGCTATTCTTAATGCAATAAAAAGTTTAAGAAAGCTTAAAGAAGCAAACATACCATTCTTATCTATTCCCGGTGATCATGATACGCCTAAAAGAAAAGGTTATATCTACCCTCATAACATTTTAGCTGAGTTAGATCTAATAAAAATACTTGATTATAGGACTCCATACATATTAGGTAATAATCTGGAAGTCTATGGAATTTCACATGTGCCAACTATTTCAAGACAAATTCTGAAGGAAATGTTATCATCTTTAAAACCGAGTAGCACTAGAAGTATTTTGCTTTTACATCAAGGTTTTAAACAATTATTGCCATATGAGAGTTCGTGGCAGTTGGAGATAGGTGATTTACCTAAGGGTTTTGGATATTATGCTTTAGGTCACTTACATGATAGATGGAAAATGGAAATGGATAACGGGTCTATTGTGGCTATAGCTGGTTCTCCAGATATTATGAGGGAAGAGGAAATTGCAGGCTATGAAAAAAATCGTAAAGGGGTATACTTAATAGATTTTTCCAAGAATTTACCAATACTTCAAGAGATAAACTTAGAGATTAGACCACAAATTGTAAGAGCTGTCGATACACGTAATTTAAAGGTTGATATTCAAAACATAAAGGATGAGATAAAAAAGTTGAAGTCTAAACCAATATTACACATTATATTGCGTGGAGAAAAAATGAGAAGAGACAAATTGAATGCCGAATTAACAACGGAATTAAGTGACGTCGTTGCCTATTATAGGATATATAAAGATGAAACTTCTCAGACAATTGGGAATTTAACTATCACTCCACCTAAGGATAAGGGATTAGATAAAATAATTCTGGAGTATCTAACTGAATATGAAAAGTTCAGTAAAGAGGAAGCAGAATTGATAATAGAAATGATTAAGAATGTAGATTCAAGTGAAAATGTTGAGAAAATTCTAATGAAATTAGGAGGTCTGGAATAAATGAAAATAGATAAAATAGAGCTAGAGAACTTCATTAGTCATGAGAAATCTACAGTTCAATTCAAAGGAGAGGTAAATGTAATATTAGGTCCTAATGGAGCCGGTAAAAGCTCAATAATTGATGGCATCGTTTTTGCCATGTTTAGGGAAAAAAGCAGGGGTGTTCTAGAGAATTTCATTAAACGTGGTGCATCAAGAAGCAAGGTTTCGTTAACTTTGTCTAGAGGTAATGATGTAATAATAATAAAAAGAAACTTAAGTAGAGGTAGTGGTTCTATTGAAGATCATCTTTTAGTAAACAATAAGCCTATTACTTATGGTGCTGAAAATGTAACATCAGAACTGGAAAAATATTTAGGAATAGATAAAGATATTGCCCTCTCTACTATAATCGTAAGACAAGGAGAATTGGATAAAATCTTAGATGAGTTCCAAAATACTATAGGTGGTATTCTCAAACTTGAGGCGATTGACAAATTAATTGATAGTAAGGGTCCAATAGCCAATTTAATTAAGCAATTGGAGTCAAAACTTGAAGGCTTTAACGTACTGAAGAGTCAATATAACCAAATAAGGGATAGATTAAAGGAAAAGCAAGATAAAGTAAAGGAGTTAGAGAATTACATATCATCTTTGTCTAATGAAATCGCTAACCTTGAAAGTTCTCTAGGACAAGTTAATAAAGAGTTAGATGAGTATGAGATAAAGAGAGAGAATTATATTAAAATAAAAACTAGTCTAGATGAGAAGAACAAATCATTTGAAGAAATTGAAAGGGAAATAAAGAGACTTGAAAACGAGACTAGAAATATAAGTGAATTAGAAAAAGAAGTGGAGCAGTTAGAAAAATTAAGAGAACTTAAAAATAATTTAGATAGATATTTATTATTGAAAGATAACTATGATTCAGTATCTAAGAGTATAAATGATCTTCAAGTGGAAATTGATGAATATGAAAAGTCTCTAAGGAAGAAAAGGGAGTTAGAACCCTTTTATATTAAGTATACCCAATTGTATAGTGAGAAGAAAAGAATCGACGAAGAGTATAATAGATATATTCAGTTAAAAAGTAAAATCGCATCTAAAGAACAAACTTTGGAGAAATATAAAAATGATTTAGCGAATATACAATTTAATGAAAAAAATTTAGAAGAAGTCGAAAAGAACATAAAGGAGTTTGAAAATCAAAAATCTGAATTAGATAGGAAATTGGGACAAATTCAAAATGGTATCAAGGAGGCTGATGAAATAATCAAAAATATTACCCAGGTTAAAAGTGATAGGTGTCCTATCTGTGGAAGACCTTTAGATGATGAGCATAGGCAGAGAGTTATCAGCGAATATACTGAAAAAAGGGATAGTCTAGTAAAGGAAAAAGAGCGCACTGAAGAGAATTTAAGAGAGCTAACTAATAAATTAAATAAATTAAGATTGGAACAAAAAAGAATAATGTCTGAAAAGGGAAAATTCGACAAGATAAAAATGCAAATAGAAGAGTTAGAGGATGAACTATCGAAATTAAAGCAAGAAATTAGTAAATATGGAAATATAGAGGATAGAAGAAATGAAGTTAACAATGAATTAGAAAAACTCAAGGACTATTATGATAATTACCTTAAATTATCCAAGTATGATGAAAGTTCTCTTTCAGATAAGAAGCGGAGAATAGAGGAGCTACTTAATAAGAAGAAGCAAATTGAAGGTGAATTAAGGAAATTAGAGAACGAAGTTAAAGGATTAAACAAATTTGAAATCGAAAGAAGGATAGAAGAGCTAGAGAAGAAGAAGAAAAGTTTAGATGATTTAAGGAGAAAGAGAGCAATATTGGAAGAGGATCTTAAGAAAAAAGAAAATTTAGAGAAAGAAATAGAAAAACTTAAGCAGAAATTAGAAGAAATATCTTTTGACGAAGATTATTATCAAGAATTAAAGAAAAAAGTAGAAAATCTGGATAAATTTCTAGATGAGAGGAGAAATATGAAAAGTAAGATAGAAGGAGAGTTGAGTAGCCTTAAGAAAGAAATAGAAGATATGAATACTCAGATGGTTCAGATCGAATCCAAGTTAGGTGAGGAGACAAAAATAACTAACGCAATTAGCAAATTAACCAGAATAAGGGAAGCTTTAGGAGAGAAAAGGCTACAGAGTTATATAATTATGGCAACTAAACAAGTTATAGAAAATAACTTAAATGATATAATATCGAAATTCGATTTATCAATTAAGAACGCAGAAATAGAGATATCCCCTAAGAGGGGAAAAAGTAATAGGGGAGATTATATTATAGTTTATACAAATAGTGGAGATCAATTGCCCGTAACCTCATTAAGTGGAGGAGAAAAAATGGCATTAGCATTAGGTTTAAGGTTAGCCATAGCTAGAAGTCTCATGTCTGATGCTAATTTCTTCATCCTAGACGAGCCAACAGTTCACTTAGATGAGGATAGAAGAAATTATCTCATCGAAATAATTAAAAACTTGAAAGAGGTAGTACCACAAATTATTGTAGTTACACACGACAGAGAGATAGAAAATGCAGCAGACTATGTAATTAATGTGGAAAAGAAAGGAAATAAGAGCGTGGTGAGTGAGGCTAATGATAACTAAAGTATATGACATATTACTGAAGGATCATCAAAAAATAAGAGATCAGATATTTAATATTTCAAAATATTTGGAGAAAGAAATTAAAGAACAGATTTCAGCAAATTGGAGAGTATATAATCCAAATCCTAAGGTAAATAAAAAAATTATAGCGATTGATGGTGGTTCATTTACTAGGGCTATGAGAATAGGAATCCTATATGTTATCGACGCAGAGGCTGTATTGGGTTATGAAGGTAAAATTCAAGTAATATCTGAAGATGGTAAGATTGGTTTCTTTAGACCCGGTGTCGATGCGAGAGAGAGAGCTAACTTGTTAATGGAAGCTTTAGAACTTAAATTATCTTTAGATTACAGCGGTCAAGGGGATTATGTCCTTTTAGATGGTAATTTAGTAAAAAAATTGGGCAAAAAGGTGAATATGGAGGGTTTAACCCAAGATGATTTAAAGATGGTTGAAAGTCTGGACATTGATAATATTATCTCATTAAAGGATGAGAAAAAAATGAAAAAGATTCTAGAATTGCTAAATCAGTATATAATTGCTAAAATTGTAGAAGATTTTAGTGATAAAGTTATGTGGATATCTAAAATCAGCAGATCTAAAGATGTTTTTAATACAGATTATCCAGACACTGTACTATTAGAGTTATTTACGCAAGACCCGGGATTTTCAAAAATATTAACTAAAACTATAGATTCTAATCTTATATCAGATAACTACGATAAGCTAGAAATTTTGAAAGGGATGGAATATAGCTCCTTTTATGTAAGGCTTAGTAAGGGTAGTAGGGTTTTAAGGGTAGATGTTTTAGGAAGGATTGATGAAAACATAGTTAAGGAGATTGTAGATGTTTTAGCTAATGTATCAATAAAGGGCTATCCTTTCCCTTTGTTGAAGGCACATATAGATGTCAGAATTTCAAGTGAAGACAGAAGACGCATACTAAATATGATTGGAAGTAAATTTAAGAAAGAGATTGAGTGGTGGCCAAGCCAGTTTTATTAATCATAGTTTTCTGATTCAAACTGAACTGTTAAGTGAGTTATATTATATTTCTCTTTGAGGATATTAGAAATTTTTCTTCTGATTTCGTCGGTCTCTTTAATTGTAGTGTTTGGACTAACTTTAACGTGTAGTGTCGCAGCCTTAATATGACTACAGACCGACCAGACGTGCAAGTGATGAACATTAATCTTTTCGCTTTCTAAGACAGATTTTATGTCCTGCGTATTAACTGGGGAGCCTTCCATTAATATAACGTAAGCTTCTCTTAAAATCGGTCTAGTGATTATTAGATTGATGGCTACTATGGCTATTGCCGTTGCTGGATCAATAAAGTAAAGTTTATAAAGTAATATAATAAAGCCAGCAAATATTCCTAAAATATAGCTTATCAGATCAGAAAATAAGTGTAAGCTTATGCCCTTCTTACCTATGTTATCTTCTCTCGTGAACTTATTGGCTACGTATGTTAAAATTCCAGCAATAGTTGAAATAATTATAAGAAGTATTGGGTTTTCATGAATGCCTAATAATAATGATATAATAGAAGAATAGACAATAAATAGTGACAGAACTATAATAGTTACTATGTTTAGTATAGCGGAAAAAATTTCCAATCTGTGGAGTCCATATGTATAAATAAAGTTTTTATTACCGGAGATCCCAGAAATTTTGCCTATTAGTAATATAGATAGTAAAATAGTAATAAAATCTATAAATGAATGAGAAAATTCAGAGAGGAGTAGTGGACTGTGACTTATGAAATATGCTATAAGTGTTGTTATAACAATTAAAGTCATTAAAATTAAAGTTATTCTCACATTATATAATGTACGCTAAACCCTAAAATAAAGCTTATTTAGGAGGATCCTAAAAAGATCGTATCATTACAAAATTTTTAGTTTAGGGATTGAGTCATTATGCACTTCGTAACCATATTACGGATGCTTTCTTCAGAACAAATGAATAAATATACCTAAGAGTGCATATCTTATTAGCATATTTATTTCAATATGAAAATAGTTAAGATTATTTAGTATTTTACACAAGTTAATTAAATTTATACAATTTACCTTACGTTTAGTTATTCCTCACGTAATGGAAAGACTATTATCTTATAGGCATCAAGCAATTAACATAGGAGTTTAATATTCTAAAAGCACTGGGTTACTAAATTTATCTAAATTGGACTGGGGAAAGATTTAAGAGTTTTAAAAAGAAGGAATAGATCAGCAATCCGGTAGGATCAGCCCTCGAGTGCCTATGAAGGCTCGATGAAAAGGGCTCCGCTCTACCGGGTGATAGCCTCAACACAAATAAATGAACCTCTGTCATCATCGTAATATATATCATTATCCTCCCAGCTTTTCTCATTAGATGGTTCTGAGCTTAATGTAGACCTTACTGTGATTATTTTCATATATTTATTAATAGTTTTGTATATTTCTTCTTTAGTTCTAAAAATTGCTCTAGAGTAGTATTTATGTCCTTTCTTACCCAATTCATCATAGTATTTTCCCCATGGAGAATCTCTAGGTATAAAGCATATTACCGCCCGCTTTTTGGTTACTCTCTCTATTTCACTAATAAATTTTTCAAGACTATCAATAAAACATATTGTAACTGATGTGAAAGTACAGTCAAATGATTTGTTCCTAAAAGGCAAGTATAACGCATCACTTAATACACTATCATCGCTTTTACTTTCCATTAGCATTAATAATGATATGTCTACTGAGACTTTGTATCCATGTATAACTTCATGAAATATGCCTGGTCCAGATCCTATGTCTAAACAATCTTTAAGGTTAAAACTTCTAACGACATTTCTTTCATTATCGTATATTTTATTGTGTTCTTCGTACCATCTTTTATATCCTTTTGGATCATTAAATATGTTTTCATACTCCATTAGTCTCACTAATCCTAATCATCTCTAGTAATATCTTAATTTTTGATATTATATCATCTAAGAATGTTAATAGATCTTCTCTCCTTCTCCTTAATGCTATCGACGTAGAATAGGAGAATTCTGACAACCTATTTTCAATAAATTCCAATTCTTTTTCTAGCTGTCCTTTTAAATTAACGTAAATTATATATATATCTAAGAGGTCTGCCGTTATAATTTTTCCATCGTCCTTAATTGAATAGTAGGGACATAAGTAACAAAATGCAGGGTGAGGAACTATCTTTCCATTAGATTTCCAGCTTGCAAGTATTTTACTTTTACCTGAAAATTTTTTACAATATTCAGTATTATAATAAACACATGAGTTTCTTCTTCTCAGCCCATCCTCATATATCCTTTCGTATCCACTAATCCTCTTAGAAAGAGCTATATCAATAGTAAGCTCTCTAAAGTTTTGCATCAATAATAAATTTTCTCCTTCAGCCTAATAAAGATAGTGTATATCATAAGGATCGTATAATACCTTTGCAGAGTTAATCTTTTATTTTATTCTATTCTTTCAGAGAACGTGAGAAAGGTAATAATTGATTCAGACACAGCCAGTGATGATACAATAGCTATACTATTAGCTTCGAGATATTTTGATCTTCTTGGAGTTACTATTGTCGCGGGTAACGTTAAATTCGAGAATCAGGTGAAGAACGCTTTGTTCACGCTAGAATATATTGGAAGATCAGACGTTCCAGTTTATATTGGAGCGGATAGACCAATACTAGGTAAGTGGAGAACTGTAGAAGAAGTTCACGGTAATAATGGAATGGGAGATTGGAATTATCCAGAGCCTAATAAGAAGCCTACAGATGAACATGCTGTGGATGCGATATTAAGACTCTCGAAAGAATACAATGGAGAACTTGAAATCTTGGCAGTATCGCCCCTAACAAATATTGCCTTAGCTTATCTAAAGGATCACAAAATAGTAAGCAGAATAAGGAAGATATGGATTATGGGGGGAGCATTTTCCAAGGGAAATACTACACCCATTGCTGAATTTAACTTTTGGGTTGACCCAGAGGCAGCTAAAATTATACTTAATGCCGGTTTTGATGTAACTATAGTTCCATGGGAGACTGCAGAACTTCATGCTGTTGTTAATGAAAAAGATTGGGATCGAATATCGAAAATGAATACTAGGTTATCAGATTTCTTCATTAGAGTTAACAAGACTTTACGTGATTATTCTAAAGCACAAGGCATAAATGGAAGTGTTCACCCTGATTCGTTAACAGTTGCTATAGCTTACGATAGCACAATAATAAAGAGATCATTAAGGAGGTATGTTGATGTTGAAACCTGTTCAGAATCTAGAGGTGCAATGTTGATAGATTGGTATAGTCATAACAGACAGAATGCTGAAATAGTATTAGAAGCTGATGATGAAAAGTTTAAGAATTTATTGTTTAGTACCCTTAGTAAGTTTTGAGCAATCAGCGTAGACTACAATACTAACGTTTTTCACATCCAACCCCTTTTTATTTAATTCCACAGTTAAGTCATTTATTTCTAAATCATCTACATCTATAATTTCACTGTTATTAGTGCAGAACACGTTAATATGTGGTTTCCTATTTATTTCGAACCAAGTAATACCATTCGCTTCAAAGGAATTCAGTATTCCAGCATTCTTTAAAGTTTCCAATGTATTATAGACTGTAGATAGACTAATGCTGGGTTCTGTTTTTTTTAGTTCTTGAAAGATCTGTTCTCCGCTGAAATGGCCTCCTTTCATAATTAGTTTTAATATAGCTATCCTCTGGGGAGTTACCTTTAAGTTCCTTTGCCTCAAGAGGTTTGCTAGATCAGCTTCCATACTGAATTAACTTCTATTTCCGAGTAATTTAAAATTTCTCCTAATTGCAGTTATCTAGGAATCTAGTTAAATTAAAGTGTAGAAAATTCAAAAAGATAGGCCCCTTGATTTTACTCTATTCATATATAGGCGATAAGAGGTTAAAGTTATTTATTTGATCAAGCTTTGTCATATAAGCTTACTATAAACTAATTTTTATTAGGGGAACTGTGTTTTATTTTATGAATATTAAATTTTGGGCTTTCATTAGAGTTCGTACATCTAAGCCCCATCGACTATGCAATTCTCAATAATCATGTAAAGATATTGACCTAATAAGGAAAACTGTAGATTTATGTCTTGCTAATTATTCTGGGCATATGTAGAGTTAACATATATCTTTATTAAATCGACTTTATATATTCTTAAAAAGTGTTAATAAATACACTTTGATCTACTTTAGCTTTATTGCAAAATATCAAACTTAATGAACTTTAACTGTGATATTAAATATACTAAAATCTAAAGTTATCCTATTTCCATATTTTCAATTTGAAGAGTTTTTCCATAATAAGATTGTTGAGGGAGGAAAGAGTTTTTATACTTCCTAGTATTAATACCACTAGATGAAGGTTAGAGTATATAATATAGGTGGAATAACACAAGAATATAGTATTGACCTAGAGAAAGGCGTTACAACATATGAAGCTCCAAACGCTTATGGTAAGACATCGTTAGTTAGGGCATTAGTGTCTATGCTAACATCTAGCATTAAGCCAGAGGACTTGCTGAATGTTTTTGCTGATAATGGGTATGTTGAAGTATATTTAGATAATAAAGAGTACTATAGAAGGATAAAGAGGGTTAAAAACGGATTATATGAAGAAAAGAATCTAATAATGGATGACGATAGAGCTTTACTGTTAACGTACTTCTCTCCAGAAAATAGATTAGTAACCCAAATTTTATCTGGAGATGGAAACGTAGAATGGTTTATTTCAGCTACTTCTAAAATCAATGAAATTAGAGCTAAGAAAGAGGAAATGCAGAAGCTATTAAATGCGGAAATAGCTTCAAGAGATGAGTTACAAAAGAAGTATAACGATATAAGGGAAATTCAAAATAAAATAAGAGCTCTTGATGAGGAGATGGAGAAACTAGAAAAAGAGAGGGAAAGTAGCTCTAATATTGTGATGAAGACTACACACACAATAACAATAACGAGACAAAATAAGATAAACGAGATCATGAATAAGATAAAGGTAAAGAAAGATGAGCTTGCTAACTTAGAACTTGCACTGAAGAAGATAGAAGAGGAAATTCAAAGTAAGCAATCAAAGATCTCTTCAGAAATTAAATCTCAAATACAGAAAGAATTAGACGAAATTAATGAGAAACTTAAGGCTAAAAGTAATGATAGGTCTGAGTTGGAAATAGAACTTAAAGTATTAGAGAGGGTATTTGAGGAAGTAAAAGAGTCAGATAAGCAACACCTTGACACGTGCAATGTGTGTGGAAGTAAGGTTGATCCGAGTATATGGAAAGTTAGAATAGACGTTATAGAGCGAGAATTGAGAGATAAAACTTCGTTGCTAGACTCTGTTCGTAATGACATAATTAGTTTACAGAAGAGAAAAGAAGAATTAGAGTTAAAACTAAAGGAGTTTGAAAGCGTTGAGAATGATATTATTAAGTTAAAGGGTAAGAGAGAAGAGCTAATAAACAGGATAGGTTCTGTTAAATTCCAAATTGATGATCTCGAGAGACAGAAGAGAGAGACAGAAGAGAGATTCAATAGGAGTGAGTCTTTAAGTGGAGCAGTAATCACACCAGATGATAGTAATGCTATTTTGAAGAGAATTGAGGAATTGAGAAAGAAAAGGGAGGAATACGAGTATGAGTTGCAATTATTAGGCGTCCCATCCTCGATATTAGAGGAGCTTAAGGAAAAGGAAATAAGAATAGAGCAGTTGCAGAAACAAGTTGAGGAGTTACAAGTGGAGTACATCAAAAGACTGACTAAAGCTAGGGATGAATTTACTAGAATATCAAATCAATTGTTGAGAAGGTTTGAATTTGAGATGGAAGCGGAAATAGATAATAATTACAGATTAGTTGTGAAAAGAAGAGGAGCAACCATAGATATAAAGAAATTATCTTCATCAGAGAGGACTACATTAGCGTTAATACTAGTGCTAAGCGCTCTTAAAGCTTACTTCAAGACGCCTTACTTCATAATTGATGAGTCAGCAATGACTTTTGATCAGAAGAGGTTTAATAGATTACTAGAGTACTTATCAGAAATAGCAGATTATGTAATAGTAACCAAAAGTAATGAGAGCACAGAAATAAAAACAATACCATCTAAACAAGTTGAAATTTCAACTTAAGATGGAGACCATGGCACTTCTAGTTTTTTCATCAAGATTTTATTTAAGTCAGTTCTAATCGCGTCCTCTACTTGCGGTGGTATTTCAGTTATAGGTTCAAACCATCCGACCGTTGAAGTCATTCCTAATTCGTCAGCCCTTTGTTTTAACCATAAGGCTACGGCAAGTCCAGCCATAGTAGGTTTGAATATGACTACTGATGGTCCAATAGATGAGCTAGCTATTTTTATAGCGTGTTTAGAGATCGTTTTCCAACGAGTTTTAGTAATAATTCTTACCAGTTCTTTTGCACGATCTCTCTCACCTATTGCATAAAATATAATCATATGTAGAAGAAAGTTCGCACCTTAAAAAAACTATTGGTCATTAACTAGATCCGCTTCCGCATCCACAGTAACCGTATTCATCGATTTCTAGACCGCATACAGGACAAGTTAAACCAGTACTCTTAACTTCATGCCACTCTTTCCCATACTGAGAGTAGTGTGGATCTACTAATGCTTTAACTAGATCCCTAATTGACACTATACCACTTACTCTTCCCCTTTCATTTACTATGGGGAGATGCCTAAAACCATTTTCCACCATTATATTTAGAGCATTAATTACGCTTGTATCTTCTGAAACACCTTTCACTTCTTTTGTCATGTAATCTTTTATTTTACTATCAATTCTTTTATCAGCGTAAGCTCTAACTATATCTCTTTCAGTTATGATACCCAATATTGTGTCCTCTTCGTCAACTACCAATAAAGATCCCACGTTATGTTTTTTCATTTCATCAGCTGCATCCTTAATCGTTGAGTCCACTCTAATTGTATAAACTTTTTTAGACATTACATTTTTGACCATTAGTTGCATATAATATATAATGTAAAAAGGAGTAAATAAACTTTATACTTATCATTTTTTGTATTTCTATATATAGTATTTCAAGATTCACCGAATTATTCTATACGTCTTTTAAGTACTCCTTCATGATAAAAGGGGATATGACTTAAATATTAAATAGGTTTAGAGTAAGGAAAAATAGAGTTTACCCTAAGATAAATTGATGTGCTTTCACCTTATTTCCTTGTAGGACAATAAGTGCAGCGTGTAATAGCCCGTTATTATATTCACTACCCGGATTTATAACAATGGTATTGTTTAATTTGTCAAATCCTTTAGATTCATGAATGTGTCCATGTAAACCTAATAGAGGCTTTGTCTCCTCAATTATTCTTCGTATAGACTTTGATCCAACGTGTGTATATATAATTTCTCCAGCTCTGATTACAGGCTTAAGCTCTTCATCAAGTAAAGGAGCATTATCTAGATTTGTATTGAATGGAGGAGCATGAAAATTATATATTGCCCTTTCAAAATTAGTAATTTTTGACACTATTTTTTTTAGATCGGAATAAATGTCTTCCTCTCTCTTTTCTCTAAATGTGTTCCAAGGCGTTGGATTAACATAGCCATAAGATACGATTTGATACCCGTTAAACTCAAATACCTCTCCCTCTCCTACCTTGAACATCTCACCTTCTTTTAATACGTCAAATAAATACTCTGGATCATCATTTCCTAAATTTACAAATATAGGTATTTTGTTTTCCTTCAATCTCTCATCGGCTATTCTAATCCAATCTCTTAAAGTACTAATCATAGCTACTTTAAATAATTCCTCCTGAACTTTCTTATTCCCAACAGCCTCATCAAACTCTTTTTTACTGAGTATTGCGTAATACGTTCCTTCATTTTTAAATTTCTCTGTTATAGTATTTAACTCTGAAGACGAAATTTCCTTATTATCAATTAAAAATTTATTATTTCCTAAATCTATTATGGGAACTAATGACTTACCAGCTATATCGCCACCTATTATTAATGCATCTACTTTATATAACTTTGCAGCATTTATGAATTTTTTAAAGGTTGTATAAGACGCGTGAAGATCTGATGTGAATAGAATCCTGACTAAGTTGTCAGTTGTGCTGTCATCTTTTTTCCTCTTAAATAATGAGACCACATTAATTCTTCATCTTATAATCGTATTTAAAGTTTAAACTAATAAGCTGGAATGTCATACATATACTGATGACTACAATAGTTTTTGTAAGGCATGGATTAAGCACATCGAACGTCAATAAGATCCTTAGTCATGATAGTAATAGTTATCCTTTAACTGAGGAGGGTGTTAATCAGGTTAAAGAAGCATCTAAGGAATTAGCAAAATTGAAAATAGAGAAAATATACACTAGCCCAGTTCTAAGAGCATATCAAACTGCGTTAATTATAGCTGAAACGATAGGGCTTCTACCAATAGTTGATGAGAGATTAAGAGAGAGATTTCTAGGAGAGTTAAATAATACTACCTTTGATCCTTCTGACCATTGGAAGTTAAGAATGTTAAAGGGAAATATAGAGATAAAGGGATTGGAGAGTTGGGACGATATGACGAGGAGGATGAAGAGTTTTGTCAATTCAGTGCTGAGCGAGAATGGGATAATAATTGCCGTATCTCATTCTGATCCTATAAGGGCAATAATAAACTATTTTTTGGGCTTAGACGATATTAGTGGTTGGGGCATAAAGATACCCAATGCAAGTTTTAGTATTGTAAAGTGTGGTAGGAATATTGAATCTTGTAAAATTCTTAGTATAGGCTCACCAATTATATCAAATCAGATATTAGCGAGACTCGATATTAATGTCAAAGTTTTTTAAAACTTTAGTTATCTTTTCTCTTTGGGTAGAGTTTAGGCTATCTAAAATTACCTTTCTAATTGGTTCTATACTGTTTTTAACAACTTGTACAATCACGTTATCATCAATCATGTTTACGTAGTGTTTGGAAACTACATGTCCTATGCAATTTTCCTTTGATAAATTGGTAAATAGTTTTGAGTAATGAGGTCCCCCAAACCCTGAAATATAGTCTTTGCATATATTATTATCTAATGATTCAACACCTTTAATTGTATGCTCCACAACGGTTTTTACTAGTTCTCCATTAGTCCAATACTCAATACTACTTCCTATCTCAACGAAAATTATTGGCTTACTCTGATATGTTGGTCCATGATGCGTAGCTTCTATCACTTTTTCTATATTAAAGTTTATTTTCAGTATTTCCCTCAATATAGATGAAAATAGCTTTGGATATGCCATGCCCAATTTCTTCGGCTCTCCTCCCATCGTCTCTTCTGTAGGATTACCTGGATAGTGTATGGTAATTGAGGGAACACCTGCTTTACTCTTATGTCTTGAAAATATTATTATTGCATCTCCCTTATCATATCTAAAATTCGTAACGTCTTCATTTATTTCTTCAAATTTATAACCTAATTTTTTAATTGTAATACCAACTGGGTCTTTAGAAGAGTAAATGACTCTAATATCCATAGTGTTTATTCCTCCTAACTTTTGATTAAATCTATCGCTTTATGTGCTAATATAGGTGCGAGAGCGAATCCAAATCTGTAACCTGTCACTAAAATAGCGTTAGAAAAAATATTTCTAACTATTGGTTCACCATCCTTAGAGACACTCCTAAAACCTACCCTTATCTCTAAAGCGGATGTATCAACTCGAATTATCTTTCCTATTTCGTTAATAGTTCTATAAATTTCCTCATAATTTACATCAATCGAATTATCTAATTTTGAATCCCCATTGAGATAAAGATTTTTTCCCTCAACTGCTATTCTGTCGTTTACTATCAATATTCCGTTTAGTCCAATTTTTTTGTTTGAGATTATCAAGTGTCCTTTGTATGGTAGAATTTCTATATCGATACCTAACTTATGTAATATCTTTGAACTCATGAACCCAGTAGTAAAAACATAGTATTCACCCTTAACATTACCTTTATTAGTTATCAAGTATTTTATTTCGTTATTTTCGACCATTGCATCCAATACTTCGTACCCTGTTTCTAGGTGTAAATCTGTACTAATTAAGTTAAATAACTCTTCTCCTTCTACGAAAAATGCATTATCAAAGTATTCCGCTTCATCGATATTAAGTACTGGTTCTAAACCTTTAATCTCTTTCTTATCTAATATTTTTCCGCCTATCTTATTTTGAGCTAATCGCAATATGTGTGTTTTTTTGCAATATACCCCGTATTTTTCACAAATCTCGGAGTAAAATGTAATAGCTTTCTCGCAATCTTGCTTATGAGATCCACATAGAGGTGGCATAATTGACCACAAACTCGCTCTAGAATTATTTGCTATTTTCTTTTCTTTTTCCAATATAACTGAGTCTCCACTATATAATAGTCCAATCATTAATCCCGTTATTCCTCCACCAACTACGACTAATTTTGTCATGTCAGTATTCTTTATATGATAAAAACTTTTTAAATTAATAGTATATATAATATCTTATGACTGAAGAAACTAAAGATCCCGAATTACAAAAAATCCTAGAGGAGAAGTTCAATAAAATTGTAAAAAAGGAAGAAGATGAACTAGTTAGACATTTAGATTCTAAAACTTTTGATGACTTTATAACTAAGAACAAGATAGCAGTAGTAGACTTCTGGGCTGAATGGTGTGCCCCTTGCTTTATATTATCTCCCATTATAGAAGAGTTAGCAAGAGATTATCCTCAAATAGGATTCGGTAAAATAAACTCTGACGAAAACCCAGAAATATCTGCAAGATATAGTGTAATGAGTCTCCCGACAGTAATATTCTTTAAAAACGGTGAACCTGTTGATGCAGTTATAGGGGCTGTCCCTAGAGAAGAAATAGAAGAAAAACTAAAGGCTCTCATGGATTAGTGATAAAAATGACTTATCCTATTCTATTGGGAATAGATGGCTTAAGTTACACAAGTTTCATGAAATGTAATCCCAAAACCCTATTTACATTATTCAGTAGCACGTATAGAGGAGTAGTAGTTAATAGGAAGCCTCAGTTTCCTCATTCTTCATGGATGAGAGTATTAGGAATGTATGAAAATAATAATAGTTTTCTTACTAAGGTTAATGAAATTCCTCCATTGATAAAAGAGACTAATGCTGTGCCTATTAACATACCAATATCCAATCCAACTTATGGTGTTGTTAGTTTACCTTACAATAGTGAAATTTCTGCTGAGGAAGAAATTAATAATATATTACCAAAGGTACTTGAGTCAATTGAGAAATCCCCGGTAATTGCTTCTATAACGGTGATCGATAGAATGTTGCATAAGGATGTCTCAAAGAAATGTGACGTATATAAAATTATAGATGATGCTGTGAGGAAGATTGTAAACAAAGTAGATGATTTCATTATATTTTCAGTTTACGGAGAACCAAAGGGATACGACGAAGGGAACCATGAGGAACATGGAGTATTTTTAGCAACTATACCAAGACCGTCTGAACATGATACAGTTAAACTTAATGAAATAGGAGAGTTATTTAAAAGCTTAGTAAATGGAGGTTATTTCTGAATTAAGGTATTATTTTATTATCCTTCCATAACTGAAACATTATAAAGGGGGTACAAAGCCATTATCACTGGCTGTACGTAAAGTTCTTTCCTATCTATTACCTTAGTTAATAAACCAACAGCTCCCTCTTTCTTTTTACTCTCTTTTACGTTAAATATTAAATCTGTCGCCTCACCTAACTCTTTTCCATCAAATAATAATGATACTATAGATTTAGGAAGTGTAAATGAGGCTGATATTGCAAAATTCTCTAAGCCATTTTTAGTTATCATATAAACGATAGCGAAAGCTACGAAATTATTGTATATATTGCATACTCCACCCTCAATTCCTATGCCTATATCTAGATTTGTCTTTATTAATGCATTCATAGCTCTATTTTTTGCCCCTATCAAAGTCTCCTCACAAAATGGTTGAGAACTAACACCACTCTCTACTTTAACTGCTACTAGTTCATAATCCAATTTTAATGTTTCTAACGCCTCCTTAACTGCACTTATTTTAACTGGGTTCTCACTCCCCAATGCTACTCTAATCATGTCGTTTAATTTATACTTTTAAGATGTTTTAATAAACTTATCATATGGTAACTATAAGAGTAGGTGCCTTAGCTGATTCGGGCGATTTGTATCCCTTTATTCCATTAATTGAGGGAAAGATTAAGCCAGAGGGTTTTAACTTAGAATTTGAGATAATCCCAACTGTACAAGATATTAATGAGGCAGTTTTAAAGAAGGAAGTTGACGTATCCGTACCTTCCGTTGCCATGTATCCTTATATTCAAGATGATTATTACATTTTAAGCAATGCTGTTGCTACTGCCACTGACGGTATAACTGGCATGCCGTTATTAGGGGTGAAGAGCATGAGCGATGAGGAAATAAAGAAAAGTAGATTAATAGTTCATGGCCAAAACACTACCGCATTTACCTTATATAAGCTTCTAATCGGAAAATATCACAAACTAATTATAGTGAGGAAGGTTTTGGATGAGATTAAGGCATTAGGGAAGGAGGGTGACGTGTTAGTTGCTGTGCATGAGATTAAGATGATGTATGCCTTGAAAAAATTGGGAATTAATACGGTAAGAATTAGTAGTATGTGGGATATGTGGAAGAACATTTCAAATAATACTCCTATGCCAATGGGGATGGTAGTAATAAGTAAGGAGTTAGGTAAAGATCTAGCGATGAGATTTAAGGAGATTTATGAAAGAAGTAAGAAATATGCTGAAGCCCATCTTGATGAGGTTATTCCTAAGGATGTGGAGATAATGAGAGAAGCTCAGAAGGCTGATCTTGACGAAGAAATTGTGAGAAAGACGATCTGGGCTGATATTGAGGAATATAACGTTCCTGTAGATCAAGTGAGAAAAGGACTGGAATTCTTCTACAGTATAACTCATGAAAGAGGAATATTACCTAAAGTTAAAAGTATAGATTTAATATAGAGATTTTGAGTAGTTATTTTTAATTATAAATAAATATTTTTGATTTAAAAACACCATAAATGTTTAAGCTAATTATTGGGAAAAAGCGTATAAGCAAACGATAGTATTATAACATATGTGGAGCTTTGTATTCTTAATATTCTTAACGTTAAGTGGAATTGTAGTACCCATGAGTATGTTTAATTCATTCCATCAAGTTACTGCATTGTTGCCTAACAATTACTATGTAACTGTTTCTATTGTATTACCTCCTAAAAATTTACCACTATTGCAACAGTACGTACAAGATCATGTAGTATTAAATCAAACTGAGGTTGAAAGGCTATTTGTTCCACAAAAAGAAATTACTCAAATAATTTCCAAGTTGAGAAATTATAATATTTCTGCAGTTAATTATCTTAATGTTATACTAGCCTCTGGCAAAGTTGGTGAATTGGAGGAAGCATTAAATGGGAAGTTTTACGTTTATGCTGTTGACGGGATAAGATTTTATGAATTTTCTGGCTCCCCAACATTTTCCAATGTAATAGTAATAGGTACAAATGTGACCTCATTATTTTTGAAAAAGCCTACTACATTGTATAATATTACTCAAGCTGTTGCATATACTGCGGTTTATCCTAATGAACTCATTAAAGCATATAACGTTAGTTGGTTACAAGAAAATAATATTACTGGAAAAGGAACAGCAATAGGTATTTTAGATTTTTATGGTGATCCATATATTCAGCAGCAGATTCAAGCTTTTGATTCATCATTCAACATTTCGAATCCTCCATACCTCAAAATAGTGCCGATTGGTGCATACAATCCAAACGAAGGTATTTCAACAGGTTGGGCCATGGAGATTTCATTAGATGTAGAGTATGCCCATATTATTGCTCCAGATGCGGGTATAGTTCTATATGTAGCTAACCCTAGCATTCCTTTACCAGCCATAATTGCATATATTGATCAGCAAGATGAAGTTAACGTTTTATCTCAAAGCTTTGGAATTCCGGAACTATATGTTGACTTAGGATTGATACCATTATCATATGTAAATTCACTAATGTATGAATACTGGTTAGGCGAAGTAGAGGGTATAACGTTCGTAGCTGCATCTGGTGATGCAGGGGGAAATGGGTATAATTATTATTTATCCCCAGAGGGATCAGTAATATTCCCAGCATCAATACCATACGTTCTAGCTGTAGGAGGGTCTTCCTTATACTTTTCTCAGAATGGGGTAATACAGACTGCATGGAGTGGAGAAAGTGTGATTGGGGCTAGTACAGGAGGATATAGCAGTATATTTCCTGCCCCATATTATCAAAACATTACTGGATATAGACTAGTTCCCGATGTAGTGGCTGATGCTAATCCTTATACTGGGGCCTATATTCTATACTATTATAATCAGACGTACTTAGTAGGAGGAACGTCTCTTGCAACTCCAATGGTTTCAGCTATGATTGATCTTCTTTCTCAAAAGTATGGTAAACTAGGTTTCATTAATACATATTTATACGAATTGAAAGATACCAAGGCTATATTACCAATAGAGTTTGGTTATAATACTCCGTACTATGTCAACTCCTCCTTAAACCCGGTAACTGGATTAGGATCTATAAACGCCGGCTATTTATTTACATTATTACCAAAAGTTCTTAATCAGCCTAAAATTTCAGTTGTAGTATATAATACTACATACCTTGATGGTCAACAAGTTAAGGTTGTTGCTAACGTATCTGGCGAGATATTGTCTAAATCGGTAACAGGTTATGTGTATAATGGTAGTTCTATTGTAGATGTATTTCCTCTAACCTTTAATGGTACATCTTTCGTCGGAAAGTTTATAGCACAAGGTAGTGGTGTGCAAGAGGTTATTGTAAAAGATGGGAATTTAACTGGTTTTACATATATAACCGTTGGTTATCAAGCACAGTTTCTATTTCCACCAGTTGCCTTATTCCCAGAACCTGAGTCTGTTCCAATATTGGTTCAGTTGACGTATCCTAATGGTTCTGTAGTTTCCAAACCACCCTCAAACCTAACTATTAACGTATATAAATACGATCTCATAACCGGAAAAAATGTTCTAGTATCTAGTATGAGTCTAAGTAGGCAAGTTGAGTTTAATCTAACTTTATTAGGTATAACAATTCAATCCCAATATCTAGGTGCTACATTCCAATTACCTAACAATTTAAGCGGGGTTTATTTCGTTAGTATTCCAAACGTTTTCGGTTTCGATGAATTCGTAGCAGGAATATATCTGCTCGATGCGGTTTACCCGCCAATATTTACAGAGCCATTGACCGTGGCGCCAGGACAAAATGTTACTATTCTTGCCGAAACTTTAGCCTTAGGAGAGCCCAATTTAACAATAAGCTTTTATAACGAGAGCGGTTATAATGTATACTCAATACCCGTTAATAGTATACTGTATCAAAATACCTTAGTATATATAACACAAATTAAAATGCCTGATCTTAAGCCAGGGTACTATTTAGTCGTAGCAAAAGCTACGTATAACGGCTCAAACTTCACTGCAGAGGGTGTTGGAATAACACAGATATACGTAGCTCCGTATACGATTAATGTAAAAGTTAATATTTATCCGTCTGATGTGATGTATGAAAATGAAAATTTAACCGTAATTGCGAATATAACTTATCCTAATGGCACAGAAGTTAAGTACGGTACTTTCTCCGCTATTATAATACCAGCATATATGTTAAGTAATTTTGATAATTTAGAGTTACAATATAGCGTCCCACTAACATATGATAATGGAAGTTGGATAGGTAATTTTCAAATTCCTAATGGGAATCAAAATAATCCATTCAGTTTATCGCCTTACGGCATATCTGGCTATTGGTACGTTTATATAGAAGGTATAAACGAAGATGGTCTTCCAATAAGTTTTCCAGCTTCATTAGATATAAACTCGTTGACCATCAACCCGATAACTCCAAATAAAGAATTTGTAGTTTTACCCTATATCTACGTTAATTTATTTAATGGTACTTTGGCCTATAACGAGTACATTAATGAGGCATTAATATTTAACCATAATGCAACTTTTATTAATAGTATAATAAATAAGCTAGTAGTAGTTAACGGTTCAGTTGATCTCATAAATTCCAAAGTGATGAATATTAGTGTTTTAAATGCTAAAATTTTAAATATAAATAGTAGCTATTACCATACGAGCACCGTAAGTATTACCTCTACTCCTACCTACATTAGGTCCTCTAATACTACTGTTAGTACAAATAATCTTTTACTTCCGATAGGAATTCTAATAGATGTTGTTACTATAATCACAGTGTTTCTGCTGAGGAGAAAAGGATATAAATGAACTTACTTCACTGATGTTATCATTCCTATCCACTGATTTTGGTCATACATAATATATTGTATATGTATGTTAACTTTTTTCTTACCCGTCTTGGTTTTTAGTGTTATGGGATATATAAAGTAATATATGTCTCCCTCAGTATCTACCTCAGCTCTTTCAGGAAATTCTACTGAATATCCGTACTGATTAGCTAGTTCCTCAATTTTTACAGTTAGTCTAGTTATAATATCCTTCATTGATTCGCCATATATTGGTTCAAAACTTAAGGCCCTAAGTTCCTTCTTGAACGCCAATATACTTTCATTGTATTTCTTCTTTTTCTGTCTCTCTTTGCTTTTTTCTTTTATGGTCACGATTTTTCTTTTGCTATCAATAGTATATAAACCTAAAAGTAATTGAGGTTAGTTATAATCATCTGATATATTTCGTATGTTTTCTTTTGGAATTCATTTTTAATTTCTTTTTCTTTTATGGTCATACTTCCTTCTTTTTCTATTATTTTTATAGTATCTATAATATTATTAGATATTAGTATATTATCAAAGTATAAACTCTTAGACGATGCTAAATAGTATATATATGGAGAAATGTATTCCAGAAATTCATTAACTTTATCTGACAATTGGAAAGCTCTTATTGCGTTATCTCTTCTAATGTTCTTTGCCCAAGGATATTTTACCTTAATTTCTTCCATCAACTTACTATCGTAAGCGATATCATTAATTATATATAAATCATCAATCTTCATCTCTTCTAATCTTTTATTGTATAAATCATAAATAAATTCACTAAAATCGGTCTTAAAGAAATCTAAATTAGAATACATAGGATAGGTATCTATATTATTTAAAGTGGAATACTCCTTAATCTTATCATAGGCAATCTCAATACTTTTCTCTAATATCTCATATCTCAAGGGAGAGTTAGTAAACTTAGAGGACATTCCGTATAAACTTATTGTATCAACCCACAATAGAGTTTCAAATGCTTGAGATAACTGTGGTGTGGTTATGTAAACTATTTTCTTTGACAAGTATTTCTTAGGCCACTCTCTAAGTCTGATAAGAAGCGGGGGCTTAGAATAGTATAGGGTTTCAAAGTATCCACCGTTAAACAGTCTATAAACTTTTATTGATGCTTCTCTATCAATTCCTAACTTCTCAGCAAATTTGATAAAATTCATTAAGGTAAAATAAGAATGTATAATAAAAAGAGTTATCTCTTATCAATATAACCTTTCTCTACTAATAGTTCAGCAGCGAGAATCCCTCCTCCAGCAGCACCCCTTACAGTGTTATGAATTACAGAAACCATCCTCACTATTTTCTTATTAACGTAACTGATCCTACCTACTACCACACTCATCCCTGGTGGTTCTCCTATCCATCTGTCGAAATATACTTGAGGTCTATTATCTTGATTTGTTAGAATAATTGGTTTATCTGGGGCTGTTGGTAATTTCAATTTTTGCGGTTCTCCACTAAAGTTACTCAGAGTTTCTGTAACTTTTTCTAAGTTAACATCTTCCTTGAACATAGTATAAATAACCTCATAGTGTCCATGCACTGTTGCTACTCTGTGTGTAGTTGCGGATAATAATAATTCATTAGTATCATCATTGACTTGTCTAGGTGTTTCAGTCAATATTCTAGTTATTTCTTTTACCGTTTTATTATCATAAGCATCACCTAATGGCAATACATTGTCAATAACATCCAGAGATGGAATACCAGGATAGCCCGCGCCAGACACAGATTGCATTGTAGTTATTAAAGCGCCATTTAGCTTGAAATTCATGTATAATGGGGCTAATGGTATTGTGGCACCTTGTGCAGTACATAGAGGTGTTGTAACAATAAATCCTTTCCAATCCCTCTTTTTCTTCTGCTCATCAATTAAGGTAATTGTATGAGGATTTATTTCTGGTATAAGTAGAGGAACGTCTTTATCAAAACGATGATCTGGAGAGTTACTGATTACCGGGAAGCCGTGCTTAGCAAATTCTTCTTCTACGGGTCCTGCAGCTCCTTGTGGCAAGGGAGAGAAGATTATATCTACGTCGTCCATCAACTTCGGATCAGTAGGCTTAACTTCCATGTTTTGAATTTCCTTTGGTACTTGACCTACGGTTTGCCATCTGGTTACCTCAACATAAGGTTTACCCACAGATCCTTTTCCGGCTAAATACGCTACCTTTATGTAAGGATGGTTAGATAGCATTCTCACGTATTCTATCCCAACTAATCCCGTCGCGCCTAGTATTGCTGCTTTCAAGGTTCTTCTCAAAAATTTTCCCCCATAAAATTATAAGAATGGGGGAATATAAGCTTACTTTAAAAATATAAGTTTTAGAATTTTTTGGTTATATATATTATTAAGACATTACTCAGAATTTTTTGTATTAAATATAAATGACGGCAAGTTAATCATAACATAAAAAATATAATTTTTAGGGTCAATATTCAACTTGACGTGAAAAAACTTATATACATTAATTATCCCATTCCCCTAATAGGGCATATCGCATTTGGCATAGTTGACCGTGGAACTAATCTTCTTCAAATAAGACCTTTTAGTAATTGTCCAATGAGTTGTATTTTTTGTTCAGTAGATGCTGGACCAAATTCAAGATATAGAGTTACTGAGTTTATCGTTAACTCAGACCATTTACTTGATTGGAGTTATTATGTGATTTCGAAAAAGATACATAAAGTTAACGTCTTGATTGACGGAGTAGGAGAGCCGATCCTCCACCCGGAAATACATAAAATAATTAAAGGTTTAAAAGGAAATCCTAAGGTAAATGAAGTCGCGATAGAAACTCACGGCTTGACATTAAATAAGGCAAATATAAACAAGTTAGTGGACGCGGGATTGGATAGATTAAATGTATCTATCGATAGTTTAGATATTAATAAGGCAAAGTCTCTTACTGGACATAAAGGATATGATATAAATAAGATTCTTGAAGTACTGATTTATGCTAAGCTTCAAGGCATAGATGTATTGTTAACCCCAGTTTGGTTACCTGGTATCAACGATGAAGATATCGTGGAAATAGTAAAAACTGCTAAAGATTATAATTTTAAAATTGGAATTCAAAAATTTATAAAACATAAGTATGGTAGAGGGAATGATATAAAAGAAGTTGGCTGGAAAGAGTTTTATAATTATTTAGACGACTTAGAAAAGATCACAATGGTGAGGCTAAAATTATCGCCTATGGATTTCGAGATATTTCCAGACATTAGATTAGGCCCCGTTTTTGATATAGGAGAGAGAGTTATAGGTGAAGTTATAAGCGAGGGATGGATGAGGAATGAAATGATAGTTAAGGCTAAAAACAGAGTAATAACCCTAGTTGATGCAAATGATTTAGACGTCGGGATGGAAGTTAAGGTAAGAATTATTAGAAATAAAGACGAAATATATTTAGCTAGGCTTGACTGGCAATGATGGTCATTTCAGGGTCTGCTATTGTGAATTTCTTCCACGAGTATCCCGAAAGTATTTCAATTGCCTTCAAGCCGGATTTCTTTAACAGAGCTAGAGCTTCATGAAGACTGTATAGTCTTTGTGAATAATTTATTTCTCCCACTAACTTTCCATCCATATAATATTTTCTATACACGTTTAACCTTGACGTCTCTTGATCGAAGTCTACCTTAGAGTAAACCAGATAAGGTGGTATAAACATATAGTATTCACTAGGTTTATTGTAAATTATGTAATCTCTATTATCAAGGTTTATTATTACTAAACCATTACTTGATTGTCTTAACGATTCTAGTATTTTTATGTCATCTTCCTCCGTGTAATAACCTAGGCTATTATTAATATTTATTACCAGATCATATTTTTCATCGCCTATTATATCCTTTAGTCGTCTCATATCCCCTACAATAAAATTACCATTTGATATATTATTTCTTGCCATACTTATCATTTTCTCCGAAATGTCTACCCCTGTAACTTTATACCCTTTTTTAGAAAGAAAATATGCAACCCTTCCCACGCCACAAGGGACGTCCAAGACTTTCTTTCCAAGCTTATACTTACTAACGGCTTCATCAATCCAATTAGCCCATCTTTCTCCTTCGTCCCAAACTTTTAGCATCTCTCTAATATACAAATCAGACTCAAATACCCTTAACCACTCTTCGCTCATAATTTTTATTAACTCAAAAGTAAGTTATTAAATATATGCTTTATCGTACGTTCTTAATAATTCTATTTTTAACGCTTATAGCCTCGACAGTACCCTTATACCCTCACGAGAATTTTACTTATAGTGTTCAAATAATAGATGGTGATAAATTATATCTATACACATATAATTACACTATATTAAATTTAAATCCGCTAACATATAACCTTTCGATAATTTCCACCAATGGTCAGACGATTTTTACCAAATACTATATCTCTTACCAAAATAGCCAGTTATTTCCAACAGAATTTCCTATAGATGGCAGTCAGATACATAATCTAACGTTTATTTCAGCTTCCTTAAAAAATGATGTAAATACTTCTTTTTATAAGGGATACGTTGAGATAGACAACTCTTCTATAGAAATAAATCTAGTTTATCGTGATGGAGTTCTCTATAAAATAAATGGATCCAGTAACAATATAATGCTTTATGTTACGCTAATTAATAGTTCAAGTAACTCTGCGATAAGAACCCACGTATATGATTATCTTCCCTTAATAGTAGTATTAGCAGTTATAATAATTGCAATAATAGTTTTAGTAAAGATTGGAAAAATCTAAAGGAGAAGCGGTAATATAATTGGTATAGCGAAAGTTAATAAAAAACCCGTTATCATCGCGGTAATAGCGTACTCTTTACCTAACGTTTCGACATAAAGAGGAAGCGTAGTATCCATTGCTGTAGCTCCACCTACTGCTATTGCAGACTTAGGTTCAAATCTCAGCCTTAACAATAGAGGTACAAATACGTAAGTCAGCTGTTCTCTTAAGAAATTTATAAGAAACGCTAAAGTACCTAAATAAGGGTTGACTTCTAAAGCTACTAATGGACCCACATAACTATACCATCCACTAGCTAGTGATATAACTAATGAAACATTTATGGGTGCTACGTGCATTAAAAATAATAAGGCTCCTATGATAACATCTCCTATAACTGTTATAAGTATGGATAATAAGGCATCTTTTCCACCGTCTATTATTAACTTGATATTGAACTCTTTACCCATAATATAGCCAAGTATGGAAGCCAATGCGTACAGTTCATAGTTTATTATGCCCACTAAGAATAATCGATTAACACGTATGAATACCCCTATTATCCATCCTAGAATGAAAGGGATCATGTATTTAGTAATTATTATTTTCTCGTTTCGATTATTTAATTTTCTACCATTAATCTTTTCCTTATGCATTAATAATGACTTGTTGGTGACTACAATAAATCCCAAGAGGTACGTTACGATTATAGAAAGAATGGAAAATATGAGTGATATAGAGAGTAAACTAACTATCTGGATTCCTAATACTTCTTCACCAGCCCAAAAGGATATTGAGAAAATTAACAAAATTACTATTACATCGGTAAACTTCTCGATAGCCTTATAATATTTTATTTTTCCCAAGATCAAAAATATTATATAAAGTATTATAAAAAGTAAGGAGCTCGTGCTCAATTTAGTTTCGATAATTCTTTATTCTTCCTCAATTATATACTTTTCAAGTAAGTTGTAGTTTTTGGTTACCCTATACAACGATTTTGAACCTTTATTGATTTTCATTATTAATCCAAATTTCTCTAGAATTTCTAAATGATATTTTATTGTAGAATAATTTAAATTGAGTTTTCTGGCTAACTCGTATGCACTTTGTGGATTATTTTTCAATTCATTTAATATCTTTTTTCTAGTATCCCAACCCTTGTTTTGGAAGATCTCCTCTATTTTCAGTAGCATATGTTAAAATATGTAAAGCTTGATAAAACTCTAAGCCTTAGTACAAGTGTTCTAATCTCTTTCATTGGTAGAAAAAATGAATTTAATTGCTATAAGAACGAGTGGAATTACAAATAATTGAGACAATGTAAAAGATAATAGAATGTTAGCTATTACAAAACCTAGTAATAACTTATCCATATGTAAAATGTAGAGCCAGAATATTTAAATTTAAAATTTAAAACCTTGATGTCTGATAATACTTTTGAAAAACACAAACAATAGTAGTAATAATATTACAATGGTACTAAATGAGTAAAATTCGCTATGAAGCCCTAAAAGGAATAATATAAGTAATGGTATAGGAATGAAAAATTTTATAAAAGGATAGCCTTCGATAAAGACTCCAGCTAATGCTGCCGGGATTAAAGCAATAGGATAGAATATCGCAAGAATAAGAAGAATGATTATTACAATAAAAAGTAACACGTTAAGGTTGAACTTCTGTGACAACATATATTTATAATTATGAAAACCATTATAAAAATTATAGCTTATCTAGAATTGAATGAAATTCTTTTATGTGATCCCTATAACTGCTAAAGAATCTAGCTCTTTCAATTTCGTTATCGGTAATTTCTACTACTCCTCTATCCTCATAGAATAATTTTAATTTTAGCTTAGTCTCTCCAAGCGGAGAGATTACTCTGGACCCTCCCCAAAAATATTCCTCCTCTTGACTACCTACTACGTTAACGAAAACTGACCAAACAGTATTCATTAATGAATGAGCCTTCAGTAAGGCATCCCAATTATCCTCAATCATTAGTCTTTCGCTTAGTTTTCTCATTGGTGAGGCTGATGGGATAAAAATAGCGTCAGCACCTAACAATGCTATAGCCTCTATTGGTTCTGGATGCCATGCATCTTCACAGATTACTACTCCAAATCGTGTTCCCTTATATTCAAAAACTTTTAAGTCCTTAAGAGGATCACCCCTTTGAAAATATCTTCGCTCTTCAAATAATCCATATGTAGGAAGATAGAATTTATACACGTAGTCTAATTTTCCATTAATAACTACTGCTGCTGAGTTTCTAATTATTCCCTTTCTCATCTCCTTTAATGTTCCGAAAATTGCACATTTGCTTACTTTTTCTGCAATCTTCTCCGTTACCTTCATAGCCTCTTTGTATACCTCATAGGTTAGATCTTTTAAGATATATCCGGTCAACGATAACTCTGGGAAAACTATACAATCTGCAGTGCTTGTCTCTATAATCTCAATGTGCTTATCGAAGTTTTTGTTAATATTACCTAAATACGACCTTATTTGAGCTAATTCTACTGTTATACCCATCTCCTAGGGAACCTCCAATCTGAATTAATTGCTCTTCCACTTAATCTAAATATCTCTGGTGGTAGTCTTTTATGTTGGGACGTTTTCACTAGCTTATCTACTTTACGGACTACCTCAATCGGAACCTTAAGCATATTGGATATTTCCTCTTCACTTCTCATTTCGTCGAATCTTAAATATAATATGGAATCTACTGTATCATAGTCTACACCCAATTCGCCCTCTGCCGTTTGTCCTTCCCATAAGGCTGGGGAGCTGGGTTTAGTTACTATTCGTTCCGGTAAACCTAAGCATCTTCCTAACATTCTTACTTGCGTTTTATACAAGTCTCCTATCGGAAGTACATCAACTCCACCATCTCCATATTTTGTGAAATAGCCTAGAAGTAATTCACTTTTGTCTCCAGTCCCTACAACCAAGTAGTTTAACTTTTGAGCATAAGCATAAAGGAGTATCATTCTTGTTCTGGCTTTAATATTTCCTATTATTACCCTATCCTCAGTATCGATATTGTTAGATATTGTTTTAACTATTTCATCGATGTTTATTAGTTTGTATTTATTCTCTGCATGAAGAAGTTTTACTAATTCTAATGAGTCCTCTAAGTCAATTTTTGGCGTAGAAGAAGAGGGCATGAGTAGTATGAAGAAGTTATCTGTAGCTTTAGCCAATATAGAGGCTGTAACTGCTGAATCTATACCTCCACTTACACCTATAACGCCTCCATCCTTTCTACTAAACTCAAGGTATTCCTTTAACCTTTCAACTAGGTAATCCACAACCGTATTACAATCTATCTTAAGTGAATTTCTCACATATTCTGGCATTACCATACTAATATGTTATTAGTTTTAAGGAATAAATGTCTGAATAGAGAGCCCGTTTATGTCTTTTTAAAGTTGATTAAGATATAATTTAATATTTCGTACTTAATTGTATTTCTGTTATCCAAAGTTATAGTATATACTTTTCCTCCCCTAAGAGAGTCCTTTAAACTTCTATGAATTACTGCTAACAAGGGTTTTTCGTCCGAGTTAATAACCTTCAGAATAAAATCTTTCATTGATTTTATTGATAATTCCATGGGTCCTATCTCGTCAATAGCTATGATATCAGAATTCGAAGTACTTGATTCTATATCAGCGAGAATTCTGTTCACGTTATCCTCGAGCACGGTGTATTTGCCAATCTTTATTTTACCGGGATAGTCAACTCTAGCTAACCAATCGAACTTACCGGACCATATATCGACTATTTTAAATCCTATTCTCCTTCCTTCATGTTTGACCTCTGGGCAATAAAATCCTGAAATTTTTAAGTTTCTTCTTTTCAATTCATTCAGCAAAAAAATGAAAGTTGTAGTCTTCCCAACTCCTGGGTTTCCCGTTAAATATACTCTTAGTACCACGATAAGAATTCTCTACCTTTAGAGATATAATACTATATGGAAAAAGGTTTTTTGTACCCTAATGCTAATAAATTAACCGTATTAACAAATTTAAGCAGGATGGAATAATGGGATTACTAGAAGTATATTCAAATCCAGAAAAGCCAGAGATTCTGTGCTCTTTGATTGACGATAAAGGAAATAAAAAAGAGATCATGTTAATCAAGCTTCAAGATAACGGTATACATGTTTATAAAACACAAGAACATTACATTTTACCTCCTGTCCCTCAAATAGACTCTTTAATAAGGGATGTCATAGAAGAAGTTGCTGAAGAATTGAAAGTAGATTCTATAGTATATAACTCCGGTAATGATGATTCTAATTCAAATTCCTTAGTTCTAAGTAACGACTGGTTTGATGTGGAGAGACTAGCATTAGCATCATCTAAGCATGTTGCCTTATCAAGCGAGATAGATTCCAGGGTGATAGTTAGTATAGTAAAATTTTCTAATAATACTTTCGCGTCAACTGTACTAAGAAAGGAAGATTCGTTTCCGATACTTCAAATATTTATGGATACTTCGTATAACCCACCTTTAATCAAGATATATAATGAGTTGGGACAAGTAGTGGAGTCTAGGAGGGAGTACGTTAGCAATTTTGAGGACTATATAAAGGGTCTTATAAATGAGGATGAGTACGCCATCGTTTATAGAGAATTGTTAGATTATAATTTTATACCTGCCGAGAATTCTACCGAGAATGGTAAGAAGCTCTACGTTGGATGTATATTTAAGTACATTATCAGTTTTAACACTGAGAAAAGGAGTATAATAATAAAGAAGAGGAAATTAGCGAGAGTGTTAAAAGCAATACTTTACCTAGATAAGTTAGTAAATAATGTTGGTGTTGAAGTAATAATAGGTAATCTCACTGATATGGAAAACCTAGATAAAAATATACTAAAATTAAAGACTAAGGCAGAGAAATTACTAGGAAATAAGTTCAAAATAACTAACGTTAGTTACTATGGCGATAGTATGGAATTAATAAAGAATATTAAAGATGTTAAGAAAAGGCGGAATGAAAATTCAAGCAATAAGGAAATACTATACGTTCTGCCAATTGTTTTTATTGTTGTTGCCGATTCAAAAAGGAGATTTGAGGAATATGTAGAGAGGATAATTAAAGGACCAACATCTGATGGCTTAGAGCTACTTGATGAATATTTTAGGCAGAATTTATCTAGTTCGTTTGTAGCATATTTGGCAAATTTAGAGGAAATCTTAATATTATATAATGATATTATTGAAGACTTAGATGATCAAGATGAGTGAAAATAATGTAGTTTATATGTATGTTTCTTCATTTAAACTATCTCAAAACTGGTGGAGTGAGAGTAGGGAAAATAGAAGAAAAATGGTTGATAATATAGAATCAATTGAGTCAAATTTTAGAGAAAATCTAATCTCATTAAAGAGATATATATCTTTGAGATATGATAGTGATATCATTTATTGGATAAGTTCAGAAGACACTTCTAAGATTGTAGAATTTAAATATAATATTCTTAAAAGTTTGAAAAATTTTGGTTTTGAGAGCTTCTCTATGTTATCAGTTTATAAGCCCTCCCCTTACGTTAAAGGTAATTTTAATGTAAAATCTGTGCTCAATGCTGAGCCATTACGTTACTTCATAGCCTATCCTATGAAAAAAAGCGTAGACTGGTATTTATTGCCTTTTGAAGATAGGGAAAAAATTATGAGAGAACACATAGAAATAGCTAAGAAACATCCAAAAAATAAGGGAATTAGATCATATACTACATACTCATTTGGAATTGGGGATTACGAATTTGTAGTGATATATGAAGTACCTTCAATAGAAGATTGGGTCGAGGTAGTCGAAGCCCTTAGAGAGGCTAAAGCTAGAAAATGGGTGATAAAGGAAGAGCCTATATTAGTAGGAGAACTTAAAGGTTTAGATGTGTTTTTAGAATGAGAAGTCCTATTATGGTCTTTGCGTCTTCAATTTTCTTCTCTTTAATCATATTTATCGCATCTTCAATTTTAACCTCTATTGGTTCAATTATCTCATAAGGCTCTGGTCTAGCTCCTACGTATTTCAAATTCTCAGCTAGATATAATCTCATGTACTCACTAGATATTCCAGGGGAGGAATAAAATCCCACTATTTCGGTCAGCTTTTCAGCCTTATATCCTACTTCTTCTATTAACTCTCTTTCAGCAGCCTCTATTGGATTCTCATTTTCCTCAAGAGTTCCAGCAGGTAATTCGTATATCCATTTGCCAATTACGGGTCTATATTGCTTAATTAACACCACCTTTTCATCGTCTAGTCTAGGTATTATTACCACTGAACCCCTATGTTTGATATATTCCAATTCTCTCTCGTAACCATTAGGTAACTTGGTTTTTTCTACGTGAACCTCAAACTTCTTTCCGCTAAAAATTTTCATATATTAATTTTTAGTTTATCTCTTAAGAATTTTTCTATATATCTTAAAGCGAACTCCCAATCTATTTTTAGAAGTATATAACCTAGTATAGCGAAAACTGCTATAGAAATTATAGAGAGCTCAACAACATTAATATCTAGAAATGAAGAAATTAGTTGAATTCCCTCTACTTCGATGCTTATCTCTATACTACTCTTAACTATTTTCCCCACTATCGAGATCAAGATTAGTTTGAGTAATCCTAGCTTTGCTATACCAGAGGCTAGAAATATGTAGTCATCAAGGGGCAAAAATGGGAATATTGAAAATATAAATAATGTAAGATAAAATCCAATACTTTTACTAATTCTCTCTAGAAAAAGTATATTTTTGTTATTCTTTAATGGTTTTCTCACTGCAATACCTAAAGTATACATAACTGTTTTAGATAATGATGCTCCTAATCCACTACATATTATAACTAAGATAAGTGATAGTGGACTTACACCGCTCTTGAGAAGTATACTAGTTGCTATTAACGTGTAAGGAGCACCTAGAAAAGGTGTCGCATTAGTCACAAAGGAAATCACGAATATTACTATCAACGCTTGGATTGATATCATTATTATTATTTACCGGATAATGACTTTTAAGCGTTATGATGTAAAGATGATTTCTATGAAGATTCCCATAAATGTGGACAAAGTTTCAGGTAAGATCGTAGCTGTTAGGGTAGATGGTAAGATGTCGTATAACTATTCTCCAGAATATATTCCATATGGTAGCAAGGTGTTAGCGTTAGAAGTTCAGGATGTTATAGTTCCTAAAGGAAGTCATGTTATTGAGATAATAACTGAGAAAGGGAATTACTTGAAGGCAAAATTTGTGGTTTAGATTATTTAACTTCTTCTCGTATATTAAGACTTTTTATTCTCAGCTTGATGTATACAAATTAGCTGGTGATAACTTATGTGTTTATTTTGCGATATTATTAGCGGAAAGGATAGTGGTTACATAGTTTATGAAGATGATAACGTTGTAGCGTTCTTGGATAAGTTTCCAATCACCCCCGGTCATACTTTAGTAGTTCCGAGGAGGCACTATGAAAACTTCTTAGAAATACCTTCTGAAGTATTATCTTACTTTTGCGAAAGGGTAAAAATAATTGCAGTAGGAGTTAAAAACGCATTAGGAGCTGATGGTATAAGGATTTTAACCAATATAGGAAGAAGCGCGGGTCAAGTTATTTTTCACTCCCATTTTCATATCGTACCCATGTGGTTAAGTGATCCTAATATAGGTATGAACTTCGTGCCTAGGAAAGAGCAACCTAAGGAGTATTATGAATACATACAGAAAATTATAATAGAAAGTTTAAAGAATATTAAATAATAAGGGTTAAATAGAAATGGGAGTAGCTGAAGATTTAAAAGGATTATTAGGGGAGAATTTTCGTGATGATCTAACTGAAAGGCTGTCTCATTCAGCAGATATGGGTTTCATTCCAGAGTTAGTCTGGTCTGGAATCAAGATAAATATTGTACCGGACTACGTAGTATATCCTAGGTCTGTAGAAGATGTTATAAATGTAGTAAAAATAGCCTTAAAGTACAAAGTGCCATTAACACCTTATGGCAGAGGAACTAATAGATACGGTAATGCAATTCCGGCTGATGGTGGAATATTACTAGACTTCTCTAAAATGTCAAACGTTAGTATAGATAAAGCTAATAAAGTAGCTATTGTAGAACCAGGTGCGACATGGAAATTAGTTGACATTTATGCTCAGCAAGAAGGTTTACAACTTAGGACATTTCCCTCATCATATGATTCTTCTGTTGGAGGAGGAATTGCTAGTGATAGTTTAGGTATAGGATCTTATGAATATGGTTTTATCTCGGATAATGTTACATTTGTAGATATCGTTAATCCTAGGGGAGATATAGTAAGATTAGAAGGGAAAGATTTAGCACTTGCTTGTGGTGCTGAAGGTACTACTGGAATTATAGTAAGAGCTGGGATAAAACTGAGGAACTTCTCTCCCACTGAGGCTATGGTAATATCATTCGATAGCCTAGATCAAATGGTCAAGGCAGTTGGAGAGTTTTATAGAGAGGTAATACCAGCATGGCATGTCCAAGTTAGAGGACCTTATATCTCTACATATATGGCAGAAAAATACAAAGCACCTCTAGATCCTCAAAAATGGAACATGGTAATTTTATATCCTTCACCTAGATCCCCGCTAGTAGAACCAAAAGTCTATAAAATCTCTCAAGCTTATGGTGGAAAAGTTTTTGAAGGAGAATGGACTGGTTGGTGGTCTTTTAATCACGGAGTAGTTGCAGCATTAAGAACACAAGGTCTCTTGATACATCAACATGGACTAATACATTACACTGCATTAACGGAACTGCTTAACAATTTATCGAAGACATTAGGGAAAATAGGAGAACTTTCACCAGATGGAGGTTATGATGTCGATATAGCTTTGGAAAGGAGAGAGGTTCTCTTAGTTAATTCGTTTACACAAGTCTCCGTTAATCCCGTTGATAAAAAGATACTTTATGATTTAGCGAAAAATACGCTCATGATGGAGGAGTACATCAAGGTAGGAGGATCTCTATTATCAATTGGAATTTTTGCTCATAAATATGCTAAAAATAGGCTAAATAGCATGGGGAAAACCTTTATGGACTTAGGCGTTGATAGATATGAGGCAATTAAAAAATATAAGGAGGAGGCTGATCCAGAAGAAATATTTAATCCAGGTAAGCTCTTTGATCCTAAGAATAGAGCTAAAGCTGTACTGGAGATACCATCTAGGCAACAAGAGGCCCTACGTTTCAGATTTGGCATAGGAATTGCGAAGAGGCTATCTCCGGGTGGAGAAGTTGACGGTTTTAAACATGTGAGAAGGTATTTAGAAGATTTCGCTGATTATGCCCTAATGTGCATAGATTGTGCTATGTGTGTAACGGTGTGTCCACAATATAGATTAATTCCACAATGGCCATACGCCCCTAAAGGTATGTTTGATTTCGTAAAAGGAGCAATAGCCTACCATGAGTTACAAGGTACCATAGATATTCCAGACAGTGCGATTGCTGAATTATCTGGTTGTCATAAATGTGGTCTTTGTGATGGAGTATGCCCCGCCAAAATACCAATTTCCACATTACTTCTAAAGCTCAATAGTCTTGTGGCTAAGAAAATGCCGGAGGAGCCATCAGTGGATCTTCCTTTATTATCTGATGAGGAATTATCGTCAATAATAGATCCCAATAGTCAGATAATTCTCTGGATAGGAAAAAACATGATGAATAACCCTTCAGTAGCTACAACAGCATTAAAACTGATAAAGAAAATGGGATTAAAAGTGAAAATTATAGGTACCGGTTCAGATAGTGGCTTCTTAGATTACATAAGTGGTAATGGGAATAAGTTTGTCGAAAAGATGAAACAAAATCTTAACGTACTGAGTAATTCATTAGAAATAGTAACTATAACTCCTGAGGACTATAGAACATTTTCAACTGCATATAAGGACTATTCTAAGCTATTGGGAACTGAAGCTTATTTTGAAGTTGTTCCCCTAGAGTTAAGATTGTTAAAGTCGATAATGGTGGAAGGTAATAACGAGAATGTCAATTTGCACATAGCTTGTTTCTCCTCTAGTTACGCAGATGAAATAGTGAGAAGACTTTCTGAAAAAGGATTTAGAGTAAAAAAGATTGAGGGTTGCTCGGGAGCTGTATTAGAAAAAAGCCTAGGTAAAAGAGCAGATCTAATGGCTAAGGCCATAGGGGAGAAGTATGGAAAAATAATTACCTTATGTCCGTTAGCTGCTGCTAAGTTTAGAAGTGTGGGTATTAACGCAATAACCTTAATAGAATTTCTAGCAGAAAAGTTAGGTATTCAATCACCTGAATACCAAGTAATAACTTTCAAGCTTAGTGAAAAAGACAAAGAGTATATTAAATCCTTATTGTTATCTTCATTATTAGGAAGTCTTAACGCAAGAGCTGATGTTATAGCTGATACAGCTACTTTCTCCACCTCAGGCTTAGATGAATATAAGAAGATTATTGAGCCAATTGTTTCTGAGTCTGTGGACGAGATAGCTAAGTCCATAAGTGCTAAGCTTTACGATACGATTAAATCATTGATAACTGAAAAATCATCAAGCAAGCCAATTATTATTGCAGAATACATTAGAGAACTTTCAAATGTTCTATCAACAATAGAGCTAGATAAGGCAATTCAACCATTCATGACTCTGTTGAGGAGCAAAATTAAGGAAGAATATGACGAAAAGGTTGTTAGTTTAGCCTTAATACAACTACTAAGAGAGAATGAGGAGAGGCTCAAGAACATATTATCGACAGAACTTAATAAAATGTAGTTTTATTACATATTTATACTTTTTATTTATAAATAACGACAATTTTTACATTTCAGGATTTGTAAGTGTATATTAGTCACTCATTCTGACTAATAAGACTTCACCATACTTAATATAGCATTTCATATAATTAACTGAAAATCTGATAGTTTATTATTTTATGTATATTTCAATTTTTTATCATTATTAATATTATATAATTAATAACCTACTTAAATATTAACAATTTTAAGATATAACCAAAGGCAAGATTTTTTATTGTTTTTATTCTAGTTGCAATTGGGGCAATTACCCCAAATATTTAAGCTTTAATTACCGGAAAGGGGCAAAGATTAAATATGGGTTATAGAGTTTTCTCTGCAGGGCAATACAAAATACGTCAGAGAGGGGATAAGTATTATGTTTACTTTATAGAGAAGGACGATAGGGGTAAGGTAAAGGAGCATTACGTTGGTCCTTTAGCTGACGTGGTTGAGTTTTACGTTAGAAATGGGGGGAGTGGGGCACTCCCCCACAGTGCGGGGGACGGGATTTGAACCCGTGCAGGCCTTCGCCAGCGGAGCCTCAGTCCGCCCCCTTTGCCCTAGCTCGGGCACCCCCGCACTCTCACCTATATTCTATTTCAACTAGGTATAAAGTTTTACGACTCCATAGTAATTTTGCTCATAGATAAGTTTTAGCCTAGTCTCAGTTGATATTACTTTCTAAATAATTCGAAAAGTTATGATTAGCTTAATTAAAGTCTCATTAAAGCTAAATCGTATCTCCTATAATCCAGTTTTGTTCATTTTATCCTATTCAATTCCTACATTCGTATTGGTCTATCCGTCATTTTTTATACCTATGCTAGCTAAACATTTTCCTTATTGGGAGGCTTTTTTGTTATTATCCTTACCATTTTTGGGTAGGGTTTTTGGTTCAGTGCTCTATCAATTCTTTAGATCTTACACTATACCCTTTATCTTACTTTCTTTACTGACGTTTTTGCAGTCTAATTTATTGTTAATATTTCCAGTTAGGTTTCTCATAGGGGTTCTCTTTGGTCTATTAACTAGTTATGCTGTCGATAACGCTGTGAAGAGTAGTAACAATTTGATACTCGGGTTAACTACTGGAGGCTGGAGTATTGGGTGGGTTTTATCTTATATAGCGTATCAATTCCTACACTCCTTTTATGAGATTAACCTATTCGCTAGTGTTTTAATATTATCCTTATCCTTCTTAGGCATTGGGCAACCATTAAAGGTTCTCAAAGCTAGAGTGAACTTTTCATTTCCTAAAGTCTCGTCTGTTCTAATTTACTTGTCAGCCTTGACTCCCGCATTTGCGTTAGAAGTAATTCCCAGCATACTAGAGAAGATTAATTTAACATGGCTCATTTTACCAGCTTATGTTTTATCAATAATAGCCTACTTGGGGTTACCAATTATTGGTCAGAGAATGGGTATTAGAAAGTGTGTAATAGTCACGATGATAGTTATGTTACTGTCGGGACTATCTACTTTCTTACTTTATCCTTATATGTTATTACCCTTTACAATTTTTGGATTAGGTATTCTGTCGATCGTACCCAAGTATTTAGACTTGAGGGGTGAAAAGAGTGAAAGATTGGGAATGGCACTAAATATTGGTTCAATAGCCGGTATCGCAATTCCTACATTATACTCATTGTTTCCAATTACACCGGAATCGTTTCTAATAGCTTCATCTTTAATGATATTTATATTATGACTTAGGATTATTCAACGATTATTAGATTCTTACTCTTAGTGGTTAAACTTATATGGTGAATCCAATACACATTATAATGATTAGGGATGAGTCTTTGACCAATATGTCCTTAATAAGCAGGAGTTAAAAACTCTGTTAAAGGAATTGAAGAAATGGAAAGCTCCTGCAACCGTCTTGTTATCTCTGTATATCCCTCCGGGTAGACCAGTACCAGATGTGGTTAATCTACTAAGACAAGAGTATTCAATAGCTCAAAACATAAAATTAAAGAGAACTAGAGATGCAGTATTAGCAGCTATAGGTGCTGCCATAGATAGATTAAACAAGATACCTAAAGTGGAAGGTAACGGCTTAGTACTCTTTTGCGGAGAAAATTTTGATACAGAAGACTTCAAATGCTTTATGTTTTCTCCTCCAGAAAAAGTTCCGCTGTTCTTCTATAGGACTGATAAGTCTTTTCACACCGAATTTCTAGAAGATATGGTAGAAGATAGTGGTGTGTATGGTCTAATAATCATAGAAAGGGATCAAGCAACTATAGGCTTACTTAAGGGAAGTAGAATAGAGGTTCTAGAGGAGATGGAAGGTTTTGTGCCCGGTAAACATATGATGGGAGGACAGTCACAGAGAAGAATTGAGAGGATTATAGAAGAAATGTACGATAATTTTCTGAAAGAAGTTGGTGAGAAGGTTAATTCCTATTTCTTACCTTATATCGATAATGGAAAAATGAAAGGGGTATTACTAGGAGGTCCAGGATATGCTAAGGATGATTTCTACAAGGGGGAATATTTTGATTATAGAATAAAGAAGATGATAATACAGCCTCTAATTGATGTTTCAGATCAAGGAGAAGTTGGTTTAAGAGAAATGGTAATGAGAGCACAAGATTTACTAAAGAATCAGCAATATGTAGAGGTCCAAAAATTACTGGAGGAATTAAAGTATCACTTAGCAAAAGATGATGGTCTTATAATTTACGGAATAGATGCAATAAAAAAGGCTGTAGAAATGGGAGCGGTTGATTCGTTAATTATATATGAAGATAGTGGCGATGAAGTCGAGAAACTGTCCCAAGAGGCTGAGAACTATGGTGTTAAGATATATGTTGTAAACGACGAAATTCCAGAGGCAGAGTGGGTTAGGAAAACCTTTAACGGTATTGTCGGTAAGTTAAGATATAGGATATATTAGGTCTATTTAATCATTTTTCTTCTTTTCATCTCTTTTATGATATCCTCTATAGGAATAGGAGGCTCTTCAACTCCATAGTTTTGCTTGAAAAGACTCTTAAGCTCATTTATGTTTGTAGTAAATCTCTCAGCTAATATTTTGTTAATTAAGTTTATTTCATCTTCCCAATAATTCCAAGGATACATAAACCATGCCCATTCTACAATTTCCTCAGCGTAATAATCAGGTACTATTTTTGCAACCGGTTTTATATATTGAAGTGTAGCTGTCTTAATTTCAGAGGGGGTAAAATTCTCTATAACGTATTTCTTGGCTAATTCAATGCTATCTCCGGTATCTGTAATATCATCTATTATCGCGACCTTTTTTCCATCTAAATTAACCTTATAAGGATACTTTATTTTAGCTTGAGGAGTGTGTGATGCTGTTTCAACCCAATGCTCTATCTTTATAGATAGTATGTCTATGACACCTAACATATCTGCTACCAATCTAGATGGAACTAATCCTCCCCTTGCTATAGCAATTATTACATCTGGTATATAATCATCATTTTTCATCTTTTCCGATAATTTCATTGACAATTTTATAATTTCATCCCAAGACACTATTTTAACGGGTATCTTAGGCAAAATTAACTCCCTTAATCTTTTACGTTAGAACTTTATCAATTTTTTGCTCCCCTTGGCAATAGCTTATATCGTAATATATTTTTGTTTTCTAGAGTTCTGATAATTTTATGGCAATAGAATAGGTTTAGTTTCAATGTTATCATAATAACGAATAAAATAAATAGTTGATAAAATTTCCTAAATACTACATTATTATATTGAAATTTGAAATAACACATATAGATCAGAACAACAAGAATATTCGTGATATAATTTTAATCGAATAATTACAAGTGCATTTATTTAAAAACTATATTAAGGTGGAACAGATCATAGGTTAATTTTGCGTTGTAAGTCTTAACTTTTGTTTATAAGCTAATATTGAGAAGATTAATTTGGGATAAAATTGAGTGAAAGAGCTTTACTTGAACTACCTAAGAAATTTATGGAAGAACTATCCGCACCCTTCATAGGGAGGGAGGAAGAAGCGAAGGTAATAGTGTTGGCATTACTAAGTAAGGAGCACGTAATACTAATAGGTGAGCCTGGAACTGCTAAATCGGCATTGGCTAGGAGAGCAGCTGAATTGCTAAATGCAAAATTCTTCATGTATCTTTTAACTAAATACACGGAGCCTGCTGAGTTGTTCGGTGCGTTAGACATTAATGCGTTGAGAGAGGGGCAATATAAGAGAATAACTAAAGACAGATTACCAGAAAGTCAAATAGCATTTTTAGATGAAATATTTAACGCTAATTCTGCTATATTAAATGCACTATTATCACTGCTTAATGAAAGGGTAATATATGATGGTTATAATGTTATAAGGGTTCCTTTAAGGACATTGATTAGCGCATCTAACAGAGTTCCAGATGAGCCAGAATTAGAAGCTTTATACGATAGGCTATTGTTAAGACATTACGCAAGACCTGTCGGAGAAGAATTATGGAAACAGTTATTAGATGCTACATGGGAGATAGAATTCACAAGTAAGTGGTCCGTTAAAGAACCGATAATGAATGTTGAACATCTAGATAAGCTATATTCGTATCTTCAGCAAGTAGATTTATCTGGCGTAAAGAATAAGCTCCTTAAATTATATGCAATGTTAGAAGAAAAAGGCATTCATTTAACTGATAGAAGAAAAGGTAAAGTGCTGAAGATAGTTTCAGCCCATGCGATATTAAATGGAAGATTAAAAGCATCGGAAGAAGATCTCATAGTATTGAAATATATAGCACCAAGAGAAATAGATGACTTTGAAAAAGTTTCTGCTCTATTATCTGAGGAACTAAAGACACCTATAAAGTATATGAAAGAATTGAATGAAATATATAACAATATCAAGGAGGCATCAAAATATGTAGATGCTGCTAACGAATCAGATCCTAGATTAATAGAATTGATAAGAAGCCTAAGGGCTACAAGAGATAGGATTATACAGCTGGGCAAAGAAAGTGGTGATGAAAAAGTAGAGGAATTTTCTAAAGAAGTTTTGAGTGAGATAGACAGATTAATAGAAAAAGTTGCGAGAAAGTTGGGGATATACCCATGAGTGAAGATGATGGAGTACTAAGAGGAATAGATTATAGAGATCCCCTTGTTAAATATAGAGGGGAAAGGATTTCATATACATTAAAGAAATTGTTAGGAAGAGATATACAGTTGAAAGAGAATTTTCTAATTGATATGTATTATGTACATTATTTACCCTTACCTATGACTAAGAGTAAAAGCGATGTAAGAAAAGATCAAGAGTTAATGTACTCTTTAGTAGATTCTACGTTGTCATCAGATATTGTGTTGAAGAACAGGGAGTATTCTATAGTAAACTCTGCAGTTAGTTTAGCATTAACAGTGAGTTATGTACAAAACTTGATAGAAGAATTAGAAAGAATTAGGAAGACCTCACAATCAATGGAGGAAAGAGAGGCAGCTGAGGAGATTTTAAACGGTATTATGAAGGGTGGTTCTCCTAAAGAAGGTAAAGAGCAAAAGAACGTTAAACAGCAGACAATGGAAAAAGTTATGAAACAAGCTCATGAGAAAGCCTTATCGAAAGCCATGGAAGATGCTGAATCAGTGAGGGATTTACAAAAAATAGTTGGCGGGAACGGAGCTGGAACTGGTAGTGTATTGACTTTTGAAGGTGAGATTCATGAGGTTTTAAGATTAGCTAGAAACACTGAAGTTAAGAAAATACTGGAGTTTTTAAGCGGAATTCCAAAATTGGGAAGTATAACTAAGAGGAGAACTACTAGGTTCTCGAAAGGAGAACTTTACGGATATGAAGAAGGTAGTGATATTGAAAGAGTAGTATATTCTGAATTAGCACTCCCTGATGTATTATTTTACCTAAAATTAGCTGAAGGGCAATTACTATTATATCAAAAACAGATCAAGGAGACTTTGGGACCAATCTACTTGTTACTTGATAAATCTGGCAGTATGGACGGAGAAAAGATCTTATGGGCAAAGGCGGTAGCTTTAGCGTTATATAGCAGAGCGAGGAGGGAAAATAGGGACTTCTACTTAAGATTCTTCGATAATATACCTTATCCCTTAATAAAAGTTCAGAAGAATGCTAAAAGTAAGGATGTCATAAAAATGATAGAATACATAGGAAAGATAAGAGGAGGGGGAGGAACAGATATTAGCAGATCTGTGATATCTGCTTGTGAAGACATAAAAGAAGGTCATGTAAAAGGAGTAAGCGAAATAATCCTATTAACAGATGGAGAGGATAAAATAGCTGAAACTACAGTTAGAAGATCGTTAAAGGAAGCTAACTCCCAGTTAATTAGTGTTATGATCAGAGGAGATAATGCAGATCTGAAGAGGGTTTCAGACGAATACCTTGTTGTGTACAAGTTAGATCATAATGATCTAATTAAAATAGTTGAGGCCTAATAAATAAGGAGGCCTCAACTTCATCCTCCCACGTGACTCGCGGGCGTCTGTTGAGTATGGCCGTACTTAAATCTTTGAATAAAAATTTATGAAGTTTTCTGTTGTTGTTTCAAACTATTAAGATAATTTTTTATGTAATCCATATCGCTCTTTAATCCATCTACATTATATTCTCTTAGCCACATTAATCCTCCTGCCGCATCAACTATTTCTCCGTTTAACTTAAGATCTTTCCTTCTGTCTTTCCAGTTAAAAACAATTTTAGAAATTATTAATACATATAGGTCTCCATCATTTCTTAAATGTATCTTCCCCCAGAATAAGTCGTTAAAAGAATAGTTAGCTTCATTTGCGAAAGGTTCTCTACCGGGCCTCTCAGATACTGGGATCCAATTATCCATTTTTCCTCCTGAACTCTCAATAACCTTTTTTATCTCATCCTTCATCATATTATCCCCTTGCTTCTTAATACTTCCTTAGCGATATTTCCAATTCCTAACTCGTCTGGACTTAAGCCAAACGCTAGTCCTAATAACTGTGTTACATAAATGGCAGGCATCATCCAATTTACGTTAAACTCAGCCTTTACCTTCAATTGAAGAGAGTCTAATTGTAGGTGACATAATGAGCAAGGATGTATTATGAGATCAGCGCCACCACTTTTCGCACTATTTAGCACATTATAAGCTAGTTTTAACCCGCCTTTTGGATTACTCCCCATAAGTGGAAATCCGCAACAAGCTGTCATCATAGGGAATGTGACTGGAGTTGCACCAGTAACTGAAACCAGATCTGATAAACTATGAGGATTATAAGCGTTCTCAAATCCCATAATTTGCTCTGGTCTAAGCATTTGGCAACCGTAATATGTACCCACTTTAAGCCCAGTTAATGGCTTCTTGATATGCTTTTTAATATTTTCTATTCCAACATCTCTTAATAAGACCCAAACTATATGCTCAGCACTAACTTTGCCATCATATTTAACTGAAGTCCCTTGAAGTCTATTATCCACTTTTCTTCTTAAGTCCTTATCCTCATTATATTTGTAAGTTGCTAGTCTATGGCTGTGTAAGCAAACACTACATGGTGTTGTCATCTTATCTAAACCTATCTTCTCTACTTGTGATAGGTTTCTCAAGTTTAATGCAGCATGCCCTATTTCGTCATATTCATCGAGGAAACCTCCTCCACAACAGTTCCAATCAGGTACTTCGATTAATTCTATGCCCAAAATCTCTGCAACCTTTTTAGTAGCTACATCTACGTCTTTAGATAAGCCATGTGTCGCACAACCTGGATAATAGGCTATTTTCATTTTTTCTCACCACCTAAAATCTTTTTGATTTCATTTATATTTTGAACATTCTTTTCTTGCACTAGCGCATATTTAAGCTTTCCGGTTTTAGACATATAAATTAAATCTGTTAGCGACTGGATCAGTCCATATGTCTTCAAGTAAACCATTCCTTCAAGCAATTTGCCAGTTTGTTTTATAGAATCATAAATAGCTTCTACGTGTTTTTCTCCTCTTTTAGCCACTTCAGACTTATCAGAGTAATTCTTAGTAAAGCTTCTAGTCTTTTTAATAGCTGTTACTGGCTCAATATCTCTTGGACATACATTGAAGCATTGGTAACAGTAAGTACAACGCCATGAACTATCAATTAGTATTTTCATCCTTTCATCGGTTATAGTATCTCTTGGGTCTGCTAAGAACCTGTAACCTTTAGCGTGAGCTGCAGGACCTAAGAATTCCGAATCAATTCTCACTGCAGGGCATGCCGATACGCAAAGTCCACACCATATACATTGTGCGAATTTCCACAATTCTTTCTGATCTTCAGGCTTTAATCTATGCTCAGCTTTTTCCTCTAGCACTTCTTTTGATGGATATAATCTAGGTTTTACCTTAAACATCCTATCATAAAATTCATCCCAATCAACAACTAGATCTTTAATTGGTTTAAAGTAATCCATTGGCTCTATAGTTATTACGTTATTATTGTATTTCTTAACAATATCTAGGACTAAAGTTTTACATGCTAATCTGGGTTCTCCATTTATCTTCATTCCACAGCTTCCGCATACAGCCATGTGACATGATGCTCTATATGATAGAGTTGAGTCTTGCTCACTCTTTATTCTTCTTAGTGCTTCTGTAAATTGTGTAAACCTGTCAACCTTTATTTTATACTCACTCCACCAATCTCCTTTCTCTGGACTAAACCTTTTTACTTTAAATACTACTTCTTGTTCTTGGAGGTTCTGTGACATTTAGTACACCCTAGGTTCAGGCTTCCATCTTGTCATTTTAACCGGCTTATACGTAATCTCTACTGTATTACCCCTTAAGTAAGCTATTGTATGCTTCAGCCAATTATTATCATCTCTTTCTGGATAATCAGTCCTATAATGGGCTCCCCTAGACTCTTTTCTATCTAAAGCTGATTTAGCAATTACTATAGCTAGATCTAACATATTTCTTAGCTCAAGAGCGTTAAAGAACTCAGTATTGTAAACTTTACTCTTATCTGTAACGTACATTTTGCTTACCATATCCCTTAAATTATTTATCTCGGACATTGCATTTAATAAACCTCCCTCATCTCTAAATATTCCTACGTTATCCCACATTACATCTCTCAACTTCTCTAATATTTCACCAAAATGAACTCCACTTTCGCTCTTTACGAACTTATAAGCATCATCGACTACCTTCTCAGCCTCCTTCTCGTAGTTGGAAGTTGGTGTATTGGGGTTACTTCTTAAGAACTCAACAACAGTTCTTCCAGTCTCTTGACCAAAGACCAATGTATCTAATAAAGAGTTAGATCCTAATCGGTTTGCTCCGTGTACGGATACGCAAGCCGCTTCTCCAGCTGAATATAATCCTATGAGATCAGGGTTTCTTCCCTTAATATCTACATCTATACCTCCCATATAATAATGCTGGGCTGGTCTGACCGGTATGGGCTCATTAATTGCATCAACTCCAGCGAAGTTCTTAGCTGCTTCATAAGCCAATGCCAATCTCTCTTTTATATATTCCTCACCAAGGTGAGTCAAATCTAATCCTACATATCCCCCCGGATATCCTCTACCTTCCCTTATTTCTGTTATTATAGATCTGGACACAATATCTCTCGGAGCTAAGTCCAATTTCTTCGGAGCATATTTAGCCATAAACCTCTCTCCTTTTATATTCTTTAAAATCGCTCCTTCACCTCTAGCAGCTTCACTAATCAAAATATCAGATGGGTATAACGCTGTGGGATGAAACTGGACAAACTCTGGATCTTTTAAGGCAGCTCCAGCTCTCAATGCAATTCCAAATCCATCTCCGGTATTAATGTAACTGTTTGTAGTATGTCTATAAAGCATTCCCATACCTCCAGATGCTATAACAACTGCTTTGGTTTTGAAGAAATACGGTGTCATAGTCTTCATTGGCATCGCAACTAAACCTACAACTCTTTTATTATCTGTAACTAGATCTAAAGCAAACCATTCGTTGTAAAAATCTACTGATAAGCCAGATACTCTTTCAAATAATGTGTGCAACAGTGCCATACCAGTTTTATCTCCTACGAATCTTGTTCTAGGATACGTTTGTCCTCCGAAATATCTGACTGCAATTCTTCCATCTGGTTGTCTATTGAATAGTGCACCCCATCTTTCAAGTAACATTGCAATTTCTCCAGATTTATTTGAAAGTAGTTCTGCCGCGTCTTGGTCTACTAAATAGTCTCCTCCTTTAACAGTATCGTAAGTCATATAATCTGGGTTATCGTTTGGATCAGAATTTCCTGGAATGTATGCAGCTATACCTCCTTCTGCAGCAGCGGAGTGTGACCTGGTAGGAAAAACCTTAGATATTACGGCAACTTTGTAACCCGCTGAAGCTATCTCATGTGCACTCATTAGCCCCGCTAATCCACCTCCAATTACAACTGCGTCATATTCGATTTTCTCCATATGTCATTATATTCATCATCTAGTTTTTAAGTATTCTTTCAACTATATTTTAACTTAAACTTATATAAAGATTGAGATTTCAAAAACCTTGTTTAAACAAGAATCTTGTTTTCTAGCTTTACCGATCTGACTTCTTCCCCTTAGAGGGATCCCCTAGTCCACTCTCGTATGAGGGGCAGTCAAGAGAGACTCAGAGAACAATACAAATTCACTATTGAAATAACTTCCGTATCATTTTCATAACTGCAATTAACGCAACGAAAGTATCTATAACCAACCTCTTCATCTCATTACCATGTTTTGGATAATAGGTAGATGAGAAACTAGGGTCAACATAAACAACTCTAAGATCATGTTTCTTTGTCTCTCAATCCAATACTGTATTCTACGGTATTGTATCAAATATAACTTATTCCTAAAACTTATTGACGATCTCTTAAAACCCTCTTAATTATGTGAATTAATATGCTTTGTAATTTCCGTCCTAAAGGGCGAGCTCTCCTTTCGTTTATAACTTAAATTACATACCTATGATAAAATTATAAACGTGAAAACTTTCAAAAATTGATATAACAGGATATTAACACATTATTGTACTAACTCTAACAAATTATTAACAACGTATTTAGGTTTTATGTTTCCGTTTTCAGCATCCTTGCGTGTCGATATACCAGTAAGAACTAACACAGTATCAGCACCTATGTTATTTCCCATTTGTATATCCGTCTCCAATTGATCTCCTACTACCAAAACCTTCGACAGCTGCTTGATGTTTGAGAATTTCATCGCAATTTCAATAATCCATGGATTTGGTTTACCGGCTATGAAATCAGGGTCTCTCTTCAAGGCGTAGATAATCGCACTAGCTAATGATCCAGCTCCTAACTTTAAGCCATCTTTAGCAGGCCAAAGTCTATCCATATTAGTTACAATAAACTTAGACCCTTTACTTATACACCTCATTGCTAGTGAAAGTTTATCGTAAGTAGCTAATCTATCTAAACCTAATACTACAGCATCTGGTATGTTTTCCTCAGCCTCAGCACTGTTGAGTATCGTGAAGCCATGAATTTTAAGCTCTTCAGTTAATCCTTCTTCTCCAACTGGGAATACTCTCTTTATATTTTTTAGCTTTTCTTTCATATAAATTGCAGCGGCTAATCCACTAGTAACTATTTCATTCGGTGTTACGTTTAGTCCTAAATATGATAATTGCCTAGACAATAATACTCTGCTAAACCCTGAATTGTTGGTTACAAAAATTATGCTGATTCCCTTATCTTTAAGTTGTCGTAAAGCCTTTATGTTTTCCCATATTGGTTCGCCTTCCCTCACTACGACTCCATCAATGTCGCTTATTATAAGTTCGTAATCGTTAACTAATGCCAATGGACTCTAACACCTCTATCTTTTCTTTTATCTTATCCTCTAAATCTTCTCCTTTTTTCACAAAACCGAAGAGACCGATACCAGTATATATTGCGTTTTCACAATTTTCCCATTTACCTATAACTGGAGGCATTATCTTAAAATATATATAATCTCCCCTATCAAATAAATACAGTAATAAAATTTTTTCTCCTTTTTCTATAACATATAAGTTACAATAATCTAAAGAGTTTAAAATGACTTTATCTACGCCTAATTTTTTACTATCGATTTGCGAAACTATTTTATTTCACCTCAAAATACTTTATGAGAGTCATGGATACAGAAAGCCTCACTCGCAAATACTACGCTTATATCAAAGGTCTGCCAAATATAAAAATATTCTTAACGCTAACTTCCTTTGAGTATATTATTTTACTGATTAGAAGTTTACAAATATCATTTGATTATCTTTACTCATTTTTATTATATTCCGTTTTGTTGATTGCGTTATTTAGAGAACGTTATAAACTAGGCCTATTTATCACGGATTTAACTGGAATTCCTTATATAGTATTATCGTTTCTGCCTGTCTCCCCCATATTTGCATTTGGCTTCTTCATGCCTTTATTGGCATATATACTTTTAGGTAGTTATAGGGAGTCCTTATCTATAACGTTATCAGCTTTATTATCGTTTGTTCCTATCATATTTTATCTCAAATATATATTGCCTTATATAATATATATAATTATAATATCATTAATATTTCATCTTTATATATATACTGTAAATAAAAAAGGTGTTAAGATTCTTGGTTTCAAGTCTACACAAGTGGCTGTGCCATTTATAAGAGCTATTACTGAAAAAAATAAGGCTCCTTTAGAAAACTTTCTTAGTTTAATTTCAGTAAAAACTACTCTCAATATTTTACTTTATAAGTTGGACGATATACTATTTGTACTACCCCAAATACACTTTGGTATCTTTGGAGATATTGGAAGTTCGAGATTCGTATATGATGCTGAGAAAACTTTAGGTAAAAACGTTATGGTTTTTCATAGTGCGGGAAGTCATGAATTAGATTTAGCTTCTTCCTTTGATGTGAATAAAGTACTAGAAGAAATCAAGAGAAGTTTAAATGGAAATAGTTGGAACAAAGTTAATTTCTACGGGATCTCTG